>NZ_JANWOI010000002.1 GCF_027920805.1 Govania unica
CGAACTCGGACGTGAAACCCTGCCGCGCCGATGGTACTACCGCTTAAGCGTTGGAAGAGTAGGTCGTCGCCAGGCCTAGAAAGAAGAGAAATTCTAAACCTATCCACAAAGTCAAAGAACAAGCGCCTCTAAAGGGCGCTTTCTTTGTTTATGATGTATGATCACAAATCACACCCATCATCGCGGGGTGGAGCAGCCAGGTAGCTCGTCAGGCTCATAACCTGAAGGTCGTAGGTTCAAATCCTACCCCCGCAACCAAAGAAAAAGCCCGCTAGGACAATGCCTTAGCGGGCCTTTATTTTTCTGGGAATGGCGGCTGGAGGTTCTGCGGAAGCAATGGCAGCCCAAGCAAATATGTTTTATCGGCGGGTTTATCAAAAGGATTGAATTTATAATTAAAAATATCAATTAATGGGTGTGGAAATTCGTCCTTAGAATAGGTAGGACATTAATTGCAATATCCTGCAAAATAAAGTTCATCAACGCGGGCAATGGCTCTGCGAATTACCCCCAGACCGCGCGGCTTATTTATCTCAACAATTCCCCAGCAGTTTTTTAAGATCTGAAGAAGATCTTCGGATTTTGGTGCGGGCCTTTCTTCGAGGCCTGTTATAGCCCGAACCAAATCGAGTGCTTCCTGAGCGGTCTTTGGCTCCACTTTCCTTCCGGCCTTTATGTTTTCTAAAGGCGCAAGTGCGCCGCCAGTAGCTTTCTGATAGGGGCCGTTCTTTCCCAGTGCCCGCTCCACGTAGGTGATCATACGTTTTTCAGTTGCTTTGGTAGTTTTGATGAACTCGGCAAGACCATTGCTGTCAAGGCCAGCCTTGGCACCGTAGAAATGCATTGGAAGCCAAGCGCCATTGCCAACTTCAACGGCGCAGCGAATATAATCCTTTGGATCGTAAGGCGAAGAACCCTCCAGAAAGTCATTTATCAAATCAGTTGGCGTTGCGAAACCTTTGCGGACAAGGGAACCTGCGTCACCAAGGATCTTAACTTCTCCAATCAACTTTAGGGTAGGTTCGCCGGCCTTCTCGTCAAACTCACCCTCACGGATAAACTTGATTTGGTCCAACAAGTCTTCTCCGATAATGATGGAACGTTGTTCATCGATGAGCAGGCCAGTTGCCAAATCAGCGACCATTGCACCTCGTGGACCAAGCTGAAGCAGTTTTGCTACCATGGGCAGCATTTGCTCTCGTGCCTGACGATCACGTTCGTCAAGGATTGTTCGAAGATCACTATATTTTATTCTTGCCGACTGACCCGGATAACGAAAAAAAATGTCGCCTTCTTTGACAAACTCACCATCGCCTTTCAGCGCGATAATGGGTCGTGAGCCATGTTGATGTACATACATAACACCAACATTAGCCCCCTCAATTTCAAAAACGCCAGTTTCGACCTTTGGTGTCGGATCAAATGTCGATTTGATAATTTTTGTGAAATCCGCCGGATCAGCGTTTTGAAAGTCTTTGCTATTAACGCCAGCTACTTTGTAGCTCTCTGAATCTATCTCGTTGAGGACAATCTTCTTGTCCTTTACACCGAAGACAATATAACCGCCCATATTGTTCGCGAGAGCGGCAACGGCGCGAAGCCACTTTCCCGAGTGTCTGAAAGTGAAGTTTTCCTTGCATTCATGCTTCTCACTCTCACCGTACTTAAAATGCCAGATACCTTTTGAATTCTTTTCAAACATCGCCGAGAGAGTATTCTTTGACATTGGCTCCGCACCCACAGGTGTAGAAGGCCTTCCCTCGAAAGTAACTACTGTGCCGAGTGTTTCTGTTTGTTGGAACGATTTTAAGAACTTATCGAGTGCATTGTCGTCTACAGGGCTTATATTGGCTGCTTCACTATAGGTGCCATTCTTGATATCGGTTATCCTACCTGAATTCACGGGGCGTTCTGGCCTGTTGAAGAAGAACTGTATGTCCTTGTTCATCATTCCACGCAGGCACATTGCCTTGATCAAGGCAATTTCTTTATCCGTGATGCTTCGTTGTCGGACCATCAAGCTCACCGTTCTACTGCAGCCTTAATCATTCATAAGGTAGATTTTGTATATTCGGTCGCCTAGACCCTCCCTCTTAAGTCATTACTTTAGAAAGAATGGTGCTCGTCTTTAGGTAAGGTTACACTTTTCCCGGGCTAGTTTAGCGAGGGCGATGCTAAGGATGCGGAGGAATTTTCTTATAACTATCTCATAAATAGAATTTAAAAAGTATTTGCGAGAAACTCAAACAAAATAATCCCCGCGGTTGGGGCTGAGGCATTGCCCCTGATAGTGCCGTGCCCCCTCAGACGCCAAGAATACATAACTCCCGACAATGTCATCTACGGTTGCAATGCGTCCCAAGGGGATGGCGGCTTTGACGGCATTAAGAGTTTCTTCGGGGACGACATTCAGAATGGGCGTGAGGGTTGCTTCGGGGGCGACGCAGTTGATGGTGATGTTGCCGGGGCCGATTTCCAGGGCGATGGAGCGGGTGAAGGAGAGGATCGCTCCCTTTGCGGCCGTGTAGGCGGTGAGGACGGGGGCGCCTTTGTAGGCGAGTTGGGAGGCGGTGTTGATGATGCGGCCTGATCCTTGGGCATACATGCCAGGGAGGATGGCGCGCGTCATGAGGAAGGTGCCGTGAAGATGCACGCCGAGCACGCGGTCCCAGAGCTCGACCGGCATATGCTCGACCTTGTTGTTATGGGCGATGCCGGCATTGTTGACGGGGATATTGATGCGGCCGAAGGTTTTCGGGACCGTCTCCCACATTCGGGTGACATGGTATTCGCGCGAAACGTCGGCTTCCCCGGCAATGCTCTGGCAGCCGATGTCGTGGATTTCGCGGGCGACGGCTTCGGATGCCGGGGCTGCTGCCGGTGATGAGCGCAATTTTGCCGTTCAGCGTCGTGGCCCCCTTGTTGATTTACGTCAGGTCATCTCGCGCAGGATCTTCTGCGTGACATTCTCCAGCGTCTGCAGAAAACTCGCCCGGTCTTTTTTTGAGAAGGTTTTGTTGTTGCCGGATATTTCACCGGATTCGCGCAGATATTGATTGAGCTCGCGGGAGGCGAGGGCGCGGCCGATGTTGTCGGGGGTGAAGGGTTTGCCGTTGTGGCCTATGACCTGTGCGCCTTGTTTGAGGCAGCGAGCGGCGAGCTGGATATCGGCGGTGATGACGATATCGTGGGGGCGGCAATTTTCGGCGATCCAGTTGTCGGCGGCGTCGAATTCGGGGCCGACCAGGATGGCTTTGATATTGGGGCCGACGGAGGCGCGGAGGCCTTGATTGCTGACCATGGTGACCTGCAAGTTATGGCGGGCGGCGACGCGGATGATTTCATCTTTGACGGGGCAGGCATCGCCATCGACGAAGATACTGGGGGAATTCACGCTGTTTTCGGTCATTCTCTGGCTTCAAGACTGGCCCATAGGGCGCTTGGGTTACGCATGCGATAGAAGATATATCACAGCAGCTAGAGAGAGAAGGCTTGCGACCAGCGCGGCGCGCAGGAGTTTGCGGTTTCCCTCGACGCGTTTGACCAGTGAGACATTTTGTTCCGATAGCTGAAGGATCAGGTCGCTCATGGCCGCGACCTCGGACAGGAGGCCTCTGTTGCTGGCTTCGAGTGCGGCGACACGCTGTTCGAGAGAGCCTTCACCGGTGATGCTGGCGGCCTTTGGGTTGGGGTTTTGGAGCGTTTTGCTGTCCCTGGAGACGAAGCTCCAGAGCTTTCGGGCATTTTCTACGATCATGGGGGCATTTTCGATGACCTTTCCCCAAGGGATTGCGGAAATAATGCCTACAACCGGGAGTGCCATATCTGTCGTCCGTATCTGCGGGTCAGGGGTAGACATCCAGTAAGCCCGATAGGACCTCTCCCGGTCAAGGAAGGAAACGCCTTTCCATCTTCCGTTATGATCCCATTCTGCTTTTGTGGTGGCATGGGCAGATCACGCAATTGCCAATCCTTTCAGGCTGTCATATTTTGATTTATGCGATGGAGGAGAATGATCATGCGCAACAAGCTACTCGGTCTGTTGGCAGTGCCGGTCCTGGCGGTGTCCCTCACGGGATGCGGGGTCAATGAGGTCCCGACAGCGGAAGAAGCCGCGAAGGCTAAATGGGCCGACGTCCAGAGCGCCTATCAGCGCCGCGCCGATCTTATCCCCAATCTGGTGAAGGTCGCGGAACGCTATGCCCAGCAGGAGCATGACGTGCTGACCGAAGTCACTGCGGCACGGGCCAAGGCGACCTCCATCCAGTTGAACGCCAATGACCTGAACGATCCGGCCAAAATGGCTCAGTTCGCAGAGGCGCAGGGACAGCTTGGCAGCTCGATCGGGCGGCTTCTTGTGACCATGGAGGCTTACCCGAACCTCAAGTCGGATCAGGTGTTCATCAACCTGCAGAGCCAGCTTGAGGGCACGGAAAACCGTATCAATATCGCCCGGCGCGACTACAATGAAGCGGTCCGGCAGTATAACACCACGATCCGCACCTTCCCGGCGATGGTGGCGGCCAAAGTGATTTACAACGCAAAGCCGATGACGCCGTTTGAAGCCAAGGCGGGGGCTGAAAACGCCCCGACCGTCGATTTCGGCAAGAGATGATTGGAGCATGGCTATCCTGTCCGGGGTCCGCATTCTGAGCCTGAGGCTTTTTCTGTGTGTGCTGCTCCTCGTTCTGCCGGGGACTTTCGCGGTTCATGCGCAAAGCTTTCCGGCCCTGACCGGCCGGGTGGTCGATGACGCCAATCTGTTGACCCCGGCCGATAAGGCCACGCTGACCGCCCGTCTTGAACAGCTTGAAGCCCAATCGCAGCGGCAGCTGGTGGTCGTGACCCTGCCGAGCCTTCAGGGCTATGATATCGAGGATTATGGCTATCAGCTGGGCCGCAAATGGGGCATCGGCAGCAAGGAACGCAATGACGGCGCCTTGCTGATCGTCGCTCCGAACGAACGCAAAGTCCGGGTCGAGGTCGGCTATGGGCTTGAACCCATCCTGACCGACGCCCTGTCGTCCACCATCATCAGCCGGGATATTCTGCCGCATTTTCGCGACGGGCAATATTCGGCCGGGATTGTCGCGGGCGCGGACAGCATCGCCAAGCAGCTTGAGCTTCCTGAAGATCAGGCCCGCGCCGTCGCGGCGGAGGCGGCGAAAGCGGCCAAGAAACAGGAGACCGGCGGCCCGTCGCTGTTTTTCTGGGTGATTTTCTTCTTCATCTTTGTGCTGCCGGCTTTGAGATCGATGTTCGGCGGCGGCAGGACGCATCGCGGCGCGCGGCTGTGGGGCGCTGGTCTCGGGGCTGGGCTTGGTGGCCTGGGCGGCTGGGGACGCGGTGGCGGTGGCGGTGGATTTGGTGGGGGTGGCGGCGGCTTCGGCGGCGGCGGCTCCTCAGGCAGTTGGTAGGGAGCGCTGATTTATGGCCTGGACGTCACCCTACCGGCTCGACAAGAGCGAGCATGATCTCGTAACCGCGGCGGTGTCCGAGGCCGAGCGTGAAACCGACGCTGAAATCGTCACCATCGTTGCCGATCTGTCGGACCATTATGACGATGTGCCGTTGTTCTGGGCCGGTGGGATGACATTATTGGTGCTGTCGGTGCTGGCCGCCTTTCCGGCGCTCTGTCACAAACTGTTCGATCTGATCGTGCAGGGCTGGATCACCGAGATGAGCGAGCGGAATCTGCTGCTCACGGTGTTCATTGTGGCGCTTGTCACTTTTCTGCTGGTCTGGATGATCCTGCAATGGATGCCGTTGCGGTTGCGTCTTGCACCCCATGACATGAAGACCCGGCGCTGCCATAAGCGCGCGGTGGATTTGTTCCGGGTGGCGGCGGAAGGCCGCACCATGGGCCGCACCGGCATTCTCATTTATTTGTCGCTTGGCGAGCATCGCGCGGAGATCGTGGCTGACGCCGCCATTGCCGGCAAGGTCGCGCCCGAAGCCTGGGGCGATATGATGGCCGAAATGGTCGCTCATGTGCGAAAAGGTCAGGTCGGTCATGGCATGGCCATGGCGGTGCGCCAGGCCGGAGATGTGCTCGCGGTCCATGTGCCGAAGACGGAGGGCAACCCGAACGAACTCCCCGACCGGGTGATCGAGATATAGGCTGCGCAGCCCCGCAACCGACAGGAAAACCCCGTCAAATCAACTGGCGGGGTTTTGTCGTTTCGGGTTTCTTCGGCCATCGGATTGGGGCATTGTCTCTTGCTCCTCCGGACGCGGGGGGATAAACAAGACGCAAAGTAATTTGCCCATGAGCAGGGAGCCCAAGTGATGAACAAGCCCGTCTTCGACAAATCAAAGCTGCCGAGCCGTCATGTGACCGAGGGCCCCGAGCGTGCGCCGCATCGGTCCTATCTCTATGCCATGGGGCTGACGGAAGAGGAAATTCACCAGCCGCTGGTTGGCGTCGCCACCGCCTGGAACGAAGCCGCGCCCTGCAATATTTCGTTGTCGCGTCAGGCTCAGTCTGTAAAAAGGGGCGTGTCGGAATCCCACGGCACGCCGCGCGAATTCACCACGATTACGGTGACCGATGGCATCGCCATGGGCCATGAGGGCATGAAGTCCTCGCTGGTGTCGCGCGAAGTGATCGCGGACTCGGTTGAATTGACCATACGCGGCCATTCCTATGATGCGATGGTCTGTCTTGCGGGCTGCGACAAGTCGCTGCCCGGGATGATGATGGCCATGCTCAGGCTCAATGTTCCGGCCGTATTCATGTATGGCGGATCGATCCTGCCGGGCAAGTTCCGTGGCAAGGACGTGACCGTTGTGGACCTGTTCGAAGCCGTGGGCCAGCATGCCGCAGGCACCATCGATGACGCCTATCTGCATGAACTTGAATGCGTCGCTTGTCCGAGCGCCGGGGCTTGTGGTGGGCAATATACCGCGAACACCATGGCCTGCGTGTCGGAAGCCATCGGCCTTGCTCTGCCAGGATCGGCGGGGGCTCCGGCACCCTATGAAAGCCGCGACGAATATGCGTTTGAATCCGGCAAGGCGGTGATGGATCTGTTGGCCCGCAATCTGCGTCCGCGCGATATCGTGACCCGGAAATCGCTTGAAAACGCGGCGCGCATTGTTGCTGCCACGGGCGGTTCGACCAATGCGGCGCTGCATCTGCCGGCCATGGCCAATGAACTTGGCATCGAGTTCGATCTGTGGGACGTGGCGGAAATCTTCCGCTCGACGCCCTATATCACCGACCTCAAGCCGGGCGGTCAGTATGTGGCCAAGGACATGTTCGAAGCTGGCGGCGTGCAGCTTGTGATCAAGACGCTCTATGAGCATGGTTATATCCATGGCGACTGCCTGACCGTGACCGGCAAGACCATCGCCGAAAATCTGGAAAATGTCGTCTGGAACCCCAATCAGGTGGTGGTGCGGGAGGCGAATAATCCGTTCTCGACCACGGGCGGCGTTGTGGGCCTGCGGGGCAATCTCGCTCCGGAAGGGGCCATTGTGAAAATCGCCGGGATGAAGCGCTTGCAGCATACCGGTCCGGCTCGGGTGTTCGAATGCGAGGAAGATGCCTTCGCCGCAGTTGAAAGCCGCAGTTACAACGAAGGCGACGTGTTCGTGATCCGTTATGAAGGTGCCAAAGGCGGCCCCGGCATGCGCGAAATGCTGGCTACCACGGCAGCTCTTTACGGGCAGGGCATGGGCGAGAAAGTGGCGCTCATCACCGACGGGCGGTTCTCCGGTGCAACGCGCGGGTTCTGTGTCGGCCATGTGGGCCCCGAAGCCGCAGTCGGCGGCCCGATCGCCTTCCTGCGTGATGGCGACATCATCACCCTCGATGCCGAAACGGGCAGCATCGACGTGGCGCTGACCGAAGCCGAATTCGCCGAACGCAAAAAAGGCTGGGCACCCAAGGAGCCGGATATCACCACCGGCGCCATCTGGAAATACGCCCAACTCGTCGGCCCGGCCTACAAGGGCGCCGTGACCCATCCGGGCGCCAAGGCGGAAAAGAAGATCTACGCGGATATCTGATTTTATTCTTCACGCATAAATTATGAAACGGCTGCGATTATCTGAAATCGCAGCCGTTTTTTTATGTTTAGCCTTGAGGGGTAGTCCACTTCACATATTCTTTCTACTTGACGAAGAAAGGCGGTAGATGACAAAATCGTGATCGGAAAGCGGGGGATTTTCCATTGACCACTTGGGGGATATATGATCGTGAAATTGAGCTATGCCGCGCTGGGCGCTTTTTGCCTGGCCGTGTGTTCGTTTGCGTCTTTTGCACAGTCGGCACCAGCATCCGGGACGCCCGCGCATCAAGATGGTGCTGCGGAAGCGGGGAATGACCAAAAAGTCTTGAAACGTAAGATTGCCATCGGGCGCTTTTCCAATGAAACGCGTTATGGCAAGACTTTGCTGGTGGATCAAAATCTTGATCCGCTGGGCAAACAGGCCAGTGATATTCTGGCGGCACGTCTGGTCGAATCCGGAAAATTTCTTGTCTTTGAGCGCGGGGAAGCGGATCGCGTCAAGCAGGAGCAGCAATTGTCCGGCGGGGCTGGGAGCTTGATCGGTGTTGATACCCTGATCATCGGTTCGGTGACGGAATTCGGCCGCTCGACGGGCGGGGAAAAGGGCTGGCTCCACAAGACCAAAGTGCAACTTGCTCATGCCAAGGTCGATGTGCGCCTGGTTGATGTGCGCACTGGCCAGATGTTTTTTTCGGCCAGCGGTTCGGGTGAAGCGACTACGGAATCCGGGGAGACCCTGGGGTTTGGAAGTCGGGCTGATTATGATGCCACGCTTAATGACAAGGCCATTGGCGCGGCCATTGCCAATCTGATGAACAGCGTGCTGACCAAGCTTCAGGAACGGCAATGGCGCACGGACATTCTGAAGGTCGCGGGCAATGTGGTCTATATCAGCGGCGGCGCGCGCCAGGGCCTCAGAAGCAATGACGAGCTGGTGGTGTACCGGGCCGGAGAAGTGATCAAAAGCCAGCAGACCGGCTTTGATATTGCGCTCCCGGCGGCGGAAGTGGCACGCCTGCGGATTCAGTCGTTTTTCGGAGATAGCGAGGCCAATGAGGGCGCTGTTGCCATGCTGGAATCCGGGTCCCTGGATGCGAGCAGACTTCAAGGACTTTATGTCGCGGCGGGGAGGCCTTGATCATGCGGAAAATCACTTTGTGTTTGGGCGTGGGCCTGATGCTGACGCTTGCAGCTTGCAGCACGCCGAAAACAGCAACGCGTCTGGTGGATGCGCGGCCGACGATTTCTTTAGCGAATGTTCCGGGCGGCGCGGATGTGATGGTCGATGGCCAGTTTATGGCGCGGTCTGATGATCTTTTTAAGAACAAGCCTTTGAAGCTTGAGTCCGGCACACACAAAATCGAGCTTGTTTCGGCTGGCCGGATTTTGTTCAGCAAGACCGTCTTTTTAGCGGACGGCACGCATACAGTCGTAACGCCATAGTTTTTGTAAATAGGGGGATGGGAAATGAAACCAGTATATCTTGGTGTTCTGGCACCATTGATATTGATGCTGGCTGCTTGCAGCACGGCCAAACAAAAATATGCCTGGGGCGGGTATGAGGGGACGCTCTACAATTATTATAAAAATCCGACCGAAGCCAAGAGGGCGGCCGAGGCCATTTCAAAGAATATTACAACGGCGGAATCCAAGGGGCTGAAAGTGCCACCGGGACTTTATGCTGAATATGGTTATTTGCAGCTTGAGCTTGGGGCCGCAGATCAGGCGATTGTCAGTTTTGAAAAGGAAAAGGCCGCATGGCCTGAGTCCGCGACGCTGATGAACAACATGATCAGCACGGCGAAAATTCCGACCAAGGGGCCTGGCCAGTGACGCGTGCTGAACGCGATTTGGGGGGTGCGGTTTTGAGGAGTGAGGGAATGACTCTGTTTCAAAGAGGGCTGCTGATTGTTTGCGCAAGCTTACTGATGGCAGCTTGCGCTCAAGCGCCGACGCCATACAACTATACGATGTTTCGGCAGGAAAATCCGAAGACGATCCTCGTGGTTCCTGCGGTAAATAATACCGTCGACGTCAATGCGCCGGACTCGTATTTATCCACCATCTCCGTGCCGCTGGCTGAGCGCGGATATTATGTTTTCCCCGTTAATCTCGTGAAAAAGGTTATGGAGAACGATGGCCTCGCGGACGCCAATATGGTCCACGCAGCCGACCCGAAACGTTTGGGTGAGATTTTTGGCACGGACTCCATTCTTTATGTCTCGATCAATAAATGGGATGCCAAATATATCGTTATCAGCACCTCGGTCGAGGTGAGCTTCACCTATACGCTGAAAAGCGGACGCACGGGGGAGACGCTGTGGACACGGGATATGGCCATGACCTATTCGCCGCAAGCGAGTGGCGGGGGGCTCGGCGGATTGATCGCCCAAGCGATTGTCTCGGCCATCGAAAAGGCGGACCCGAGCTATATTCCCTTGACCCAGCAAGCGAATGCCATGGCCGTCAATGTGGAAAAAATCGGCCTTCCTGCCGGTCCTTATGACGCGGAATACGGCAAGGATCATAGTAAGTTCTGATTTTCACCGAGTAGACTTGATGAAAACCGCCCGTGCCATGCCCGGGCGGTTTTTTGTTGCCTGCTTTGGAGACTGCCCTATCGTTGAGGCTGACATATTTGGGGGGATAAGGCGTGTCGGCCGATCAGAAAAGTTTTCGCTATTACGATCTGTTTATGGCGGCCTTTGTGGCTGTTCTGCTGTGTTCGAATATTATTGGCCCGGCCAAGGTCGCGAGCCTGTGGGGCTTTACTTTTGGGGCCGGGGTGCTGTTCTTCCCTATATCCTATGTTTTTGGCGATGTGCTGACCGAGGTTTATGGCTATGCCCGGGCGCGCAAGGTGGTGTGGACGGGGTTTGTGGCGCTTGGGTTTGCGTCCTTTATGGCTTGGATCATTGTCGGCATGCCGCCGGCCGAGGGCTGGGACGGGCAGGATGCTTATGCCGCCGTGCTCGGGCAGACGCCGCGCATTGTTCTGGCCTCGCTCATTGCCTTTTTCGTCGGTGAGATGGTCAATGCCTATGTGCTGGCGCGCATGAAGGTATGGACAGCGGGGCGCTGGCTGTGGACGCGGACCATCGGCTCGACGGTGGTGGGGCAGGCCTTTGATAGCCTGGTGTTTTACCCGATCGCCTTCTATGGCATGTGGCCCAATGATTTGCTGCTGGCGGTCATGCTGTCGAATTATCTGATCAAGGTCGGCTGGGAGGTTGTGCTTACCCCGGTGACCTATCGGGTGGTCGCCCTGCTGAAGCGCGCCGAACAGGTGGATTTTTATGATCGCGGCACCGATTTCAATCCCTTCACCCTCAAAAGCTGAGCTATCCTCAGAGGGTGGAGGTGTGATCATGGTCGATATCGGGTTAACCCATGTGGCGTTGCAATGCCGGGATCTGGATGCCTCGATCGCGTTTTATGCCCGCTATGCCCATATGCGGGTGGTGCATCGTCGCCATGATGGCAAGACTTCTCATGAGGTGGCCTGGCTCAGCGATGAAACGCGCCCGTTCGTGATCGTGCTGATCGAAGCTGAGCGGGTGCAGGGCGTGCTTGGCCCCATCGCCCATCTTGGCGTCGGCTGTGCAAGCCGGGACGAGGTCGATCGCTATGCGGCCGAGGCGCGGGCGGCGGGCATTTCGGTCATGGGGCCGGAGGATTGGGATTATCCGGTGGGTTATTTCGCCTTTCTGCATGATCCGGACGGCCATGTGCTTGAACTGTCCCACGGGCAGGAGGTTGCCTTGACCTTGGCCAGGGCAGCAGACGAAGATGAGGCGCGGCATGTCCCGGAATGAGACGGGTGTCGGTAGATTTTACACTCTCTCCGACCCTGGTCCGCATTTCGCGGGCCGGAATGGCGGAAACAGCTTCAGATCCTGGACTGTAAATGAAGCCCTTGATTTGGCACGGGCCTTGCTCAGACAAGGGCAGGGAAGTCGTGAGATGGAGATGAGATTATGATCCGGGGTCTGAAAACAGGGTTGCTGCTGGTGGGATGTCTTGCAGCCATTGGCGGAGCCGAAGCCAAAACCGCGACCTCCGAAAGCGGCGTGTTCGCCCTGTTTGATCGCGGCGTGCTGTCGATTGTCGCGGCCCATGCCTGTCAAAGCGCCGACCGGACCACGCTGCAACAATTCACCAGCGAATTCGGTCAGGTGGCCGACCTGGTCGGTGATGAGCTGCAAAGCATGAACCCGGGCCAGCGCCGCGACGATCTTGCCATGCTGATCGGCTTTCGCGTCGCGCAGTTGGAGCTGCGGGCTGAGACAGCCATCAAATCAAACGGCTGCGACGCGGCCGAAGTCAAAGCCATGCGCCAGCTTTTCGATCTGAAAGCGCAGCTTGCCATGGTCAAAACCTCCTCGATCACCGTCACTCATTGATCGCTGCCGAAGCGTTAATCTGTAAGCTGATATTCATCTGGGCCCTGTTATGGTTAAGCCTGAGTATAACAGGACAGGCGGCTTGGGCCGTCGTGCCTAAGTGAGTGACCTACTATGAAGACAGCTTTTTCGGGTATCTTCAGCAAGCTTGCGTTGGTGGCCCTCGTGGTGGCGCCGACGATGGTTTATCAGGGCCAGGCGATGGCCCAGCAAACCAGGGGCGGTGGCTGGGTCAATCCGGATGAGCGCGCCGAGCCGAACATCGGCATCCCTCAGGGTGAAGAGGGCTGGTCCGACGGCGAATTGGCGCAGCTTCTGGCGCCGGTGGCGCTTTATCCCGATCAGCTGCTGGCGCAGGTTCTGACCGCCTCCACCTATCCGCTTGAGGTTGTGGAGGCGGACCGCTGGGTCAGCGATCCGCGCAACGCCGGTCTCAAAGGCGAAGCGCTTGGGCGGGCGGTTGAAAGCAAGGATTGGTCGCCAAGCGTCAAGTCGCTGGTTCAGTTCCCGGAAGTGCTGCATATGATGAGCAGCAAGCTTGATTGGATGCAGGATCTGGGCGAAGCCTTCCTGGCCCAGGAAGGCGATGTCATGGCCATGGTGCAGCAATTGCGTCAGGATGCATCGGCATCCGGCACGCTCAGATCGACGCCGGAACAAATCGTGCGCGAACAGGATCAGGCGATCCTCATCGTGCCTGCCAACCCGCAAGTCGTTTATGTGCCCTATTACGATCCCCTTTATGCTTATGGGGCCTGGGACTATCCGGGATATCAGCCTTATTATTTCGGCGGCCCCGCTTATGTCGGGCGGCCGGGGCTGTTTTTCGGCAACAGCAGCATGGTCCTCAGCATGTTGTGGGGTTGGAGCGATTGGGATTGGCGGTATCGCCGCCTGAATATTCATACGGATCGCTATAATCGCCTGAATTATCATCGTCCGCCGATTTCGTCGTCGATCTGGACCCATGATCCCTATCACCGTCGCGGCGTTTACTATCAAAACACCCGCATTCGCGATCGCTTTGAGGGCTCCAACAGAGGAGGCCCGAACGGATATGGAAATCACAGCTCCGGCTGGCGTCAGGATCGTGATCGCAGCTCCGACTGGAACCGCATGCGTGAACGCAACCCGGCGCTTGATCAGGGCGGTCGGCGCGGATCGAACTGGCAGGGAAGCACGCGCAGTCCGTCAGCGTCTTCGCCAGCGGTGGTCCAGCCGCAAGCTCAGCCGGCCCCTACCACCCGTGAGCGCATGATGCAGAACTGGCGGGAACAGCGCACGCGGGAGGCTCAGCCTGAACAGGCCCGGCCGCAGCAATCCGCTCCGGTGGCGCAGCCACAAGTCGAACGCCCTGCAGGACAAGCCCAGCCGGACCCTGCCGCCCGTGAGCGCATGATGCAGAACTGGCGGGAACAGCGCACGCGGGAGGCTCAGCCTGAACAGGTCCGGCCGCAGCAATCCGCTCCGGCGGCGCAGCCGCAAGTCGAACGCCCGCAGTACCAGCGGCCACAAGTCGAACGCCCTGCAGGACAAGCCCAGCCGGACCCTGCCGCCCGTGAGCGCATGATGCAGAACTGGCGGGAACAGCGCACGCGGGAGGCTCAGCCTGAACAGGCCCGGCCGCAGCAATCCGCTCCGGTGGCGCAGCCGCAAGTCGAACGCCCGCAGTACCAGCGCCCACAAATGGATCGTCCACAAGGGGAGCGGCCGCAAGTCGAACGCTCACAAGGGGAACGTCCGCAGCGTGATGGCGGGGACCGAGGGCGAGGACGCGAGGAGCGCTAGGACGCTGATCAAGCAGGTGTGCGGGCCGGTCTCGTGGCATAGTGCCGTTTGCCCCATGGATACGTGGGTCAAGCCCGCGTATGACATCTAAAGAAATCGTCATCCTGAGCGAAGCGACAGGATCCAGATTTCCTTGACAGGCTGCGGTCGTGCTGCGGCGTTCGGGCGGCAAATCAACAGAGCCCGCCTCGAAGCACGAGACCGCACGACCAATAGGCCATCAGTTCAGTCGGTCAGTTCGCACCAGACCGGGGTATGATCGGATGCTTTTTCCTGGGCGCGCGGGCGGCGGTCCACGGCGCAAGTGACCAGCCGGTCGGCGGCTTGCGGCGACAGCAGCATATGGTCGATGCGGACGCCATTGTCCTTGGCCCAGGCGCCGGCCTGATAATCCCAATAGGTATAGGCCGGGCCCTGAGGTTTGGTCACCCTGAGCGCGTCGGTGTAGCCGAGGTTAAGGAGCGCCCGGAATGCGGACCGGCTTTCCGGCTGACAGAGCGCGTCCCCGGCGAAAGCCACGGGATCATAGACGTCGATATCCTCCGGGCAGACGTTATAGTCCCCCGTAAGCACCACCGGCTGTTCCGTTGCGATCAGCTGCTGGGCCCGGGCATGAAGCCGTTTCATCCAGCGCAGTTTATAGTCGAATTTCTCTCCCGGCACCGGATTGCCGTTCGGCAGATAAAGCCCGGCCACGCGCACGCCCTTGACCGTTGCTTCGATATAGCGGGCCTGTTCGTCGCTGTCGTCGCCGGGCAGCCGGATCAGCACATCCTCAAGCGGGTGGCGGCTGAGGATGGCGACGCCGTTGTAGCTTTTCTGCCCATGAATTTCGAGATGGTAGCCGAGCGCCTCGAACTCGAAACGGGGGAAATCGACGTCCACCGTCTTGGTCTCCTGAAACACCACCACGTCGGGGGCGGCATCAGACAGCCAGGTGAGCACATTCGGCAGGCGGGCCTTGACGGAATTGACGTTCCAGGTGGCGATTTTCATGGGCAGTTACGCTTTACGTCTGACGGAGGAAGGGCAGACGGCTTGGCCGTCCAAGACCGAGGCGGGCCATGGCGTTGGCGACGGCCGGTGCCGCAGGCGGCACACCGGGTTCGCCAACACCTGTTGGAGCTTCGCTTGAGGGCAGGACCACCACTTCGATCTCCGGCATTTCATTGATGCGGAGCGACCGGTAGGTATCGAAGTTCGATTGCTCCGGGTGACCGTCCTTCAGGGTGATTTCACCATAGAGGGCGTGACCCATGCCAAAGCCGATGCCGCCTTCCATCTGGGCGCGGATGATGTCCGGATTGACCGGCTGACCGCAATCGACGGCGCACCAGATTTTATGCACCCGGGGACCGTCCTCGCCTTTGGAGACTTCGGCGATCTGAGCCACATAGCTTTTGAAGCTTTTGACGACGGCGACGCCACGGGCGCGGCCATCGGCGGCTGCGGGGCCGGTCCATTTGGCAAGCTCGGCGACGGCGCGCAACACGCCCGCCGCCCGCGGATTATCGGTCATCAGCGCAAGCCGACCCTGCACCGGATCCTGACCTGCGGCTTCAAGCAGTTCATCGATGAAACATTCGGCGGCATATCCAGTGTGCGAATGACCCACCGAGCGCCACCAGGAAATCGGCACTTTGACATCCGGGCTATGCAGCTCGGCGCTGAAATTCGGGATGTCGTACAGCAGCTCCGACATGCCCTCAAGCGAGGTCGGATCGACGCCGTTTTTGAACGAAGCGGCATAGCGCGGATCTTTCAGGATGGACTGACCAACCGATGTGCTGCTCCAGGCCTGGACCTTGCCGTCTTTGATCGTGCCGCGCATGCGATGCACGAACAGCGGGCGGTAATAGCCGCCCTGGATATCGTCTTCCCGCGTCCACACCAGCTTGATCGGCTTGCCCGCGCCGATGGCCTGGGCGACGTGACACATTTCAACGGCGAAATGCGACGTAAGCTGGGAGCGGCGGCCAAAGCTGCCCCCGGCCAGAAGCGTGTCAATGGTGACGCTCTCTTTCGGAAGACCAAGGGTCTTCGCAATGGCCGTTTGATCGGAGGTTTGCCCCTGGCAGCCATAACGCGCATGGGCCGTCTTGCCGTCCCAGATCAGCACGCCGTCCAGCGGCTCCATGGGGGCATGGGCGAGATAAGGCAGCACATATTCGCGTTCAATGATTTTCGGGGTATTTTTGAGCGCGGCTGCGGCATCGCCCTTGGTTCCGGCGACGGCCCCTTGGGTCTGCGCCAGTTTGCGATATTCGGCGATCAGCTCCTCGCTGCCACGCGTTTCGGCGTTGCTGTCGTCCCAGGTGATCTTGAGCGCCTCGCGCCCCTTGATGGCAGGCCAGGTGCCGGTGGCGTACACTGCCACACCTTCGGGGATTTGCTTGACGTCGACCACGCCCTTGACCTTGCGGGCCTCGGTCGCATCGAAGCTTTTGACGCTGCCGCCGAAACGGGGCGAGTGGGCGACGACGACGGTCAGCAGGCCGGGCTCGAAAACATCAAGCCCGAATTGGGCCGTGCCATTGACCTTGCTCGGCGTATCGATGCGCTTGACCGCGCTATCCTTGCCGATCAGGCGGAATTGCGACGGGTCTTTGAGCGTCACTGTCTCCGGAACCGGAAGTTTGGCGGCGGCGGCGACGAAGGTCCCGAACGGCGCTGATTTTTTACGCGCCGCGTGGCTGAGGATGCCTTTGGTGATGGTGATCTCCGCAGCCGGGACTTTCCAGGCATCGGCGGCGGCACTCACTAGCATGGCGCGGGCAGTAGCCCCGGCGCGGCGCATCTGGTCATAGGAATTGGCTATGGCGCTTGACCCGCCGGTGCCCTGGGAACCTAAGCGCAGGTTTTTATAAATCTCCTGGATCGCAGGCGCGGATTCAGCCTTCATCTGGGCCCAGTCGGCATCCATTTCCTCGGCCACGAGGGTGGTGAGGCCAGTGTAGGGGCCCTGACCGAATTCGATATGCTTGACGATGACGGTGACGCTGCTGTCCGGGGCAACGCGCACGAAGGCGTTCGGCACGAAGGGCGCGGTCTTGGATGCGGCGGTGGCGGCATGACTTCCGCCGAGCGGCAGCGTCATGCCGATGACGAGACCTGCCATGCCCTGAAGGGTGGCGCGGCGGCTCAGTTTCATATCATATTCGGTCATGATCAGGCCTCCAGCGCTTGGGCGGCGTCTTTGATCGCGGCCCGGATGCGGACATAGGTGGCGCAGCGGCAGATATTGCCTTCCATGGCGTCGTCAATGTCCTTGTCGGTGGGTTTTTTATTGTCGCGCAGCAAAGCCACGGCGCTCATGATCTGGCCCGACTGGCAATAGCCGCATTGCGGCACGTCGCGAGCGATCCAGGCGGCCTGCACGGCCTTGGCTTCGCGGCTGTTGATGGCTTCGATGGTGGTGATGGCCGAGCTGCCGATGCTGTCGACGGGGGTCGAACAGGCGCGCGCCGGGCTGTTGTCGATATGCACCGTGCAGGCGCCGCATTGCGCGATGCCGCAGCCGAATTTCGTGCCGGTCAGATGCAGTGTATCCCGCAACACCCACAACAGGGGCGTATCGCCATCGACATCGACTTTATGGGTTTTTCCATTGATATTCAGGCTGTAGGACATGATCGCCTCATCGTGTTTGCATCGAGTGGACACCCTAGCATGAAACGGCTGCAGGGTGACTGAGGAAGTGACAATATGCCGCCGTTCAGGCAGGCCGCGCGGCGCGCAGCAGATAGTTCACGGCAAGACTGTGGGACAGCCGCCAGCGCTCGGCTCCAAAGGGAGCATAGCTCATGCCCTGCAATCGTTCCACCGCCAGGCCATGACGGCGCAGGATGGCATGAAGTTCATCCGGCTTGCGGAAGCGGCGCCAGCGATGGGTGCCGCGCGGCACCAGACCCAGCAGATATTCCGCCCCAAGAATGCCAAAAAGATAGCTTTGGATGGTGCGGTTGAGGGTGGCGACGAACAGCAGTCCGCCCGGATGCACAAGGCGGCAAAGGGCACCCATGAAACTGTCGAGATCGGCCACATGTTCAACGACTTCAAGGCCAAGCACCACGTCAAAGCGTTGCCCGCGCGTGGCCAAAGCCTCGGCGGCCTCGAACCGGTAATCGATGGCGAGGCCGGATTTCTGGGCGTGAATGCGGGCGATCGAGATATTGCGCTGGACCACATCGATGCCGGTCACTTCGGCACCAAGCCGGGCCAGCGGCTCGGCGGCTAAACCACCCCCGCAGCCCACATCCAGAATACGCAGGCCCTCAAGCGGGCGACCGTTTCCAGTATCGGGCCGGGGCCAGCGGCGCTCAATGGCCTCGATGATCGGGCGCAGGCGGGCGGCGTTCAGCTCATGCAGCGGCTTGAAGGGCCCGCTCCGATCCCACCAACGGTCGGCCAGATCGGCAAATTTCCGGGTTTCCGCAGCATCGATGCTGGCGGCGCTTGGGTCGGGGAGATCATCAGAATTTCGCATGGCGGCATTATCGATGAGAACCGCCATGGGATCAATGGTTTCCGTTTTGATTTCCTGTCATGCGCGGGCTTGACCCGCGTATCCATGGTGCCGGTGGCTGGGCCCGAAGATGGATTGCCGGGTCAAGCCCGGCAATGACAGGGATAGGGTGTGCCAGGGGATAGGAAAGCCTGCCCCAGTCAGCCTCATTGAAGAGAACCGCAGTGGAACCAATGGGTTCTGTTTGGAGGTGGACGGTCTTAATTTCCTGTCATACGCGGGCTTGACCCGCGTATCCATGGCGCCGCTGGTAGCTGGGCCCGAAGATGGATTGCCGGGTCAGGCCCGGCAATGACAGGGAAGCAGGGGAGGGCTGGACTAGTCAGCCTCAGACCGCAAATGACGTGCCGCAGCCACAGGATGCGGTGGCGTTGGGGTTTCTGACCTGAAACGTCGAGCCCGAAAGATCCTGCACGAAGTCGATTTCCACGCCTTCAAGGAAGGGCAGCGAGATGCTGTCCACAAGCACGGTGATGCCGTGATCCTCGATCACAAGATCGTCATCCTGCACGGTTTCGTCAAAGCTGAAGCCATACTGAAAGCCGGAACAGCCGCCGCCGGAGACGGCAAGCCGCAATTTCAGCGCCGGGTTTTTTTGCTTTTCAATCAGTTGAAGCACGCGCTTGGCGGCATTTTGGGTGACTGACAGAGGATGGCTGGTCATAAACGGGTCCAATGCAAGACGAAGCTCGCTTATATGTAGGTCATCGGCGGGGAGTGTCAATGGTGAGGGGCAATGGCAGCCCGGGGCGAGCGGAGGTGGCAATCAGGCTTTGACGGCATGGGGCCCACAGTTTAGTCTCGCGCCATGCAAGAACGTCCGGGTCCCTATCGGTTTCATATGGTTCAGCGTTATGCGCCCTTCGCGAGCAAGCCGGGCGAGACGCGGGGTCGACTTTACCCTGAAGCCGAAAGTCAGACGCGCTCGCCCTATCAGCGCGACCGCGACCGCATTATCCATTCTTCGGCCTTCCGCAGGCTCAAGCACAAGACCCAGGTCTTTGTTTATCACGAGGGCGATTATTATCGCACCCGGCTGACCCATTCGATCGAGGTGGCACAGATCGCCCGCAGCATTTCGCGGGTGTTCGGCCTTAATGAGGATCTGGCCGAGGCGCTGTCGCTCGCCCATGATTTCGGTCATACGCCCTTTGGCCATGCGGGCGAGGATGCGCTGGATGCGGCCATGGCCCCCTTTGGCGGCTTTGATCACAATGCCCAGTCGCTTAGGGTGGTGACCCGGCTTGAGGAACGTTATGCCGAGTTCCAGGGCCTCAATCTGACCTGGGAGACCCTTGAGGGCCTCGCCAAGCATAACGGCCCGCTATGTCAGCCGGGCGGGGCGCGCAGCCTGCCGATCGGCATCAGCGACTATGTGCGCGAACATGATCTCGAACTTCACACCTATGCCGGGGCTGAGGCGCAGGTGGCGGCCATCGCCGACGATATCGCCTATAACAATCATGATATCGAAGACGGCGTGCGGGCCGGGCTCTTTACCCTCGATGACATGATCGGCGTGCCGCTCGTGGCCGAGGTGCTCGCCACTGTGGATCTGGCCTACCCTACGCTCGACAAGGGGCGGCGCATTCATGAGACGGTGCGGCGGCTCATCAATCACATGGTCGAAGACATCATTCACGAGACGGCGCGGCGGCTTGAACAGCTCGATCCGCAGACGGCGACGGATATCCGCATGGCCGACCGGCCCATGGTCGCTTTCTCGGACTATATGGCGGAACAGGACCGGCTGCTGAAAAGCTTCTTGAAAATCCACATGTACCGCCATTACAAGGTAAACCGTATGGCCAGCAAGGCGCGCCGTGTGGTGCGGGAGCTGTTTGATCTTTATCACGCCGAACCGAATTGCCTGCCGACCGAATGGTTTGCGAAAATTGATGGTCTGGACGAGACCGGGCGGGCACGGGTGGTGGCGGACTTTATCGCGGGCATGACCGACAGTTATGCCCTTTTGGAACATAAACGGCTTTTTGACGTATCGACTTTCACATTATGAACATATACGCGCATTTTTCTTCGATCATCGCTCGTCATCTGGCTGCTCTGGTGGCCGCAGGCGAGCTTCCCGCAGGGCTTGAAGGCTACGGCTTCACGGTTGAGCCGCCGCGCGATCCGTCGCATGGCGATCTTGCCACCAACGTGGCCATGGTGCTGGCCAAACCGGCGGGCAGCAATCCACGCGCCATCGCCGACAAGCTTGCCGGGCTGCTGCGGGCCGAGCCTGATGTGACGGCGGTCGACGTGGCCGGGCCGGGCTTCATCAATATCCGGCTCCGGGATGATTTCATCCGCGCCCGGGTGCCGGAAATCCTGCGCGAAGGGACCGATTACGGCAATTCCGCGCTCGGTTCTGGGCAGAAGTTCAACGTTGAATATGTTTCGGCCAACCCGACCGGCCCCATGCATGTGGGCCATTGCCGGGGTGCGGTGTTTGGCGACGCGCTGGCGACCCTGTTGGTCAAGGCGGGCTATGATGTGACCCGCGAATATTACATCAATGACGCGGGCGGGCAGGTCGATGTTTTGGCGCGTTCGGCGTTTCTGCGCTACCGCGAGGCGCTTGGTGAGGATATCGGGGAAATCCCCCAGGGCTTTTATCCGGGCGATTATCTGAAGGACGTGGGTCTGGCCCTTGTGGCCGTGTTCGGCCGAACCATCCGCGCCATGGACGAGGCCGAATGGCTGCCCATCGTGCGCGAATTCGCCATCGAAGCCATGATGAAGATGATCCGCGACGATCTTTTGGCGCTTGGCATCAAGCATGACGTGTTTTTCTCGGAACGCAGTCTTCATACCGACGGCCGGGTGCAGGACGCGCTTGATGCGCTGAAGGCCAAGGGGCTGATCTATACCGGCGTGCTTGAGCCGCCGAAAGGCAAAACGCCCGAGGATTGGGAGCCGCGCCCGCAGACCCTGTTCAAAGCCACCGAGTTCGGCGATGACGTCGACCGCCCGGTGCAGAAATCGGACGGCAGCTGGACCTATTTCGCCGGCGACATGGCCTATCACTACGACAAGATTCAGCGTGGCTTCAGCCATATGATCGACGTCTTCGGCGCCGACCATGGCGGCTATGTGAAGCGCATGCAGGCGGTGGTGAAGGCGCTGTCGGGCGGTGAAGCCGATCTCGACGTCAAGATCATCCAGCTGGTGAAGCTGTGGAAGAACGGTGAACCGTTCAAAATGTCCAAGCGTTCCGGTAGTTTCGTGACCTTGCGCGATGTGGTCGACGAAGTCGGCAAGGGCGTTGTGCGGTTCATCATGCTGACGCGCAAAAACGACGCGCCGCTTGATTTCGACTTTGCCAAAGTCACCGAACAGTCGCGCGACAACCCGGTGTTCTATGTGCAATATGCCCATGCCCGGGTGATGTCGGTCATGCGCAAGGCGGCGGAGGCTCTGCCGGGCGTCGATCTGTCCGACGCGGCGCTTGCAGGCGCGGATCTTGGCCGTCTGATCGACGGTTCGGAAATCGCGCTGGTCAAGATGCTTGCCTATTGGCCGAAGCTGATTGAATCGGCGGCGGTGGCCCATGAGCCGCATCGCGTTGCCTTTTACCTTTATGACCTCGCGTCGGAATTCCACGGGCTCTGGAACAAGGGCAATGAGGATCCGTCGCTGCGCTTCCTGATTGACGGCGACAAGGATGTCACCCTGGCCCGTCTTGCGCTTATTCGTGCAGTTGCCGTAACCGTTGCTTCGGGTCTTGCGGTGCTGGGCGTCGAACCCCTTGATGAGATGCACTGAGCAGGCGATCCGACATGAGTAGAGTGGACGAGACCCGCGAACCCTGGCTTCGCGCCGTTGATCCGGATGAGGAAGGCCCTTCCTGGATCGAGAGCTATCGCAAACATATCCTGGTGACGGCTGCTTTGGTGCTGGTCGCCTTTGGTGGGGCCATCTGGTACGCCTATCAGGCGGGTGGCGGGGCCATGGGCGATGCGCCGCTGGTCGCCGCGCCCGATGGCACATACCGCCACAAGCCCGAGGATCCGGGCGGACTGACGGTGCCTGACCGCGACAAGCTGGTCTATAACCGCGTCAATGGCGCGCCGGGTGCCGAGGACGTGCATCTGCGCCCCGGGCCAGAATTGCCCATGGACAAGCCCGAGCCTGCGGCGACCGAAGATATCGGCGGCGGCGTGGGTGACGGTGAGCCCGCCCTGATTGATCCACTCGGTGAAGGCGCGCCTTCAGCCGCCGTGGTCGAGGACCATACACCGGTACCGCCCCCAGCAACTCCTGCGCCTGCATCTGTTCCGGCGCCAAGCGTGGCTGTGCCGGTTCCACCCGCTCCGGTGAAAGAGCCAGCCAAGATCGCAGCGAAACCTGCAGCCGGTGGCCATTATATGCTTCAGCTCGGGGCCTTTGGCACCCAGGCGGCGGCGGACGGGGCCTGGGCGGCGGCGCAAAAGAAATTTCCGGCAGCTCTCGGGGGTCTCAGCCGCGATATCGACCAGCTGAGCCGCGACGGCAAGACGCTCTACCGCCTGCGCGGGTCGAGCTTCGCCGACAAGGCCGCAGCGGACGCCGCCTGCGCCCAACTGAAAGCCGGAAGTCACGCCTGTTTCGTGGCTGCCAAGTAAGTAAGCTGTCAAAGCCGGGGGCCTACTTCGGCCAAGCCTGGATTCCCGCCTGCGCGGGAATGACGGTAAAGAGGATTAATTTGGTGTCATCCTCGCGCAAGCGGGGATCCATCTTTGACCATCACAGCGTAACGTCGACCAAAACAGGGATCAGAATGCCGAAACCGATTATCGTGGATTGCACAGGCGAAAGGCTGACCGCCGAGGAGCGTGCGCTTTATCGCGATCTCAATCCTTATGGGTTCATCCTGTTCGGCCGCCACACCAGCACGCCGGAACAGGTGCGGGCTCTGGTGGCGGATCTGTGGGAGGCGGTGCAGCGTCCGGCGTCGGTGTTCATCGATCAGGAAGGCGGCCGTGTGGCGCGGCTTGGGGCCCCGCATTGGCGGCGGCCTCCGGCGGCCTGGTGCTTTGCCGAGCTTGCCGCGCGTGATCCGGAGGCTGCGGTCCGTGCAGTGTGGCTCAACAGCCGCCTGATCGCCGCCGACCTGACGGCGCTTGGGATCACGGTGGATTGCCTGCCGGTGCTGGATCTGAGATTGCCGGGAGCCCATGACATTATTGGCAACCGCGCTTATGGGGCGACCCCCGAAGCCGTGGTGACGCTGGCCCGCGCCGCCGCCGAAGGGCTGATGGCGGGCGGCGTACTGCCGGTGGCGAAACATATTCCGGGCCATGGCCGGGCCGAAAGCGACAGTCATCACGAACTGCCGGTGGTGACGGCTTCGCTGGACGAGCTGCGGCGCACGGATTTCCGCCCCTTTGCCGAGCTCAACCGCCTGCCCATCGCCATGACCGCCCATATCACCTATACGGCGATCGATCCTGACCGTCCGGCGACGCTGTCGCCGCGGGTGATCAATGATATCATCCGGGGTGAAATCGGGTTTCGCGGCGTGCTGGTCAGCGACGACCTGACCATGAAGGCCCTGAAGGGTGCGCTGCCGGATCTCGCGCTTGAGACCATGGCGGCTGGCTGTGACCTCGCACTTCTCTGCAACGCCTCGTTCGAGGATCGGCGCGCGGTGCTTGAGACGGTGGACGATATTTCCGCCCTCAGCCTCAAAGCCATCAATCGCTATATGGTGCCGCGTCCTGCCGCGCGCTGTGCGGTGGCGGAGCTTACGGCGGAACTGGATGATCTGATGGCCGATGTGCCGGGGTATGAGGTAGCGTAATGGGTGATTTCGGGTCGATGATGGTGACCTTGTCCACATGGGCGCTGCCCGTGGTACTGGCGATCACGCTCCATGAGGCGGCCCATGGCTATGTGGCCAATATGTTTGGCGACGATACGGCGAAACGGTTGGGGCGCGTCAGCTTCAATCCGATCCGGCATATCGACCCGTTCGGCACCATTATCATGCCGCTGATGCTGTTCTTCATGAAGTCGCCCTTCATGTTCGGCTATGCCAAGCCGGTGCCGGTGGATTTCAGCCGTCTCAGGAACCCGCGCACCGACATGATCTGGGTGGCGCTGGCCGGGCCGGGGATCAATTTCGTCATTGCGCTGGTGGCGGCCCTGCTGATCCATGCCACGCTCTGGGTACCCGGGCTCGCGCAGAAATGGTTCCTGATCAATCTTTTGAATACCATTCAGTTCAATCTGCTGATCGCTGTGTTCAACATGCTGCCGATCCCGCCGCTTGATGGCGGACGGGTGCTGGTGGGGATCCTGCCGGACCGTCTGGCGCGTCCGATTGCCAATCTTGAACCCTATGGAATGTTTATTCTTTTGGGGCTTTTGCTGGTGCTGCCGGTGGTCGGTAGCCTGATCGGCATCAATGTCAGCCTGTTTTCCTGGGTCGTGTTGCCTCCGGTCGAGTTTCTCTATAATTTTATCCTGGATCACGTGGTCGGTTTTGCGAGGTAAGCTGACCAGATGAGCGACGACAGCGCAGATATTTTGCCAGATCAAGTCCCGCCGCTTCCAAGCGGTGAGGAGGATATTGAGCGTCTGGTCATCGACATCGACGGCTTCGAAGGCCCGCTCGATGTCCTGCTGTCGCTCGCGCGGACCCAGAAGGTCGATCTCAAACAAATTTCCATTCTGGCGCTGGTCGAGCAATATCTGCTGTTCATTGCCGCCGCGCGCAAAGTGCGTCTGGAACTCGCAGCTGATTATCTGGTGATGGCGGCCTGGCTTGCTTATCTTAAATCGCGCCTGCTGTTGCCGATCGAGGAAGAGGAAGAACCCTCGGCCGAGGAAATGGCGGCCAAGCTCGCCCATCGGCTTGCCCGCCTTGAAGCCATGCGGGAGGCGGCGGCACGTCTGATGGCCAAGGACCGCATCGGCCGCGATGTGTTCACGCGCGGCCGCCCCGAAGGCATCAGCATCAGCCGCACGGCGCTTTATGACGTGACGCTCTATGAGCTTCTCAAAGCCTATGCTGACTATACGGCGCGCACCCGGGTCATCGAGATGAAGATCCCGCGCGCCAATGTGTTTTCACTTGAAGCGGCGCTCGAACGGCTGGCCCGCATGGTCGGGCATGCGGTCGACTGGACGGCGCTTGACGGCTTTCTGCCGGAATTTATTGGCGATCAGCGGACGCGGCGCTCGGCCGCAGCCAGCATGTTTGTCGCGGCGCTCGAACTGACCCGGCAGGGCAAGCTCGATCTGCGGCAGGGGCAGGCTTATGGGCCGCTCTATCTGCGCTCGCGCGGCGATCTGCCAGAGCATTCATAAGGGACCGGACCGTCATGGCGCTGCACGAGTATTTGCGAACTGTTGAGGCCCTGCTGTTTGCCTCAGCCGCCCCCCTGAGCGAACATGACCTCCAAAGCCGTCTGCCCGAAGATGTGGACGCCGGCGCTTTGTTGCAGGAGTTGCAGGCCCATTACGCCCCGCGCGGTGTCAATCTGGTGGAAGTCGGCGGCAAATGGCTGTTCCGCACCGCCCCCGATCTTGCTTTTCTGCTGCGGAAAGAGGTCGAGGAACCGCGCAAACTGTCACGCGCAGCGGTCGAAACCCTTGCCATCATCGCCTATCAGCAGCCGGTCACCCGGGCCGAGATCGAGGATATTCGCGGCGTATCGCTCAGCAAAGGCACCGTCGATGTGCTGATGGAAGCCGGCTGGGTGCGTCCGCGCGGCCGCCGTAAAGTCCCGGGCCGGCCCTTGATGTATGGCACGACTGAGGATTTTCTGGTTCATTTCGGTCTCGAAACAGTGAAGGACCTGCCGGGGATCGAGGAATTGCGCGCCGCCGGTCTTCTCGATCATGTGAACCTCGGGGTGCTGGATTTGCAGTCCACAGAGGACGATACTGAAGACGAAGAACCCGTGTTCCCTGGCTTTGAGCCGGAAGACGACGCGGAAACCGGAGACGAGGATCAGGATGCGGACTCCGCTGAAGATCAGACATCCGGGGAGACCGGGCACTAACAGGGTCCGCCCGAGCCTTCGTCATTGCGGGAACGGGTGGTTTTTGCGACACTGCGCGGGCATTTTTATGGGGCGCGATGACGTGTCCCCATGCTTTACACGAGTTTCAGGACGGAGCGGATAATGGGCGGGTTAAGTTTCTGGCATATCATGATCGTGGGCTTGTTGTTTGTCCTGTTGTTTGGACGCGGCAGGATTTCCGACGTCATGGGCGACGTGGCCAAGGGCATTCGCAGCTTCAAGAAGGGACTGCAGGACGAAGACGAGGATGTCCGCGATGATAAGCCGCGCACCATCACCGAAGAGCGCGTCGAGGCCGCAAAGCCCAAGAGCAACGACGACGCCAAAACGCATTGAGCTTTGAAAGATCGAGATCCTGAATGTTCGATGTCGGTTGGAGTGAGCTTCTGGTCATAGGAGTTGTGGCCGTGGTGGTGGTGGGTCCGAAGGACCTGCCAAAGGTTTTGCGTGCCTCGGCGCAAATGCTGCGCAAGGCGCGCAGTCTCGCTGACGAGCTGAAAGCAGGCGTCAATGATCTGATCGAGGAAGCCGAAATCGACGAGGTGAAGAAATCCATACACCATGTTTCGAACTTCGATCCGCGTAAGCGACTTGAGGCTTATATTGATCCGACCACAGGGGCCTATGTGCCGCCGTCTCCGGAAGGGGAGGATGTGGCCGAGCCGGTGAAAACCGAAACGGCGGAACCGCAGAAAACTGTAACGGCGGAGCCTCAAGAGAGTGCGGCCGCAGATCCAGAAAACGGGAAACGCAGCGGTGAATGACCAGGGGCTGGAAGACAGCAAAGCGCCGCTTCTTGAGCATTTGATCGAACTGAGGGCCCGGCTGATCCGCTCCCTATGGGGGGTCGTGCTGACATTTTTCGTTTGTTATTATTTTTCGAACGAGATTTACCAGTTCCTCACCCGCCCGCTGGCCGATGCGCTGGCCGGACGGGTCGATCGGCACATGATCTATACCAGCATGACCGAAGGATTTTTCACCCATGTGAAGGTGGCGTTCTTCGCCTCCATGGTGGTGTCCTTTCCGCTGGTGGCCAATCAGATCTGGAAATTCGTCGCCCCCGGACTTTACAAGAACGAGCGCCGGGCCTTTCTGCCCTTTCTGCTGGCGACGCCGGTGTTGTTCATCATGGGCGCGGCCTTCGTTTATTATTTCATCATGCCCGCCGCCTGGCATTTTTTCCTGAGCTTCGAGACCCCCGCCGAACATGGCGGCATGGCTATTGAATTGCAGCCCAAGGTCAATGAATATCTGTCGCTCGTCATGACCCTGATGTTCGCTTTCGGCTTCAGTTTCGAGATGCCGGTGGTGCTGGTGCTGCTCGGCCGTGCCGGAATCCTGTCGGCCGATGATCTGGTGGAAAAACGGCGCTATGCCATTCTTGGCATTTTTGTTGTGGCCGCCATCGTCACGCCGCCCGATCCGCTCAGCCAGATCGGCCTTGGGCTTTGCATGATGGCGCTTTATGAAATTTCTATCCTGATCATTCGCGTGACCGAACGCCGCCGAAAGGCGGATCGTAATGCGGCAGATCTTTCAGACACAACACTCGACACAAGAAACGAATAGACAATGATTGACATCAAAGCGTTACGCGACAATCCGCAGGTTTTTGATCAGGGCTGGGAGCGCCGGGGACTGGCCCCCATGAGCGCCGGATTGCTGGCCATCGACGAAAAGCGCCGGGCGCTTCAGACCGAAATCCAGGGCTTGCTGGCGCGCCGCAACGACGCTTCCCGCCAGATCGGGGAGCTGAAGAAAAAAGGCGAGAATGCCGACGCGGTGATGGCCGAAGTCGCCACTCTCAAAGCCCGTCTGCCGGAGCTTGAGGAGGCCGAGCGCACCCTCGCCACCGAGCTTGAGGATCAATTGGCTCGGCTGCCCAATATCCCAGCCGACGAAACCCCGGACGGCGCGGATGAAAGCGGCAATGTGGAAACCCGCCGGTTCGGCACCCCACGTGAGTTCGATTTTACTCCGCGCGAGCATTTCGATCTCGGCGAGGCGCTCGGTCAGATGCATTTCGACCGTGCCGCCAAGCTCTCAGGCTCGCGTTTCGTGGTGCTGTCCGGTGCGCTTGCCCGGCTCGAACGGGCGCTTGGCGCCTTCATGATCGACCTTCATACCGACAGCCACGGCTATCGCGAAATGGCCACGCCGATCCTCGTGCGTGACGAAGCCATGTTCGGCACCGGCCAGCTGCCGAAATTCGCCGATGATTTCTTCCGCACCACCAACGGCTTTTCGCTCATCCCGACGGCCGAGGTGACGCTGACCAATCAGCACATGGATGAAATCCTGGACGAAGACAAGCTGCCGCTCCGCTATGCCGCGCTCACGCCCTGTTTCCGGTCCGAAGCCGGGGCAGCGGGCAAGGACACGCGCGGCATGATCCGCCAGCATCAGTTCATGAAGGTGGAAATCGTCAGCCTCACCACCCCCGAACAGGCCGCCGCCGAGCATGAGCGCCTGACCGGTTGCGCCGAAGAAGTGCTGAAACGGCTTGAGCTTCCCTATCGCGTGCTTGAACTCTGCACTGGCGATATCGGCTTTTCGGCCTGCCGCACCTTTGATCTTGAAGTCTGGTTGCCCGGGCAGGGCGTCTATCGCGAAATTTCCAGCTGCTCGCATTTCGGCGATTTCCAGGCCCGGCGCATGAAGACGCGCTATCGTCCGGCGGGGGCCAAGGACACTCGCTTTATCCATACCCTGAACGGCTCCGGCCTTGCGGTCGGGCGGACGCTTGTGGCGGTGCTGGAAAATTATCAGCAGGCCGACGGCAGCATCCGCGTGCCCGAGGTGCTGCGGCCCTATATGAACGGCCTTGAGGTCATCAGCAAAGATGTCTGAGTTTGCCCATCACCGCATTTTGCTCACCAATGACGACGGTGTGAACGCCCATGGGCTCAAAGTGCTTGAGGGCATTGCACGGAGTTTGAGCGACGACATCTGGATCGTCGCCCCCGAGCTTGAGCAAAGCGGCGCAAGCCACGGACTGACCCTGAGCCAGCCGCTCCGCGTGCGGGAAATCGCGCCCCGCCATTATGCGGTGCAGGGCACGCCCACCGACTGCGTGATGCTCGCCGTGCATGAGCTGATGGGGGAGCAAAAGCCCACGCTTTTGCTGTCGGGCGTCAATCGCGGCGCCAATCTTGCCGAGGACGTGACCTATTCGGGAACCATCGCCGGGGCTATGGAAGGCTTGCTTTGCGGCATTCCGTCCATCGCCTTCAGTCAGGTGGTGGGACGTCATGCGACGCCCGAACATTTCGCGACGGCGGTGCAGCATGGCCCGGCGCTCGTGCGGGATCTTCTGAGGGCGGGCTGGGGCAAGGACGTGCTCATCAATGTCAATTTCCCCGGTGTTGCCCCAGATGATGTCAAAGGCATCGAGGTCACGCGGCAGGGCTTCCGTGACGAGTCCGAGCTTGTGATTGACAAGCGCGAGGACGCACGCGGCTTTCCCTATTACTGGTTCGGCTTTCGCCGCAATTACGGCAATCCAGACGCGGGCATCGATCTTCGGGCGGTGCGCGACGGCTATATTTCCGTCACGCCGCTGCATCTCGATCTGACGCAAGACCGCGCCCTGGCCGGTCTCGCGCAAGCGCTTGAAAAGAAGTTTTGAGGAGACAATGGCCCACAGCGACATGGATGGCGACAGCGCGCAAAAAATCGCGCTGGTGATGGAACTCAGAAGCGGCGGCATCGATCACAAGATTTTGTCGATTATCGAGACCATGCCGCGAGAGGTTTTCGTGCCGCCCCTGTTTCGCAACCGCGCCTATGAAAATGCGGCGCTGCCCATCGCCAGCGGCCAGACCATCAGCCAGCCCTATATCGTCGCCTATATGACGCAGTTGCTCGATCTCGGGCCGCGCATGAAGGTGCTCGAAATCGGCACCGGCTCGGGCTATCAGGCGGCGGTGCTCGCCCGGTTGTGCCGCAGGGTTTATACGATCGAACGCTACCGTACCCTTATTCGTGACGCCGAGATGCGCTTTGCCACCCTTAATATTCATAACATCACCACGCGCTTCGCTGACGGCTCCAAGGGCTGGCAGGAACAGGCTCCGTTCGATCGCATCCTGATGACCGCCGCCGCCCCCGAAGTGCCCGAGGCGCTGGTCGATCAATTGAAGGATGACGGCGTGCTGGTCGGCCCGATCGGCCCCGAAAGCGCCGAACAGATGATCGTGCGGGTGCGCAAGACGTCGACGGGCATCCTGCGCGAAGATCTCATGGTGACACGCTTCGTACCGCTGGTGGCGGGCGTGGCCCGCGAGGTCTGAGCGGGCATGGCGGGGGCGCATCATAAATGGGGCCTGCTGATGTTGGTAACCCTGTTGTCCGGATGCGGCAGCGGAGGCCCCGATCGTGACGGCCGCACCAGCTGGGACGTGCGCAATTCGCCGGTGCCGGTGCCCTTTCCCAAACCGCGCCCCCAGACGACGCGCGCGTCGACCGTGACATCTGTCGCGGCGGTTCCGTCAGCTACCCCATCCAATCTGGTTACGGTGGCGGCCGGGGATACTCTGTTCGCCATCTCGCGGCGGAACAAGGCCGACCTGCAGGCCATCATCCGCGCCAATGGGTTGGAGCCGCCTTATACGCTCATCGTCGGCCAACGCCTGCGCATTCCGGCGGAAACCGTTCATATCGTGCAGAAGGGCGAGACCGGCTATGGCATCTCAAGGACTTACGGCGTCGACCTCGCGACGCTCGCCCAGGTCAACGGGCTGAAGTCGCCCTATCAGGTCAATCTCGGGCAACGCCTGGTGCTGCCGGGCGCGCAACCGCAAGCGCCGGTCGTGCAGGCGGTGACGGCTTTGCCGCCGCAGAGGACGGTCGTGGTTGCTGATCCGGCCGTTGCTTTACCGACGCCCGCGACCACGGCCGCCATTATGCCAGCTTTGCCCACAAGCGGCTTCGATTGGCCAGCACGCGGGCGCATTCTCTCAAGCTACGGCCCCAAACCGCACGGCCTGCACAACGACGGCATCAATATCGAGCGTCCGGCAGGCAGCCTTTTCAAAGCCGCCGACGCCGGGGTCGTGGTCTATGCCGGCAGTGACATCAAGGCCTACGGCAATCTCATCCTGCTGCGCCACGGCGACGGCTGGATCACCGCCTATGCCCATGCCGAGGAACTGCTGGTCAAACGCGGCGACACCATCACCCGAGGCCAACCCCTCGGCCGCATCGGCGCAACCGGCAATGTCACCACCCCCCAACTCCATTTCGAAATCCGCCAGGGCCGCCGCACAATTGATCCGGCCTCACAACTGCCGGGGTGATCGAGAAGTTGGATTGCCGGTGTCCACGCCCGGCAATGACATGTTTTCACTTACCGAAATTGTCATGACCGGGCTTGACCCGGTCATCCATTCTTTAGATGCCAATCCCGGCGACCATCAATCGGCTGTCCCACTCTCAGCCGTCATCGCGAGCCGCGAAAGCGGCGCGGCGATCCAGATCTTCGGCGGCGGCCATCGGTCAGCGAGACTGGATTGCTTCGGCTCCGCCTCGCAATGACAATCTGAAATCCGTGAGGGCCGCTGGACCATAGACCAGGCCTCACAACTGTGGGGATCGAGAAGTTGGATTGCCGGTGTCCACCTATACCCCGACCTCAGCAATCACCAACCGGCTGCCGCCAACGTTACGGTCCTTGAGGATCTCAAGCCAGCCGGGCAGGGGTAGGTCCTCACCTACCGCGGTTTCCATCACAATGACGCAGCCCGGCTTGAGCCAGCCCTGGTTTTGCGCTGCTTCAATCACCGGCGGGATCAGATTTTGCCCATAGGGTGGATCGAGAAAAATGCAATCGACGGGGGCGGTGGCGCGCGGCAGGCTGCGGGCGTCGCCGCGCAGGATGCGGGTCACGCTTGTGAGCCCAAGATCCTGAAGATTGCGTTGCAGCAGATCGAGCGACGCCCTCTCCAGGTCCATGAACACCGCAGCCTTGGCCCCGCGTGACAGGGCCTCGATGCCGAGCGCGCCGGTACCGGCGAAAAAATCCGCCACCAGCGCGCCGTCAAATTCGAGATCGACGCCATGGGCCAGCATATTGAACAGCGTCTCACGCAGGCGGTCGGAGGTCGGACGCACCCGCTGATCGGCGGGTGGCGTCAGTTTACGACCGCGCAGGCGTCCGGCGATCACCCGCATCAGCGCTTGCCTCGCGGTGCTCCGGATGGCCGGCCACCAGACGGACGCGGCCCGCCCGAAGGTTTGTTGCCCGTCGGACGATTGCCAGCGGGGCGCTTGCCTTCAGGGCGATCCCCGGACGGACGATCACCGCCGGGACGGCCACCCTGCGGCCGCCGATTTTCAGATCTGTCGCCAAACGAGCGTTCGCCGGACGGCCGATCCCCACCGGGACGGCCACCTTGCGGCCGCCGATTTTCGGATCTGTCGCCAAACGAGCGTTCGCCGGACGGCCGGTCACCACCGGGTCGGCCACCCTGAGGCCGCCGATTTTCAGACCTGTCGCCAAACGAGCGTTCCCCGGACGGGCGGTCGCCACCGGGACGGCCACCTTGCGGTCGCCGATTTTCGGACCTGTCGCCGAACGAGCGTTCACCGGATGGCCGATCACCGCCGGGACGATTGCCCTGAGGCCGCCGATTTTCGGATCTGTCGCCGAACGAGCGTTCACCAGACGGCCGGTCGCCACCGGGACGGCCACCTTGCGGCCGCCGATTTTCGGACCGGTCGCCGAACGAGCGTTCGCCAGACGGGCGGTCGCCACCGGGACGGCCACCCTGCGGCCGCCGATTTTCGGACCTGTCACCGAACGAACGTTCGCCGGACGGCCGGTCACCACCGGGACGATTGCCCTGAGGCCGCCGATTTTCGGACCTGTCGCCGAACGAGCGCTCACCGGACGGCCGGTCACCGCCGGGACGGGCACCTTGAGGCCGCCGATTTTCAGACCTGTCGCCGAACGAGCGTTCGCCGGACGGGCGATCGCCACCGGGACGGTTGCCCTGAGGCCGCCGATTTTCGGACCTGTCGCCAAACGAGCGTTCGCCGGACGGCCGGTCACCACCGGGACGATTGCCTTGAGGCCGCCGTCCTTCCGAACGATCCTCGGACGAGCGATCCCGCACCGGGCGGTCGTCTGATCTCCGGGGGCCGTAGCTTTTGCGTTCGTCGGTTGGCGACTCGGCCCTTTTTTGCGGTGCGCGCAGGGGGCTGTTCTTGACCGGGCGTTTGGGCTTTTGCGGTTTGGCTCGCTCGGCAGGCTTTTCGCCGGTGATTTCGGCGATGCGCTTTTTATTGGAGTTGGGCTTGTTGGCCTTGGGCTTGTTGCGGGCCCAGGCACCGCGATTCTGGTTTGTCTGCGGACGCGAGCCAGCCCCCGGATCGTCGCCCAGGTCCGCTTCATTGAGCCCGAAAAAACCCGGCAGCGACCGCCGCAAGGTGTCCTCGGCAATCGGTTCGACCATGCCGCGCACGAGCTTGTTGAGCTTGAACGGTCCATATTCGGTGCGGATCAGCCGGTTCACGGTTAGCCCGGCATGTTCCATCAGTTTGCGGATTTCGCGATTCTTGCCTTCACGCAGGCTGACGGTCAGCCAGGCATTGGCGGTATTCGAACTATCAATTTCGATTTCGACCGGGCCATACTGCACGCCCTCGACCGTCGCGCCCTTGCGCAGCTCGTCGAGCGCAGTTTCACGGATCGCGCCATAAACGCGCACCCGGTAGCGCCGGACCACCTGATTCTGCGGCAGTTCAAGCCAGCGGGCCAGCGCGCCATCATTGGTCAGCAGCAGCAGGCCTTCGGTGGTGAGATCGAGACGGCCCACGGTGATCACCCGCGGCATGCGTTTCGGCAGCACGTCGAACACCGTTGTGCGGCCTTCGGGGTCGAAGGAGGTGGTGACGATGCCGGCCGGCTTGTGCAGTTTCCAGATCTGGGTCGGAGCGGCGTTGCGCACGGGCTGGCCGTCCACCAGCAGGCCCGCGGGCGAGCTGACGATGGTGGCCGGAGTTGTGATCACCTTGCCATGCAGGGTGACGCGGCCGTCCTCGATCATGCGCTCGATCTCGCGGCGGGAGGCAATTCCCGCGCGGGCCAGAAATTTGGCAATGCGCTCGCCGGGCTGGGCACCCTGGGGTGCGTCTTCGGCGAGCAGTTCGGGGGTGTCATTTTCTGATATGTCTGTCATCTGCGCAATCTAAGGCCAGCGGAGGGCGGGAGCAATGACGATTCTCATTGACCACTGCGGAAGCGCAGGCCATCGTCCGCGCCATGATCGAAGATATCCAGTTTCATAGCCCCATGGAGCTTGCCTTGAGTGAGGCGGCGGCCGCAGCCGCGCGCGGCGAAGTGCCTGTGGGCGCAGTGATTACGGACGCTTTGGGGCGTGTTCTGACGCGGGCAGGCAATCAGGTACTCGGGGATCGCGATCCGACTGCCCATGCGGAAATGCTGGCTATTCGTGCCGCAGCCCGACTCCTTCAAAGCGAGCGGCTCATGGAGTGCGACCTCTATGTGACCCTCGAACCCTGCGCCATGTGCGCCCAGGCCATCAGTTTCGCCCGCATCCGCCGGGTCTATTTCGCTGCCAGCGACGTAAAGGGCGGCGGGGTCGAGCATGGCGCGCGTATTTTTCAGCAGCCCACCTGCCACCACCGGCCGGAGGTCTATGGCGGCATCGGTGAAAGCGCCGCCGCAGGGCTGCTCAGGGATTTTTTCGCGGCCCGCCGCTGACCTTGTCTTCCTGATGATATTCAAGCAGTTGGGCGCTGTCCTTAAAGGCGATGCTTTTGACTTGCCCGGACAGTTGCGTTAGCCTTTCCGCCGTTGACAGGCGGTTTTGGCGCGGGGCACAGCATGAGTGAGACGCTCGACAGTGATTTCCACGAGGATTTCACCAGTAAGCAAGAAGACTACGCCAACATCTTTGTCGGCCTGCGAATCCGTGAACGCCGCAAGGCGCGGGGCATGAACCAGCAGGATCTGGCCACCGCCCTCGGTTGCCGTTATCAACAGATACAGAAATATGAAAAGGGCGTGAACCGCATCGGAGTCGGCAAACTTGCCGCCTTCGCTCGCGCGCTTGATGTTCCGACCAGTTATTTTCTCGAAGGTCTCGATGATACGCTCGGTCAATCGCGCGACGGGTTGAGAGATCAGCCGCAGGCGAGCTGGGTCATGGATCAGGACGTGATCGACCTCGTGCAGAATTTCAGCCGCCTTGAAAACCCCTCAAGCCGCAAACAGATCACCGGCATGGTCGAACATCTCGTCAGCATCGAAAGTTTCACCAAAGCGATCAAATAACGATCTGCCCCAAGCTCCGTTACGCAGAGAGGACAGCTTATGTTTGCGCCGTTTCAGGCCCGCTTCCAGGGTGCCTTGGATGGGGTCAGCCATTGGGCTCTGGCCCCGGAAACGCTTGCGCAGATCGTGGCCGCCCTTACGGGTTTGCTGTTGGCCCTGTTGCTGGGGCGGATCTTGCGGCCGCTGGTCTGGCGCTTTCTGCGCGCGGCGCCGACGCTTGATAAAAGTGTGCATGTTCTGAAGCCCCTGCTTTTCCCGCTGGTCTGGTTGGTGGTCACCGCCGGGGCCATTGTTATTTTCAATGGTCTCGATATCCCGGTCTATGTTCTGCGCCCTCTGGCGCGGCTGTTGCTGGCCTGGGTTCTGATCCGCGGGGCATCGCTGTTCATCCGCAACCCGGACCTTGCGCAATTGTTCGCGGTGATGGCCTGGCTGCTTGTGGCGCTCAGCACGTCGGGGTTTCTTGATCCGATCGTGGCCCTGCTGGATAGCGCGGATATCAGCGTCGGCACCACCCGTCTGTCGGCACTGATGATCATCACCGCAGTTTTGACGTTCGGCGTGGTGATCTGGATCGCACTGTTTGTCTCGCGGCTCATCGAACAAAGTCTGAGCCGCTTTCCGACTATGACCCCATCGGCGCAATTGCTTTTGGGCAAGGTCATGCGCGTGGTGCTGATCACTGTCGCCTTCCTGGTCGCCATGTCGAGCCTTGGCATCAATCTGACAGCCCTTGCCGTGCTCGGCGGCGCGGTTGGCGTCGGGCTTGGTTTTGGTTTGCAAAAAGTGGTGTCGAACCTGATCAGCGGCGTGATCCTGCTGATCGATGGCTCCATCAAGCCGGGCGACGTGATCGAGGTCGGGGAGACCTATGGTTGGATCAACAAGCTTGCGGCACGCTACACATCCGTCATCACTCGTGACGGCCGCGAGCATCTCATTCCGAACGAGGACATGATTACCCAGCCGGTGATCAACTGGACCTACTCAAGCACCAAGGTGCGCCGTCATATCCCGATTCCGGTGTCCTATGACGCTGATCTGCATCATGTGATGCGGCTGGTGCTGGAGGCGGCGTCTGAGACGCCCCGCGTGCTCGCCGACCCGGCCGTGAAATGCCTGGTGCGGGAGTTCGGCGAAAGCATGCTGATCCTTGAGCTCAGGATCTGGATTTCCGACCCCCACAACGGCGTCCGTAACGTGGCAAGCGATGTGCAGATCAAGGTCTGGGACAAATTCCACGAGGCCGGGATCGACTTCCCCAAACCCCGCCGGGATATCCACATGATCCGCCGGGACGAGACGGGGGACTGAGCGGGGCGGATAGATGGATGGCCGGGTCAAGCCCGGCCATGACATTTGAGGAAAGTCTGTCTTCGAAGGCAGCCAAATCTGCCATCGGTCTGTGACAAAACCCGTCACCCACCAGCAACAGCACCTGTCATCCCGTTGTGACAAAACCTGTCATACGCGGGCTTGACCCGCGTATCCATGTCTCCGCCTACACAAGCCCCAGTCGTTGCGGGTGCCGCAGAGAAATTTCGGCCTCACGTGCGGCAGGGTTCAAGTTTCTGATTCCTCTCCGCCCCTTCCCCAATTCCTACATTAACTCCTGACGATAACTATATACAATTCATTAGATTAAATATAATTGCATATTCCATACATTTAGTTGATTTAGATGAAAACAAATGATCTGATTGCGAGACTCGCAAATATCTGAATTCCTAATGCCGGGAGGTGGCTTTCTGACGTGGGCCGAATTCCTGAAAAAGCAACTTTGACAATATTTGAAAGACATCATGATGCAAATTAAAGATGCTGTCGGCCGGGTTGCTTTACTTTGTTCAAAGAACTATCTGCGCTACGCGCCAGGGGTTTTTGGGAAAAGATGGCTTTGGGATAATCTGTGCGGAGATTATATCAACTGGCGCGATATCAATCTGGTGGCTTCGACAAAGTCCGGATTGAAAATGAAATGTTACACGCAGGATTTCATTCAGTCGCATATCATCTATTTCGGAGAGTGGGAGCCGAACCTGACTGCCTTTCTGAAGCGCAGACTGAAGCCTGGCGACACCTTCATCGATATCGGGGCGAATATCGGCTATTTTTCCTTGCTGGCTGCGAAATTGGTTCAGGAACAGGGAAAAGTCTTGGCGATAGATGCATCTCCCTCCATTTTCGATCTGTTAGTGGGCAACCTGCAGCTCAACCGGATCGAAACTGTCCGCAGTGTGCATGCCGCTGTGACCGATTACGAAGGCACCATCACCCTCTATAAGGCAGGCAAGGAAAATATCGGAGCTTCGACCACCGTGGTCGAACGCAGCCATCAGACCAAGCGCGGATTCCATGTTGAAGCTGAGGTTCCCTGTGCGCCCCTTACCTCGATCGCGACGCCAGAAGAATTAAGCAACGCAAAACTGATCAAGATCGATGTGGAGGGCGCTGAAGCCCCGATTCTCAAGGACATTCTGAAGAATATCGACCGTTTTCACCCGGAGGTGGAGATCATTGCGGAAATCTCACAGGTCGGAAATGTGGGGCTGGATAGCGACTGGGAAAGCCTGTTTGACGATTTTGCCGCCGCAGGATTCGAAGCTTATGACCTTCTCAATGATTACAGTCTGGCGCCCTATATTGATGGCGACGCGATTTCCAGGCCAGAAAAGATAAAGCAACTGCCGACCAAACAGTTTGATGTGGTCTTTTCAAGGCGCAGTGCCGATATGCTGTGACGCCAGCCGCTAAGCGCGCGGATATCACAGCAGGTCGCACTCAGATGAACGGTCACGCAAGCCTCAGCTGTCCACCTCAGTTCAGGCGATTTCGGCTAGCGGTTTTGCCAGTTTGCCGTTGGCAACCGCATGGGTGCTTGAGGCGGTCCCTGCCACCACGATGGATGGCCGGGTCAAGCCCGGCCATGACAGTTGAGGGAAGCGTGGGGAAAACCTGAAACAAAACCTGCCATCCATCAGCAACAAAACCTGTCATACGCGGGCTTGACCCGCGTATCCATGTCTCCGCCTACACAAGCCCCAGCCGTTCCACCTCAGCCCAGGCGATTTCGGCCAGCGGTTTTGCCAGTTTGCCATTCGCGACCGCATGGGCGCTTGAGGCGGTGCCGGCGACCACCCGGCCCATGATGCCCTGCATGATTCCGGCCAGGCGGAAGATGTTGTAGATCATATAGACATCCCAGTCGGGAATGCCGTCGCGGTCGGTGCGGCGGCAATAGGCGGCCACATAGTCTTCCTCGGACGGAATTCCAAGCGCTTGCAGGTCCAGCCCGCGAATGCCGTTGAACACGTCGGGCGGCAGCCGCCACAGCATGGTGGCATAGGAAAAATCGGCCAGCGGATGACCGATGGTCGACAGCTCCCAGTCGAGAATGGCGGCAACCCGTTGTTCGGTCGGATGAAAGATTAGATTGTCGACGCGATAATCGCCATGCACCACCGAGACATCCTCGGCGGCCGGGATATGGTCCGGCAGCCAGGCCATGAGATTGTCCATGGCCGGAATTTCTTCGGTCTTGCTCGCCTGATACTGGTCGGACCAGCGCGCCACCTGACGGCGGATATAGTCCTTGGGGCGGCCATAATCGCCCAGTCCCACGGCCTGATAATCGACCCGGTGCAGCCGCGCGATGCTGTCGTTCATGGCGTCGTAAATGGCCGTGCGTTCGGCCGGGGCGAGGCCGGGCAGGGCGGCCTCCCAGTAAATCCGGCCGCCGACGAATTCCATGATGTAAAAGGCGGTGCCGATGATGCTGTCATCTTCCTCAAGCACATAGGGTCGGGCCACCGGTACTCCGGCGGGATAGAGCGCCGCCAGCAGCTTGAATTCACGGTCCACGGCATGGGCGGACTTCAGGAGCTTCCCCGGCGGCTTGCGGCGCAGCACATAGGCATGGCCGGGTGTCGTGAGCTTGTAGGTCGGGTTTGATTGCCCACCCTTGAATTGCTCGATCGTGAGCGGGCCCTGATAATCGTCGATATGGGCGCTCATATAACGGTCGAGCGCCGCGACGTCGATTTCCAGACCCGGACGCACCGCGCCCGTGCCTTCATTTTCCTGCTGCCGTGAGGTCATGAAGTCTCCTGATCAGTCGGTTTTTGTTTCTCGTTCTATTTCCCGCCAGCCGATGTCACGGCGGGAAAATCCTTCGGGCCAGTCGATAAGATCGACGGCTTGATAGGCGCGGTCCCGGGCTTCGGTCACGGTTTTGCCGACGGCGGTGACATTCAGCACCCGACCTCCGCTGGCGAGGATTTTGCCGTCCTTCGCCTGCGTCCCGGCATGGAACACCTGCACACCCTCAACCGCTCCGGCGGCGTCGAGCCCGCGAATTTCCGTGCCTTTGTCGTATGCGCCCGGATAGCCCTTGGCGGCCATGACCACGGTCAAGGCCACCTCGTCCCGCCATTGCAGCGAGACCTGATCGAGATTGCCGTCCACCACCGCAAGAAGCGCCGTGACCAGGTCGGATTTAAGCCGCGTCATCAGCACCTGACATTCAGGATCGCCGAAACGGGCGTTATATTCCACAAGCTTCGGCCCCTCGGGCGTCAGCATCAGGCCGGCATAAAGCACGCCCTTATAGGGGATCCCGAGCGCCTGCATGCCGCGCACGGTCGGCTTGATGATGCTGTCGATGGCAAGGGCGGTCAGCTCGTCAGTCATGATGCTGGCCGGGGAATAGGCCCCCATGCCGCCGGTGTTCGGCCCGGTATCGCCGTCGCCGACCCGCTTGTGATCCTGTGCCGTCGCCATCGGCAGGATATGCTCGCCGTCGGTGAGGACGAAAAAGCTTGCCTCCTCGCCGGTCATGAATTCCTCGATCACCACTTCCGCGCCAGCGGCACCGAATTCACCGCCGAACATGTCGTCGATGGCGGCGTCGGCCTCACTCAGGCTTTCGGCGATGATGACGCCCTTGCCGGCGGCGAGGCCGTCGGCCTTGATGACGATCGGCAGCGCTTGGGTTCTGAGATAAGCCTTGGCGGCATCAGCATCGCGAAGCCGGGCATAGGCTGCGGTCGGAATGCCGTTCCGGGCGCAAAGATCCTTGGTGAAGCCCTTCGACCCCTCAAGGGCTGCGGCAGCCGCCGTCGGACCGAACGCCTTGATGCCTTCGGAGGTCAGCCGATCCACAAGCCCGGCCACAAGCGGCGCTTCGGGGCCGACAACCACAAGCCCGATATTTTTATCCCGACAAAACCTCACCACTGCATCAAGATCCAGCGGATCGAGCGTCACGCAGTCGGCCGATTGCACGATTCCGCCATTGCCGGGCGCGCAATAAAGCTTGCCAACAAGCGGCGAGGCGGCCAAGGACCAGGCCAGTGCATGTTCACGTCCGCCGGAGCCGATAAGCAGGATATTGAGGGTCTGTGTCACGGGGGTTCGTCTTTCGATCTTGCTGCGATATCATTCACGTTCTTGTAGCATAGGGGTCCTATGACGCAAGCCACCCTTCACGCATAAGAGAATCCCCTTTGACCAGTTCTGATGCTGCCACACCCCCAAGTAATGTCCGTGAATACACGGTGTCCGAGCTGTCCTATGCGCTCAAACGCACGGTCGAGGAGACCTATGACTATGTGCGCGTACGTGGCGAGATCACCGGGTTCAAGCGGGCGACATCGGGGCATCTCTATCTCGCGCTCAAGGACGCCGACGCGCTGATCGACGCCGTTTGCTGGAAGGGGACGGCGCTGAAATTGCCGGTGGCGCCACAGGACGGCCTTGAGGTCATTGCCACCGGTAAGCTCACGACCTATCCCGGACGCTCGAAATATCAGCTGGTGATTCAGCATATGGAACCGGCGGGCGTCGGCGCGCTGATGGCGCTGCTGGAGGAGCGCAAGAAAAAACTCGCGGCCGAAGGGTTGTTCGATCCGGCGCGCAAGCGGCCCATCCCCTATCTGCCACGGGTGATCGGGGTGGTGACTTCGCCCACCGGGGCGGTGATTCGCGATATTCTGCATCGTCTGGCTGATCGCTTCCCGCGTGAGGTGCTGGTCTGGCCGGTGCTGGTGCAGGGGGAGGGCTCGGCCGAACAGGTGGCGCGCGCGATCCGGGGCTTCAACGCGCTTGCTCCCGGTGGCGTCATTCCGCGCCCGGATCTGCTGATCGTCGCTCGTGGTGGTGGCAGTCTTGAGGATCTTTGGGCGTTCAACGAGGAAATCGTCGTCCGCGCCGCCGCCGAAAGCCAGATTCCGCTCATCTCCGCCGTTGGCCATGAAACCGACACCACCCTCATTGATTATGCCTCCGACCTGCGCGCGCCGACCCCGACGGCGGCGGCGGAAAAGGCGGTGCCGGTCAAAGCCGATCTCGAAGCCGCGATCAGCGATCTTGGCCGCCGTTTGCAACAGGCGCGCATGCGCGGGCTTGGGGAGCGGGCGGAACGGCTGCGCGGCCTCGCGCGCGGACTGCCGCAGCCGCAATCCCTGCTGGCGCTGCCGGGGCAGCGTTTGGACGATATCGGTGACCGCCTGCCGCGCGGGCTTCTGACGCTGGTGGAACGGCGGGCGGCGCGGGTTGCGGCGCTTGGTGCGGCGCTCACGCCTCATGTGCTGGCCGAACGGCTGCGTACGGCGCTGCGTGTGGCCCGGGATCTCACCGCGCGGGGGATGCGGGCGCTCAACGCCGGGGTCGAGACGCGCGGGCTTTCCCTTCAGGGCCTCACCCGGCATTTGCGGCCCGAGATGATCTCCCGCGACTTGACACGCGGCCGCGAACGCCTCCTGACGCTTGAAGGCCGCATGGCGCGGGCCGGGGAGCTTCGCTTCCGGGCCGCCAGTCAAGATCTCCTGGCGCAGTCGCGGCTGTTGGAGACTCTTGGTTATGGCCAGGTGTTGTCGCGCGGCTTTGCCCTGGTGCGCGACGCCGCCGGTCATCCGGTGACGCGGGTGGTCGGGGTCAAGCCCGGAGCCGATCTTGAAATTGAATTCGCCGACGGACGCGTGGCGGCCCGTGCCGCCGGACTGGCGTCCGCCCCGCGTGATAAGATCAAATCGAAACCAACTGATACACAAGGAAGCTTATTATGAAAGACCTGATGATGCCGGGCGCGGACCGTCTGGCCAAAGTGCGGTATTTCACCAGCGATTACGAAATTCTGAGCCCGGGCAGCCATGTCATCTGCGCGGGCACCGGGGAGCGCATCCCGATCCGGGAGATCAAATACTGGTGCCACATTCGCCAGGAAGCCTATAAAGACAGCGCCACCGCTACCCGAGTTCACGAGGAACGGCGGGCAAAGGCGCAACGATGACCGTTTGGGCCCGCAGGCTTCCGGTTTTGCTGGCGGCTCTGCTGGCGGTTTTCGTCCTGCCCGCGTTTGCGGCCGAACCGATCGCGCTCAAAGGCCATCTGACCCAGGGCGGATTGGTGACCGGGCAGGCGGAGCCGGGCAGCCGGGTGACGCTGGACGGCCGGGATATCCGGCTAGATTCCGACGGCCGCTTTTTGTTCGGATTCGGCCGTGATGCCCCCGAAAAGGCCATGTTGCTGATCACAAGATCGTCCGGTGAAATCGAGCGTGTGGAGCTTGCCGTCCTTCCGCGCAAGTTTGATATTCAGCGGATTGATGGCTTGCCCGAAACCATGGTGACACCGGACCCTGCCGCGCTCAAACGCATTGCCCTTGAAAATGAGCAGGTCGCCGCCGCGCGTAAAATCGACAGCGACGAAGGCGGTGTCTGGGCGGCGCTGGCAAACGGGTTCATCCGTCCGGCCGAAGGCCCGATCAGCGGCGTCTACGGTAGTCAGCGTATTCTGAACGGCCAGCCGCGTCAGCCCCATTACGGGCTCGATCTGGCCGGTCCGCGCGGCAGTCCGGTCCGCGCTCCTGCCGCCGGGGTGGTGACGCTCGCCGAACACGATCTTTATTACACCGGGGCGACGGTGCTCATTGATCATGGTCATGGCCTGTCCTCGGTGCTGATGCATCTCGACAGCTTCAATGTCAGGCCGGGCGAACGGGTGGCGGCGGGACAGATCATTGGCAAGCTCGGGGCTTCGGGGCGGGTCACCGGCCCCCATCTTGATTGGCGGGTTAACTGGTTCGATATCCGGCTAGATCCGGCGTTGCTGCTTGAGGCGTTGCGCTGACAGCCCGATCATCAGAAAATGAGACCAGGACGAGGAAATATGAGATCAGAGCAGATGAAAAAACATGTGACCCGCGGCGCTTTCGCATTGGCAATGACGGTTGGCGCTGGGGGTGGGGTGGCTGACAAGGCTTTTGCCCAAACCGCGGAAGAGGGGCCCTTCTCAGTTTCGGGCCATGTGGATTTTGCCTCGGAATATATCTTTCGCGGCGTCTCCTTGAGCGATCATCAACCAGCCCTGCAAGGTGGCCTGACGCTCAGCCATGACAGTGGTTTCTATGTCGGCACCTGGGGCTCGACGGGGCGTTTCCATCCTGGGGAGGGCACCTTCGAAGTCGATTACGTCGCCGGTTATGCAAAAGAGCTGTCGGGTATCAGCTTTGATCTGTTCCTGTCCTATTACACCTATCCCGGTGACAAGTGGAAAGGCGACTATGTCGAGCTGACAGGCAAGGCGAGCTATGACTTGGGCCTGGTGGCCGTCAGCGCCGGCGCCGCCTATGTGTTTTCGGGCCAGAACGCCTATGGCAATTCGGATGCGATTTATCTGTTCTCGGACCTGCAAATCCCGCTTCCTGTCGCGCAACTGCCGCTGACCGCCGTGTTCCATATTGGCTACGAAGATTTCGGTCAAAGGACGAACAAACTCGATTGGAGCGCCGGCCTCGCCGCCCGGATTTACGGCCTCGATCTGTCGCTGGCCTATGTGGATACGGACCTTAAGGACAACAATCTCGCCGATAGCCGCGTGCTGTTCAGCATCGGTAAAAGCTTCTGATCGGATCAAGCCGCCCTTGCTGCGCGCCTATGCTCTCTCTGACGACTTTGTCATACCCGGACTTGATCCGGGTATCCATCTGTCAAACGGCACAGCGGTGGAGGCATGGATTGCCGGGTCAGGCCCGGCAATGACAGTATTTGGGGAGAGGTTAAATCAGCTTCTGGCACACCAAGCCCTCAAGCCCTTCAAGCCCTCACCCACCACTTGTCATACCCGGGCTTGACCCGGGTATCCATCTGGCAACCGGCACAGCGTCGGACCCATGGATTGCCGGGTCAAGCCCGGCAATGACAATGCTTAAACTCAGCTCCCCGCCACCATCATGCCGTCGATGCGCAGGGTAGGGGCATCGGTGCCGTAGCGGAATTGCAGGTCATTGGCGGGGATCAGCGTCTTGAACATGGTGATCAGGTTTCCGGCAATGGTCACTTCGCTGACCGGGTGGGTGATCACGCCGTTTTCGATCCAGAATCCGGCCGCGCCCCGGCTATAGTCGCCGGTGACGCCATTGACGCCCATGCCAATTAATTCAGTGATATAGAAGCCGGACTTGATATCTGACATCAGTTCGGCGGGGGTCGCCTGTCCCGCTTCCATATAGAGATTGGTGAGGCCCGGGCCGGGCGGGCCTGAGGCCCCGCGGCGGGCGTGGCCGGTGGAATGGAGGCCGAGTTGCTTGGCTGACGCCGTATCAAGTACCCAGCTTTTCAGCACGCCGTCCTCGATCAGGGCCAGCGGATTGGTGGTCAGTCCCTCGCCATCGAACGGGCGCGAGGACAAGCCGCGCTTCAGCGTCGCATTGTCGAGCACGCGGATGCCGCTTGCGAAAATGCTTTGGCCCATGCGGTCCTTCAAAAAGCTCGTGCCGCGGGCGATGGCCTGCCCGTTGACGGCTCCGGCGAGATGGCCAAGCAGCGTCCGCGACACCCGCGGATCGAACAGCAGCGGCATCTGCCCGGTCTTGATTTTACGCGGATTGAGCCGCCGCACGGTCTGTTCCCCGGCCCGGCGGCCGACGGTGTCCGGGCTTTCAAGATCGCCGAGATGGCGCGCGCTGGAGAAATCATAGTCGCGTTCCATGCCGGTGCCGTCGCCAGCCAGCACGGACACCGAAATGCTGTGCGAACTGCCCCGATAATGCCCGGCAAAGCCGTTGCTGGCCACAAGCGTCACGCTGCTTGACCCGGCGCTGGCTCCGGCACCTTCGGAATTGCTCACGCCCGGGATGGCGAGGGCTGCGGCTTCGGCGGCAAAGGCGCGGGCCTTGAGGTCCTCGGCCGAGATCGGCGTCGGGTCGTAAAGGTCGTAATCCGGAAACGGCGCCCGGGCCAGAAGCCCGGCATCGGCCAGACCGCAATAGGGATCGGCCGGAGCCACCCGGGCCATGGCCACCGCGCGTTCCACCAGCACTGACAGCGACGACCGCGTGAAATCGGTCGAGGACACAATGGCCTGCGATTGCCCGACAAAGACCCGAAGCCCGAGGTCCTGGGCTTCCGAACGTTCCACATCCTCGACCTCGCCAAGGCGCACGGAGATCTGTTGCGAGCGTCCCTCGAACAGCACGGCATCGGCGGCGTCGGCCCCTTGGGCGCGGGCCTCGTCGATCAGCGAGGCGAGGAGATCGAGCTTATCTTGTGCCATATCACTTCCAGATTTTGCGGCCGCTGCCAGGAATTCCGAGCCGCGCCCATTTTTCGTCCACGCGGTCGATGATATCGTCGCGCATATAGATTTTTTCGCCCCATTCGCGATTGGTTTCGCCCGGCCATTTGTTGGTGGCGTCAAGCCCGAGCTTGGACCCGAGCCCCGAGACCGGCGAGGCGAAATCGAGGTAATCAATTGGGGTGTTTTCAATCACTGTCATGTCGCGGGCCGGATCGACACGGGTCGAGATGGCCCACATGACCTCTTTCCAGTCGCGGGCATTGATGTCCTCGTCCACCACGATGACAAATTTGGTGTACATGAACTGCCGCAGATAGGACCAGACCCCCATCATCACCCGCTTGGCGTGACCGGGATAGGCTTTTTTCATGGTGACGACGGCAATGCGGTAGGAACAGCCCTCAGGCGGCAACCAGAAATCGAGGATTTCCGGGAATTGTTGTTGCAGGAGCGGAATGAACACCTCATTGAGCGCCTCACCCAAGATCGAAGGCTCATCCGGCGGGGCCGAGGTATAGGTCGACAGATAAATCGGATCGCGCCGCATGGTGATGGCGGTGACCGTGAACACCGGGAAGCTTTCAACCGAATTGTAATAGCCGGTATGGTCGCCGTAAGGCCCCTCGTCGCCGTAATCCTCAAGCGAGACATAGCCTTCAAGCACGATCTCGGCCTCGGCCGGGACTTTCAAGGGTACGGTCTTGCAATCCACAAGCTCGACCCGCGACCCGCGCAGCAGTCCGGCGAAGGCATATTCCGATACCGTCTCCGGCACCGGCGTTACAGCAGCCAGAATGGTGCCGGGATCGGCGCCAAGCACCACGGCGGCGGGCAGGGGCTCGCGCTTTTCGGCGGCCCAGCGCTGATGATGCTGGGCCCCGCCACGATGGCGCAACCAGCGCATGAGCGTGGTGTTCTTGCCCGTCACCTGCATGCGATAGATGCCGAGGTTGAAATCATCCTGTTTCGACGTGCTCGGACCCTTGGTGACCACAAGCGGCCAGGTGATCAAGGGCGCAGGCTCGCCGGGCCAGCAGCCCTGAATGGGCAGGCGGGCAAGATCGATATCATCGCCGGTGAGGACAATCTCCTGCACCGGGGCGCGCGACACCGTTTTGGGCTTCATGGCCATGACGGTTTTCAGAAGCGGCAGCATTTCAAGCGCTTCCCGCCAGCCGCCCGGCGGTTCAGGCTGGCGCAGGAAGGCGAGGGTCTCACCCACTTCGCGCAGTTCATGGGGTTCGCGGTTCATGCCCCAGGCCACGCGTTCGACGGTGCCGAACAGATTGACCAGCACCGGCATGTCGCTTTTGCGGCCGTCGGCCTGGATCACATGTTCGAACAGCAAGGCCGGTCCGCCTTCGGCGATGACGCGGGTCTGGATTTCGGTCAGTTCAAGATCGGCCGAAACCGGCTCGGTGACGCGCACAAGGCGGCCGGTTTTTTCAAGGCGGTCGAGAAATTCGCGCAAATTACGATAGGCCATGGTCGCCCTTGCGAAATAGCAAAACACCCGCATCGCCATGTGCAATACGGGTGTTCAGTCTTATCGGCTTTGCTCTTGAGAATCTAGCGCTTTACGCCGTGGCGTTGTGACGCTCGATCGACTCACTGATGAGACGGGCGGCTTCGTCAGCATCGCGCCAGCCTGAAATCTTGACCCATTTGCCGGGTTCGAGATCTTTGTAATGCTCGAAGAAATGGGCGATCTGATCGATGATGATCTCGGGCAGTTCCTTGTAGGATTTGACGCCCTTATAGAACGGGAACAGCTTGTCGACCGGCACGGCGAGGATTTTTTCGTCGGTGCCGCCTTCGTCTTCCATCATCAGAACCCCGATCGGACGGGCGCGCACGACCGACCCCGGGATGAACTGGCTGCGCGCCACCACCAGCACGTCGGCGGGATCGCCGTCGCCGCAAAGGGTGTGCGGGATAAAGCCATAGTTGCATGGATAGCGCATGGACGTATGCATGATGCGGTCGACAAACAGTGCGCCCGAGTCCTTGTCCATTTCATATTTCACCGGGTCGCCGCCAACCGGCACTTCGATGATGACATTGATGTCCCATGGCGCATCATTGCCGGTGGGGATCTTGGAAATATCCATAGTTCTAGCCGCTCCGCGCGAAATTATTGTGCCGTGGCGGTTGTTTGCAGGTAAGGCGACACCCAGGCCGCAATATGAGCAAGGGCGATAGCCAGAAACACCAGAGCCCCGGTCAGGTGGTTCGAGCGAAACACCTTGAGACAGATGTCGGGGTCGTCGATATCCACGCGAATGATTTGGGCATAAAGCTGCACTGCAACAAGCGCGCCCACCACATAGAACACCCAGTGAAGATTTGCAAGGTATCCGGCAAGCGCCAGGAGCGCGAGCATGCCGCTGTAAAATCCAACCAGCCAGAGCTTGGTCCGGCCGCCAAACCGACGCGCGGTCGAGCGCACGCCGATCAGCGCGTCGTCGTCCTTGTCCTGATGGGCATAGATCGTGTCATAGCCGAGCGTCCACAGGATCCCGCCCAGATAAAGCGCTACCGCCGGTGCCGAAAGCGACCCCGTCACCGCCGCCCAACCGAGAAGCGCCCCCCAGTTGAAGGCAAACCCAAGCACCAGCTGCGGCCAGTCGGTGAAGCGCTTCATGAAGGGGTAAATCGCCACGATGACCAGCGACCCGGCCCCAAGCCAGACCGAAAACGGATTGAGCATCAACAGAACCAGCAGACCGACAAACAGCAACAGCCCCATAAAGGCCAGAGCCTGCACCAGATTGACCGCCCCCGAAGCCAGCGGCCGGTTGCGCGTGCGTTCAACCCGGCGATCGAAATCACGGTCGACAATGTCATTAAAGACACATCCCGCCCCGCGCATGACAAAAGCGCCAATGAAAAACAGAATATAAAGCCCCCACTGCCGCCACTCCGGCCGCGCCAGCGTCAGCGCCCAAAAACAAGGCCACAGCAACAACCAGGCCCCAATCGGCCGATCCGCCCGCGCAAGCCGGAGATAAGGCCGCATCCAGCTGGGCGCCCCATGATCCACCCAACTGCCGGTCACAGCATCGGCAGGGCTATCTTCGCGGTCGATGGTCATAGGCGGCCTTTCTCCATGTCAGCTGTCTTTGGTATCGTATCTACTGTCATTGCCGGGCTTGACCCGGCAATCCATCTCTCCGCCATTCAACCGCTAGAGCCATGGATACGCGGGTCAAGCCCGCGTATGACAGGTTGGTGTATCCGTTTTTAACCAGGCCATATCCACGACAAACTCATAGATTAAACTTTGTCCCATCCCCATATGAGGTTAATGACTGAGGCCTGACAATCAAGGACATAGTCTTGCCATGACCGATGCTGTTTCAGTCCCTTATGTGACCCCGATCCGCCTGTTTGTCACGGCGGATTTGCGGGCCGATGCTGTGTTGGCGCTGACCCCGGATCAGGGGCATTATCTGGAACATGTGATCCGCCGCAAAGCCGGTGATCTCGTGCGTGTGTTCAACGGCCGGGACGGCGAGTGGGTGGCGGCGATCAATGACTTGCGGAAAGGGCGCGGTGGCCTTCGGGTGCTGTCGCAAAGCCGGCCGCAGGGTGTGAGCCCCGATATCTGGCTGCTGTTTGCGCCGATTAAACGGGCGCGGCTTGATTTCATTGTGCAAAAGGCGGTGGAGCTTGGCGTGTCGGGCATCCGCCCGGTGTTCACGCGCTTCACCAATGTGGAGCGGGTCAAGGAAAACCGCCTCGAATCGAACGCGATCGAGGCGGCGGAACAATGCGATCGGCTCGAAGTGCCGGAAATTTATGACCCCCAGGACCTCGACCGCGTTCTTGACGGTTGGGATCCGGCCCGGCGGCTGATATTTTGTGATGAGGGCGGCGACGCGCGGCCCATGCTGACCGCCCTGCAGGCGGCCGAGCCCGGGCCTTATGCCGTGTTGATCGGCCCGGAAGGCGGGTTTCATGCCGATGAACGGGCGCGGCTTCGGGCCTTGCCCTATGTGCTGCCGGTGTCGCTCGGTCCGCGGATTCTCAGGGCCGATACGGCGGCGATCGTGGCCTTGACGTTGTGGCAATCGGTGCTGGGAGACTGGCGCGGCTAAATTTTCTCGTTCTGCCCGCTTGCAATGTCACGAGCAGGCTTTACATATGTTCGACAATTTTAGAACAATAGGATCGTCATATGGGGACCGAAGGGCAGATGGGAATCCACGAAACTTTGGCTGCTACCATTGAAAGCAAAAGCGAGCTTGTGGCCTATCTCGCCTCCGGGTCGAAGCCTGAGGCCGACTGGCGCATCGGGACCGAGCATGAAAAGTTCGGCTTCACCACCGCCGACCTCAACCCCATCCCCTATGCGGGCCCGTCCGGCGTTCGCGCCATGTTTGACGGTCTGGCCGGTTTGGGCTGGAAGCCGATCTTCGAAGGCGACCATCCCATTGCCATGGAACGCGATGGCGCCTCGATCAGCCTCGAACCCGGCGGGCAGTTTGAATTGTCGGGCGGGCCGCTGGTGACGCTCCATGACAATTCGGCCGAGATTGACACACATATCCGCGAAATCCATCAGGTCGGTGATCCGCTCGGCATCCGCTTCATGGGCATCGGGTTCCATCCGACCAAGCGGCGGGACGAGATCCCGGTTATGCCCAAGGGTCGTTATGACATCATGCGCCGCTATATGCCGACTCGGGGTAATCTCGGCCTTGATATGATGCTGCGCACCTCGACGGTGCAGGTGAATCTCGATTTTTCCTCCGAAGCCGACATGGTCGAAAAATTCCGCGTCTCGCTGGCCCTGCAGCCGGTGGCCACGGCGCTGTTTGCCAATTCGCCCTTTACCGAAGGCAAGCCCAACGGGTTCCAAACCTACCGTTCGCATATCTGGACCGATACCGATCCGGACCGCTGCGGCATTCTGCCCTTTGTCTTCGAGCCGGGCATGAGTTTCGAACGGTACGTGGACTATGTCCTTGATGTGCCGATGTATTTTGTTTATCGCAACGGCCAGTACATTGATGCCTCGGGCCAGTCTTTCCGCGATTTCATGGTCGGCAAGCTGCCTGCGTTGCCGGGGGAACTGCCCACCATCAAGGATTGGCAGGACCATCTGACGACCCTGTTCCCGGAAGTGCGGCTAAAGAAATTCCTTGAAATGCGTGGGGCCGACGTAGGCCCGGTCGATTACCTGAAAGCATTGCCTGCCTTTTGGGTCGGTCTTCTTTATGACGATGCGGCGCTCGATGCGGCGTCGCAACTGGTCAAGGACTGGACGGTAGCCGAACATCAGGCGCTCCGTGACGATGTTCCACGCCTCGCGCTCCAGACCCCGTTCCGCAGCGGCACCATGCAGGATCTCGCCAAGGAAGTCCTCGCCATCGCCGACGGCGGCCTGCGTCGCCGGGGCCTTCTCGATGTCGAAGGCGAAGACGAAAGCATCTACCTGGCTCCCCTGTGGGACGACGCCATAACCGGCGAAACCCCAGCCGACCGCCTGCTCGCAGGCTACAGCGGCCCTTGGGGCGGCAGCGTCGACCCAGTGTTCGAAGAACTGGCTTATTGAGATAAGCGATGGATTACCGGGTCAAGCCCGGTAATGACAAGTCAGAATAAAGCCCGTCATTGCGAGGCGAAGCCGAAGCAATCCAGAGTACCGCCGAAAGAACTGGATTGCTTCGGCTACGCCTCGCAATGACATAATCTGTCATTACCGGGCTTGACCCGGTAATCCACCCTTCCGCTGTCAACTCGGCCGCGTCTCGACCTCAAGCCAGCTCAACCACTGCAACGCATGGTCCCGGCTACTGCCGCACATCTGTTCATTTGCTTGAAACGAGGCACAGACTGCCGGCCGCTCGGGCAACCCGAAAATCCGGCATCGTTCCTGATCGTCAAGCTGCACGCAGCGGACCCCAGCGGGCTTTCCGTCAGGCATGCCGGGGATTGGGCTTGAAATGGAGGGGGCCGTACAACAGGCTCCACAATATTCGCGGCAGTTCATAAGGCCACCCTCCGGGTGCATGGGTTAAGCTGCCGTGCCGCCGACCGTCAAGCCATTGATGCGCAGGGTGGGTTGGCCGACTCCTACGGGCACGGACTGGCCGCCCTTGCCGCAGACGCCGACGCCGTCATCGAGTTTCATGTCATTGCCGATCATGCTGACCCGGGTCAGCACGTCGGGGCCGTTGCCGATCAGGGTCGCGCCCTTGACCGGCGCGCCGATTTTGCCATTTTCGATCATATAGGCCTCGGTGCAGGAAAAGACGAATTTGCCCGAGGTGATATCGACCTGACCGCCGCCGAAATTAACGGCATAGAGCCCGCGTTTCACCGAAGACAGGATTTCGGCCGGATCGTGATGACCGTTCAGCATATAAGTGTTGGTCATGCGCGGCATGGGCGAATGGGCATGGCTCTGCCGCCGTCCGTTGCCGGTAGGGGCGACGCCCATCAGCCGGGCGTTCATGCGGTCCTGGATATAGCCCTTCAGAATGCCGTCCTCGATCAGCACAGTGGATGACGTGGGGGTGCCTTCGTCATCGACGGTCAAAGACCCGCGCCGCCCGTCGAGCGTGCCGTCATCGACCACGGTCACCCCCGGAGCCGCCACGCGCTGCCCAAGCAATCCGGCGAAGGCCGAGGTTTTCTTGCGGTTGAAATCGCCCTCAAGCCCATGGCCGATGGCTTCATGCAACAGAACGCCGGGCCAGCCTGGGCCAAGCACCACATCCATTTCCCCGGCCGGAGCGGGGACGCTGTCAAGATTGACGAGCGCCTGACGCAGCGCCTCCTGAACCTGACCCTGCCAGTTCGCGGGATCGAAAAAGGCCACATAGTCACGGCGTCCGCCAGCACCCTGATAGCCCGCCTCCATACGGTCGCCGTCGGCCACCACCACGCTCACGTTCAGCCGCACAAGCGGCCGGATATCACGCACCCGGATGCCGCTTGCACGAATAATCTCAACCGCCTGCCATTCCCCGGACAGGGAGGCAGACACCTGTTTCACGCGCGGGTCAAGGCCGCGGGCGAAGGCGTCGATGTCCTGCAACAACTTCACCTTGGTGCCGAATTCCGCGCCGAGGAGGGGGTTCGCGTCGCGGTAAAGATGACGGTTGGTGGACTCCGGCGACAGGCTCATGGTCCCGCCGCTGCCGGTTTTGACCGCGCGCACGGTTTCGGCCGCCCGTTTCAAAGCGCCTTCGGAGATTTCCGAGGCATGGGCAAAGCCTGTGGCCTCGCCCGAGACCGCGCGCATGCCGAATCCCTGGGACACGTCGAAATTGGCGCTTTTCAGGCGGCCGTCGTCAAAAGTCAGACTTTCTGATTGCACATATTCGAGAAACAGCTCGCCATCGTCCATGCCGCTGAGCGCATCATCAAGGATCGCCTCTGCCCGCTTGGGCTCAAGGCCGGTGCGGGTATAAAACAATGTTTCAGGGCTTTCTGAGCTCGACATGATGGGGGATGACCTTGTGATTAAAAGTGAAACCGCAGCCCGCGCCGGGGCCGTGGGCAGGTATGTAGTATCAATGTGGGGTGAGGGCGGTCGCCGATCAAGGAAAAACACCGGGCAAAAAGGCGGAAAACGGCGCAAAGCCATGTGGCTGCTGGAGGGGCAGCCCGGAGCTCAATGAGCTTGTAGCGGCGTTTTTTTCTGGTATAACATGCCCGCATTAGGCAGGAAGCGTCCCAGGGGGGAATTCTTGTGTACCGTCATTGGTGTCACGGAAGCCCCGGCCGTCAAGTCCGACGGGCGTTTCAAATGCCGCGAGAAATGTGAATCTTGCGGCATGCCAGTGTTTCAGGCTTTACGGCGTGATCGGACTCACGAACAGGAAGAGGTAGTCGTGACCAGGGTTTTCAAAAAAATGGCGGCGATCGCGGGTCTTTCCGCCGCGACGCTGATGGGGAGCCTCAGCGGGGCTGTGGCGGACGAAGCCACCAGAACATTGCCGCATAATTGGCAGATGTACTATCAGCCCGCCGTGACCGAAGTGATGCGCGATGTCGAAAAGTTCCATACCGAGCTTTTGGTCATCATCGCCGCGATTACGCTGTTGGTGTCGGCCCTCATCATTTATGTGGCCGTGCGGTTCAACCGCAAAGCCAATCCGGTGCCGTCAAAAACCACCCATAACACCACGATCGAAGTGATCTGGACGCTGATCCCGGTCCTGATCCTGGTGTTTATCGCTATTCCGTCCTTCAAGCTGCTGTATCTGCAGGATCGTATCCCGACCGCCGATGTGACCGTCAAGGCCATCGGCAATCAGTGGTACTGGTCCTATGAATATCCAGACCATGAAGGCCTTGGCTTTGACGCCAACATGCTGTCCAAGGCGGAAGCCATGGCACAGAACAAGCCGTATCTGTTCGCTGCGGACGCCCATGTGGTGGTGCCGGTGAACAAGATCGTGCGTGTGCTGGTGACCGCTTCCGACGTGGTTCATGCCTGGGCCGTTCCGGCTTTCGGCGTGAAGATCGATGCTGTGCCGGGTCGTCTGAACGAAACCTGGTTCCGGGCCGAGAAGGAAGGCATCTATTATGGTCAGTGTTCGGAACTTTGCGGCAATAATCATGCGTTCATGCCCATCGTGGTCGAAGTCGTGAGTGAAGCCAAATACGCAGCCTGGCTTGAACATGCCAAGGGTGGAGTTGCATCGAACCAGACAGCTGCGGGCGACGAAGTCGCTGCTCTGGCTGTCCGGTAATCGGTTTAAGGGAGATTTCAGTAATGGCAGGCACGGCTGAAGCGCACGGCGCTCACCACGACCATCCGACCGGATGGCGGCGCTATCTTTTGTCAACCAATCACAAAGACATCGGGACCATGTACCTGATCTTTGCGATTATCGCCGGGATTATCGGCGGATCATTCTCGGTCCTGATGCGGATCGAGCTTATGCATCCGGGCGTCACCTTCCTCACCCACTTCACCGGTGGGAACATGGATGCGGCGGCTCATCTGTTCAACACGCTGGTGACGGCGCATGCGCTGCTTATGATCTTCTTCATGGTCATGCCGGCGTTGATTGGGGGCTTTGGCAACTGGTTCGTGCCGATCATGATCGGTGCGCCGGACATGGCCTTCCCGCGTATGAACAACATCAGCTTCTGGCTTCTGCCGGCGTCGCTGATCTTGCTTCTCACGTCTTTGTTCGTTGAAGGCGCTCCGAACGTGAACGGCTCGGGCGGCGGTTGGACCATGTATCCGCCGTTGTCGACCAGCGGTTCGCCAGGGCCTGCCATGGACTTCGTGATTCTGTCCATGCATTTGGCCGGTGCCTCGTCGATCCTTGGCGCCATCAACTTCATCACCACCATTTTCAACATGCGCGCTCCGGGCATGACGCTGCACAAGATGCCGCTCTTTGCCTGGTCGGTTCTGGTGACCGCGTTCCTGCTGCTGTTGTCGCTTCCGGTTCTGGCCGGTGGCATCACCATGCTGCTGACGGACCGCAACTTCGGCACCACCTTCTTTAATCCGGAAGGCGGCGGGGATCCGATCCTGTTCCAGCATCTGTTCTGGTTCTTCGGTCATCCTGAAGTGTATATTCTGATCCTGCCGGGCTTCGGCATTGTCAGCCACATCATCTCGACCTTCTCGCGCAAGCCTATCTTCGGTTATCTCGGCATGGCTTATGCCATGGTGGCCATTGGCGCTGTCGGCTTCATCGTGTGGGCTCACCACATGTATACGGTCGGCCTCAATGTGGACACCAAGGCTTACTTCCTGGCGGCGACCATGGTGATTGCGGTGCCCACGGGCATCAAGATCTTCTCCTGGATTGCCACCATGTGGGGCGGCTCCATCGAGTTCCGCACACCGATGCTGTTCGCTGTCGGTATGATCTTCCTCTTCACCATCGGCGGCGTGACCGGCGTGGTGCTGTCGAACGCGGGCATCGATACCACGGTCCATGACACCTATTACGTCGTGGCGCATTTCCACTACACCATGTCCATGGGTGCTCTGTTCTCGATCTTTGCCGGGTTCTATTACTGGATTGGCAAAATGTCGGGTCATCAGTATCCCGAAGGCCTGGGCAAGCTGCATTTCTGGATGACCTTCATCGGCGTCAACCTGATTTTCTTCCCGCAGCATTTCCTTGGTCTTGCTGGCATGCCGCGCCGTTACGTCGATTATCCGGATGTATTTGCCGGTTGGAACTTCGTGTCCTCGGTCGGGTCCTATATCTCGGGCGCTGGCGTGTTGGTGTTCCTGCTGGTGTGCTGGCGGACCCTGCGGTCCAAAGTGCCGTGCCCGGACAATCCGTGGGGCGAAGGTGCAACCACGCTTGAGTGGACACTGAGCTCCCCGCCGCCCTTCCATCAGTTCGAGAAGCTGCCGCGGATCAAGTAAATCAATCTCTTAATGGTTTGGCCGCGATAAGCGGCCAAACCGCCGTTTACGACCTAGCAACGGAATCGATATGACTACCAAAATGGACAATGCAACTTTGGTGAGTGGACGGGACCATTTTCCGACCGCCAGCGATTATTGGTCATTGTTGAAGCCACGGGTCATGTCACTCGTTGTCTTTACCGGCGCTGTGGGACTTTATCTCGCGCCGGGCACGATCCATCCGATCCTCGCGTTCACGGCTATTCTTTGTATTGCCGTGGGCGCCGGGGCATCGGGCTGCCTGAATATGTGGTATGACGCCGACATTGATGCGCGCATGAAGCGCACCATTAACCGTGCGGTGCCAAGCGGCCGCGTTACGCCCGGCGAGGCCCTCGGCTTCGGGATTACGTTGTCGGTGGCCTCCGTGGTGCTGATGTGGCTTGCGATCAATTGGGTCGCCGCGGCGTTGCTCGCGCTCACCATCTGTTTTTATGTTTTCGTCTACACCATGTGGCTCAAGCGGCGCACGCCGCAGAACATCGTCATTGGCGGTGCGGCCGGGGCGTTCCCTCCCATGATCGGCTGGGCGGCCGTGACGGGGACTGTCAGCCTCGAGTCGGTGTTGCTGTTCGCCATCATCTTCTTCTGGACGCCGCCGCATTTCTGGGCGCTGTCGCTCTTTACCTCCGAAGATTACAAGGCCGTGGGCGTGCCCATGCTGCCGGTGGTGTCGGGGGAGCGTGAAACCCGCAAGCAGATCCTGATTTATAGCCTGTTGCTCGCACCCCTTGGTGTCGTGCCCTGGATGATCGGCATGACCGGTGCGATCTATGGCATTTCGGCCAGCCTCCTCGGCCTCGCCTTCGTGGTGCAGGCCTGGCGCGTCTGGCGCGAGCGTGTCGAGGTGCAGGCCGCGCGCGGGTTGTTCAAGCTGTCGCTTTTGTATCTCTTCATGATTTTCATCATGCTGCTGGTTGATCATGTTGTCGGAGGTTTCTTCTGATGCCCCTCAGTGAAGAACATAAAAAGCGGCGTGGCCGCAATTACGCCCTCGCGGGTGTCCTGCTTGGACTCGTGGTGCTGTTTTTCTTCATCACCATGGCCAAGATGGGTGGCAACTGATGACGCAGGCTGTTGACAAAGTTGATGGCCCCGGCGGCAACAAGAATACCCGACTGGCTATTATTCTGCTGTCGATAGTGATCGGCATGGTCGGGCTCGCGTTTGCGTCTGTGCCGCTCTATCGCATCTTCTGCCAGGTGACGGGCTTCGCCGGAACGCCGAAGGTTGCAAGCAACTCCTATGACGTGCCGATCCTTGATCGGGAGGTCACGATCGATTTCAACGCCGATGTGGCTCCGGGCGTGCCCTGGCGGTTCGAGCCGGTGCAGCGCCGGGTGAAAATCCGTATCGGTGAGGAGGCGCTGATCTATTATCGCGCCGTCAACGACAGCGATAAACCAGTGACCGGCACCGCTATTTTCAACGTGACGCCAGAAAAGGCGGCACCTTACTTTAACAAGATTGCCTGTTTCTGTTTCACCAAACAGACCTTGCAACCGCATGAGTCCGTGGAGATGCCGGTGACGTTTTTCATCGATCCGGCCATCGCCGACGATCTAAACGTGAAAGAGGTTGAGGAAATCACGTTGTCCTATACCTTTTTCAAGGCTAAAGAATAGGGAATTTCCTCAGGCGCGTCGCGTGATCGCGGGGCTCAGGGGTGTGGAAATAAAGACCGTTTCAGGGAGTTTGACGTCATGGCCGACGTACATGCCAAAGACCATGATTACCATCTTGTCGATCCGAGCCCATGGCCGATTCTGTGCTCGGGTAGCGCGCTGATCTCTGCGATTGGCGGAATCACCTGGATGCATGGTGGACCGTGGGCCATTTTCGCCGTCGGTATTATCGCTTTGCTTTATTGCATGTTCGCCTGGTGGCGTGACGTTGTGAATGAAGCTGAACATCAGGGCCATCATACCCCGGTGGTGCAGATTCACCTGCGCTATGGCATGATTCTGTTCATCGCCTCCGAAGTCATGTTCTTCGTGGCTTGGTTCTGGGCCTTTTTCGATACCGCGCTGTTTCCGAAAAACCTGGCTCATATCTGGCCGCCAGAAGGCATTGAAACGCTTGATCCCTGGCATCTGCCGCTGATCAACACGCTCATTCTGCTGCTGTCTGGCACCACGGTGACCTGGGCCCATCATGCGATCGTCCATGGCGACCGCAAGGGGCTGGCCCAGGGCCTGATCTGCACGGTCGTGCTTGGCGCCTGTTTCTCCGCTATTCAGGCTTACGAATATCATCATGCGACCTTTGCCTTCGCGGGCAGCATCTATGGTTCGACCTTCTATATGGCGACCGGCTTCCACGGTTTCCACGTGCTGGTCGGCACCCTGTTCTTGCTGGTCTGCCTGATCCGCGCGCTGAAGGGTCACTTCACTTCGGATCATCACTTCGGTCTCGAAGCTGCCGCCTGGTACTGGCATTTCGTTGACGTGGTCTGGCTGTTCCTGTTCGCCTGCATTTATGTGTGGGGATCTTCGGGCAGCTCTGCTGCAATGAATTGAGCATGATCGGCCATTCTGGTCATGTGATTGAAAATGTCTGACTGTCAGGCCCGCATGTTCTGCATGCGGGCCTGATTGTTAGAATGGGACTGCGGTATCTCTGAAGGAAAACGCGATGTTTGACGCCATACGCCGCTATCCGGGCCTCGGGATCACGGTTGTCATCGCCTTGGCCATCCTGTTGAAATTCGGTTTCTGGCAGCTCGACCGGCTGCATGAGAAAGAGGCTCTGCTGGCCGCAATCGACAGCGGCATGAAGGGCGCGCCGGTGCCGCTGCCGTTGCAGATCGAGCATGCGCAGGACTGGAACTACAAGCGCGTGACCCTGCGCGGGATCTTCGATCACACCAAGGAAATTCATCTGTTCTCCACCGCGGTCACCGGGCAGGGCGGCTATCATATCCTGACGCCGCTTATGCGGGCGGGCGGGGTGGCTGTGCTCGTCGATCGCGGCTGGGTGCCGGCGTCGCGCCTTGATCCCGCCACGCGGCCGGACGGGCAGATCGTCGGCCTGGTCGAGGTCTCGGGCATGAGCCGGGTCCCGCGCAAGGCCGGGTTTCTCGCCCCGAAGCCCCATGTGGCGGAGAATGAATGGTTCGCGCTCGATCTTCCGCCCATGGCCCAGGCCATCGGCTATAAGCTCGCCCCGATCATTGTCGAGGCGGATGACCGGCCCAATCTCGGCGGTCTGCCGATCGGCGGTCAGACCCGGGTCAAGATCCCGAACGATCACCTGCAATATGCGGTGACCTGGTTTGGCTTCGCCCTGGTGCTGATCGTCATTTATATTGTTTATATCAGGCGCCGCCGCTAATCTGCAGGCCGCCTGAGGACCTTATCTTACCGGAGATCTGGACGTGAAATACGTCAGTACGCGCGGTCGCGCGCCCGAACTTGATTTTGCCGATGTGACGCTTACGGGCCTCGCCCGTGATGGCGGGCTTTATGTCCCGGCCGCCTGGCCGCAGCTGAGCGCCGCCGATCTCCGCGCCTTGTCGGGGCTGTCCTATGCGGAGGCGGCGACCCGTATCATGGCGCCCTTCGTGGCTCCGGCGCTGACGTCGGATCAGTTGGGTGGTCTGGTGGAGGCAGCCTATAAAAGCTTCAGCCACCAGGCGGTGGTGCCGCTCGTGCAGCTCGACAGCGCCGATTGGCTGATGGAACTTTATCACGGCCCGACCCTCGCCTTCAAAGACGTGGCGCTTCAGTTGCTTGGTCAGTTTTTCGATCATTTCCTGACCGCGCGCGGACAAAAGGTGACGGTGGTCGGCGCGACTTCGGGCGATACCGGCTCGGCCGCAATTGAAGCCTGCCGGGATCGTGACTGCGTCGAGATTTTCATGCTCCATCCGGCCGGCCGGGTCTCGGATGTGCAGCGCCGTCAGATGACCACCGTGTTGTCGAACAATGTGCATAACATCGCGGTCGATGGCACGTTCGATGACTGTCAGGCCATGGTCAAGGCCATGTTCAATGATCTTGAGTTCCGCGACAGCCTCCATCTGTCGGCGGTCAATTCGATCAACTGGGCCCGGGTCATGGCGCAGGTGGTCTATTACGTGACGACGGCGGTCGCCCTCGGCGCACCTGATCGCGAAGTGGCGTTCTCGGTACCGACCGGCAATTTCGGCGATATCTATGCGGGCTATGTGGCGCGTCAGATGGGCGTGCCGATCCAGCAATTGATCGTCGCCACCAACATCAATGATATCCTTGCCCGCACGTTCGAAACCGGGGCCTATACCAAGGGTACGGTAGTACCGACCATCACCCCAAGCATGGACATTCAGGTCTCCAGCAATTTCGAACGGCTGCTGTTCGATCTTCATGGCCGCGACGGAGCGCAAGTCACCGGGCTTATGGATGACTTCGCGAACAGCGGCGAATTCCGCATCGGCGCCACCGAGCTTCAGTCGACGCGCGCCCTGTTCGACGCCACCCGCGTCAGCGAGGACGAAACCCGGGCCGCCATCAAGGCCACCTATGAGGCGACCGGCATGCTCGCCGATCCTCATACGGCGGTCGGCCTCGCGGCAGCAGCCCGCATGAGGCGCGACAGACATGTGCCCATGGTGACCCTCGCCACCGCCCACGCAGCAAAATTCCCCGACGCGGTCGAAGCGGCCACCGGCGTTCATCCGACCTTGCCCGCGCGCATGGGCGACCTGATGACGCGGGCCGAACGCTATGACAGCCTCCCCAATGACCTTGAGACCATCAAGGCGTATATTCGCAGCCATATCGGCGCAACCAAGGCTTTGGCATGACCCTAGAGATCACCACGCTTGCAAACGGCATGCGCGTCATCACCGAGACGATGCCGCAGCTTGAGACGGCCACCGTCGGCGTCTGGGCCGATGTCGGAGCCCGGCATGAAGACGCCGGGATCAACGGCATTGCCCATATGCTCGAACATATGGCCTTCAAGGGCACCGCACGCCGGACCGCACGTGGCATTGCCGAAGAAATCGAGAATGTGGGTGGTTATCTCAACGCCTATACCTCGCGCGAGAACACGGTTTATTACGCCCGCGTGCTCAAGGACGATGTGGCGCTCGGCGTCGATATCCTGTCCGACATCCTGTTGAATTCGACCTTCGAGCCCGACGAGCTTGAGCGCGAACGTCAGGTGATCCTGCAGGAAATCGGCCAGGCCAACGACACCCCGGACGACCTCGTGTTCGACATGCTGCAGGAGGCGACCTATCCGGGCCAGGCCATGGGACGGCCCATTCTCGGCACCAACGAGACGGTCGGGAATATGACCCGCGACCAGCTCGCGGGCTATATCGACACTCATTACCGGGGCGAACGTTTGGTCATGGTCGGGGTCGGCAAGGTCGATCATCAGGATCTGGTGCGCCGGGCTGAAGACACCTTCGGCAAGACCTCGGCCGGGCCCCGTCCCGCACCGGAAGCGGCCATCTATACCGGCGGCGAACGGCGCGAGACTCGCGTCCTAGAACAGGCCCATGTGACCCTCGGCTTCAATGGTCTCGCCTTTGATGATCCGGATTATTACGCCTTTCAGGTTTATTCGACCGTGCTCGGCGGCGGCATGTCTTCACGCCTCTTTCAGGAAGTGCGCGAAGTGCGCGGCCTCGCCTATTCGGTCTATTCCTTCGCACAGGGCTATGTGGACGGCGGCGGTCTGGGCGTCTATGCGGGGACCGGCGAAAAAGAAGTCGCCGACCTCATCCCGGTGATCGCCGGAGAAATGACGTCACTCGCCGCCAAAGCCGGTGCTGACGAGGTGGCACGTGGTCGCGCCCAGTTGAAGGCCGGGCTCCTGATGTCGCTTGAAAGCTCGTCCTCGCGCATGGACCAGATCGGCCGCCAGATGCTGATTTTCGGCCGCATCATCCCGATCGAGGAAATGGTCGCCGCCATCGACGCCGTAGACGAACAAGCCGTAGAACGCATGGCCATCCGCGTCCTGAAAGACGGCCCGCTGTCACTAGCCGCCATCGGCCCCTTAAGCGCCCTCGAAGACTACGACCGCATCGCCGCAAGGTTCAAGTAATGGATTGCCGGGTCAAGCCCGGCAATGACATATAATTTCAACGGTCATAACTAACCTTAAATTGTCATTGCCGGGCTTGACCCGGCAATCCATATTTCAACCGGCAATCCACTGCCTCAAGCATGCCCGGCATCGCTCGACAACATGCTGATATCAATCCCAAGCTTAGCCACCGCGCGCGGCCATTTCAGCGTCACATCGGTAAAAAACACCAGATTTTCATCGGCTTCCACCGTCAGCCAGCCATTGCGGTGCATTTCATTCTCAAGCTGGCCGGGCCCCCATCCGGCATACCCTAGGGCGATGAGATTCGCGCGCGGGCCACGGTTTTCGGCGATGGCCGAGAGCACATCGACGGTCGCGGTGAGGGCGATGGTCTCGCTCACCACCAGAGTCGTTTCCTGCACATAATCCGCCGAATGCAGCACGAAGCCGCGCCCGATTTCCACCGGGCCGCCAGCGAAAATCGGCACCTGCGGCGCCAACATGCGGGTCGGGATGCCGAGCTGGTTCATCAGTTCGGGGAAAGAGATGGCGGTATTCAGGCGGTTGATGACAAGCCCCATGGCGCCATCGGCGTTATGGGCGCAAACATAGATCACGCTGCGCGCGAACCTTGGGTCGTCCATGCTGGGCATGGCCAGTAAAAGTTGGCCGGTCAGATAGCCGTCGTCTTTGCGCATTGGCATGGGTCGTATATCCATTGAGATCGGAAGGGAGGATATCCTCTAAGGATCGGTCTTTTTCCGGTTGTGGGCAAGAAGGCGTTGCACAGGTCAAAGCTATCCGCTTGAGCTTTTGTCGGTCGTTCACGTTTCTTTGAAGCCGAAACAGCACATAGCCATTCTGTTCACAGCCCGAGACGTCTAGGCTGGGGACCATATTCATCTGCGGCCTCAAGGAGTATGACGCTTTCCATGCAAGCTTTGTGTTCGATTTCAGCCCTTATTTGCTGCGGGGTCGTGAGCGGAGCGCTCGCCGACGATCTGCCCTCCCGGGCGTCGCTCTGGGAGCTTGGGACCCAGGCGGATACGCGGCTGGTTTCTGCGGTCACGGCTGTGGCTCCCGGCCGCGATCAGCTTGAGCTTGGCTGGCAGGTGGCGTTGAAAGGCAAATGGAAAACCTATTGGCGCGCGCCGGGCGATGCCGGGTTGCCGCCGGATTGGGATTGGGCCGGGTCAACCAATGTGGCTGATGTGTCGGTCGGCTGGCCCGCGCCGGAACGCATGTCGGTATTCGGTCTCGACAGCTATATCTACCGCAACGATGTGGTGTTGCCGCTTCATGTCCGGCTCAAAAATCCGGGGCAGGCGGCCGATCTCAGGCTCAAGGTCGACTATATGGTGTGCGAGGAGATCTGCGTGCCGCTTGAGGCCCGCTACCGCCTGTTTGTCCCTGCGGGGACCGCGCAGCCGACCGCCGAAGCGGCGTTGATCCGCCTGTACGAAGCCCGCATTCCGCACCAGAAGGGCCCGGTCAGTATCTCCGCCGCACAATATGAGACCCATTGTGGCAAACCGCGTCTGACCCTGACGCTCGCAGCGGCCTTGCCGAAAAAAGCGGCGATCGACGTTTATGTGGACGGACCGGACGGCGTCACCTATGGCCGCCCGGTTGTAGCTGCGGACGGCCGGCGTCTGACGTTGGACGTGCGGGGCCTGAAATCTGTCGATCCCCGCAAGGCTGAACCAATCCATCTGGTGCTGCGCCCGCCTGCCGGCCAGCCCATTGCCTGGGACGGCGTGCCGCTTGCCTCCGCTCAGCAAACTTGTGTGCGGGCAGGGTCTTAAGTAAGCTTGGGCATAAGTTTCATTCCCCCCATGAGGAGAGCATGGCCATGACCATTAAAGTCGGTGATAAGCTACCGGACGCCACCCTGATGCATATGAGCAAGGATGGTCCCGCTCCGGTCAAGACCTCGGACTATTTCAAAGGCAAGACCGCGGTGCTGTTTTCGGTGCCGGGCGCTTTCACGCCCACCTGCTCCATGAAGCATCTGCCGGGATTCATTGAAAAAGCCGCCGAGTTCAAAGCCAAGGGTGTCGATGAACTCATCTGCATCGCCGTCAATGACGTCTTCGTCATGGACGCCTGGGGCAAAAGCCAGTCGGCGCAGGATCGGGTGACCATGCTCGCGGACGGCAACGGCGAATTCAGCCGTGCCCTCGGCCTCGGGCTTGACGCCACCAAATTCGGCATGGGCCAGCGCGGTCAGCGCTTCTCGCTCATTGTCAAAGACGGCGTCGTGAAGGACGTGAATGTCGAAGCCCCGGGCGAATTCAAGGTGTCAACCGCAGAACATGCTTTGGGCCAGCTTTAAGCTTTGCCTATGATTACGAGGATAGGGGGGCGTCAGCCCCCCTATTTTTTTGCCGATCATAGCAATATGATAAGACTCAAATAGGAATGTATGAGGGGACCGAATATGGGACCGTTTGCTGTAGCGATGATTGTGCTGGCCGTGATCATCATCTTCATGGGTGCGAAGGTGGTGCCGCAGGGTTTTGAATATACCGTGCAGCGCATGGGGCGCTATACGATGACGCTGCGCCCGGGCTTTCATATCATCATCCCGGTGATCGACGTGATCGGGGCTAAGATCAACATGCAGGAACAGGTGCTCGCCATCCCCAGTCAGGAGGCGATCACCCGTGACAACGCCATGGTGCGGGTCGATGGCGTGGTGTTCTATCAGGTCCTAGACGCCGCCAAAGCCGCTTATGAAGTGCGTCAGCTCGAACATGCGATCCTGCAGCTCACCATGACCAACATCCGTACCGTCATGGGCGGCATGGATCTTGACGAACTATTGTCGCAGCGCGACCGCATTAACGCCAAGCTTCTGAACGTGGTCGATGACGCCACAGCACCCTGGGGCATCAAGGTCACGCGCATTGAAATCAAGGACATGCAGCCGCCGACCGATCTTATTGACTCGATGGCCCGGCAGATGAAGGCGGAACGCGAAAAGCGCGCAAATATTCTCGAAGCCGAAGGCGTGCGTCAGGCCGAAATCCTCAAGGCCGAGGGCGAAAAGCAAGCCGCCATTCTCGCCGCTGAAGGCCGTCGCGAAGCCGCCTTTCGCGATGCCGAGGCCCGCGAACGCTCGGCCGAAGCCGAAGCCCGGGCCACCGACATGGTCTCGACCGCCATCTCGGCCGGCAATCCGCTCGCAATCAATTACTTCATCGCCCAGAAATATGTGACCGCGCTTGAAAGTTTCGCCCGCTCGCCCAGTCAGAAACTGGTGTTCATGCCGCTTGAAGCCTCAAGCGTCATCGGCTCCATCGGCGGCATTCAGGAACTGTGGAAAGGCCTCGGCGACGCAGGCGCAAGCGGGAGCGGCATTCCAAGCGCCGGACGTCCCCGGAGTTAAAGTAATGGAACATTTTGCTTCAGTAACCGAGTTGCTTGTCATGGATCACTGGACCTGGGCCATCATCGCCGTGGCGCTGGTGTCGATCGAAATCCTAGCCCCCGGCATCGCCTTTCTCTGGCTCGGCCTCGCGGCGGGGGCGATGGCCCTGTTGTTGATCGTCATTCCGGGATTGAGCCTAGGGCTACAGGGAGTGATCTATGCCGTACTGGCGGTGGTCAGCGTCTTCCTCGGCCGCAAGATCCTGCGCCGCAACCCCATAGCCACCGAAGACAGCCTGTTGAACCGCCGCGGCGCGCAATATGTCGGCCGGGTGTTCACGTTGGAGAACCCCTTAATAAACGGCCGCGGCAAAATCCGCGTCGACGACACCACCTGGGTCGTAGAAGGCCCCGACCTCCCCGCCGGAACCCATGTAAGGGTGACGGCCGTAGAACATGTGATCCTGAGGGTGGAACGGGTCGAGGGATAACCGCGTGCACCATGGATGACCGGGTCAAGCCCGGTCATGACAGCAAAAATCAGTGTTACTGCTGACCATGTTTTTTAATGTCATTGCCGGGCTTGACCCGGCAATCCATCAGCCTCTCAGCCCACAATACTCTCATAAAGATCGCACCACTCCGGATTCCCCGAGCGAATAAGCTCGATCTTCCATTGCCGCGACCAGTGTTTGATATTCTTCTCCCGCTGCAACGCAATCCGCACGTCGTCATGGGCCTCAAAATACACCAGCTGCTTAACGCCATGCTGCCTGGTAAAGCCTTCAACCAGCCCTTCACGATGTTCATAACAGCGCCGGACAAGATCACGGGTGACGCCCACATAAAGCGTCCCATTCGGCCGACTCGCGAGAATATAGACCCAGTAACAGCCTGTCATGCCACCAAGAATGGATTGCCGGGTCAAGCCCGGCAATGACAATTTTGGCAAAACAACAACCGTCGAAAATTAAGCAGTAATAATATCTGTCATTGCCGGGCTTGACCCGGCAATCCATCTACCCCACCCGCAATTCCTCAACCCCACGTCTTGCCAACGCATCCGCCCGTTCATTCCCGGCATGTCCGGCGTGGCCTTTGACCCAGATCCAGGTGACATCATGGGGCTTCAAGGCGTCATCCAGTTCCTGCCACAGGTCCACATTCTTGACCGGCTTTTTATCCGCCGTGCGCCAGCCGTTTTTCTTCCAGCCGTGGATCCATTTGGTGATGCCGTCCATGACATAGCGGCTGTCGGTATGGAGCGTCACCTTGCACGGCCGGGTCAGGGCATTGAGGCCCTCGATCGCGGCCTTAAGTTCCATACGGTTGTTGGTGCTGTCGGGTTCGCCGCCCCAAATCTCTTTCTGCTTGCCGTTCCACAGCAGGAGCGCGCCCCAGCCGCCCGGCCCCGGATTGCCCGAACAGGCGCCGTCGCTGTAAATCTCGACCTTGAGCGTGACAATAGGCCCGGTCATTCCGCGTCGAATCCATAGGTGGCGGCGCTCAGGCTCTGCTGATGGAACCTGAGCCGCTCCAGAAACGGAATCGGATTATGCGGCCGCACCAGCGCGCCATCGATCTGGTTGCGCCAGTCATACAACCGGGTCAGCAGGAACCGCAGCGCGGCCCCCCGGCAGAGGATCGGGAACGCCGCGATTTCCTGCGCTGTCATCGGCCGCACGGCCTGATAGCCCGCGACCATCTGCCGTGCCTTGGTGGCATTGAACGCGCCGTCCGGCTCAAAGCACCAGGCATTGATGCAGATGGCGAGGTCATAGGCGAGGGCGTCATTGCAGGCGAAATAGAAATCAATGATCCCCGACAGTTTCTCACCCAGGAAAAACACATTGTCGGGAAAGAGATCGGCATGAATGACACCGCTTGGCAGGTCATGGGGCCATGCGGCCTCAAGCCAGGCGATTTCATCGCGGATGGTCTGTTCAAGCCCGGGAGCCACGCTGTCCGCGCCCGGCGCGGCTTTGGCGGCCAGATCCTGCCAGCCCTCAAGCGACAGCGCATTGGCGCGAAAGCCGGTGAAATCCGCCGCCGCCTGATGAAGCTCGGCCAACGCCCGCCCGAGTTCCCCGCAATGAGCAAAGCTCGGCCGCTTGAGCGAGATGCCGTTCAGAAAGCTCACCATGGCCGCCGGACGGTCGCACAGAGTCTTCAGAGCGACGCCCTCAAGGTCATGCACCGGGCGCGGGCAGGTGATGCCGCGCGCCGCCAGATGATCCATGAGCGTAATGAAATAGGGCAGGTCCTCAGGCTTCACGCGCTTTTCATAAAGCGTCAGAATGAAGCTCCCGCCTTCGGTCTGCAGGAGGTAATTGGAATTCTCCACCCCCTCGGCAATGCCCTTGAAGGTGAGCACCGCCCCAAGGCCGTATTCGGCCACGAATGCGCTGATGTCATCGGCGGAAACTTCGGTATAGACAGCCATGATGTTGATTTTACGCGTTGAGGATCGAAGGGATTTTGAAGCTCACGTCTTCGGTGACGGTGGTGATGGTCTCGATGCTGGCATCAAACCGGGCCCGGCAGGCTTCGATCACTTCTTCCACCAGCGTTTCCGGGGCCGAGGCTCCGGCACTGATGCCAAGGGTACGCACGCCGTCAAACCAGCTCCAGTCGATGTCCGTAGCCCGCTGCACCAGATGCGACCGGCACCCGGCCTTGGCGGCGACTTCCACCAGACGCAGCGAATTCGATGAATTCGGTGCCCCGATCACCAGCACCAGATCGCAGCGTTCGGCAATGGCCTTGACGGCGTTCTGACGGTTGGTGGTGGCGTAGCAGATGTCTTCTTTTTTCGGCACATGAATGCCGGGGAAGCGGCGCTGCAGGGCGGCGACGATTTCCGTGGTGTCATCGACCGACAAGGTGGTCTGGGTGATATAGGCAAGCTTCGCCGGATCACGTGGCTCCAGGCGTTCCACATCGGCCACGGTCTCGATCAGGGTGATGGTGCCCTCGGGCAGCTGGCCCATGGTGCCGATCACTTCCGGATGCCCGGCATGGCCGATCAGCACAATCTCATAACCGCTGCGGTCGTGACGTTCGGCCTCGCGATGCACTTTGCTGACCAGCGGGCAGGTGGCGTCGAGAAACATCATATTGCGCCGCGTCGCCTCAGCCGGCACCGCTTTCGGCACGCCATGGGCCGAAAACACCACGGGGGCGTCGGCCGGAACTTCATCCAGCTCATCGACAAAGATCGCTCCACGTTTCTCAAGGCTTTCGACCACATAGCGGTTATGGACGATCTCATGCCGCACATAGACCGGCGGCCCGAATTTTTCGAGCGCCCGCTCCACAATCTGAATGGCACGGTCCACCCCGGCACAAAAGCCGCGCGGGCTGGCGATCAGGATGTCCATAGGCGGTCGGGTCATGCTGCTATCCTCTGTCATGGGGCGGTTATACACCATTTCCTGCCCAAGGGGAGAGGGAGGAAACCATCTCAGGCAAGCAGACTGCCGTCCGGCACCTTATGCTCAAAGCTCGCAAGCACCACGGCCCCGTCCTCCCGGTAAACCCCGGTGACCAGAACTTCCGAGCGGAACCCGGCAATGCGCTTCGGCGGGAAATTGGTAACGCAGAGCACCTGTTTCCCCAGCAAATCCGCCGGGCTGTACAAGTCCGTCACCTGCGCGCTCGATTGCTTGACCCCAAGCGGCCCGAGATTGACCCAAAGCTTATATGCGGGCTTTTTGGCCTCAGGAAAGGGCTCAACCCGTTCAATGGTGCCAATGCGCAAACCGATATTTTCAAAATCCTGCCAACTGATCATGGGGCGCTCACTACTGAATTAAAGATATAATGTCATTGCCGGGCCCGACCCGGCAATCCATCTCTCCGCCGCTCCCCGCTTGCCCCATGGATTACCGGGTCAAGCCCGGTAATGACAAGAAGATTGGCGCGGCGCGATAGCTTCGATATTGCCATATAATAATACCTGTCATTGCCGGGCCTGACCCGGCAATCCATCTCTCCGCCGCTCCCCTGCTTGTCCCGTGGATTACCGGGTCAAGCCCGGTAATGACAAGAAGTTTGGCGCGGCGCGATAGCTTCGATATTGCCATACCAAATACCTGTCATTGCCGGGCCTGACCCGGCAATCCATCTCTCCGCCGCTCCCCTGCTTGTCTCGTGGATTACCGGGTCAAGCCCGGTAATGACAAGAAGTTTGGAGCGGCATGATAGCTTCGTCAGGCCCTAATAAGCTGTCCCGACCGAACCCCCTACCTGTCATTGCCGGGCCTGACCCGGCAATCCATCTCTCCGCCGCTCACCCGCTGACCCCGTGGATTACCGGGTCAGGCCCGGTAATGACAAGAAGACCGAACCGGCACGATAACTCCCCCCCTCGCCAAACTCCAATTGACTCCCAAGGCCGCGCGCTTATGATCGGCCGACTTGCCATACAGACCTCTCGCGGGAGAGATCAACCCCGACAAGACAGCAATCTGAATGTCTTGCCGGAGACGACGCCGAAGGAGCAACCGCCCCGGAAACTCTCAGGCACAACGGACCGCGAGCAGACAGGCACTCTGGAAAGCAGGGCAGCGCAGGCTGTCTTCACCGACGGGGTAAGTCGAGCCCATTGCCAGATGGGAGCGGCGAAATCTCTCAGGTCCCAATGACAGAGGGGGCATTGCCGCACGAAGCGATTCGTGTGGCTGTGCTATACCTTTTTGCATCCATGGGAATTCCAGATGTCCGATACCGGCGACCAGGTCGAAATTCGCAAAACACCCCTCTATGATCTGCATGTCCGTCTGGGCGCGCGCATGGTGCCGTTCGCGGGCTATGCCATGCCGGTGCAGTATCCGGCCGGGATCCTCAAGGAACATGCGGCAACCCGCACGGGTGCCGGGCTGTTCGACGTCTCCCACATGGGGCAGGCGTTTCTCGATGGCCTCGACGGTCGCGATGTGGCGGCGACGCTGGAAGAAATCCTCCCCGGCGATCTGCGCGGGCTCACGCCCGGACGCCAGAAATACAGTTTGCTGATGAATGACGCGGGCGGTATCGAGGATGACCTGATGGTCACCCGCGTGGTGCCGGAACTCGGCGATAACCGGCTCTATCTCGTGGTCAACGCCGGCTGCAAGGAAACCGATTTCCCACGCATCGCTGCGGCGCTTGAGGGCAAGGCCCGGCTGACCCGGCTTGAGGACCGCGCGCTTCTCGCCCTTCAGGGGCCTGAGGCTGCCGCCGTGCTCGACCGTTTCGCCCCGGGTGTTGCCGCGCTTGAATTCATGGAAGCGGGCGTCTTCACCATCCTCGGCCAGTCCTGCTATGTCAGCCGCTCGGGCTACACCGGCGAAGATGGCTTCGAAATCTCCATCCCGAACAGCGGCGCGGTGGCCTTGGCCGAAGCTCTGCTTGGCGAACCGGAAGTCGAGCCCATCGGCCTCGGTGCCCGCGATTCGCTTCGTCTTGAGGCCGGGCTTTGCCTTTATGGCCATGACCTCGACCCCGCCACTTCGCCAGTTGAAGCCGGTCTGATGTGGGCCATCCCGAAACGCCGCCGGGAAGAGGCCAATTTCCCCGGTGCCGCCCGCGTGCTGAGCGAGCTCGCCTCCGGCCCGTCGCGCCGCCGCGTGGGGCTCAAACCCGAAGGCCGCATCCCGGCCCGCGAAGGCGCTGAAATCGTCGATGCTGACGGCCAGGTCATCGGCCTCGTCACCAGCGGCGGCTTCGGGCCCAGCGTGAACGGCCCCATCGCCATGGGCTATGTGGCTCCGGCTCACGTCGCCGTGGGGACCCGCGTCGGCCTTCTCGTGCGCGGCAAAGCCATCCCGGCCGAGGTCGTGGCGCTGCCCTTCGTCGCCCCACGCTACGTCCGTAAGGCCAAAATTTGAACTCCTGAGCGCAAGCGACAGGACCTAAGTCTCACCCGAACAAACCCTTTTTCAAACAAGAGGCAGATATGACAAACGGGCTTTATTTCACCAAAGATCACGAATGGATCAAGGTTGCCGATGGCGTCGGCACCGTCGGCATCAGCGACTTCGCGCAAAGCCAGTTGGGCGACGTGGTGTTCGTCGAACTGCCCGAAGCGGGCCGGGTTTTGAAGGCCGGTGACGCGGTGGCAGTGGTCGAATCCGTCAAGGCGGCCAGCGACGTCTATTGCCCGGTGTCCGGCGAAATCCTCAGCTTCAATGAGGAACTCCCGAATGACCCGGCGCTCATCAACAGCGACGCCGAAAGCACAGCCTGGTTCTTCACGATCAAGCTTTCGGACCCGTCCGAGCTTGACGGTCTCATGACCCCCGACGCCTACAAGACGTTCCTTGAGGAGCATGCCTGATGCGTTACCTGCCTTTGTCGTCCGACGACCGCGCCGCCATGCTGGCGCGGATCGGCGCGGACGCGGTGGACGATCTGTTTCGTGACGTGCCCGCAGCCGCCCGCCGTACGGGCACCGTCGATCTTCCGGGATTTCAGGGTGAGCTTGAAGTCGAACGCGATCTGTCGGCCCTAGCAGCCCGCAATATCTCGGCTGGCAGCGTGCCGTTTTTCGTTGGCGCGGGGGCTTACCGCCACCATGTCCCGGCGACCGTCGATCACCTGATCCAGCGCGGCGAGTTCCTGACGTCCTACACGCCCTATCAGCCCGAAATCACTCAGGGCACGCTGCAGGTGCTGTTCGAATTCCAGACCCAGGTCGCTATGCTGACCGGGATGGAAGTGGCGAACGCCTCCATGTATGACGGCTCCACCGGCGCGGGCGAGGCCGTGCTGATGGCGCGCCGCATCACCCGTCGCAAGAACGTGATCCTGTCCGGCGGCCTGCATCCGCAATATGCCGACGTCGTCAAAACCGTCACCGCCTATACCGACGATCAGGTGACATTGTTGCCGCCCGCCATCGAGCGCGCCGACGATCTCATCCCCTTCATCGACAAGGACACCTCCTGCGTCGTCGTCCAGAACCCGAGCGCCTATGGCCATGTGGAAGATCTGCGGCCCTTGGCCGAAGCCGCCCACGCAGCCGGTGCGCTTCTCGTGGTGGTGGTGACCGAGGTTGTGTCTTTGGGGGCCATAGAATCCCCCGGCGCCATGGGCGCGGATATCGTGGTGGGGGAGGGCCAGTCCATCGGCAACGGCCTCAATTTCGGCGGGCCTTATCTCGGGCTGTTCGCCACCCGTCAGAAATACATGCGGCAGATGCCGGGTCGTCTCTGCGGTCAGACCGTCGACGCCGACGGCCGCCGTGGCTTCGTGCTCACGCTCTCGACCCGTGAACAGCATATCCGCCGCGAAAAGGCCACGAGCAATATCTGCACCAATTCGGGCCTTTGCGCGCTCGCCTTCTCGATCCATATGACGCTGCTCGGCGAAGCGGGCATCCGCCAGCTCGCAGCGATCAACCATGGCAAGGCGGCGCAACTCGCCGACAAGCTCGCAGGCGTTCCGGGTCTCACGGTCGTGAACAAGACCTTCTTCAACGAATTCACGCTGAAGCTCGACCGTCCGGCCGCTCCGGTCGTCGAAGCTTTGGCCGCGCGCCGCATTCTCGCGGGCGTCCCGCTGTCGCGGCTGCTGCCGAACGCGGGTGTGGACAATTATCTGCTGGTCGCCTCGACCGAGATCAACCGTGACGCCGATCAGGACGCTCTGGTCGCTGGCCTCAAAGAGGTGCTCGCATGATGAACAAACAAGGTCGTCCCACCGGGATCGACAGCATCGAGTCCGGTCTTGCACCGATCGCCACCTTCTCCGGCAATCAGGGGCTCGATCATGAAGAAGCGCTGATTTTTGAAATCGGCGATACCAAACGCTCGGGCGTCGATCTGCCGGCCGCTCCGAAGGTGGCTTCGCGTCTGGGCGGGCTCGACCGTCAGGGCGAAATCGGCCTCGCCGGGTTGTCGGAGCCGGAAACGGTCCGTCATTACACCCGTCTCAGCCGCAAGAACTACGCCATCGACATGGGGCTGTATCCGCTCGGGTCCTGCACCATGAAGCACAACCCGCGCCTCAACGAGAAAATCGCCCGGCTGCCCGGCTTCGGCGATATTCACCCCCTGCAACCGCAATCGACGGTGCCGGGTGCGATTGAACTGATGGAGCAACTCTCCCATTGGCTCATGACCCTGACCGGCATGCCCGCCGTGGCGCTCTCGCCCAAGGCCGGGGCTCATGGTGAACTCTGCGGCCTCATGGCCATCCGCGCCGCGCATGATGCGCGCGGAGATGCCCGCCGCGTGGTGCTGGTCCCGGAATCGGCCCATGGCACCAATCCGGCGACAGCGGCTTTGTGCGGCTACGACGTCGTCTCGATCCCGGCCAATGACAAAGGTCGCGTCGATTTCGCCGCTTTGAAGTCCAAGCTCGGCCCGGATGTGGCGGCGCTCATGCTGACCAACCCCAATACCTGCGGGTTGTTTGAATCCGAGATCATCGAAATAGCCGAGGCGGTTCACGAAGCCGGGGCCTATTTCTATTGCGACGGCGCCAATTTCAACGCCATCGTCGGCCGCGTGCGGCCGGGCGATCTCGGCATCGATGCCATGCATATCAACCTCCACAAGACCTTCTCGACGCCCCACGGCGGCGGCGGTCCGGGCTCCGGCCCTGTGGTGTTCTCGGCCCGTCTCGCCGCCCATGTCCCGGCCCCCCATGTGGTCCGTGACACCGACGGCGTACGTCTGGTTGAACATGCCGCCGAGTTACCAGGCAGCTTCGGCCGCCTGACCGCCTTCCACGGCCAGATGGGCATGTATGTACGGGCGCTCACCTTCATGATGAGCCACGGCGCCGACGGCCTCAAACAAGCCGCCGAGGACGCGGTCCTGTCCGCGAACTACATCCTCGCCAGCCTGAAGGAGGTCATGTCGCCGTCCTTCGACGGCCCCTGCATGCATGAGGCGCTGTTCGACGATAGCTTCCTCAAAGACACCGGCGTCACCACGCTAGACTTCGCGAAAGCCATGATCGATGAGGGCTATCACCCCATGACCATGTATTTCCCGCTCGTGGTGCACGGAGCCTTGCTGATCGAACCCACCGAATCAGAAAGCAAGCAAAGCCTCGACGCCTTCATAGAAACCCTCCGCGCCCTGGCCGAAGCCGCCAAGTCCGGAGACAGCGACCGCTTCACCAACGCCCCCATCTACGCCCCCCGCCGCCGCCTGGACGAAACCGGCGCGGCGAGAAAACCGGTGCTAACCTGGGCCGCGGCTGAATAATAAAAAGGCTGTCATCCAAGCGGATGACAGCCTTTTTTATCACCAACGCACCCTGTCATTGCCGGGCCAGACCCGGCAATCCATCTGGCTGAACCATGGATACGCGGGTCAAGCCCGCGTATGACACCGTAATGTGTCCGACAACCAACATACTTTGTCATTACCGGGCCTGACCCGGTAATCCATCCATCAACCGGCAAAGCGTCGGCCAAACCCACCCCAACCGTCATCGCGAGCCGCGCAAGCGGCGTGGCGATCCATAACCTTGCGAAGCCGGCTTCGGCTCCGCCTCGCAATGACGAATGGATACCGGCCGACCATCCTTATCCGCAAAACTCTTTGTCATTGCGGGGCCTGACCCGGCAATCCATCTTCATAGCTGTACCGGCCAAAAGCCTATTGCCTCATCCCCTGTCCACCATAAAAAAAGCCCCGAACCGAAGTCCGGGGCTTTTCCTTATATCTTAAAGCCAGTCGGCTTAATGCAAGCGTTTGTCGAGGCCGTCGATGGCGGTCGAGACCAGCGTGTCGCGGTCTTTCTGGCCAAGGTTGCTGGCGATCAGACGGGTTGCGGCGGCGGTTGCGGCTTCCACCGCGACCTTGCGCACTTCCTTGATGGCAGCGGCTTCGGCCTGAGCGATCTTGTCGCTGGCCATGGCCGAGCGACGGGCGATCAGCTCGTCAAGCGCGCGAGCGGCATCATCGGTGATGATTTTCGCTTCACGTTCCGCCGTGGCGAGCATGCCCTTTGCGGTTTCCGCAGCGTCCTTCTGGTCCTGTTCGAAACGCGCGAGCAGGGTCTGGGCTTCGATGCGAAGCGCCTTTGCCTGTTCGATTTCCCGGCGGATGCCAGCGATCTGTTTGTCGAGCGCGCCGCCGATGAGGCTGGGCACTTTCTTCCAGATCAGAACACCAAAGAAAAGCAGGAGCGCGACGGCAACCCAGAATGAGGGATCGGTCAACATCAGTTGGATCCTCCAGCGGTCTTGAGTTCGCTTTCGACAGCGGCCTTGACCGTGGTCTCGTCAAGCGTGAGACCGGTCAGCTTCTGCACGATCTCGCGGCTGGCTTCGGCTGCCATATCGCGGATTCCTGCGAGGGCTTCGTCCTTGGCCTTGGCGATCCGGGCTTCGGCCTGTGCGGCTTCCGCGGCAAGCTTGTCGCCAACTTCCTTCAGACGGGCCTCGGCATGAGCCTTGGCGGCGTCCTGGGTCTTGGCAATCAGCTGGGTCGCAGCCGAACGGGCGTCAGCCAGGCCCGCTTCATAAGCAGCCTTGGCGGCGTCAGCCTGCTTCTTCAAAGCATCAGCAGCCTGAAGATCGTTCGAGATCTGATGCGTCCGTGCATCAAGAACACCCGCCACACGCGGCAAGGCAAGCTTGGCGAGGATGATGTAAAGGGTAATGAAGGTCACGGCCAGCCAAAACAGCTGTGGTATGAAGTCCGCGACATTAAGCTGTGGCATGGTCGTCCTCTCCTTGTCCCGGAAATAAAGGACAAATCGACGGCCACGGCCAACCCAAGGTTAGTCCCGCGGCCGCCGCCGTCTCGATATTTGTCAGCTTATTTGAACAGGATCACGAGGGCAACCACGAGGCCGAAGAGGCCGGTTGCTTCAGCCAGAGCAAAGCCGAGCAGCAGGTTGGTGAACTGTGCCGGAGCAGCAGCCGGGTTGCGAAGAGCGCCCGAGAGGTAGCTGCCGAAGATGTTGCCGATGCCAAGACCGGCACCGATAAGAGCGAAACAAGCGAGGCCTGCGCCGATCATTTTTGCGGCTTCAACGTCCATATCAAAGATCCTCTTTAGGTTATGGATAACTGGATAAGTTTGAAAAAAGGTAAGGTCTAGTGTCTGCCCGGCCGCAAGGCTCAGTGCATATGCAGGGCGTCGTTCAGATAGATGCAGGTCAACACCGCGAACACATAGGCTTGCAGGATGGCGACCACGAATTCGAGACCCATCAGCGCCACCATGAAAGCGACCGGCAGAATGCCAAAGAAGCCCAAAGCCGCCACAAAGCCGCCGAACACCTTCAGCATGGTGTGACCGGCCAGCATGTTGGCGAACAGACGAACCGACAGGCTCAGGGGGCGCGACAGGTAGGAAATCACTTCGATCACGGTGATGACCGGCAGCATGACGATGGGAACACCCGACGGCACGAACAGCTTGAGGAACTTCGGGCCATGCTTGACGAAACCGACGATGGTCACCAGCAGGAACACCACCGCCGCCAGCGCGAAGGTGACGATGATATGGCTCGTGACGGTGAAGCTGTAAGGCATCATGCCCACAAGGTTCGCGCCCAGCACGAACATGAACAGCGTGAAGACGAAGGGAAAGAATTTTTCCGAACCCTTGCCCGCGGTGTCCTTCAGCATATTGGCGATGAACCCGTAGGATCCTTCGACCATCATCTGCCAGCGGCCGGGAACCAGCGACCGGTTCCTCATGCCGACAAGCATGAACAGCGAAACCGCGGCGAGCGTCACCAGCATGAATAAGGATGCGTTGGTGAAGGAGATGTCATAGCCACCGACTTCGATCGGCACCAGGCGCTTGATCTCGAACTGTGCAAGCGGACTATGATGTTCTGCGGACACGGGCTACCCCTTACATTCTGACAAAACCCGGCAGCCTGAGGCCGACCGGGCGAGTTCCATATTCATTTCGTCTGGTCGTCTTTTTCATCTGTGTTCGCGGCATTCATCTGCCGCGCGGCCCGGAACACATTGGCGATACCCGCCCCTGCGCCGAACATGAAAAACACCACCAAAAGCCAGGGAGAAGTTCCGAACAATCGATCGAGAAGCCAACCAGCCCCGCCACCAACCACCAGACCGGACACAAGTTCCGCGGTCAATCGAGTGGCGATGCCGAAAGCGTTGGTCTCGTTAAGACCCGAACGTCGCCCTTTATTCCCTGCGCGCCGAGCCTCATCAAGCCGCGTTTCGAAGCTCTTCTCCGGCTGCGCGGGCGATGGGGTAGACGGAGGCTTTTTGCCGTTGTCAACCATAGTATCGTCCAAACCGTGTAAATACGCCTGAAAACGCCGCTTTTTCAGGCTCAGATGCCGAAAAAAGTCGCGTGCACCATAGTGTTTGCGCCCCCCGCTGTCAAGGTTCAAAAGCCGCCCAGCCGGGGTTTGATGGTGTTGGGATAAGGTATTGTTTTTCCAATAAGTTTCTCAGGTCATCATCGGGCTGAGCCGAGCAATCCATCCGGCCGGAATTCTGCTTATGGCCCCATGGATTACCGGGTCGAGCCCGGTAATGACAGTTGGGCCGGGTCTTTGACTGGGATGCCGCCAGTAAATTTGAAAGCTCTTTGTCCCGCCGCAAAGTCCCACCCCCACAAACCCTCCGTCATTGCGAGGCAAAGCCGAAGCAATCCAGTCCTGCCGCCCAAGGTTCTGGATCGCCACGCCGCTTACGCGGCTCGCGATGACGGCTAGTCTCGAGCGAGACTGGCCTTCCGTCGCCATGGCCGTCTCAAAGGACAGCAACCCGCACAACCAACCTAATTCCCCCGCCACAAAACTCATTGCCCGCCATTGTCATTGCCCCCTCCATTGTCATTGCCGGGCTTGACCCGGCAATCCATCTCGCCGCCGCTAACTGCTAGCCCCATGGATTACCGGGTCAAGCCCGGTAATGACAACTTGGGGGAGGGCCGCACCACCCAATCCTATTCCGCCGCCACCAGCCGTTCGGCGCGTTCGAGGTCGACGGAGACCAGCTGGCTCACCCCGCGTTCGCCCATGGTGACGCCGAACAGGCGGTTCATGCGCGACATGGTGACGGCGTTATGGGTCACCACGAGGAATCGCGTGGCGGTGCGATTGACCATTTCCTCAAGCATGTTGCAGAATCGCTCGACGTTCGCGTCATCCAAAGGCGCGTCCACTTCGTCGAGCACGCAGATCGGGGCGGGGTTGGTGACGAACACCGCGAAAATCAGCGACAGCGCCGTCAGCGCCTGCTCGCCACCCGACAAAAGCGACAGCGATTGCAACCGCTTGCCCGGCGGACTTGCCATGATTTCGAGCCCGGCATCCAGCGGATCATCCGATTCCGTCAGCGTCAGATAAGCTTCACCGCCGCCAAACAGGGTCTTGAACAGGCTCGAAAAATGCGCGTTCACTTCCTCGAAGGCAGCAAGCAGGCGTTCACGGCCTTCGCGGTTCAGGCTGTGGATGGCCTGACGCAAGCGGGCGATGGCGGATTCAAGATCGCCGCGCTCGCTCACATAGGCGTTCAACTGGGTTTCATATTCCTCAAGTTCCACATCCGCCCGCAAATTGACGGCGCCAAGCCGGTCGCGTTCGCGTTTGAGGTCTTGCAACCGGCTATCGCTGTCGCCCGCTTCCGTGGGCTCGTCCTCGACCTCGACCTTGGCCAGCACGTCGGACGGCGTGCATTCGAATTCTTCCATGATGCGATGGGCGGCGTTGCGGCGGCGTTCGATGATCTGTTCGACGCTGGCTTCGATGCGGGTACGGGTTTCGCGCACATCGAGCAACATGGTCTGCGCGGCGCTGTAGTGTTTTTCGGCCTCGGCGGCACGGGCTTCGGCCTCGCTCAACTGGCGGGCGGCTTCTATCCTGGCCTCCTCGGCCAGTTCGATTTCGACGGCGAGTTCCTCGCGTTCAGCACGGATTTCGTCCGGCCGCTCGCTGAGCGTGGCAAGTTCGCGCTCCACCGCCTCGCGGCGATCGGCCAGGGCCCGGGCCTGACCTTCGGCGCTCGCGAGCCGGGCCCGCCAGGCGTTCAGTTCGCTGTCGATGGTCTGCAGGCGCAGGGTACGAATACGCGCTTGGGTCGCGATATTGTCATGGGCCAGCCGCGTCTCGGCCAGCCGCATGCGCAGATCCTCGACCTCGCCCCGCACCATCTGAAGCTCTTCATTCAGATCATCCACCGGCGGCAGTTCTTCACTGGCCGCTTCGGCGATGGCGCGTTCTTCAGCGGTTTCATTGATATCGAGATCAAGCCGGCCGACGCTTTCCAGCAAGGCCCCATGCTGGGCCTGAGCCTGAGCGGCGCGGCGTTCGACCTCGGTCAGATGCTTACGCGCGCTGCCCAGATTGGCTTCGCCGCTGCGCAGGGTCTGGGTGATGGTTTTCTCGGCTATCACCGCTTCGGCGGTACGCCCGGCGGCGATTTCAAGCAGTTCTTTGGCTGCGTCGACAGCCTCGCCCGCGGTCTGGCAGGCGGCGGCCACTTCCATCAAGCGGTTGCGCTGCGCGAGCCTGAGTGCGGCGGCAGTCGGGGCATCGGCCCCGGCGGTAAAACCGTCCCAACGCCAAAGTGCCCCTTCGATGGACACCAGCCGCTGCCCAGGTAACAAGTCAATCTGAAGCCGCGCCCCATCCTCGGCCGCGACCAGCCCGGTCTGAGCCAGACGACGGCTGAGCGCCGGAGGGGCCTCGACAAAATCACCCAAGGGCGTCACGCCTGCAGGCAGGCTTTGTGTCGCGTCATAAGGCGGCAGTTCCCGCCAGCGGATCGGCGCGTCATCATCGGTCGGCGCTTCCAGATCATCGCCCAAAGCCGCGCCAAGGGCCGCTTCATAGCCCGGCCGTACCCGCAGATGTTCGGTGATGGGAGCAAGCCCCTTGGACGCCCCGGCATTCAACAGCCGGGTCAGGGCGTCACGCTCGGACTCAAGCCGGGCGAGATCGGTGCGGCGACCGTCGGCGGCGTCTCGCGCCGCCCGCTCGGCCTCCCGCGCCTGCTCGACGGCGGCGCGGGCTTCTTCCAGCGCTTCCGCATAGGCCTCAAGCTCGGCCTCAAGGGCGGCGATGGTCATCTGTTCGTCTTCAAGCGCCGTCATATCCGGAGCGGCGGCAAGGTCGCTGAGCCGCGCCTCCAGCGTCTCGCGGTCACGCCGCAACCGCATCAAGCGGCCGTCCGCCGCAGCCATCACCTGCCGCAAGCGGTTGCGTTCGGCATCCGCCGCCGCCAGCCGGTTCTTGATGCCGTCAAGGGCGGCTTCCCGGGCTCCGGCGGCACGCACGGCGGCTTCGACCGCAACGGCGGCATCGGATTGCGCATCGCCCTGGCCGTCATTCTGTTCGATCAGGATTTCGCGTTCTTCGGCCAGACGTTCGGTCGCGGTCGCGGCATCGGCCAGCAACGACCCTTCGCGGCTCGCATCCTGTTCGATCTGAGCGCGCTGGGCGCCAAGCCGGGTCATGGCCTCGGCAATGGATTTTTCCTCGCGGATCAGTCCGTCGCGGGCCACCGCCAACCGATGCATCACCGCCGACCGTTCACCTTCCGCCTGCCGCAACGCGGGCAGGGCGGACGCGAGCAAGGCCCGCTGCATGGACAGATCCTCGACCGATTTTGTCACCTCGGCCACCTTGGCCGCGGCGATTTCAAGGCCAGCCTCGGTCTCCACCAGCCGCGCCGCCGCAAGCTTCCAGTCGAGATAGAGCAGGATCGCTTCAAACTGACGGATAAGCTTCGACAGCTCGCGATATTTGGTTGCCTGCTTGGCCTGACGGCGCAGGCTTTGAATCTGGGTATCAAGCTGCTGCATCACGTCATTGAGGCGCAGCATATTGTCTTCGGCGGCCTTGAGCCGTCGTTCCGCCTCGTCACGGCGGCTATGCAGCCCGCTGATCCCGGCCGCGTCTTCAAGCAGGGCGCGGCGGTCCTTCGGCTTCGCGCTGATCAACGCGCCGATGCGGTTCTGGCTCACCAGCGCCGGGGAATGCGCCCCCGTGGACATGTCGGCGAACAACAACTGGACGTCGCGGGCGCGGCTGTCGCGGCCATTGATGCGATAGGCCGAGCCGCTTTCGCGTTCGATGCGCCGGGTGACTTCCAGGAAGATTTCGTCATTGAAAGCGGCCGGCGCTTCCCGCGTCGAATTGTCGATATGAAGCGTCACCTCGGCCAGATTGCGGGCCGCGCGGTTGGAGGTCCCGGCAAAGATCACGTCATCCATGCCCGAGCCGCGCATGCTCTTGGCTGAATTTTCGCCCATCACCCAGCGGATGGCTTCAAGCAGATTGGATTTGCCGCAGCCATTTGGGCCCACGACCCCCGTCAGACCCGGCTCGATCAAAAGCTCGGTCGGGTCGACGAAGGACTTGAAGCCCGAAAGGCGGAGGCGGGTAAAATGCAAGTGAGGATCCTAAATCCAGGATTTCAACAGGTTACTTAGCTGCTTTCAACGCTTTGTCAAAGGCGGAAAAGGTATGATCGCCGTCAAAGACCTTGCCATTGATGAGAATCGTCGGCGTGCCCTGGATCTTGTATTCGGACACCCCTTCCTGGCGCAGCTTCAACAGATCGGTGCGCACCTTGTCGCTCGCGAGGCAGGACTTGAGCTTGGCGTCGGTAAAGCCCATGGGCCGCACGAACTGGTCCATCTTGGCGGCTTTGGCGATCTCATAAGGAGTGGCGTTTTCAGCCGGTTGCGGCATCGTTTCCCAGCCCGGCATCCAGTCGGCCTGACGGGTCAGCAACCCATCGACAAAGGCATAATAGCGCGGTTCCGGGCTGCAGCGGGCGATCATGGAGGCGATCAGATCCGGCCCGTTCAGCACGAAATGGCGCATGATATATTTGGCTTTGCCGGTGTCGATATAGTCCTTTTTGAACTGCGGAAACACCGTGCGTTGGAAGTCGGCGCAGTGGGAACAGGTCATGGAGGCATATTCGATCACCGTGATCGGCGCGGTTTTCTTGCCAAGCACGATATCGGTATAGCCGTCATAAACCTCGGCCGCAGGTTTCGCCGGGGCCGCAGCAGCCGGAGCCTTCGCAGCGGGGGCCTGGCCCGCCGCCATCACCGGCCCAAACCCCAGCCCAAACCCAAGCCCGACCACCAACGCAGCCACAGCCATAAAACGCTTATTTAGATGATTGATCATGATGCACCCACTAAATATAGATCACACTCTACCAAATTGACCCTATGGGGCTCAATAGGCGAAATTAAGTCAGACAGTGACATTCCTGCTTGCTATCGCTTTTTCCGGCGGGAATCCGCCAGTACGGCGGCACCAAGATTTGTCAGAACCGCCCGCAGACCTTTGTCCTCGATGGCGGCGACATCCTCCGCCGCGGCTTTCTGATCTTGCGGATCGGGGGCGTTCGGCCGAGTTTTCTTCCGCTGATAGAGGCTCACAGGGGCCTGTTTGACCATCAGTCTGGCCACAGCCGGATAGCCGAAATAGCCATTGATTCGGTCAATGGCCTGAGGCGCAAGATACTGAAGTTCCGTAGCAAATCCACTATCGGCCAGAATATGCAGAGTGGCGCCCGTTTGCCCTTTGGGGAAATTCAGCCGCTCGGGCAGGGTATGGGCGGCAAGCGTCGGGCCGACGATATCACGCCAGCGGGTGATGACTTCGCTTTGGGCAAAGCCCTGTTTCGCGCAGATTTCCCGCGTCAGCGGCGCAAGCGAATCGGCCAGCGACTGGACCTTCCAGCTGCGCTTCGGCTTCCGTGGTTTGGGTGGTTCTTTTTCCGGGCTTGTCACAATCGCTGCTTTTCCGTACCCATGAGGTCCTGTTGCCCGCAAGGGTCCCGAGAAGGTTTCTGGCGTATGGTAAGCGATCCTCTGGCCGCTGCAACTGCTCTGCTCGCCTGGTATGATAAAAATGCGCGGGTTCTGCCCTGGCGCGCCCCGCCAGCCGCGCGAAAAAAAACCGCGCCTTACCGGGTCTGGCTCAGTGAAGTGATGCTTCAGCAGACCACCGTCCCGGCGGTCATTCCCTATTTCGAACGCTTCACCGAACGCTGGCCGACGGTCGACTCCCTGGCCGCCACGCCGCTCGACGATCTGCTCGCCGCCTGGGCCGGGCTCGGCTACTACGCCCGCGCCCGCAATCTGCATAAATGCGCGACCGTTGTGGCCCAAGACCATAACGGCAAGTTCCCAACAACGTCCGACGGCCTGCGCGAGCTTCCCGGCATCGGCCCCTATACCGCCGCCGCCATCGCCGCCATCGCCTTCGATGAACCGGCCACAGTGGTCGACGGCAATGTGGAACGCGTCATGGCCCGCATTTTCGCCATCACCGACCCCATGCCGGGGTCCAAACCCGCCCTCCGCGCCGCCGCGGCCACGCTCACGCCACCCAACCGTGCAGGCGATTACGCGCAAGCCGTCATGGACCTAGGCGCCACCGTCTGCACGCCGCGCAAACCCAAATGCCTGATCTGCCCCTGGATCAAAATCTGCGCCGCCCACAAGGCCGGCATCGCCGAAACCCTGCCCAGCCGCGACCGCGACAAGGCCAAACCAATCCGCACCGGCCGCGCCTATTGGCTGCAAGCCCCCCATCCCGAAACCGGAGAACTCTCCGTCCTCCTGACCCGCCGCCCCGACAAGGGCCTGCTCGGCGCCATGCTGGGCTTCCCCACCGAAGGCTGGGACGCGAACGGCCCGGTCACGGGCCTGCCCAAAGGCAACTGGCAATCCCAAGGCGAGGTGCGCCACACCTTCACCCACTTTCACCTCATCCTCGACGTATTGGCCCTAAACCTCGACCACCCCACCAAAGCCAAGGGAATCTGGTGCCCCCTGCCAGACCTAAAATCCGCCGGCCTTCCCACCATCATGAGAAAAATAGCCAAACTAGCAAGTGCCTGACTCACCGTCATTGCGAGGCGAAGCCAACGCAATCCAGTCTTGCGGCAAGGTTCTCGATTGCGTCGTCAGCTCCGCTTCCTCGCAATGACACCCCCCGTCATTGCGAGCCCCAAAGGGGCGCGGCAATCCAGAAAGCCGCCGGATAAACCCAACAGCCCCGCTTAATGTAATTCAGCCCGAACCTTCTGGCGCAACATATCAATCGGCACCAGCTGCCCCTTGACCTCAAAATGCCAGAACGTCCAGCCATTACACGACGGCGCGCCCATCATCTCGGCCCCGACCTGATGGATCGACCCTTTGGCGCGTTCAGAAATCAACGTCCCATCGGCACGCACGCGGGCTGAAAAGCGGCGGCTCGGATCGAACAACACGGCGCCCGGCGTCAGCAGCCCGCGTTCCACCAGCGTGCCGAACGGAATGCGCGGCTCAGCTCGTTTCGAAGCCGTAATGGAAATAACATTGTTCTCGAGCTTGGTGACGGTCTTCAAACGGTCGGTGGCAAGTTTCACGTATTTTTCCTCCCGCTCGATGCCGATAAACCGGCGATCCAGCTTTTTCGCGACCGCCCCCGACGTGCCCGAACCAAAGAACGGGTCCAGCACCACATCGCCGGGCTTTGTCGACGACAGCAGCACGCGATAAAGCAGGCTTTCGGGTTTCTGCGTCGCATGGCCCTTATGGCCGTTGACGGTGACGCGCTCCTGACCGGAGCAAATCGGCAGCAGCCAGTCGGAGCGCATTTGCAGCCCCTCGTTCAATTCCTTCATGGCTTCGTAATTGAAGGTGACGTTTTTCGCGTCTTTGTTCTTTGAACACCAGATCAGCGTCTCATGGGCGTTGGTGAAGCGGGTGCCGCGAAAATTCGGCATCGGGTTGGTTTTGCGCCAGATGATGTCATTCAGGACCCAGTAATCCAGATCCTGCAGGGCCGAGCCGACCTTGAAAATATTGTGATAGGACCCGATCACCCAGATGGTGCCGTTGTCCTTCAACACCCGGCGTGCGGCGGCAAGCCAGGCGCGGGTGAAGATGTCATAGGAGGCGAGGCTTTCGAATTTGTCCCAATCGTCATCGACGCCATCGACCACGGTATTGTTCGGGCGGTGCAGTTCGCCCTGAAGCTGGAGGTTGTAAGGTGGGTCGGCAAAGATCACGTCGACGGATTTTTCCGGCAGCCGGTTCATCATCTCGATGCAGTCGCCGTGCAGAATCTGGTCCAGCGGCAGCGCCGAAAGTTCCGATAATTTTTGTTTGATGGCCATGCCGAATAAGTCCCTGTTTCCTGCGCCCACTGCGTCGTTCTTGGGGGCAGTGTGATTCAGGGGGCGAATCGGGTCAAGGACATTTTTTTATATGAATCAATTCGTTGTCTAGGACTCTTGAGTCATTAGCTTACGAATTGGAGCAAAGGATCGACGGTGAAAAGGAGTCAATCCCACAATTGCTAGTGCACGTGAATGAGCCGCCGTACCATATCCTGCGTTCCGCTCCCATGCGTACTCGGGATGAATTTTGGCCAATTCCGTCATCCGATGATCGCGAAAAACTTTTGCGATGATGGAGGCGGCGGCGATGGACAGACTGCGCGCGTCGCCCTTGATGACGGTGGTCGCCGGAATACCCAGCGGCGGTTTGCGGTTACCATCCACCAGCGCATGATCGGGTCGCGTCGGCAGCCCGCCAAGCGCTCGTCCCATGGCCAAAAACGTCGCCTGCAGGATATTAAGCTCGTCGATCTCCTCCACACTGGCCTCGCCGATGCCGACCTGAGCGCATCCAAGGATCTCCCCATAAAGCACTTCGCGCTTAGCCGCCGAAAGTTTTTTACTGTCATTGATGCCCACCGGCACCCGCCCCGGATCCAGCACCACCGCCGCCGCCATAACCGGCCCCGCCCAAGGCCCCCGCCCAGCCTCATCAATCCCGCAAACCACCCCGCCCAGGTGCTGTTCAATCAAAAAATTCGGCCCGGTGGAGGGGGCAGCTAACAGATCAGCAGGCAAGGCAACAGCTGTACGGGCCATGGGATGATAGACTTTCCGATTAAGAACGCAGACGCTGCCAATTTACTCGACGAACCCAGCCAAGGCCAATTGTCTGTCAATCCTTGCTGTCACTACCTTGCAGCCTCCCCATGGACACGCGGGTCAAGCCCGCGTGTGACAAGTTGAGGGATAGTTCCCACAAGCCTCATATCCCAACCTCCCCACACCTGTCATTGCCGGGCCTGAGCCGGCAATCTATCTTGCGACTTCACAGCGGCATGATCTATGGACACGCGGGTCAAGCCCGCGTGTGACAAGTTGAGGGATAGTTCCCACAAACCTCGCTTCTCAACTTCCCCAAACTGTCATTGCCGGGCTCGACCCGGCAATCCATCTTGCCTCCCGCTCCTTCCCCCTCAAAACAACGACATCTGCCTTGCGTCCCGCCCCGGGCGGCGGAACTGGGTGCTTGGCATGGGAGCGCGCGGCTGGTTGAGGCCGAGGCGTTTGATCGCCTGCCGGAAGCGCAGTGCCAGCAGGTCCGCTTCGGCCCCCTGACCGCGCATGCGGCTGCCGAACTCCGGGTCGTTTTCACGGCCGCCGCGCATGGCGCGCAGGCGGTTCATGATGCGTTGCGCGCGGTCGGGGTAATGTTCGTTGAGCCATTCCTTGAACAGGGTCTTCACCTCGATCGGCAGCCGGAGCAGAACATAGCCCGCCGACCTTGCCCCGGCGTCTTCGGCTGCGGTCAGAATGGCTTCAAGTTCATGGTCATTGAGCGCCGGAATCATGGGGGCGGCCATGACGCCGACCGGGATTCCGGCTGCGGCAAGCTCCTGAATGGCGGCCAGGCGCCGGGCCGGTGTGGCGGCGCGCGGTTCCATGGCGCGGGCGAGCGGGCGGTCGAGGGTGGTTACCGACAGAAACACCCGCACCAGATTGTCGCGGGCGAGATCGGCAAGGAGGTCCATATCGCGCGTCACCAGATGCGATTTGGTGACGATGCTGACTGGATGACGGGTTTCCGTCAGCACCTCAAGGATCCCGCGCATGATGCGATGCTCGCGCTCGATCGGTTGATAGGGATCGGTGTTGGTGCCAAGGGCGATGGTCGCGGGCTTATAGCTCGGCCGCGCCAGTTCCTGACGCAACAGGGCGGGCGCGTCGAATTTGGCGAACAGCTTGGTTTCGAAATCGAGCCCCGGTGACAGCCCGAGATAGGCATGGGACGGCCGGGCGAAACAATAGATGCAACCATGTTCACAGCCGCGGTAGGGGTTGATGGAGCGATCGAACGGAACATCCGGCGACTGATTGCGGGTCAGCACGCTGCGGCTTGCGTCCGCCGTGACCGTGGTGCGGAGAGGGGCGGGGGCATCCTCCTCCGCCTGGTCCCAACCGTCATCGAAACCGACCCGCGCCGTCGGTTCGAAGCGGCCGGAGGCCTGGCTTACAGATCCCCGCCCGCGCCGCAGCTCAGCCCGCGCGAGGGTCTCTGGATCACTTTGGAAAGCCACCGGGCGCATGGCTCAGAATTCATTGGCGACGAACACAAGATCGTCGTCGATGATGATCACATAACGGTCGTCAAGCTTGCGCAATTCAACCTTATGCAGGGTTTGTTCGTCAAAACGTTCGGCCGTCTGAAGGGTTGCATGGTCCATGGCTCATTCCTTCGGCTTGCTGATCCAACCACAGGAACAAAATAGCAAACTTCATGGAACAAATCAAGTACAATTTTGACAAAAATATACGATCCTCGTTCGCCCCGGGCCTGGCGTCTATTCCGGCTCTGGCATTGCCGAGGAATGGTGGCTTGTGATGAGCCACTCAGACCCGTTCCAGTGATAGGTATAGGTAAAGCGCCCGTGGACCATTACCCCAGTTTTGGCAAAGGTGAATGTGTAAAGGCCCGCATCGACGGCTGTGTTGCAACCAAGTTCAATGACGCGCATGTCGATCTTGCCGGAGGGGCGGTTCTCCAGGAAATGATGGAAGTAATCCTCTTTCTCGGCTGGGGTGAGGCGCGGCTTGTTTGAAACGGTCGGCAGGAGGATGGATCGCTCGGCATAGTTGGCGACGACCTTGTGGGGATCGCCCGTTTGCAACGATTGGTTCCAGCGATCGAAGAGCGCGGCGATTTCCTGGTCGGAGGTTGCCTTACAGGACTCCATATGCGCGCCCTCTGTACGGGTGGGCGCACCGGAGGGCGTCGTGGCACAGCCGGCAAGAGTTGCGGCAAGCGCCAGCACAGTTAAAGATTTCATCTTCATCATGCGTTCCTTCTTAGGATGGGCCTTTTAGGGCGACGTTCTCGCGTGGGTAGTCGAGTTTGAGGCAAGGCTTCATACGCTGTGCAACGGTCATGGTCGGTCAGTTTAGTTTTTAGCACGCCCCTTCCGTCATTGCGAGGCGCTGGCCGAAGCAATCCATCTGGCCGCCGTTTTGCCGGTTGAAATATGGATTGCCGGTGTCCGCGCCCGGTAATGATAAATATGGTGCACTGTCATTGCCGGGCTTGACCCGGCAATCCATCTCTCCGCACAGCCCGCCCTATCCTTCAGCGTTCCTTCAACCTCGGCAGCAGTTCGGCGAAATTGCAGGGGCGGTGGCGATTATCCAGCTGATGGCGGAGGATCATGTCCCAGCCGTCCTTGCAGGCCCCGCGACTGCCGGGGAGGGCAAACAGATAAGTCCCGTTCGCCACCCCGCCCAAGGCCCGCGACTGGATGGTCGAGGTGCCGATGGTCTGATAGCTCAGCATCCGGAACAGCTCGCCAAAGCCCTCGATCTTCTTGTCTATCACGCGCTCAAAGGCCTCAGGCGTCACATCCCGGCCGGTCACTCCGGTGCCACCCGTCGACAGCACGATTTCAATCTCGGGGTCGGCGATCCAGGCTTTAAGCTGGTCCACGATGGCATCCGCCTCATCGCGGATGATACGACGGTCGGCGAGCTTATGCCCGGCGGTGGTCAAGCGCTCGATCAACAACGCGCCCGAACTGTCATCGGCTTCGGTCCGGCTGTCCGACACCGTAAGCACGGCGATGTTAAGCGGGACGAACGGGCGGGTGTCGTCGATACCAGGCATGAAACCTCCGATCCAAAAGCGTGCGGGTTACATATCCCGGTCTTGCGAATTGTACATTGGCCAACCACCCGCGGCCACGGCGTCGAGCGTTGGCGCTTTTTGTCCCATGCGCATCTGATAGATCCAGAAATTGGCCACGACCTTTTCCACGTAATCGCGGGTTTCTTCGGCCGGGATGGTTTCCATGAACAGCAGGGGATCGTTCTTGAAATTCATCTTCTGCAACCAGCGGCCGAGATTGCCGGGCCCGCCATTATAAGCCCCCGCCACGAAGAACAGATTGGTGCCAAGATAGTCCTTGCCCATCAGATATTCGATGTAACGCTGACCCAGCTGCATGTTGAAGCTCGGGTCATAAAGCATCTCGCCGTTGCGGTCCTGCAAGGTCTGGTCGCGGCCGATATAGCTTGCGGTCTTGGGCATGAGCTGCATCAGCCCGCGCGCGCCCGAGCTGCTGACGGCGCGAATGGAAAACTCGGACTCCTGGCGCATGAAGGCAAAAATCAGCGCCCGGTCGACCTTGAAGCCATCCTTCGGGGTCCAGGTGGGCATGGGGTAAAGCGCGCTGTTCGACGACAGGATCTGCTTGCGGTCGAGCGCCTTGGCCACCCGGATCTGCGTGCTCGGCAGGTCAAGCCGGGCGGCAAGCCCCAGCAGCAGCGGATGCAGGGTCTCGTCACTCCGCCGCCACAGATAGCGCATTTCCCAGTCGGAGGCTTCAAGCTGGCCGACCTGCCACAGGGCGACCGAGCGGCGGGCGGCTTTTTCCCCAAGGACGCGGTCATAGTCGCGCCGGGTCAGCGGCGGATGTTCCCAGGTGAAATTGATATCGCGGCCAAGCTGGCGCGCGGCCAGCATGCCGTAAAATGTTTTCGGGAAGCGTGCCGCCTGATCAAGCCAGACATTGACCTGCTCGGGCTGGCGGGAGGCGAGCCGCGCCCGTGCCGCCCAGAATGCGGCGCTCGATGCGGTCCAGGGCTCGTTGTCGGCGGCGATGGCGGCTTTTTCAAAAGACGTGGCGGCGCGGCGGTAATCATTGGTGCGCCAGGCGCTCAGCCCGGCGATCCAGTTGCCGTTATAACGGTTCTTACCCGTACCGGCCCCGCTTGACGTCCCAAGCGCCAACGCCTTCGCATCATTGCCCTGATAGAAATAACTGGCGGCGATCTTGCCCAGGATCAGGCTGAACTGGTCCTTATCGAACAGATTGCGCCCGCTGGCCCAGAACCGTTGCTCGGCCTGTGGCGTCAGGCCCTGATCGAGAAACCCCTGAATCTCCAGGCGGGCGTCGCGGGCGGCGCGAATACGCACCAGTTCCTCGGGCGTGTAGATGCGTCCGGGCGGCGTCACCGTTAGGCTGTCGGGGTCGGGCGGGGTCGGCGCGGCCGCTTTCGGCGGCTTGCGGTTGAGCGCCAGTTTATAAATGCGGTCCGCCATCGGCAGATCGGAATAATTCCGCATCCAGCGCGCGAGTTCGTCAAAGGACCCTTTGTAGCGCGGGCTCAGATAGCGGTCCGACAGCACCTGTCCGACCAGAATGCGATCGTCAAGCCGCTTGATCAGCCGCTCGGCTTCGGCCCAGTCGGCCCGGTTCTGCGCCGCATAGATCTGACGATAAAGCTCACGGTCGGCGGGGCTGAGGACGAAAATCTCCTCGATCCGGACACTGTCTGGAACAACGCGTTTGGGCGGCGACAGGGACAGCGGCAGTTGTTTGCCGCTCTCGGCAGGTTTCCCCTGGGGCACCGTCTGGGCGACGCCGGGCAGGACGAAAGCACAGAACAGAATAACAGCAAGGGCGGTCGAGCAGTGTTTCATCGGGACTCACCCATGCGGGCGAAACGCGCGCGGATTTCAAGGAGGTCGCGCCAGGCATCGGCCTTCAGCGCAGGCTGGGATAATATGTAGTGTGGGTGATAGGTCGAGACGACCGGGATCGTGAGCCCGGCCTCACTGTCCTGATATTCAAGCCAGTTTCCGCGCAAGCGATTGATTCCCGTCTTGGCTTCAAGCAGCGCCGCCGCCGCCGTGCCGCCAAGAAACACCAGCATCCGCGGCCGCACCAGCGCGATATGACGCCGCAGGAACGGTACGCAAAGCGCCAGTTCCTGAGCCGTCGGCTTGCGGTTTCCCGGCGGCCGCCAGGGCAGCACATTGGTGAGATAGGTGCCGTGCTCGGCGCTCATGCGGTCGCGGCCGATGGCTTTCAGCATGCGATCCAGCAATTGGCCGGAGGCTCCGGCAAAGGGTTTGCCCTGACGGTCTTCGTCCCCGCCCGGCGCTTCGCCCACGATCATCAGGCCGCTTGCCGGGTTGCCGTCGGCGAACACGGTGGTCATGGCGGTTTTCTTCAGGGCACAGCCTTCAAAGCCGCGCAAGGCAAGCTCAAGCTCATCAAGGCTGCGGGCGCTCCGGGCCAGCGCGATCGCCGTTTCCGTGGATTCGGCGGCGGGACGCAGCTGGACGGCTGCCGGGGAGCTTTGTTGCGCTGGTTGCCCAGCTTCGATTTTCGGGACGGCAACAGGGCTCGCGGGCCGCTCGATCAAGCGGTCCACGGGCAGGTCGCCCATGGCGAGGTCGGCACCCGACGCCACATACCAGGCGAGCAGCGCGACCGCTGCTTCGTCTGTCATGGCACTTGCAAAATTGGCCTGAGTTGGCATTCGAATCTCAATTCCCGTTCGGCTGGATAGTAACCAGTCCGGGCCGGAGAGGGGAAGCATCATTGCGTGAAAAACCGGCGGCACGGGTGTAAAACAAATGTGAGCAGGCAAATGCGGGGCGGAAATCGTGGCCGCAAGATTGACCGCTAAGTTGCGAGCGGGCATAACATCTGCAACAAGTTGAAAACAAAACCCGGTGCTGCCCGGTGGGCGGTTTGCGGGACTGATCAGAACAATGAGGGTCCGTGATATGGAACGGGAATCGATGGAATTTGACGTCGTCATCGTGGGCGGCGGTCCGGCAGGGTTGAGCGCGGCTATTCGGCTGAAGCAGCTCGCCGCCGAAAAAAACCATGATGTGAATGTCTGTGTGATCGAGAAGGGGTCGGAAATCGGCGCCCATATTCTCTCGGGCGCGGTCATCGATCCGGTGGCCCTCAATGAACTGCTGCCCAACTGGAAAGCCGATGGCGCGCCGCTCAACGCGCCGGTGACCCATAACCATCACTGGGTCATGAGCGAAAAGAAAAAGCTCGATGTGCCTCACGTCCTGCTGCCCCCGATGATGAGCAACGAGGGCAATTACATCATCAGCCTCGGCAATCTCTGCCGCTGGCTCGCTGAACAGGCCGAAGCGCTTGGGGTCGAGATCTACCCGGGCTTCGCCGCCGCCGAAGTGCTTTACAACGATGACGGCAGCGTCAAGGGCGTGGCCACCGGTGACATGGGCGTCGCCCGCGATGGCCATCACAAGGACGGCTACATGCCGGGCATGGAGCTCCATGCCAAATACACCATGTTCGCCGAAGGCTGCCGGGGCTCGCTGTCGAAGGACCTGATGAGCCGCTTCAATCTGCGCGATGGCATCGACCCCCAGACCTATGGCCTCGGCATCAAGGAACTGTGGGAAGTCACGCCGGAGCAGCATAAGCAGGGCCTGGTGATCCATACGCAGGGCTGGCCGCTCGACAGCAAGACAGCGGGCGGCGGCTTCATCTATCATCTTGAAAACAATCAGGTGGCCATCGGTTTCGTGGTGGCGCTCGATTACGAAAATCCCTATCTCTCGCCGTTCGACGAGATGCAGCGCTTCAAGACCCACCCGTCCATCGCCCCCATGTTCGAAGGCGCCCGCCGCATTTGCTATGGCGCCCGCGCCATCAACGAAGGCGGCTTGCAGTCGATCCCGAAACTGGTGTTCCCGGGCGGCGCGCTGATTGGCTGTTCGGCCGGATTCGTCAACGTGCCGCGCATCAAGGGCAGCCACAATGCCATGAAAACCGGCATGCTGGCGGCTGAGGCGGCCTTCACGGCGCTGGCCGCCGGGTCCGAGGGACGGGACGAGCTCACGGCCTATCCCGAAGCCTTCCAGAATTCCTGGGTTTACAAGGAATTGCACCGGGTTCGCAACGCTCGCCCGTCGCTGTCGAAATTCGGCATCACGCTTGGCACGCTCTATACCGGGCTTGATCTCTGGCTCAACAATCTTGGGCTCGGCTTTCTCGTGCCCTGGACGTTCCGCAACCATGCCGATAACCTGTCGCTGAAAAAAGCGCGGGATTGCCAGCCGATCAGCTACCCGAAGCCCGATGGCAAGCTGACCTTCGACAAGCTCTCCTCGGTGTTCCTGTCGAACACCAACCATGAAGAAGATCAGCCGGTCCATCTGCAGCTCAAGGACCCCTCGGTCGCGATCCGCATCAACCTCGCCGAATATGACGCGCCCGAACAGCGCTACTGTCCGGCCGGAGTTTATGAAATCGTGCGCGAAGCCGACGGCAGTGACCCCCGCCTGCAGATCAATGCCCAGAACTGCGTGCATTGCAAAACCTGCGACATCAAGGACCCGACCCAGAACATCAATTGGGTTGTGCCCGAAGGTGGCGGTGGGCCAAACTATCCCAATATGTAATAAGCTGTTGCCGTCACCGTTTTTAGCTCGGTCTCTCGAACGCAGCCTGAGGAGTTCGCCTTTTATGACATCGAGAATTCCTGCCGCTCGGGCTGTGGCCCTTGTCGTCGCGACGATGCTGGGCGCAACCTCGGCCTGTGCCACATCGACCCAGAAGCCGGTTCCGGCCGTGGCCCAGGACAATCCGCAGAAGCAAGCTGAAGACAGCATCGCGTTCGGCAGTTATCTCGCCGGGCAGGCGGCGCGGGCGCAGGGCGACACCGATGCCGCCGTGCGCTATTTTCTCGACGCCATCGCGGCCGATCCCGACAACCTCTTGTTGTTGCAGCAGGGCTTTGCGCTCGCCATATCGGATGGCCGTTATGACGAGGCCCGCACGCTTGGTCAGCGCATCGTCAAGACCGATGCCGACAACAGCCTGGTGCAGTTTTTCTTGCTGCTCGGGGATCTGAAGGCCGGGCGTTATGACCGTGTGCTCAAGGAGCTCGACAAGGTTCCCGAGGCCGGGCTGAACAAGCTTGTCAAACCGATCGTCTCAGCCTGGACCTATGCCGGGGTCAAAAAGAAGGACAAGGCCCTCGCGAGCCTCAAACCGCTTGAGGACACGCCGCCGTTTCTGCCCTTCGCCCTCAATCATCGCGCTTTCATTCTCGACTATCTGAAGGACCCCGAAGCCGAGATCGCCTATAAGTCCGGCATGGCGGCGGAGAAATTCGGCAGCGTCCGCTTCGTGCTCGCCTATGCAAGCCTGCTGGCCCGCGCTGGCCGCGACTATGAAGCAAAGGACATCATCACCAAGGGCAGCGAGCGGTTTGAGGATTCGCTGTCCATCGCCATCGCCGAACAACGGTTGAAGGCTGGCACGCTCAAGGAACGGGTCATCACGACCCCAGCCGAAGGGGTGGCCGAAGCCTTTTACGGCGCGGCGCTGGCGCTCAGTCAGGATGGCGCGAACGGTCCGGGCGCGTTCTATCTGCGGCTCGCCTTGTATTTGCAGCCTGATTTTGATCAGGCAACCTTCATGCTTGCGCGCATTCTGGAGGATGAGCAGGAAAACGACAGCGCCTTCAAGCTCTATCAAACCATTCAGGATAGCAGCGATCTCGGCACCGAAGCCCGTCTGCGCGAAGTCTGGATCCTTGAGGCCAAGGGCGATGAGGCAGGGGCGCTCAGCCGTCTCGAAGCCTTGGTCGCGGCAGCCCCGGAACGTGCCGATCTCGTGGCCTCGCTCGCCGATCTCTATCGGCAGCGCAAGGATTACCCGCGTGCCGTCGCCGAATACAGCCGCGCCATCGCGCTCACGGACCCGGCCGAAGCGTCCCGCCATTGGGCGCTCTATTATGCGCGCGGCATGACCTATGATCAGGCCAAACAATGGCCGCAAGCCGAAGTCGATTTCCGCAAGGCCCTGGAATTGCAGCCGAACCAGGCGGATGTCCTGAATTACCTCGGCTATTCCCTGGTCGATCGGGGCGAACGTCTGAATGAGGCCATCGATATGATCACCCGGGCGGTGGCGCAGCGTCCGAATGATGGCTATATCGTCGACAGTCTCGGCTGGGCCGAATTCACCATCGGTAATTATACCCAGGCGGCGGACATCCTCGAACGGGCCGTGCTGATGAAGCCCGAGGACCCGACCATCAACGAACATCTCGGCGATGCCTATTGGCAGGTCGGCCGCAAGATCGAGGCGCGGTTCCAATGGAGCCATGCCCTGACCCTGAACGCGCCCGAAGACCGGGTTCAGGCCATCAAGGACAAGATCTCGAACGGTATGCCGAAACAACCGGTGAAACCTTCCCGCAAGATATGACATGCCTGGGTAGTGATGGTTGAGGAATTCGCCCCGGCCAAGATCAATCTGACGCTGTCCATCACCGGACGGCGGGATGATGGCTATCATCTGCTCGACAGCCTGTTCCTGTTCGCCAATGTGGGCGACCGCGTGACGGCCAGGCCCGCGGACGGTCTTTCGTTAGAGATCAGCGGGCCGCGCGGCGTGGGGCTTGTGGCGGATCCGGCCGAAAATCTCGTGCTCAAGGCCGCCCGGCTGTTGCAGGCGGAGGCCGGACTGACACAGGGCGCGGCGCTCAATCTTGAAAAGCATTTGCCGCTTGCGTCGGGCATCGGCGGCGGGTCCGCCGATGCGGCGGCGACCTTGCGGGCGCTCAATCGGCTGTGGTCGCTTGGGCTCGGGCTCGATGATCTCGCGCGCATCGGCGCGCGCGTCGGCGCGGATGTCCCGGCCGCCGTCCATTCCATCCCCTTGCGGGTCGAGGGCATCGGGGAAAAGCTCACCCCCATCGGGCCCTTGCCGCCGTTTGGAATCCTGCTCGTCAATCCCGCCGTCAGCGTGCCGACACCGGCGGTGTTCGCGGCCTTCAATGCGAGCGGCACGTCTTTTGCCATGGCTGCGGAGGCTCTGCCGTCCGACCCGCGGGCACTTCTCGCTGTTCTCCATCGCACTCCGAACATGCTTGAGGCCCCGGCCATCACATTGCAGCCGGTGATTGCGGAACTGCTTCAGCGCCTCGTGGCCCTGCCGGGCGGGCTGCTGACCCGCATGTCCGGTAGCGGAGCGACCTGTTTCACGCTCTATCCTTCGCCCGAAGGTGCCGAACAGGCAGCGGTGAATTTTGCCGCAGAGCCGGGGTGGTGGGTCTGGGGCGGCGGGCTCTATAATCAGTCTCACAGTCTTTGACCGCTTCTGCCTCGAATGGTATTGTGCGCCGCAGTCGCAAGCCGGGCCGGGGACAGGGGTGTGCGACCAGAAATAACATGACGTCCAACTTGGGCGGCCAATTGTATGCGACAGGGGTATGAGTTGATGATGGGTACGGACCGCGGCCGGAAGAAGGCGCCACGACTTTTTCTGACCTGCCTTTCCGCGTTGACGGTAATCACCGGCTTTGCGTTCTCGGATGTGACGCAAGCTCAGGGCATCGACAGTTCGATCATCAAGAAGTTCGAGCAGCAGATGCAGCGCGGCGGCAACCGCAGCACGCAGACGTCACCGGTCGATCAATCCCGCAATCAGAGCGACACGGTCGAAAACGATCTTGGCCGACCGCAGGATATTGAGGCCCTGCGTCGGCAGGCCAAACCTTCGGCCATCGAACTTGATTACGAATCCCGTACCAATGAAAAACTGAAACAGTTCGGCTATGACATGTTCGGTCGCTCGATTGCGGGTGGTGGGCAGGTCACGGGCCGGATTCCCGATCATTATGTCGTCGGCATCGGTGATGAAGTGGTCGTGACCTTCAATGGTCCCGAGCCGCGCTCGATCTCGACCCAGGTCGATAGCGAAGGCCGTCTGGTCGTCGAAGGTCTCCCGCCCATCGCCGCCGCCGGACGTCGCTTTGGCGATCTTGAAGCCGAGATCAAGGCGCGGACCCATTCCTCCTTGATCGGCACCGAAGCCTTCGTCTCCATTGGCGGCGCGCGCGCGGTTTCGGTCTATGTGGTCGGTGAAGTGGATCGTCCGGGTCTCTATCGTCTGACCAGCATGTCTTCGGTTCTCGAAGCCCTGACACTTGCGGGCGGCGTCAAAAAGACCGGCAGCCTGCGCGCGATCAAGGTCGGCGGCCGCACCGTCGATCTTTATCATGTGTTCGGCGGCACAAGCACCGTTGACCTTCATGTGACCGACGGCGCGCGCATTGTGGTGCCGCCGCTCGGGCCCACGGTGGCGATTGCCGGTGGGGTTGTCCGTCCAGGCATTTACGAATTGCCGAAGGGCAGCTCGCAGTCGCTATCTTCCATTCTTGGTATGGCTGGTGGCAGTCTGCGTCCGCGCGGCTACAGCTATGTCCTCAATCGCATCGAGGCGGATGGCCGTCAGAACATCGCCACCATTGCAAGCGTGGATCAGGCCGCCCATGACGGCGATATCCTGACCGTGGGCCTGCGCCGGGATGTGCAGGTGGGCGGCGTTTCCATGGTCGGGCACGTGCGCACCCCCGGTCTCCGCTCCATTCGCGAAGTGCCGACCATCAAGGATCTTCTTGGTGACGGTATGATGATGAAGGATCAGCCCTATATGCTGTTCGGCGTCGTCGAAAGCAGCGATCCGACCACGCAAGCCCGCCTGTTGCGCCCGTTCAGCCCCGAGCAGGTGATTTACGGCAAGGAAAATTTCCCGTTGCGGGATAAGGACCGTGTGATCCTGTTCGGTCAGGCGCAAGTCGATTTTTTGACTGCGTTAGAAACCCGCCGCGTGGTGCTCACCGGGGTCTATGACCCGAAGGCTATCGCCAGGGACGAGCCGAGGCAGGATTCAAAGCCAAGCAAGCGGCCCGAGCGTTGTGAGCCGCTTGAGGATCTTGCGCGCATCGTCAGCGACACCAAATCCGACCGCTATGTGACGGCCATTCGCGCCGTGTTCGTGCAGCTTGATGTCACCAACGAGGAAATCGGCAAAAGCGAGACATCTTTAGCTGAGCGGAAATCGGTGGGTGCGGCAAAGCTCGGCATTAGCAGCGATGGATCGACGCAGATCGAGCAACCAGCGACGCCGCAGCAAGTCATGCAGCAACAACCGTTGCCGTATCAGACGCTCGAACAACTGGAAGAAGAGGCAGCCGAGAAAAAGCAGGAGGAGGAGCGTCGCGAAGTCGCTTGCCCGCAGATTTATCGCGAGGTGCGCGGTCTGTTGCCCTTCGTGCTTGAATATGTGGCCTCGGCCGATGGCGCGGTGCGCCGTCCGGGGGTCTATCCGCTGGTCGATGGCACGCCTCTTTCATCGCTGATTGCGGTGGCGGGCGGTACGGTTTTCAATGCCGACCTCACCAATCTGGAATTGATCGGGTCCGATCTCAATCCGGAAACCGGGGCGAACGGAGGCGTGACCGGCCAGCTCGTGGTTGACGCCACCACAACCGATCTCACCCGCATCACCCTCAGCCCGGCGAGCGGGGTCCGCTTCAACAGCAAGACCACCAATCAGGAAGCGGGCGCGGTATTGTTGTCCGGTGAATTCAAGCGTCCGGGCGTCTATCCGATCCAGCGTGGTGAAAAACTGTCGGATATCATCGCGCGCGCTGGCGGTCTGAGCGAACATGCTTATCCCTATGGTGCGGTCTTTACCCGCACCCGCGTGAAGGAAGAACAGAAGCGCGGCTTCGAACGCACGGCGCGGGAGCTTAATCTCGGTCTCGCCACGGCGGCGCTCAAGCAGCGTGACTTGAAGCCCGAGACCCTGATGGCGGGTCAACAGCTGGCGGATAAGCTTGCCACAGCCGACGTGCTCGGCCGGGTGGTGATCGAGGCTGACCCGCGCGTACTCGTCGAGCGTCCCGAACTCGATACGGTGCTCGAGCCGGGCGATCGCATCGTGATGCCGAAACGCCCGAACTATGTGTTGATGATTGGCGATCTGCTTAATCCGGGCGCGTTGCAGTTCATCAAGGGCAAACGGGTTCAGGACTATGTTCATGAGTCCGGCGGGCCGCTGCGGACCGCCGATGACGGCCGCACCTTTGTTGTCTATCCGAATGGTGTCGCACGTCCGGTGAAGCTGTCGTCCTGGGGCTTCTCGACCAATGTCACCGTACCGCCGGGCACGGCCATTGTCGTGCCGAAGGATGTGGAGCCGATCGACACCATGCAGCTCGTGCGTGATATCTCGGCAATCTTCAGTCAACTGGCGGTGTCGGCGGCATCGATCGCTGTTATCTCCAGATGAGGCTGCGGGTGACGCGTGACGTTCACCCGCGTAAGGGTCGGGTCCATGAGGCTCTATAGGGCAGGATCCAAAGCCGGACGCGGGGTGTCGCGTTCGGCCCGTCTCCTGTCGGTCGCTGGCCTTTGTTCCTGGACCGCGCTTTCTGTCGGCGGATTCGGGGCTGAGGCTCAGACGATCGCGCCGACTGGGGCAAGCGACTTTTCCGCCTATATCTCCGACGCGGCCTCGCCGGGATTGCTCGGGGGTGTCGGGCTATTGGCGACGCCGACTGCGCGCATGCTGCCTGACGGCGAAGTTGTCTTCGGCACCAGCTTCCAGGATCCGTTCTATGGGGCCTATCTGACCTGGCAGGCCTTGCCCTGGCTTGAGGCCACGGCGCGCTTTTCGGATGCGCATGGCACAGCGGATGATTTTGACCGCGCGCTTGATCTTAAAATCCGTCTCTACGAAGGCGGCAGTTTCCCAAGCGTGGCCATCGGGTTCCGCGATGCCCTGGGCCACGGCCCGTTCGCGGGTGAATATCTCGTGTTTTCAAAAGCCTTCGGCAAGTTCGACGTGAGCGCCGGGGTTGGCTGGGGCTACCTCGGGTCGCGTGACAGTCTCGGCAATCCCTTGAGCCGGATCACAGGCCGGACCCGCGATCGGCACAGCGGCGGTGTACCGCAGCTACGGAATTATTTTTCAGGCGACTTTGGAGTGTTTGGCGGCATCGCTTATGTGACGCCGGTCCAGGGGCTCAGTCTCAAGCTTGAATATGATGGCGGCGATCCCCGGGGGCTGCCACTGGACGAACCGGCGCGCGGCGGCTTTCCGCTCAATATCGGGGTTGATTACCGGCCGTTGTCCTGGGTCCATGTTTCGGCCGGTCTCCTGCGCGGCAATGCGCTTGGCCTAAGCCTCGCCCTCCGTTTCAATCCGGAGCAACTGGTGCCAGCCCAGAAACGCTTTGATCCCGCGCCCATCGCGGTGGCGGTGTCGCCGCAACCGGACCCGGATCAGGGCGCTCAGACCATCGACGCCGTGATGCTGGCGAAACTGGCTGCAAGTCCGAATGTGGCTCTCTCGAACGGACTGCCAGCCGAAACCGTGATGCGGGTGACACGGGCGCTCTATTTCGCCGGACTTGATGAGCCGCTCATTGATGTGAATGCGACGGGGACGTTGACTGTGACCCTGTCCCTCGCACCGGGGCTTGAGGCCAGGCAGGCTCTGCTTGCTGCCGAAGTGACCTTTGCCAATCTGCCGCCGGGCTATGATGCCATTCTCATCCGCAATCGTCTGGGGTCCGAGGCGGGCGGCGCTGGCCAGCGCTTCACCCGCGATATGGTGGCAAGTTTCACCCGCGCCGATGCGAGCTTCAACGATCTTTTGCAGTCGGGCGGTGTGCGCGGCGTGACGCTCCGCGGCGGCGATGTGGAAGCCTCCGTCAATGGCAGCGAGGGGACGGCGGCCAGCGCGGCGGTGGCCTTGTCGGGCTTGGTGCCGGAAGATGGCAAAGTCACGGTCGAGACCGCAGACAGTCTGACCCGTGCGGCGGCCGCCGATCTCACGGTCGTGCGTCAGCAATCGCAGATCGCGAGCCTGTTTGAAAAGGCCGGTTTAAGACTGCGCAGCCTTGACATCAAGGGCCGCGCGGCTGTCATCACCGCCGACCTCACCCGCGACATGGGGGCCGACCGGCTACAGCGCGCCGCCACCCAGGCCCGCGCCATTCTCGGTGCATCGGTGGACGCGGTCGAGCTCACGGCCTATCGCAGCGACCGAGCAGTGGCGGTGGTCACGGCACCGAAAAAACCGCCTGAAAAGGATATCTTGCCCTCGGGGTATCGCGCCAATCCATTCGCGGATGCAAAGCATCCGGTGCTCAAGCATACCGCGTTTTTTGGCTATGTTGCGGCAAGCGCGCCGCCGCCTGCCGCCGTGCCGCCAGTCCCCGAACCCTTGCCGCCGCTGGACAAGCCACAGCGTCTCGCTCCGCTGACGACGGCTGAAGCCAGTGATATTTTTGACCGCGCCCGTGACGAAGGTTTGCGCCCGGTCGCCGCTCGTTTGGATGGACGCACAGCGACGCTTGCCTTTGCCAATGATCGTTATGGCCAACCGGCCAAAGCCATTGGCCGCGCCGCCCGTGCTCTGAGCGCGGGGCAACCTTTGGATGTGGATTGGTTCGAACTCGTTACCGTCGAAGACGGTGTCGAAGCCGGTCGCCTGCGCTTCCTTCGCCGGGATTTCGAACGCGCCGCCAACGGTCTCGGCAGTCCTGAGGAAGTCTGGATTCACACGGAATTCAGCCGTGCACAGGCGGATTTCCCGGAAAGTCGGGACTGGCGTTTGGCCAAAGATGGCTGGTACGGCTTCCGCTGGGCCGTCTATCCCGAGGTCGTCCAGCATTTCGGCAGCGGGGCCGATGGCTACCGGGTCGGTCTTTACGGCAATGCGAGCGCCTCGCTTGATCTTTTGCGCCATGTCAAACTGACGGCGACCCTCAGCCGCGAACTGGGCGGAACCCTTGACGAGATCAACGGGCGTCCAGCCGGGGCGGGGCCCGTCGTCCGCAGTGATATCGCCCGTTATGCCGCCGATGGGCGCACGGCCCTTCGTGACGCGCGTGTGGATTACACGGCGCAACCCCTGAATGATGTCTATCTGCGACTGTCGGCGGGCTATTTTGAACGCATGTATGGTGGCGTCGGGGCGGAACTGCTCTATGTGCCGCAGGCGTCACGGTTCGCTTTTGGTCTCGATCTCAATCACGTGAAAAAGCGCGGCTATGATCAGAAATTCGGCTTTGCCGATTACGCGGTCACTACGGGACAGGCGACGCTTTATCATACATGGTCCCGCTACGGCCTTGACACGCGACTGAGCGTCGGCCGCTATCTGGCCGGGGATTGGGGGGCGACGCTTGATGTCTCCCGTTTGTTCGAGAATGGTGTGCGTTTCGGGGCCTGGGCCACGGTGACCGATATGTCGAATGCCCGTTATGGTGGCGACGCGCCGGCCAAGGGGCTTTATCTGTCGGTGCCGCTTGATCTGGTGCTGCCCTGGTCCATGCGGCGCGATTTCGGACTGGCTTTCCGCGCGCTCAATCGGGATGGCGGGCAGACGCTGGATAAGGGCCCGGGCCTTTATGACCTGCTGCGCGATGGGGCGCGGCCAAGTCTTGAAGCCGATTGGCGCAATTTATTGTATTGAAGCTTTTTTAAGGCTTCATGTCGCATTTATAGAGCAATTGAAGTTGCATCCAGAGGATCCGGGATTTGCATTTCGCCAATCTCGCCACTATTCTGACCGCATCTTTTTGGGCCAGATTCATAGCGAAATATTGAGGTTACCATGACGGCAGCACATCTTTCTCCGGATACCAAGGTGGCGGTGATCGGTCTCGGTTACGTCGGCTTGCCGCTGGCGGTGGCGCTTGCGAAGCATTTCAAGACCACGGGCCTCGACATCAATGCCCGCCGGATTGACGAACTCCGCAAAGGCATCGACCGCACCGAGGAGGTGGAGCCGGAAAAACTCAAGGCCAGCTCGCTTCATGTGACAAGCAGCGCGGACGAGATCAAGGACTTCGATATTTTCGTCGTCACCGTGCCGACGCCGGTCGATGAACATAACAAGCCGGACCTTTCGCCGGTGCGGGGTGCCACCAACATGATCGCGCCACTGTTGAAAAAGGGCGCGATCGTCGTCTATGAAAGCACGGTCTATCCCGGCGTGACCGAGGAAGTCTGCGGGCCGCTCCTTGAAAAAGGGTCGGGGCTGAAATGCGGCAAGGATTTCTTCCTTGGCTACTCGCCCGAGCGCATCAACCCGGGCGACCGTGAACATACCGTGGACCGCATCACCAAGGTGATCGCCGGTCAGACCCCCGCCGTGACCGAGACACTTGCCGGTCTTTACGGCGCGGTCACCACGGGTGGTGTGTTCCGGGCCGCGAATATCCGCGCCGCCGAAGCCGCCAAGGTCATTGAAAACGCCCAGCGTGACATCAATATCGCCTTCGTCAACGAAGTGACCATGATTTTCCAGAAACTCGGGATTTCAGTCTATGACGTGCTGGATGCTGCCGGGACCAAATGGAACTTCCTGAATTTCAAACCCGGTCTCGTGGGCGGCCATTGCATCGGTGTCGATCCGTTTTATCTTGCCGAACGTGCGAAGCAGATCAATCACGATCCGGCGATCATCCTCTCGGGCCGCAAGATCAATGACGGCATGGGCGATTTCATCGCCGAACGCATCACGGCTCAGGTCCAGGGCGGCGGACGCATGCTGGTGCTTGGCCTGACCTTCAAGGAAAACGTACCGGATCTGCGCAACTCCAAGGTGATCGACGTGATCCGCGGGTTGGAACGCCGCGGCTTCCGGGTCGATGTTCATGACCCCATGGCAGATGTGGACGAAGCCCAGCATGAATATGGCGTTGACCTCAAGACCGGCACTCTCGGCGATGTGGTGGCAGCAGCGCAGGAAGACGGCGGCTATGACGGCGTGGTCGCCGCGGTGACCCATAACGACTACGCGGCCCTGACGCCGTCAGAAATCGTGGCCCTCGTAAAACCGGGCGGCATCATCGCCGACATCAAAGGCATGTGGCGCGGCCTGAAACTACCAGAAGGCGTCCGCCGCTGGACCCTTTAAGGCAGATCCACATTTGCGCATAATGTCATTGCCGGGCTCGATCCGGCAATCCATTTTGCCACCCGTTCTGCCGGTGGAGCTATGGATACCCGGGTCAAGCCCGGGTATGACAGTTAAGGTCGTGGCCTAACTGTCTTCTTTCGGATGGGGAAAGAAATCATTGGTGCGGTCGAGCAGGCTATAGACCAGCAGCCCAATCCATTCATGGACAGCAAGGTCTGAAACCCTCAGACGCTTTGTCACATTAATCCCGATATCCAGCCCGCTTTCACGAGTTTGATAGTCGACAGGGTAGGGGATCACGGTCCAGCCCGCCGCTTCGAAAACCGCAATGGAGCGCGGCATGTGATAGGCGGAGGTCACCAGGATCCAGGGTTCTTTTCCCTGTGGTTTGACAAGGCTGCGGGTTTTCAGCGCACTGTCATAGGTGTTCATGGATTCTTTTTCATAGAGCGCCTGACTGGTATCGACGCCCAGAGTTTCAAAGACCATGGCGGCCACGTCGGCCTGGGTGATGCCATTTTCGTTCGGCTCCCCGCCGGTGAAGATCAGGGGCTTCTTGGGGAACCGTTTGGCCAGCTCCACACCTGCGAGAAGCCGGGTCGAGGCTTCGCCGAGGGCCGGTTGACTGCGGCTTTCGGTCAGGCTCGGATTTTCTGAACCGGCCAATACAATAATCCCGCGCGCCCGGGCAATGTCGGTGGGCGCCGCCATGGGGAAGCGGTTTTCAAGCGGGCGGATCAGGATCTGGCCAAGCGGCAGAAAGCCGAAGCACACAAGCAAGATCAGACAGAGCCCAATCAGCCGCACGGAAATCTCACGCCAGCGCAGCACAGCCGCAAGCAAACCGAACGCGCCGAGAAGGCCGATCAGATTGGCGGGAGCGAACAGACCCCAGAACAGTTTGGCGGCGAGTCCGTACATGCGGCTCTTCTCCAGTGGCGCCCGTTCTCAGAGTGGAGCGGGCATCTCAGATATTGTGATATTTGCGGTACCAGTCCACAAATTTCGGAATGCCGACTTCAATGGTGGTCGAGGGCTTGAACCCGATATCGGCCTTGAGGCTTTCGATATCGGCATAGGTTTCCTTGACGTCGCCTGCCTGCATCGGTTCAAAAATCTTCTCGGCCTTCTGACCGAGGCAGTCTTCCAGCACCTCGATCATGCGGGTGAGCTGTTCGGATTGATTATTGCCGATGTTATAGACGCGGTGCGGAGCGTTCGAACCGATGGTATGCAGGCTGCCGTCGTCAAGCGGGGCCTTGTCCATGGTGCCAAGTACGCCAGTTACGATATCGTCGATATAGGTGAAGTCGCGGCGCATGTCGCCATGGTTGAAGACATGAATGGGCTTGCCCTCAAGAATGGCCTTGGTGAAAATCCACAGCGCCATGTCGGGCCGGCCCCAGGGGCCATAGACGGTGAAAAAGCGCAGGCCGGTCATGGGCATGCGATAAAGATGCGAATAAGCCTGGCTCATCAGCTCGTCGGACTTCTTGGTCGCGGCATAAAGCGAGACCGGATTGTCGACCCGGTCATTGACCGAGAACGGCATCTCCGTATTGCCGCCATAAACCGAGCTTGAGCTCGCGTAGACCATATGTTCGAAACTGTCGAGGTGACGGCAATATTCCATCATATTGAGGTGGCCGATCAGATTCGACTGCGCATAGGCAAAAGGATTGGTCAGCGAATAGCGTACCCCGGCCTGGGCCCCAAGATGGATGACCCGGCGCACTTTTTCGCCTTTCAGGGCTGTGGTCAGGGCGGCGAAATCGGCGAAATCCACCTTGTGGAAGGTGAAGTTATTGTCGCCGCCGATATCGGCAAGACGCGCTTCCTTGAGGCTGACGTCGTAATAATCGTTCAGATTATCGATGCCAATGACGCGCTCGCCGCGTGCGAGCAGGCGTTTTGCCGCTGTGGAACCAATAAAACCCGCAACGCCTGTCACCAGAATGGTCATGAAGCCGTCCTCGATTGTGCCCGCCGAACTATTCTCCGGCGCGGATATGCCGAAATTCGCCTCTTTATGGGGGATTTTGGCAGCGAGGGCAACGGCTTTGCGGGGCTAAGACAAGGAAATGCAATCGAGTGTTATTCCGCCGTTGCATCCATCGCCGAGGCGCATTATGTTGCGCCCCGAAGCCGAGCAACACGGCCCGCCCTCAGGGGCGGATGACAGGCTCCCGCAAGGGACCTGATGGACTGATGGGGCGTAGCCAAGTGGTAAGGCAGCGGATTTTGATTCCGCCATGCGGAGGTTCGACCCCTCCCGCCCCAGCCATCATCTTTAAACTCAGGCTGTAATCTCGCTTGTTATCTGAATTATCTGCGGCCTGATCCTGCGTCGGATAGAGCATGCGGCCGCTTGTGCTTTGAGCGCAACAGGCCGGAGATAAATATGTGCATAAATTATGTATCCTGATGCAATTTCCGTTCGGATGGGCTGGGGAGCTCTAATTCTCTAGAGGTCCCGATCACTTTTGAATCCTTGAGTTTTCTTATGTGTCCTGAAAATATGGCTAGCCACTAGCCTGGCAATTAATTTGGGATTTGCTTCAGGGCGAGCTTTGTCAGGGTTGAGATTTTTTAAAACTATATATCTGATTTATAATTAAATATTTTGGGCAATCGATCTAATTTTAAAGAGGCAGGCCTCAGGACCGTGTCTTTTTTGTAACTCTGATAAAAAATAACCCCAATTCTGTGACCTTTGTGCACGAGGTATGCATATTATTTGTTGCTTATAAGCCATCTCAATTTATCGTTTTAGGAGCGTCCTTCTCAGGACCAGAGTCGAGTTGCGTACCGAGTTGCGTACCGAGTTGTCCATGTGGGTAGACCCCACAGTTTGCTTAAGAAACACAGAAGCGCCTGACTGCTTGGCGCTTCCTTGTGAGAATGGCAACGGATGACGGGGGTGATAGCCCCCCTCCAATGGAGGAACAGTTTTGAATCACATTGGGATTAAACAAAGGAAGACATCGCGTCGTTTCCTGCTGTCGACGGTCGCCATGACCGTGGCGATTGGCAGCGCGGCGCTCGGCGTATCCGCAGCTGCGCAACCTGCGGCGGAACCGCAACCTGCCATGCCGATGGAACAAATCACGGTGACGGGATCGCGCATCCTCCGCTCGGACGTCACAAGCCCGGCGCCGATCTCGGTTATCAGCGAAGAAACCCTCAAGCAGCGCGGCACCACGTCGATTGCTGATGCGTTGCAGATCATCCCGCAGGCCATGGGGTCACAGACCACATCGCAAACCAACAACGGCGGTCGCGGCACGGCGTCTGTCAACCTGCGCGGGCTTGGCAGCCAGCGGTCCCTGGTTCTGGTCAATGGTCGCCGCATGGTGGCGACGGATAATCTGGGGACTTCGCTCGACGTCGATTTGAACAATATTCCGCAAGCGATCATCGAGCGCGTCGAGGTGCTGCGGGACGGCGCGTCGGCCATTTACGGGTCCGACGCCATCGGTGGCGTGATCAATATCATCACCAAGCGCGACTTCGAAGGGTTCGCCGTCAATGCCGAGGCCGGGATGTCGGCGCAGGGCGATGGCGAGCAATATTCCGGCGACATGACATTCGGCGGCAAGTTCGGCAAGGATGATCGCGGTCGGGCCTGGGTCAATGTGGGCTATTTCAAGCAACGTCCGGTGTTCAGCCGGGATCGCGATTTCTCCTCGGCGCCGAAGGATGCCGATCTTCTTGATAACGGCAAGGTCGATGTGCATACGACCGGCAGCTCCTTCACGCCGACCGGTACGGCTTTTCGGCTTGATACCGGTGATGCGGTGGTGATGGCTCCGAACGGCATTGACTTCTCTCCGCTGACGGATGCCAACCGGTTCAATTATGCCAACTTCCAATACAACATGACCCCGCAGAAGCGCATCTCTGCGGCGAGCCAGGCGGAATATGACCTGACCGATTTCATGACGGCCTACGTCGAAGGCCTGTATGTGAAGCGGAATTCAAGCCAGTCCCTGGCACCGCCGCCTCTGGTGGTCCCGAACACCACGGGATTCTTCGTGCCGTCGGATAATCCGTTCAATCCGTTCGGCGAGGATGTCTTGCTGTTCCGCCGGTTGGCGGATGTCGGCTCGGCCCGGCTTTATTCGCAGGAGGTCAATACCTATCGCATCGTCGGCGGCCTCAAGGGCAAGGTATCGAAAGATTGGTCCTATGATGTCTCCTATACCACCGGGCGGAATGAATTGAATGCTCAGGTGGCCGGTCTCGGCCGTCTGGATCATATCAATCAGGGGTTCCTGGACCCCGTGGGCTGTCTGACCTCTCCCGGTTGTGTTCAGACCAATCTGTTCGGCAACAATCTCACGCAGCAACAGGTTGATTTCATCCGCTATACGGAATTTTCCAAACAAACGGTGCAGCAGGACATCGGCGAAGCCAATCTGACCGGCACCCTGTTTGAAACCGCAGCGGGCAAGATCGGCCTGGCCACCGGCGTCGCCTGGCGGCGGGAATCCTATAATGATATGGTGGATACGATCACCGAAAGCGGGGCGTCCAGCGATGGTGAGCGGTTGTCCAGCAAGGGCAGCTATGACGTGAAGGAAATCTATGGCGAGCTGAACGTGCCGATCGTCTCCTCGCGGCCCTTCGTCGATTATCTCGGCGTCAATATTGCGGGGCGCTATTCGGATTTCAGCACGATTGGCGGGGTGTTCAGCTGGAAAGTCGGGGCTGAATATGCACCTGTAAGTTCCTTGCGGTTTCGCGGCGTTTATTCGAAGGCGTTCCGCGCACCAGATGCACTGGAACTTTTTGCCGGACGCAAGATCAACTTCCCGACCTTCAGCGACCCTTGCGACAACCCGAGCAATTCGACAGTTATCGCGAACTGTCTGGTGCAGGGTGTAAGAAACCCGGCGACGTTTGCCCAGCGGGATACTCAGGTTAATTCTGTCGAGGAGGGCAATGCCAATCTGAAAGAAGAACGCGCCAGCACCTGGACTGTGGGTGTGGTGTTCGCACCGTCCTTCGTGCCCAATCTGTCGATCACTGTCGATTATTATAATATCGACGTGAAGGACGCCATCGATGTGCTTGATGTGCAGGTCATATTGGACCAGTGCCTAAGCAGCCCGGTCATGGCGGCTAACCCGCTCTGCGGCTTGATCGAACCGCGTGATCAAAGCGGTCAGTTGACCCGGATTGTCACCCAGACCTCGAATATCGGGCGCCTTAGAAACAGAGGCATAGATTTTGCCGTGAATTATGCCCATCCGATCGGTAACGCCGGCACCATGAGCTATATGGTGGCCGGAACCTATCTTCTGAAGTTCGATAAGCAGCCCTTCCCGGGATTGCCTTTCGAGACCTTTGCCGGTTACACGGGCGGCTTGAATATCGATGCCAACCCCAAGCTGCGGTTGAGCTGGCTGGTTGCCTATAGCGATGAGCATTGGGCGGCCACTTATACGGGCCGTTTGATCGGCAAGAGCCAGTCCTTCACCACGCGGGACAATCCCAATGCAGGCTCGGTGCGCTATCCTATCAACGCCTTTACCTATCATGACCTTCAGGGTGGTTATAAATTCAACAACGGCCTTGAACTCGTCGTCGGGGTGCGGAATGCCTTCGACAAACGGCCGCCGTTCTATTTCGATTATGATGATACCAATACCGATCCGTCGACCTATGACACCGTGGGTCGTTATTTTTACACAGCTATTCACGCCAAGTTCTAAGCCGGGCGTTTATGAGATCGGGAAGGGGTGGCCGCAGGGCCACCCCTTTTTGTTTGATTTTTTGAAGATCGGGGCCCGCTATTTGCTTTAGGATTAAGTAGAAATATATGCTTAAAGTAAGGGCTGATTTATGACTAAATTTTCTCGTCTTGCCTGATTGCGGCTGGGGCAATCGCATCCGGGCTTGCTGTCATGGGCAGTGCCCAGGCTGCTCCCTGCCTCGGGGTTACCTTCGGCGCGGCCTTTGATGGTTCCTATAACTGCAATGATCTCGGGACCCCTGGTGGGATGGTGCCCAATATGGGCGGGATTACTTTTCTCAACAACGACACATTGCTTGTTGGCAATTATGCGAATGGTCCTGGAGGCACCATTCGTCAGATTGATGTCATCCGCGATGCCGATAATCACATTATCGGATTTTCGGGAGCCTCTCAGCCCTATGCAACGGCCTCTTACATCGACGGCGGTCTGACATTCGGACCCGGTGGGGTGCTTTTTGCCACGGGTTACCCGAACAACACGCTGTTGCAATATAAGCCGGGCAGCACCACCCCGGACAAGATCATCAACCTCTCAGACTTTGGGGTGACCGTTGGTGATTCGGTCGGCACTCTTGCCTTTGTGCCGCTGGGGTTTGATGGGGCTGGTCAGCTGAAGATCGCCAGTTTCAGCTATGGATTTTGGTATACAGCGACTTTGACCGAGGATGGCAACGGTCTTTATGACCTGGCCGTGGTCTGGGATCTCGCCTTCGGCCGCAGCACGGAGGGCATCGCTTATGTCGCGGGCCAAAATCCAGGTTTTGGTGGTTTAGATAGCGTTCTTCTCTCGGAGTACGGTGCAGGAAAGGTTGCCGCTTATCAGATAGATGCTAATGGCAATCCGATTATCGCATCGCGTCAGGACTTCCTGTCTGGCCTCAGGGGGGCGAGGGAGCTGTGATCGATCCCTTGACCGGAGATTTCCTGTTTTCGACTTATGGTGGGCCCAACCGGATTCTGGTGATCAGCGGGTTCGATGTCCCTGTATCAGATGATGTTACGGAGCCAGCCGCGCTTGGGCTTCTCGGGCTCGGGCTTCTCGGCCTGGGGCTGGGCCGGCGTCGCAAGGCTACATAATCTACAGACTTTGGTGTTTAAAGGGGGCGGTCCAGCAACGGACCGCCCCTTTTCCATGTTCCCCGTCATTGCGAGGAGGCGCAGCCGACGAAGCAATCCAGATGGTTGCCTCAGTCTGGATTGCTTCGGCTGCGCCTCGCAATGACGGGGTGAGGTTTTGCGGGGTGGTCGATGATCTGGAAAGGGGAGGCAGGCCGATGGTTTTTTGTTTTTTTGCCTTGTCCCCTTGACTCATCTCCTGGGCTCTCCCATATCCGATAGCGTGTTAGCACTCAGTCAACGTGAGTGCTAATGATCCTGCCTCGGGCGTTCCTCGCCTCAGGGGCAAAAATTTGGGGAGCAGGCTGCCGGATCCCGGCGGCCTCATCAACTTGAAAGAGGTTACTGAGATGGGTTTCCGTCCTTTGCATGACCGTGTGCTCGTTCGCCGGGTTGAAGGTGAAGAAAAGACCGCAGGCGGGATCATTATTCCGGATACCGCCAAGGAAAAGCCGAGCGAAGGCGAAGTTATCGCCGTCGGCACCGGCCATAAGGCTGAAGATGGCAAAATCACCCCGCTTGACGTCAAAGCTGGTGATCGTGTGCTGTTCGGCAAATGGTCCGGCACCGAAGTGAAGCTCGATGGCAAGGATCTCCTGATCATGAAGGAATCCGACATCCTGGGCGTGATCGGCTAAGTTTGCCGCGACGCTTTTCCACTCGGTTCAGATTTAAAGAATTCCAGGGAGTTCAATCAGATGGCTGCAAAGCAAGTGAAATTTGGCGCTGATGCCCGTGAGCGCATGCTCCGTGGCGTTGATATTCTCGCCAACGCAGTAAAAGTGACCCTCGGTCCAAAGGGCCGCAACGTCGTGATCGAAAAGTCCTTCGGCGCTCCGCGCATCACCAAGGACGGCGTTTCGGTTGCTAAAGAAATCGAATTGAAAGACAAGTTCGAGAACATGGGCGCCCAGATGGTGCGTGAAGTGGCCTCGAAAACCAATGATATCGCTGGCGACGGCACCACCACCGCCACCGTTCTCGCTCAGTCCATCGTGCGTGAAGGCATGAAGGCTGTGGCCGCTGGCATGAACCCGATGGACCTCCGTCGCGGGATTGATCTGGCTGTGGAAAAGGTCACGGCTGACCTCGAGTCCCGCTCGAAGAAAGTCACCACCAACGCTGAAATCGCTCAGGTCGGCACCATTTCGGCCAACGGCGAAAAAGACATCGGCGACATGATTGCCGAAGCCATGCAAAAGGTTGGCAAAGAAGGCGTCATCACGGTTGAAGAAGCGAAAAGCCTCGCGTCAGAACTCGATGTCGTTGAAGGCATGCAGTTCGATCGCGGCTACCTGTCGCCTTACTTCATCACCAATGCCGAGAAGATGGCTGTCGAACTTGAAGCCCCTTACATTCTTCTCCATGAAGACAAGCTGTCGAACCTGCAAAGCATTCTGCCGCTTCTCGAAGCTGTGGTGCAGAGCGGCCGTCCGCTTCTCATCATCGCTGAAGACGTTGAAGGTGAAGCACTTGCCACCCTCGTCGTCAACAAGCTGCGCGGCGGCCTCAAGATCGCTGCTGTCAAGGCTCCGGGCTTCGGCGATCGCCGCAAGGCCATGCTGGAAGACATCGCTATCCTGACGGGTGGCCAGGTCATCTCCAAGGACCTCGGCATCAAGCTTGAAACCGTCACCCTCGACATGCTTGGCCATGCGAAGAAGATCACGATCACCAAAGACGACACCACGATCGTTGATGGCGCAGGCGAAAAAAGCGGTATCGAAGCTCGTTGCAGCCAGATCCGTCAGCAGGTCGAGCTCACAAGCTCTGATTATGACCGTGAAAAGCTGCAGGAACGTCTTGCCAAGCTCGCCGGTGGCGTAGCTGTGATCAAGGTCGGCGGCGCGACGGAAGTTGAAGTTAAGGAACGCAAGGATCGCGTTGACGATGCGCTGCACGCAACCCGCGCAGCTGTCGAAGAAGGCATCGTTCCTGGCGGCGGTACGGCTCTGCTTTATGCCATCCGTTCGCTTGATGGCCTGGCCGGTCAGAACTCCGACCAGACCGTCGGCATCGACATCGTGCGTCGTGCGCTGCAGTCGCCAGCTCGTCAGATCGCTGAAAACTCCGGCCATGACGGCGCCGTGGTTGCTGGCAAGATCCTTGAAAGCACTGAAGTCAACTTCGGCTTCGACGCTCAGAAGGAAGTCTATTGCGACCTCGTGAAGGCTGGCATCATCGACCCGACCAAGGTTGTGCGTACGGCTCTTCAGGACGCAGCTTCGATCGCTGGTCTGCTGATCACCACCGAAGCTCTGGTTGCTGATCTGCCGGACGACAAGCCTTCCATGGGCGGCATGCCAGGTGGCATGGGCGGTATGGGCGGCATGGGCGGTATGGACTTCTAAGTCCAGCACTCATCAGTCTGAAACAGCAAGGGCCGCTCCCATGGAGCGGCCCTTGCTGTTATTCGATATGGCGGGGTGGTGAGGTGGATTGCCGGGTCAAGCCCGGCAATGACAAGGCATCCGTCATTGCGAGGCGGAGCCGAAGCAATCCAGTCATCAGGCTACGGTGATCACGGCCATTTGGCTTCGGGCGGCAGGGACATCAGGATGGCATCGATGTTGCCGCCGGTTTTGAGACCGAACAGGGTGCCGCGGTCATAGACCAGGTTGAACTCGGCATAGCGGCCGCGGCGGATCAGCAGATGTTCGCGTTCTTCCGGGGTCCAGGGCTTGTTCATATGGCGGCGAACGATCTCGGGATAGACCTTGAGAAAGGCCCGGCCGACGTCCTGGGTGAAGGCGAAATTCGCTTCCCAGTCGTCTTCAAGATAGTCATAGAAAATGCCGCCGACGCCGCGTGGCTCGTTTCTGTGCTTGTTGAAGAAATACTCGTCGCACCAGGCTTTGAAGCGCGGGTGATAGGTCGGGTCATGGGCGTCGCAGGCGGCTTTGAGGGCGGCATGGAAGTCCGCCGTGTCCTGATCGTTCGGGAGGGCGGGGTTGAGATCCGCGCCGCCGCCGAACCAGCTTTTGCTGGTGACAAGATGGCGGGTGTTCATATGGACCGCAGGCACCAGGGGCGAGCGCATATGGGCCACAAGCGAGATGCCGGACGCCCAGAAATTCGGGTTCTGCTCGGCACCCAGAATGGATTTGGCGAATTCCGGGGCGAAACTGCCATGCACGGTTGAAATATTGACGCCGACTTTTTCGAACACCCGGCCCTTCATGATCGACATGGTGCCGCCGCCGGTGTCTGCGGCACCGTCATGACTGTCGCGGATCCAGCTTTTGCGTTCAAAGCGGCCGGGGGCCATGTCCCTGAGCGGGCCGTCATAGTCATCCTCGATGGCTTCGAAGGCGGCGCAGATCTGGTCGCGCAGGCTTTGGAACCAGGCGACGGCGTGGGCTTTCTGGTCATCGGTGGGGGAGGGCGTGGCCATCTGATCGGTCATGGGGTTGTTCCTTGTTCTATTTGGTCGTCCTGCGGCCAGCCGCCGGTTTGTCTGAGTGCTTCGGCCAGCACGATGGCGGCCGAGATCGCCACATTGAGGGAACGTGTCCCCGCTTGCATGGGGATGCGCACCCGGGCTCCGGCCGCGGCATGCACTTCGGGTGGGGCGCCGGCACTTTCTTGACCCACAAGCAGGATATCGTCCTTGCGATAGATCAAATCCGTATGCGGGACGGCGCTTTTGGTGGTGAGGAGAACGAGCCTGGGGCCGTCCGCCCGGCCGTGGCCGATGGTTGCGAGAAAATTTTGCCAGTCAAGATGCCGGGTCAGCTGCACCTTGTCCAGATAGTCCATGCCCGCCCGCCGGAGCGCCGCCTCGCTGAAGGGGAAGCCACAGGGTTCGATGACATCGACGGGAATGCCGAAACAGGCGCTCATGCGCAGCATGGTGCCGGTGTTCGGAGGGATGTCGGGCTGAAAAAGGGCTAATCTCATAACCAATCACATAGCGTTCGTATCTGCTTTGTTTCAAGTCCTGATTTGTATGGCTTGCGCGGAAGCTTGGCCAGTCCTGCTTTGGGGCGGAAATGAGGCTATTAATTCGTTGCAATAAGCTTGTCACCTCGCTAAATGTTACGCCCGAGCACCTGCGGGTTGCGCCTGGGGATTCCGTGTCTGTTTTTTTCCCTATGAAGCGATCCGCATAAGTCACTCGGCGAAAAGTAAAGGTTTTCGCGGAATGGCTTGAAAGCGGCCCGTTTGGCTGCCGCAGGATGAATTGAAGATTTTCGAACCAGGGCGAAGTGCCTGCACTGGTTCGTCAGCGGGTCTAAGCATTGAGGGGTTGATTGTATGGCCACTGAAGATCAAGCCAAGAGTGGAGACGGCGACGTCACACGTCGCGATTTTCTGTATGTCGCGACCGGAACGCTTGCCGCGGTCGGTACGGCTGCAGCGGCCTGGCCGCTTATTGATCAAATGAATCCGTCGGCCGACGTGCTGGCGATGTCGTCGACGGAAGTTGATCTGTCGGCCATCGCGGTCGGCCAGAGCGTTACCGTCATGTGGCGCGGCAAGCCGGTGTTCGTGCGTCATCGCACGGCCAAGGAAATCGCCGAAGCCGAGGCGACCAATATTTCCGATATGCGAGATCCGCAGGCTGACAAGGATCGCGTCCAGAAGCCGGAATGGCTGATCATGGTCGGCGTCTGCACCCATCTTGGGTGCGTGCCGCTCGGTGAAGCTGGCGGTACCTGGTTCTGCCCGTGTCATGGGTCGCACTATGACACCTCGGGCCGTATCGTGAAGGGCCCGGCCCCGAAGAACCTTGAGGTTCCGCAATACGTGTTTCTCAATGATACGACCGTAAAGATCGGCTAAGGAGGGCAGTATGGCTTCGAGTAATTATGAGCCCAAGAATCCCGTCTTACGGGCTTTCAACCAGCAGCTTCCTATTCTGTCGCTGGTGCATGGATCGTTGGGGGCGGGCTACAGAGCTCCCAAAAACCTGAACTATTTCTGGAACTTCGGTTCCCTGGCCGGGGTCTGCCTTGTTGTGCAGATCCTCACCGGCATCATCCTTGCGATGCATTACACCCCGCATACCACGCTCGCCTTTTCGAGCGTCGAGCATATCATGCGCGACGTGAACTACGGCTGGTTGCTGCGTTATGTGCATGCAAACGGGGCCTCGATGTTCTTTGTCGTGGTCTATGTCCATATCTTCCGCGGTCTTTACTACGGGTCATACCGTAGCCCGCGTGAAACCCTGTGGTTCCTTGGTATCATCATTTATCTTCTGATGATGGCGACCGGTTTCATGGGTTACGTGCTTCCGTGGGGCCAGATGAGCTTCTGGGGCGCCACCGTGATCACCAACCTGTTCAGCGCCTTCCCCGTGGTCGGCGAGAGCATCGTTCAGCTCCTTTGGGGCGGTTTCGCGGTAGACAATCCGACGCTCAATCGTTTCTTCAGCCTGCATTATCTGCTGCCGTTCGTGATCGCCGGTGTTGTTGTGCTCCATATCTGGGCGCTGCATATTCCGGGTTCGAACAATCCGCTCGGCATCGATGTGAAGGGCAAACAGGATACGGTTCCGTTCTATCCCTATTACATCTCGAAGGATGCTCTGGGCCTCGGCGTGTTCCTGCTGGTTTTCGCCTTCTTCGTATTCTTTGCGCCGAACTTCCTCGGGCATCCGGACAACTACATTCCGGCCAACCCGATGGTGACCCCGACGCATATCGTTCCGGAATGGTATTATCTGCCGTTCTACGCGATCCTGCGGGCGATCCCGGACAAACTGATGGGCGTTATCGCCATGTTCGCGTCGATCCTGATCCTGTTCGCCATGCCGTGGCTTGACGGATCAAGCGCCCGGTCGTCGAAGTTCCGTCCGCTCTATCGGTTCTTCCTCTTCCTCTTCCTCGCGGTGGCTTTGTTCCTCGGCTATTGCGGTTCGAAGTCCCCGGACGACGTGCTGCATCTTGCAGGTCTGGATATTCCGTTCCTGCTGCTGTCGCGGATTGCATCGTTCTATTACTTCGCGTTCTTCCTGCTGATCGTACCGATTGTCAGTCGTCGTGAAGTGCCGCTGCCATTGCCGAAAAGCATTAACGACTATGTCCTCGGCAACAAAGCCAAGTCGGCCTCGTAAGCCAGCGTAGGAGAGCGAACTCATGAAGACGATGATCAAAACTGCCAAGCTCGCCCTTGCTGTCGTTGCCGCTGTGGTTGTTGCCACCTCGGCTCAGGCGTCGGGAGCTGTGAAGCTGAAGGACGTGAGCTGGTCCTTCGAAGGCCCGTTCGGGGAATATAACAAGGCCGAACTGCAACGCGGCTTCCAGGTTTACAAGGAAGTCTGCTCGGCCTGTCATTCCCTGCATAGCATTGCCTTCCGCAACCTCGCCGATCTTGGCTTCTCGGAAGCTGAAGTGAAGGCGATTGCCAAGGGCTATGAAGTTCAGGACGGTCCGGACAAGGACGGCGAGATGTTCAACCGTGCGGCGCGTCCGTCGGATCACATCCCCGGTCCTTATGCCAACGAACAGCAGGGCCGCGCCGCCAATGGCGGGTCTTTGCCGCCGGATCTTTCGCTGATGGCCAAGGCCCGGGCGAATGGTCCTGCTTATATCTACTCGCTGCTGACAGGCTATGTGGATGCTCCGGCCGATTTCACGGTTCTGGAAGGCATGCATTACAACACCTATTTCCCCGGTCATAGCATTGCCATGCCGCCGCCTTTGAGCGCCGATCAGGTGACCTATGCCGACGGAACCAAGGCAAGCGTCGAGCAGATGTCGCACGACCTCTCGGCCTTCCTGATGTGGGCAGCCGAGCCGAAGCTTGAACAGCGCCATGAGCTGGGCTTCAAGGTCATGATCTTCCTCGTGTTGCTGACGGTGCTGTTCTACTTTGCAAATCGCAAGGTCTGGGGCCCGGTCAAGCGCGGCGAAGACATCTGATAGCCTTCATGGCCAACAGTGACTAAGACTAAGGGCCATCCTTCGGGATGGCCCTTTTCGTTTGGGGTTCGCTCTATCCTGAGTAAAGGTTGAGAACATGGGTGTTTTGGGGATTATCGGCGGCAGCGGGCTTTACGATCTGCCGGGCCTTGGCGAGGATTGGCGGGGAGACGAGCCGTTCGGGCCACCGTCGGCCGCCCCGCGTCTTGGGCGTATTGGCGGGCAGGACGTGGCCTTTCTGCCGCGTCATGGGGCGGGTCATCGCCTGCCACCCTCGGCCATCAATTACCGCGCCAATATTGATGCCCTGAAGCGGCTCGGCGTGACAGATATCCTGTCCATCAGCGCCTGCGGCTCGCTGCGCGAGGATCTGGCCCCGGGAAGTTTTGTGCTGGTGGATCAGTTCATCGACCGCACGATTGATCGTGAGAAAAGCTTTTTCGGTCCCGGTTGTGTCGGCCATGTTGGGCTCGCTGATCCGGTCTGTTCGCGGCTTGGCGATATGGTCGCGGCCTCGCTTGCCCATCTGGGGCTGCCCTGGCATCGCGGCGGCACTTACCTTGCCATGGAGGGACCGCAGTTTTCGACCCGCGCCGAATCCCGGCTCTATCGACAATGGGGGGCGGATGTCATCGGCATGACCAATATGCCCGAGGCCAAGCTCGCCCGCGAGGCTGAGATCTGTTACGCGACGGTGGCCATGGTTACCGATTATGATAGCTGGCATGACGAACGCGAGACCGTGGAACTGGCCCAAATTCTCAAGGTGATGCAGGACAATGCGCGCCATGCCCGGAGCCTGGTGCAAAGCGTGGCAACCCGGCTCGGCGAGCTTATCCGGCCGGAAATCTGCCCGGCTGGCTGTGACCGTGCGCTTGAGGGGGCGTTGGTGACGGCTGTCGATCAACGTGATCCGGCTTTGCTCGCCCGCCTCGATGCCGTGGCCGGGCGGGTTCTTCGCGCGGGGGGCGGGCAATGAGCGACTGGATCAAATCCCGCATCCGCAGCATTCCGGACTATCCGAAACCCGGTATCATGTTCTGCGATATCACCACCCTGCTCAAGGACGCGCAGGGATTCCGGAAAGCTGTGGACGAATTGGTGCAGCCTTATGCCGGGCTTGGCATCACCAAAGTGGCGGGGATCGAAGCGCGCGGCTTCATCCTCGGCGGCGCGGTGGCCCATCAGTTAAGTGTCGGCTTCGTGCCGGTGCGAAAAAAGGGTAAACTGCCGGCGGCGGTTCTCGGCGTCGATTATGCGCTTGAGTATGGAACGGATCGGCTCGAAATCCATGCCGATGCGCTGTCGGCGGGGGATCGTGTGTTGATTGTGGATGATCTGATCGCCACGGGCGGCACGGCGCTTGCAACTCTCGATCTTTTGCGCAGGGTCGGGGCTGAGGTTGTGGCGGCGGCGTTCATCATCAATCTGCCGGATTTAGGGGGAGCTTTGAAGCTCGAATCAATGGGGTGTCCTGTGCGCTGTTTGTGCGATTTCCCGGGGCATTGATAAGGGGCATGCCCGCATGACTTTGCAAACCTCATGGGCATGAGCTGATTTTGGGTAAAAACTGCGCGTAACATATTGGTATATTTACGAGGATATCAATTTAAACAAATTATTTGTGTAAATAAAATAATTGCACATAAATTTCTGAAAAATACTATTTACTATCTCTAGTAAGTTGGTAGTGTTTGAAGGTGAATTCAAACGGAGGAGAGCCATATGTCATTTTTATCGCAGACGCGCCGCAGGTTTAGCGCGGCCCTGATCGGCCTGACGCTTGCGGGGACGATGCTCAGCTCCGGCATAGCTCATGCGGACATCACCTTGTTGAACGTGTCCTACGATCCGACGCGGGAGCTTTACAAGGGTTACAACGCGCTGTTCACCAAATACTGGAAGGAAAAAACCGGTGAGAGGGTGATGATCCGTCAGTCGCACGGCGGGTCGGGCAAGCAGGCTCGCTCGGTCGTAGATGGGCTTGATGCCGATGTGGTGACCTTGGCGCTCGGCTCGGACATCGATGAAATCGCCCGCCGCACTGGCAAAATTCCGGCCGACTGGCAGTCCAAACTGCCCCATAACAGCTCGCCCTATACCTCGACCATCCTGTTCCTGGTGCGCAAGGGTAACCCCAAGCAGGTCAAGGACTGGAACGACCTTGTGAAGCCGGGCATTCAGGTTGTCACGCCGAACCCTAAGACCTCGGGCGGGGCGCGCTGGAACTATCTGGCCGCCTGGGCCTATGCGGATAAACTCTATAACGGTGACGAGACCAAGGTTCGTGGCTTTATTTCGGCCCTCTATAAGAACGTCCCGGTGCTGGATACCGGCGCCCGCGGCTCGACCACCACATTCGTGCAGCGCGGCATCGGCGACGTGCTGGTGGCCTGGGAAAATGAGGCGCTGCTGGCGCTGAAAGAACTCGGTCCTGACAAGTTCGAAATCATTGCCCCCTCGCTCAGCATTCTGGCCGAACCGCCGGTTGCCGTGGTCGAAGGCAATGCCAAAGCCAAGAAGTCCGAAGTGCAGGCCAAGGCTTATCTCGCCTATCTCTATTCGCCTGAAGCGCAGAAGCTGATCGCCAAGAACTATTACCGTCCGGTCGATGAGAAATATGCCGATCCGGTGGACCTGAAGAACTTCTCCAAACTCAATCTGGTCACTATTGACGGGGCTTTTGGTGGCTGGAGCAAGGTTCAGGTGAAGCATTTCGGGGATGGCGGGATCTTCGATCAGATCTATCGTCCGAAGGGCAGATAAGCTCTTAACATCTTAAAATATAATAATTTTGCCAAGGTTGAAGGAAACGCAGCCATGAGACGCTCGATCTATGCCCAAAAAATACTCACACATACGGCTTTGGCCGGGGGGCTGTTTCTGGCCCTGACGGGTGGGGCGCAGGCGGATGATACAGCTCTTCTCAATCGCTTGCAGGTTCTTGAAGACACCATCAAGGCTTTGCAATCGGAACTCGCGGCGGTGAAAGCCGAAGCCCAGGCGGCCCATGTTCAGGCGGGGCAGGCTGCTCAGGCTCAAGTTGCGTCGGCCAAGACCGGCACCAAGATTGACTTCAAACCCTCGCCAAGCTTCACCAGTGAAGATGGATCGGCCAGTTTCAAAATCCGGGGCCGCATCCAGACGGATGCCGCAGTTTACCATGTCCGCGAAGGGGATACTTCCTTCGCGAACGGCACCGATCTGCGGGCACTCTGGTTCGGGTTTGAAGGCAGTTTTGCCAATGACTGGAGCTATTATGCCGAAGCCGACTTCTCAAAGGGCGGCCGGTCGGATGGTGCGGAAATCGATGTCAAGAACGCCTATATCCAGTATCGCGGCTTCAAGAACACCAAGATCACCGCCGGTCAGCATAAGGTTCCGCTGTCGTTCGAACAGCTTACGAGTTCAGGTCAGTTGACCTTTCTTGAACGGCCGACCCCGGTCAATGCCTTTACCGACCGCGTCACGGCGTCAGGGGATTACAAGCTCGGTCTGTCGACGGCTTACGCGGCCAGGAACTGGACCGTTGCAGGCGGTCTTTTCGGCGAAAACTCATCGGTTCTGGGGTCCGGCCGCGCCAATGAAGGCTGGGGCGTGGCGGGTCGCATTACCGCCGCACCGATCCAGGAGCCGGGCAAGGTTCTGCATCTCGGGGCCTCAGGTTCCTGGCGCAAGGTTCAGAGCAATGGTTCCGTTCGCTTCCGCGATCGGCCGGAACTTGCGATCGACAGCTCGCCCACGGCCCGTCTGATTGATACCGGACCAATTTCCGCCGATGATTACGTCTTCGCGGGCGCCGAGCTTGGCGGCATCTGGGGCCCGATCACCGTGCAGAGCGAATATCTCTGGACCAGGGTCAATCAAAATCAGCCGAATCTGTCGAGCGTTTCGTTCGATGGTGCTTATGTCCAGCTGTCCTGGCTTCTGACCGGGGAGCGGCGGGGGTATAAGGACGGCCTGTTCGCTCGTGTTCAACCGACCCGTGATTTTTCTTTGAAAAACGGTGGTACCGGGGCTTTTGAACTTTCCGGGCGCTTTGACACCACCGATTTGAATGATGCTAATATCCGGGGCGGCACGGAAGATAATTACACGCTGGGGCTGACATGGTATGCCAACAGCTATGTTAAGACCCAGGTCAACTGGGTCCGCTTTGACGCGAACAAGGCCGGGGTCGTTACCAAGGGGGATGCAGTTGCGGTGCGTTTCGCAATTGATTGGTAACGGGCGCAAAGGAGGAACGAGGATGGCGGCAAAGGGGATATTCAAGCGTCGACGCAAGTCGATCATCCCGGGATTCGGCCTCGCGCTTGGGTTTACGCTGTCCTATCTCGGGCTGATTGTCCTTATTCCTTTGGCTGGTTTGGTGATCAAGGCAGCAGGGCTCGGCGCGTCGGAGTTCTGGGCTATCGCGTCTGACGAACGCACCGTCCGGGCTTTGAAGCTCAGCTTCGGGGCCTCGCTGATTGCGGCGTCCTTGAATGCTGTGTTCGGGCTTTTGGTGGCCTGGGTGGTGGTGCGCTATGATTTTCCCGGACGGCGGCTGTTTGATGCCGTAATCGATCTTCCTTTTGCCTTGCCGACGGCGGTGGCGGGGATCGCGCTTACGGCGATTTATGCCCCGAACGGCTGGATCGGCCAGTATCTCGCGGAATACGGCATCAAGGTCGCCTTTACCCCGGTGGGCATCGTGGTGGCCTTGACCTTCATCGGTCTGCCCTTCGTGGTGCGCACGGTGCAGCCGGTGCTTGAGGAAATCGACAAAGAGGTCGAGGAAGCGTCAGCCACCCTCGGCGCGACGCGGTTGCAGACCCTCAGCCGGGTGGTGTTGCCGACCCTTGCTCCCGCACTTTTGACCGGCTTCGCCCTTGCGCTCGCGCGGGCGGTCGGTGAGTATGGTTCGGTCATTTTTATTGCGGGCAATATCCCCTATCAGTCGGAAATCGCTCCCTTGCTGATCGTCATCAAGCTTGAGGAGTTCGACTATGCCGGAGCCACGGTGGTTGCAGTCTCCATGCTGGCCATATCGTTCGGGGTCCTTCTTGTGATCAATCTCATTCAGGCCTGGAGCCGTGGTCGTTATGGCCAGAACTGACATGATACGGATTAAGGTATGATAGACGTTTCGGCCACATTACTCCGAAGCCGCAATGTTGCTGCGGCGGCAACCGGGGAGAGCCTGTGGGTCAAGGCGCTTCTGGTGCTGTCGGCCATTGCTTTCCTGGGCTTTTTTCTGCTGCTGCCGCTTGCGATCGTCTTCAGCGAAGCTTTCAGCAAGGGGGTTGGCACCTATATCGATGCGATTCTGGACCCGGATGCCCTGGCTGCTATCCGCCTGACTCTGCTGGTGGCCGGGATCGCCGTGCCGCTTAATCTGGTGTTCGGCGTGGCCGCCGCCTGGTCGGTGACCAAATTCGATTTCCCCGGTAAAAGTCTGGTCATCACGCTGATCGACATTCCGTTTTCGGTATCACCGGTGATTTCGGGTCTGGTTTATATTCTGCTGTTCAGTGCTCATGGCTATCTCGGGCCGTTCCTGAAGGCCCATGATCTCGAGATCATCTTTGCGGTGCCGGGGATTGTGATCGCGACCGTGTTCGTGACCTTTCCCTTCGTGGCGCGTGAGCTGATCCCGCTTATGGAGGAGCAGGGAACGGGGGAGGAGCAGGCGGCTTTGTCCCTCGGGGCGAGCGGCTGGCAGACTTTTTTCCGGGTAACCCTGCCCAATATAAAATGGGGCCTTTTGTATGGGGTCCTGTTGTGCAATGCGCGTGCTATGGGCGAATTCGGTGCGGTGTCGGTCGTGTCCGGCCACATCCGCGGATTAACAAACACCATGCCACTCCATGTGGAGATTCTATATAATGAGTACAATTTCGCTGCCTCTTTCGCCGTGGCGTCCCTCCTGGCTTTCCTCGCGCTTATCACTCTTGGGCTCAAATCTGCGCTCGAATGGAAATACGGAGGCGAACTTGCTGCGCGCCGCAAACACTGAAAAACCCCCCGTGGAAGTCAGAGTTGCCGACCTTCGCAAGGATTTCGGCGATTATCCGGCTTTGCATAATGTTTCGCTGACCATCAAGTCGGGGGAGCTTGTGGCTTTGCTCGGGCCGTCCGGGTCGGGCAAGACGACGCTGTTGCGGCTGATTGCCGGGCTTGAGTTCCCGACCTCGGGCACGGTTTATTTTGATGCCGAGGACGCTTCGCTCAAATCGGTGCAGGAACGCCATGTAGGCTTTGTGTTCCAGCATTACGCACTGTTCCGTCATATGACGGTGTTTGACAATGTGGCCTTCGGCCTCAAGGTGCGGAAGCGCTCACTGCGGCCGAGCAAACAGGTTATCCATGATCGGGTCATGGCCCTTCTCAGCCTCGTGCGGCTTGAGGGGCTTGAGGGACGCTTCCCGGGCCAGCTTTCGGGCGGGCAGCGGCAGCGTGTGGCCTTGGCCCGCGCGCTCGCCATCGAGCCGCGCGTGCTGTTGCTGGACGAACCCTTCGGCGCGCTTGACGCCAAGGTGCGTAAGGAATTGCGCGCCTGGCTGCGGGAGATCCATACCGAAACCGGCCATACCACCGTGTTCGTGACCCATGACCAGGACGAGGCGCTTGAACTCGCCGATCGTGTGGTGGTCATGAGCCAGGGCAAAATCGAACAGGTCGGCACGCCGGATGAGGTTTATGACAACCCGGCTTCGCCCTTCGTGTTCGAGTTCATCGGCGAATCAAGCCAGATGCCGGTTCTGGTTCAAAACGGACAGGTGTTTCTGGATGACCGGCCGCTGTCCGTGTTGGCCCCCGGCGTCAAGGATGGTCCGGCGATGCTGTATATGCGTCCCCATGACGTGGATATCGTTGAACATCAGCCGAACTCTATTCCCGGCATCGTGCGCTCGTTCCGTCGCCATGGCGCCACCCGCCGCCTGGAGATTGAAGTCGCACCGCGCGGTATTGTGATCGAGGTCGATGTGGGACCCGGCGAGCCGTTCGCCCCGGGTCGCGGCATCAATCTGGTGCCACGCCGGCCGGGCGTGTTTTCGCTCTGATCAGGCCAAGATAAAACCCCCGCTTACAGGCGGGGGTTTTTTTATGTTTCAGATGCGCCGGTCATAAATCAGGAAACTATGGGCTGGCCTGTCGCCCTCGGCCACATGGTCCTCCCGCGCCGTTTCCTGCCAGACGGCGGGATCGAGGGGCGGGAAATAGCTGTCACCCTCAGGCGTGAGTGTGACTTCGGTCACATAGAGCCGGTCGGTGAGGGGCAGGGCGAGGGCATAGATCTGCGCTCCGCCGATGATCATGATTTCATCCACGCCCCGCGCTTCGGCCGCGTTTTTGCCAGCGGCAATGGCGGCTTCGAGGCTTTGCGCCGTGCTGACGCCTTCGGCCTGCCAGTCGGCACTGCGGGTGATCACGATATTGTCGCGGCCGGGCAACGGGCGGCCGATGGACTGAAAGGTCTTGCGGCCCATGAGGACCGGCTTGCCCATGGTGACGGCGCGGAAATATTTGAGATCGGCCGGAAGATGCCAGGGCATCTTGTTATCGAGGCCGATGACCCGATTGCTGGCGACCGCGACGATGGCTGAGACCCTGATGCTATCAGCCATGGTCACACCGCAACCTTGGCTGGGATATGCGGGTGAAAATCATAGCCTTCGAGGCTGAAATCTTCAAAACGGAAGGCGAAAATATCCTGCACATCGGGGTTGATGCGCATGACCGGCAGCGGATAGGGCTCCCGGCTCAGCTGAAGTTTGGCTTGCTCCAGGTGATTGAGATAAAGATGCGCGTCGCCAAGAGTATGAATGAATTCCCCCGGTTTCAGCCCGGCCACCTGCGCCACCATCAGGGTCAACAGCGCATAGGACGCGATGTTAAAGGGCACCCCGAGGAAAATATCGGCGCTCCGCTGATAGAGCTGACAGCTCAGCTTGCCGTCGGCCACATAGAACTGAAACAGGCAATGGCAGGGCGGCAGGGCCATCTGGTCCACATCCGCCGGGTTCCAGGCGCTGACGATCAGCCGCCGCGAATCGGGGTTTTTCTTGAGCATGGCCATGAGATTGGCGATCTGATCGATGACCCGGCCGTCCGGTGCCGCCCAGGACCGCCATTGCTTGCCGTAAACGGGCCCAAGGTCGCCGTTTTCATCCGCCCATTCATTCCAGATCGAGACGCCATTGTCTTTGAGATAGCGGATATTGCTGTCGCCCTGCAGAAACCACAGCAATTCATGCACGATGGATTTGAGATGCAGTTTCTTGGTCGTGACCATGGGGAACCCGTCCGCGAGGTCAAAGCGCATCTGGTGGCCGAATACGCTGAGGGTACCCGTCCCCGTGCGGTCTTCCTTGCGGGCGCCGTGGTCGAGCACATGGCGCATCAGGTCAAGATATTGTTTCATGGATAAGCGCCCGGTACAGATGCTGTGGTTTCCACCAAGTCATACTCGATTCCCTCCGGATGAGGGAACCCCCCTTGCAACCTGGCTCGCGATCTTTATATTAGAAGGGTCAGCTTGCTGACTATGGCGATAAACTGTCTTACGTAATAGACGTAGCGGACCCGGGGGCGGTACCCGGCGCCTCCACCAAATCCCTCTCCCTTTACAGGGAATTGGGGGCTTTCATGGGGGCGAATTAGGCTCGACGTGCGTTAAAAGGTCTGACTTTTGCCCGGAAAGATACCACCGTGACGGATCAAAACTTGATAAATGCCAATGATAATGAATCTATGGCTCTTGCTGCGTAAAACACAGTAAGTGGGGTTCGAAGGGCACCTCGCAACAGAAGCCCTTCACTTTTCTCCCAATTTTTATCAATCAGCTTTCATCGACCATGGCTTGAAGCTGTGGGCGCGTGAGAATCATCACCGTCGCCCGGCTTGGCAGGCTCAGCAGCCCTTCGGCTTTAAAGCGCGAAAAGGTGCGGCTGACGGTTTCAATGGTGAGGCCGAGATAATCGGCGATGTCCTGCCGTGTCATCACAAGCTGAATGCTGCCGTCGTCCTTCTCCGGCAGTCGCAACAGGAAGGTGGCGAGCCGTTCGCTTGGCGTCTTGCGCCCGAGAAGCAGCATCTGGTCCTGGGCCAGGGTGAGTTCGCTGTTGGCACGCTCCAACAGCTCGGCGCGCATTTCTGGACTTTGCTCGAGGAATGCGGTGAAGCTGCGTTTTTCGAACTGGCACAGCACCGTGTCGCCCAGGGCCTCGGCCGCATAGGGGTAAGTGTCCCGGGTGGCGAGGCCGAGGAAATCGCCCGGATATAGAAATCCGATGATCTGGCGGCGGCCATTCGGCATCAGCTTCACGAGGCGCAGTGCGCCGGTGACCAGATTATAGAAAAACACGGCGGGATCGCCCTGGCTCACGACCGTTTCGCCGGTCTGGTGGCGTTTGTTGTGGGTGGCGCTCGCGAAGATTTCAAGCTCGCGTTCGCTCAACACACCGCAGACCGACTGCTCGCGAACGTCGCAATTTATGCATAAACGGGGTGGCGGTTGCGAAATCTGATTATGACAAACGGTGGAGTTGTCCATGATGTCCCTCAATACTTAGGAGGGAAACATAGCTCTAAAGTTTCATAGGGTCCATGGCGACGCATTAGGGGCTGGGTTAGATTTATTCATAGGTGGTTCAGGTCCTCGACCGTATAGTTGGCGGGAATTTGTCAGCGTTGCGAGAGGGATGGATTAATGCGTGCCATTGGTTTGGGGATTATGGCGATCGGGCTGTTGCTTGCGGGCTGTGCCGAACAGATCTCCTCCGATGTGACCCGCTTCAATCAGCTTACGCTTGCGCCGCAGGGCGAAACCGTGGCGGTGGTGGCTGCGGACAAGAATCTTGAAAAATCCATGGAATTTGGCCAATACGCGGCCCGTTTGCAGGAAAAGCTGATGGCTCAGGGCTACCGCATGCCTGTGGCCGGGACCCTGCCCGACATCATGGCCGAACTGGATTATGGGGTGACTCCAGGTCCGGCGGGCCTGCGTGACAGCCAGCGCAGCCCGGTTTCGGTCGGCGTCGGCATGTCGGGCGGCAGTGGCGGCTGGCATGGTGGTGGTGTGGGCGTCGGTGTTTCTACCGGCTTTGGATTGGGCGGCAGCAGCGATGGCGATGCTGTCTTTACCCGTCGGCTCGGGCTTGTGATGACGCGCACCCGCGACAATATGCGTGTGTTCGAGGGGCGCGTGGTCAGCACCGGCGGCACGGCTGATCTCGGGCAGGTGATGCCCTATCTGATGAACGCGCTTTTCACTGATTTCCCCGGCAAGAATGGCGAAACCCGCAAGATCGAACAGCCCCTGAAATCCGCGAACTGAGGGCCTTTAGGTGAGGGCGCTCTCTCTCGCTCTGGTGCTTGTTGGCGCGCTGGTCAGCGGGGCCATGGCGGCGGAGCCGATGATCTATTATCGCGGCAATTCGGGAGAACCTGACACCCTTGACCCGCAAAAGGTTTCGGGGACCTGGGAAGGCAGTATCGTTCGCGATCTTTTCCTCGGGCTCATGATCAACAATGCGCGTGGGGAGGCGGTGGCCGGTGCGGCGGAACGCTGGGACGTCAGCGCTGATGGCCGTGTCTATGTCTTCCATTTGCGCAAAGGTCTGGTCTGGTCCGACGGTGAACCGCTGACCGCCGATGATTTCGTGTTTTCGTTCCGTCGTCTCGCCGATCCGGCTACTGCGGCATCTTATGCGAGCAATATGTTCGTGTTCGAAAATGGCGAGGCCATCAATCAGGGCAAGCTCCCGAAGGAGCGGCTGGGGGTGCGTGCCCTTGATCCGCTGACCCTTGAACTCAGGCTCCATACCCCGGTGCCTTATCTTCTGGAAATGCTCACCCATGCGGCAAGCTATGCAGTGCCGCGTCATGTGGTTGAAAAGAAGGGAGCGCAATGGGTGCGTCCCGGCGTGATGGTCACGAGCGGGGCTTATACACTTGTGGAGTGGCGGCCCCATGACCGTATCCGTGCCGACAAGAACCCACGTTTTTACGATGCCGCCAATGTGGCAATCGATCAGGTTTTTTATTATCCGACCGAGGATGAGCAGACGGCGCTGAAGCAGTTCCGCGCCGGGGAGCTTGACAGCAATGACCAGTTTCCGGCGCGCCAGTATGGCTGGCTCAAAACCAATATGCCGCAGCAAATCCGGGTCGCGCCCTGGCTTGGACTGTATTATTACGCCTTCAATTCTGCACGGCCGCCCTTCACCGACAAGCGCGTGCGCCAGGCGTTGTCCATGAGCATCCCGCGTGAGGACATCACCGACAAGCTGTTGGCCTATGGTGTCATTCCGGCCTATTCCATCGTGCCGCCGGGCGTCGCTCATTACCCGGAAGCGGCGACGGCCCCGTTCAAAAGCTGGTCGCGGGAAAAGCGGCTCAGCACCGCGCGGGCCTTATTGCGGGAGGCGGGTTATGGCCCCGATCATCCGCTTGAGGTGACGATCAGCTATAACAGCAACAAGGATCATAAAAAGATCGCGCTCGCTGTGGCCTACGGCTGGAAGCAGATCGGCGTCACCGCCCGGCTTTTCAATGTCGAGGCCAAGGTGCATTACAACAACCTCAAAATCGCCGATTTCGAGGTCGCACGGGCGGCCTGGATCGCCGATTACAATGATCCGGAAAATTTCCTGTTCCTGCTCGACAGCCATACCGGGCAGTTGAACTATGGGCAGTATGACAATCCGCGCTACGACGCCCTGATGGCCAAAGCCGCCCGCACGCTCGATCTTGATGCCCGGGCAAAAATTCTGCATGAGGCCGAAGCCATGGCCCTCGGCGACATGCCGATCGCGCCGATTTATTTCTATGTCTCACGCAATCTGGTGCAGACCTGGGTCAAGGGCTGGGAAGACAATATCATGGACGCCCACCCAACCAGATACTTGAAGATCGAAGGCCGCCCGTCGATGCGGCGGTGATGTTGGTGGGAGGCTCAGCCCTTTGGCCCGCAAGACTGGATTGCTTCGGCTCCGCCTCGCAATGACGGTTGTTTTTTCGTGTCATTGCCGGGCTTGACCCGGCAATCCATGTGGCAACCAGTACGGCAACGCCGAATGGATTACCGGGTCAAGCCCGGTAATGACAAAAAAGAACACCGTCATTGCGAGGCGGAGCCGAAGCAATCCAGGCGGCGGCGCGGCCAGCCGGACACAGCCACAACACGGATTAAATCCCCGGGTCGTCGAAAAGCGGCGTTTCGCGTTCGATTTTGACGCGGGTGATTTTATGGCCGTCGGCTTCGGCGACGGTGAATTTGTAGCCGTGGCGGGTGAGGCTTTCTCCGGCGGTGGCGAGGTGGCCGAGTTCCCATATGATGAAACCGGCGAGCGTCGTGTAATCCTCCTCATGAGGATCGAGGTCGGTGTCGAGCATGCGGCTGACCCGGCGGATGTCCATGTCGCCATCCATCATCCAGGAGCCGTCCGGCAGTTCATCGGCGCGGCTGGCTTCTTCGCCTTCTTCAACCAGTTCCCCGGCGACGGCGGAGAGAATGTCGGTGGGTGACACAACGCCTTCGACGCTGCCATGTTCGTCAACGACGATGGCAAGATGAATGGGCGAGTTGCGCAGCATCTCAAGCACGCGGAGCGCCTTGGCGCTTTCATGGACGACCAGCGGTTCGCGGGCAATGGCGACAAGATCCAGCACGCCGTCACCGAGGAGGGGGCCATAAATATCCTTGGCCTGGGCGACGCCGATCAGATTGCCGAGATCGCCGCGGGCAATGGGATAGCGGGTATGGCCGCTTGCAAGAATGCGGGCGCGAATCTCGTCGAGGGAGGCATCGGCATCAAGCCAGTCCACTTCACGGCGCGGCGTCATCAGGGAGCGCACCGGACGCTCGGCAAGCTCAAGCACGCCTTCGATCATTTCCCGTTCCACAGGGGCGAATACCGGCGCGTCCGAGGCGGCGTTGGCCAGCGACATGACGTCGTCCTGCTGTTCGTCGTCACGCCCGGCCTTGCCACCGAGAAGTCGCAGCACAGTATCCGCCGTGCGCTCACGCAGATCGCGTTTGGCGGTCATGTGGCGACGTTTGTTGCGACGGGCGATCTGATTGAACGCCTCAATCAGAACCGCAAAGCCGATGGCGGCATAGAGATAGCCCTTGGGGATGTAAAAGCCGAAGCCTTCCACCACCAGGCTGAAGCCGATCATCAGCAGGAACGCGAGACAGAGAATAATTACCGTCGGATGACGGATGATAAAGACCGTGAGCGGTTTGCTGGCCAGCAGCATGATGCCGATGGCGACAATCACCGCGAGCATCATCACTTCAAGATGGGTCACCATGCCGACGGCGGTGATGACGGCATCAAGCGAAAAAATTGCGTCAAGCACGACGATCTGGGCCACCACCGGCCAGAAGGCGGCGGTTCCGCGCGGGCCGCGCCGATCTTTGAGCGACCCTTCGAGCCGTTCATGCAGCTCGCTTGTGCCCTTGAATAGGAGGAATAGGCCGCCGACGGTCAGGATCACGTCCCGGCCCGAAAAATCGATATGAAAGGCGGTGAACAGCGGATGTGTGAGACTGACGATCCAGGACAGGCTGGCGAGCAGCGCAAGTCGCATGAGCAGGGCCAGCAAAAGCCCAATCACGCGGGCCCGGTCACGCAAATGGACCGGAAGCTTGCCCGCAAGAATGGCGATGAAGACCAGATTATCAATGCCAAGGACCAGTTCAAGCGCAATCAGCGCGAAAAAGCCGGCAAGGAGCGTGGGATCGTAAATCCACTCAAACATCGAATTTTTATGGGTCCTTAGAGAACCTTGATGAGTTCCATTTCAAACACGAGCGTCGAGCCCGGCTTGATGATGGCGCCAGCGCCGTGGTCGCCATAAGCGAGGTTGGCCGGAATGGTCAAACGCCATTTGGCGCCTTCCTGCATGAGCGGCAGAGCTTCCTGCCAGCCCTTGATCAGGCGATTGACCTGAAATTCAGCCGGAGCGCCGCGCGAATAGGAGCTGTCGAATTCGGTGCCGTCGATGAGCGTGCCCTTGTAATGCACGCGCACGGTGTCGGTCGGCTTCGGATGCTTGCCGGTTCCGGCGGTCAGCACTTCATACTGAAGACCGCTCGGAAGCGTGGTGACGCCAGCCTTGGCTTTGTTGTCGTCGAGATATTTCTGGTTCATGGCACGGTCCTTTTCCATGGCTTTGACAAAAACTTGCTGACGAGCGTTATAGTCTGCCGCAGTCTCTACCTTCAAGAGGGCAATCTGGAAGATTAGAGTTTCATTGGGCCCGATGACATCGCCAAAGCCCTCTTCGCCAAAGGCGAGGGCGCCCGGAACGCTGACCGACCATTCCGATCCTTCGTTCATGAGCGGCAGAACTTCCTGCCAGCCCGGCATGGTGTTGGAGACGAGCAGCGTCTGGGCATCCCCAACATTGCGGCTGTCCTGCAGCAGTTCGCCGCTGGTGCGCAACACGCGGAAATGCACGGTCACATAATCTTCGGCGGTCGGACGCGGGCCGTGGCCGGCTGTCTCGACACGATAGGTCACGCCACTCGGCAGTTTGGCTTCGGTGCCGACGGCTTCACCCGGGGGAGTGGTTTTGGTTGCCGGGTGATCGGTCGGCGCCTCGGTACTGGATGGCGGAGTTTTGTCGTCGGATGCGGTGGATGAGGATTTCTCATCGCCGCACCCGGAAAGGCTTGCGGCCATCAAGGCCATGGCAAGGAACAAGGACGAACGCTTCATCTAGGGCACTTTCTCTGGTTCAGCTTGGGCTCTCATTCAGCCGGGGCCCTGAGTTACCGGAGCCCGCCGAAACGATCAGCGTAATAGAATGCCGCCTCGGGCAAGGGGCCGTCAGCGGTTTCAACTTCGGCCATGATATAGGCTTCCGCCTGAGCCTCAAGAGCGCGATAGAGATTTCGTGTCAGAAGTCTGGCTGCGGTGCCCTCCCACTCGGGGCTGTGGAGGGCGGCGGGTAGTTGCGGATCGCGCAATGTGATGCGCCGATACTCGTGAATGAGGGCCGTGCGGGCGACAAAGGCGTGCTCAGGGCTGATGCCGGACTCGCTGCGCAGGACCTGCCAAAGCGGGCGGAAAAGATCGAGAAACTCCCGGTAATCGGTGGCCAGCCGGTCGAGATCCCAGCAGCGATGGACAAAGGCCGCGGCCGAACCGTCATGGTTCGACGGGTTCGTGAGGTCAAGCCGGGCGCTCATGACCACGGTGCGGTCGCTGATGCCGAGGCCGTCGATCAGACGGCGGATTTCGGTCGCGGGCAGGGCCGTATGGGCAAAGACCGAGGGGGCGGCCATGCCGAACCCGGCCCAGCTCAGTTCCTGGCGCACCCGGTCGCGGGTTTCGGCGTCCAGCCCGGCCGGGTCCACGAGGGCGAGGGACCAGCTGCCGTCCCAGGCCTGCGGGCTGCTTTCATAGACGCGGTGAAAGGCCTGTTCGAAGCGGCGGAGGCCGCTTGCGGTCAGGGAATAATAGCTGCGACGGCCGATCTGGGTCGCCGACAGCCAGTCTTCCTTGGTCAGGCGGAAGGTGGCGGTGCGCACCAGCCGTTCATTGACCCCGAACGGAGCAAGGAGGGTGATAAGCGAGCCGATCCAGAAACTGCCGCCATGAGGGGCGATTGCGTCGCCCAGAATAGTCACGATAAGGGACGGCGCGCGCAGGGTGCAACGGGGCAGGAGGGCGGCGATTGCCGTCTCGATCTTGGTTGCGTCCGCCATGCTAGCCCTTGTGGTTGAGGTTGGAGTCGCTCTCCATAGCACTATCACTGTTCGTGAGAGAAGATGTAGCCTGCGGAGAGACTGGATTGCCGCGCCCCTTGCGGGGCTCGCAATGACTGGTAAGTCGTCATTGCGAGGAGGCGGAGCCGACGAAGCAATCCAGGTCTACGGTCCCTCAGTCCTTACGGCGACGGTCGACGATGCGTTGGGCCTTGCCTTCGGAGCGGCTGACGCTGCCGGTGATCTGGACGTCGACCTTGGTTGAAATGCCGATATAGGTCTTGATCGCCTGTTGGAGGCTTTTGGCGCACTGGCTGCGGACGGTTGCGTCGCAGGCGTCCGGGCGCGCTTCGGTCACCACCGAGAGGCTATCCATATGGCCGTCGCGGTCGAGGTAAAGCATGTAATGCGGGGCCAGCCGCGCATCCTTCAAGATCAGTTCCTCGATCTGCGAGGGGAACACATTGACGCCGCGAATGATCATCATGTCGTCCGAGCGGCCGACGATCTTGTCCATGCGCCGCATGGTCCGCGCCGTGCCGGGCAGCAACCGGGTCAGGTCGCGGGTGCGGTAGCGCACAACGGGCATGCCGACCTTGGTCAGCGTCGTGAACACCAGTTCGCCAAGCTCGCCATCGGGCAGCACGTTGCCGGTCACGGGGTCGATGATTTCGGGATAGAAATGATCTTCCCAGATATGCGGGCCGTCCTTGGTTTCAATGCATTCGCTGGCGACGCCGGGGCCCATGACTTCAGACAGGCCATAGATATCGACGGCGTTGATGCCGAAGGTGGCCTCGATCTCGGCGCGCATGGCTCCGGTCCAGGGTTCGGCCCCGAAAATGCCGGTCTTGAGCGAACAGCTGCGGGGGTCGATGCCCTGACGGCGGAATTCATCGGCCAGATGCAGCATATAGGACGGCGTGCACATGATGATGGTGGGCTTGAAGTCCTGAATAAGCTGGACCTGCTTTTCAGTCTGGCCGCCGGACATGGGGATCACTGCCGCGCCGAGCTTTTCCGCCCCGTAATGCGCGCCGAGCCCGCCCGTGAACAGGCCATAGCCATAGCCCACGTGAATGATGTCGTGCTTGCTGCCGCCCGCCGCGCGGATGGAGCGCGCCACCATCTGAGCCCAGATGTCGATATCACCGGCGGTATAGCCGACAACAGTCGGACGCCCGGTGGTGCCGGAGGAGGCATGAATGCGGACAATGTCGTCCATCGGCACGGCGAACATTCCGTAGGGGTAGTTCTGCCGGAGCACCTCCTTCGTGGTGAAGGGAAAGCGCGCGAGATCGCTTAAAGATGTGACATCGCCCGGATGAGCCCCGATGGCGTCGAACGCCGCTTTGTAGTGGGGCACATTGTCATAGGCGTGTTGCAGCGACCATTGCAGTCTTTTGAGCTGCAAAGCGGTGAGCTCGTCACGGCTCGCGGTTTCGATGGGGTCAAGCGCAGTCAATGTCGTGGTGGTCATTGTTTTCCCAAGCCTTTGTGTGGTGGTTGGGGGGCCTGTTTATTGTTGCGGGGCCTTTTGACCCTCGTCGTCACATAAAGAATAAACCGGGGGCACCGAAGCGCCCCCGTATTTGTCACACGCGTTCGATGATCATGGCGATGCCCTGACCGACGCCGATGCACATGGTGCAGAGGGCATAACGGCCTTTGCGTTCCTGCAATTCATAGGCGGCCGAGGCAACGATGCGGGCCCCGCTCATGCCAAGCGGATGACCGAGCGCGATGGCCCCGCCGTTCGGGTTGATGAAGTCAGCGTCATCCGGCAGGCCGAGCGTGCGCAGAACCGCAAGTCCCTGGGCAGCAAAGGCTTCGTTCAGTTCGATCACATCCATCTGGGCGAGGCTGAGTCCGGTCTGGGCCAGAACCTTTTGCGTGGCCGGGACCGGGCCGATGCCCATGACGCGTGGCTCGACGCCGGCGGTGGCCATGCCGACGATGCGGGCGATGGGGGTCAAGCCATTGGCCTTGGCGCCAGCTTCGGAGGCGAGAATGGTAGCGATGGCGCCATCATTGACGCCGGACGCATTGCCCGCCGTGACCGATCCGCCGACGCGGAAGGGGGTACCGAGCTTGGCCAGTGCCTCGATCGTCGTGCCAGCACGCGGGTGTTCGTCCTTGGCGACGATGATGGGGTCGCCCTTGCGTTGCGGGATCACGACGGGCGTGATCTCGCGATCAAAGCGGCCGCGCAGCTGTGCGGCTACGGCGCGGTCCTGACTGCGGACGGCGAAGGCGTCCTGATCGGCGCGGGAGACCTGATAATCGGCGGCAACGTTCTCGGCCGTTTCCGGCATCGAATCAATGCCATATTGCTTTTCAAGCAGCTTGTTGACAAAGCGCCAGCCGATGGTGGTGTCATAAACCTGGGCGTCGCGGGAAAAGGCGCTGGTGGCCTTGCCCATGACGAAAGGGGCGCGGCTCATGCTTTCGACGCCGCCCGCGATCATCAGATTGGCTTCGCCAGCCTTGATGGCGCGCGCGGCCATACCGATCGCATCCATGCCCGACCCGCACAGGCGGTTGACGGTGGTGCCCGGCACTGTGACCGGCAGACCGGCCAACAGCACGGCCATGCGGGCTACGTTGCGGTTGTCTTCGCCAGCCTGATTGGCGCAGCCATAGATCACATCGTCGATCAGGGCCGGGTCGATCTTGTTGCGGGCGAGCAGTTCTTTCAGCGGATAGGCGGCGAGATCGTCCGTCCGCACGCTCGACAGCGCGCCAGCATAGCGGCCGATGGGAGTACGGGTTGCGTCGCAGAGAAAGGCGTCAGCCATGGATCAGTCCTCAATCACGGGTTTTCTGAGCGATGCCGACCGGCCGCGAAAGGTCGCGATGGCAACGCCGTCCTGGTTCGTGACCAGTATGTCATAAACGCCCTGACGCCCGGCGCGGGCAGTCTCAGTGGCGGTGGCGGTCAGGAGGTCGCCCTGCCGTCCGGGGGCAAGATATTCGATGTTGCAGCCCGCCGCCACTGTGGCGTCATTGCGCGAGTTGCAGGCATAGGCAAAGGCCGTGTCGGCAAGCGCGAAAATGAACCCGCCGTGGCAGCTCGCATGGCCATTCAGCATATGGGGCGCGACGGTCATGGTGAGGGTCGCGGTGCCGACGCCGACAGCCTTGATCTCGACGCCGAGATGCTGGGCGGCGACATCGCGTTCAAACATGGCGGCGGCGACTTTTCTGGCGAGTTCGGGCATGCTTAGCGTCCCTTGAACACTGGCTTGCGCTTTTCGAGGAAGGCGGCGACGCCCTCCTTATAATCTGCGCTGTTGCCGAGGTCGCGCTGAAGATCGCGTTCCATCGTCAATTGGTCGGTAAAGCTGTTGTCGAGCGAAGCATGGAAGGCCTTTTTGATGGCGGCAAGGCCCTTGGTCGGCGCGACCGCAAGCTTGCGGGCCATGGCCATGACGGTGGTTTGCAGCTCCGCATCCTCGACCGCAGCCCAGATGAGACCCCAGTCGGCGGCCTTCTCAGCCGGGAGTTTGTCACCCAGGAGGGCAAGCCCCATGGCGCGCGGCAGGCCGAGCATGCGCGGCAGGGCGTAAGTGCCGCCCGAATCCGGCACCAGGCCGATATTGCAGAAGGGCTGGATGAAATTCGCCGATTTGGCGGCTAGGACGATATCGCAGGCCAGGGCGATATTGGCCCCGGCACCGGCGGCGACGCCATTGACGGCGCAGAGCACCGGCATGGCGAGGTTGCGCAGCCGGACGACCAGCGGATTGTAATAGGTTTCAACCGAATGACCGAGGTCGACGGCATTAGCGCCCGGCTTGACCGCCCGGTCGCTCAGATCCTGGCCGGCGCAGAAGCCACGGCCGGCGCCGGTGAGCACCAGAACGCGCACGCTCGGGTCATTTTCGACACGGTCGAGAGCAGTTTTAACTTCCCCATGCATCACGACAGTGAAACTATTGAGGCTGTCGGGCCGGTTGAGGGTCAGCACGGCAACGCCTTCGCTGATCTCTAGCTGGATCGCCGTAAAATCGCCGCTGGACATGCTTGGTCTCACCCTCCATCACGCTTCGCTATGTCATGTTATGTTACACAGATGGACAGTATTGTCAAAAAAGAGTATCAAAATATCGAGCCACATCGGAAGCCCATATTCTTCCTGACATTCCTAAGGTAACGCCGGGCTTGAGGTCTGCCTTTAGGATCACAATATTATACTTTTCCAGCATGGGAGCAGCAGAGGTATGACTAATAACTTCTTTGAGCGCCACAAGGCCACGCTAGAGCGCGCCGTCGAGGCTGCCAAGACCCGCGGTTATTGGACCCCCTATAACGAAAACGCGAAAAGCTACCCCGAAACGGCCGCGCCCGAAGGCGACGCCGCCTTCAAAGCCCGCCTGAATAAGAAGTTCGAATTGAATCAGCCAGGTGAAGAAGGCTGGGTCGGGGCCGAGCGCTCACCCTGGGGCTTTGATCTTGGGGTTCAGTATCCGAAAACCAATGTCGACCAGCTGATCGCCGCCGTTGAAAAAACCATTCCCGAATGGCGCAAGGCCGGAGTCGAAGGCCGGGTCGGCGTTTGTCTTGAAATTCTCGATCGGTTGAACAAACGCAGCTATGAAATCGCCCATGCGGTGTCGAACACCAGCGGGCAGGGCTTCATGATGGCGTTTCAGGCCGGTGGCCCGCATGCCCAGGATCGTGGTCTTGAGGCCGTGACCTATGCCTATATGGAAATGGCCCGCACGCCGGGTCAGGCCTATTGGGAAAAGCCGCAGGGCAAGTTCGATCCGCTGAAGATGGACAAGACCTTCCATGTGACCGGGCGCGGCATTGCGCTGGTGATCGGTTGTGGGACGTTCCCGACCTGGAACACCTATCCCGGCCTGTTCGCGAGCCTTGCCACCGGCAATCCGGTGATTGTGAAGCCGCATCCGCGTTCGATCCTGCCCGCCGCCATCTCGGTCGAAATCGCCCGCGATGTGCTGCGTGAGGCTGGGTTCGATCCGAATATCGTGACGCTTGTGGCTGATAGCGCCGACGCTCCGGTGACCAAGGATCTGGCTCTTCATCCGGAGGTCAAGGTCATTGATTTTACCGGCTCGACCCAGTTCGGTGACTGGCTTGAACAGAACGCCCGGCAGGCGCTGGTTTACACCGAAAAGGCCGGGGTCAATTGCGTGGTCATCGACAGCACCGACGATTTCGCCGGGATGATTCGCAACCTGACCATGACCATTTGCCTTTATTCTGGTCAGATGTGCACCACGCCGCAGAATTTCTTCGTGCCGAAGGACGGAATTCTCGTCGCCGGCGAGCGCAAGTCGTTTGACGAAGTGGCTCAGGCGCTGGCGGATGCGGTGGCCAAGATGACTGGTGACGCCGACAAGGCCATGCATTTGCTGGGTGGCATCCAGACCCCGGACACGGTGGCGCGGATCGATCAGGCGGCCGGGCTTGCGCCCGTCGTGCTGGCGTCACAGACCCTGACCCCTGCGAGCGCGCCGGATGCCGTTATCCGTACGCCGCTCATCATGAAGGCGACCTCGAAACAGAGCGACCTGTGGGGCCATGAGTTGTTCGGGCCGATCTATTTCCTGATCGCCACCGAAAACACGGCTGAAAGCATCGCCATCGTCAAAAACCTTGTGAAGACCAAGGGCGCGATCACGAGCGGCATCTATGCCACCGATGAAACCATCGTCGACGCCATGGAAGACGCCATGGTCGAAGCTGGCGTGGCGCTGTCAGTCAATCTCCATGGCGGGGTGTTCGTGAACCAGACTGCGGCGTTCAGCGACTATCACGCTACGGGTGCGAATCCGGCGGCGAATGCCTGTCTGGCTGACGCGGCCTTTGTGGCGAACCGATTCCGGATTGTGCAGAGCCGTCGTCACACGGCAGCCTAAGGCTGGATTGCTTCGCCTAAAGGCTCGCAATGACGTTATACGCTGTCATTGCGAGGCAAAGCCGAAGCAATCCAGTGGTGACCACCTCAAGGGTTGCTTCCATGAACATCGTCATCCCCGCATTCGCGGGGATGACTCTTTTCAGACCCGGTGGGAAACGCTATAACGGGTCAATTGTTTTAAGCTTCAAATAATCGGAGACCAGGCATGGAGCGGATCGGAATCCTTGGGGCAGGGGCCATGGGCCGGGGCATTGCCCAGATTGCAGCGGCGGCGGGTTATCCGGTGATCATCGCCGACGCCAACCCGAAAGCGGCGGAAGACGCGCTCGGCTTCATTTCCGATCTGTTGAAACGCGCGGCTGACAAAGGCCGCATGACGGCGGAGGCGGCGGACGCGGCGATCAAAAACATCACCGTGGCTCAGGGTGTCGCCGCGTTCAAGGATTGCACGCTGGTGGTCGAGGCCATCATCGAGCGGCTCGATATCAAGCGTCAGGTGTTTGCTGAACTTGAGGGGATCGTGAGCGCCGATTGCATCCTGGCTTCGAACACCTCGTCTCTGTCGGTGACCTCCATCGCGGCGGGCGCGAAGCTGCCGGGGCGTATTGCCGGATATCATTTCTTCAATCCCGTGCCGCTGATGAAGGTCGTCGAGGTGGTCAAGGCCACGCTGACCGAGGATTGGGTGGTTGACCGTCTGGTGACACTGTCGAAAGCCGTCGGGCACAAGCCGGTGGTGACAGCGGACACGCCGGGCTTCATCGTCAATCACGCCGGGCGCGCGTTCGGCACCGAGGGTTTGCGAATCTTGGGCGAAGGCATCGCCGCCACCCATGACATTGACGATGTCATGCGTGAAGGCGCGGGCTTCCGCATGGGGCCGTTCGAGCTGATGGATCTGACCGGGCTCGATGTGTCGCAGACGGTGATGGAAAGCGTTTATCGCCAGTTCTATGACGATCCGAAATACCGTCCGAGCGCCTTGGCCGCGAACCAGATGGCAGCCGGGTTGTATGGCCGCAAGACCAAACGCGGGTTCTATGTATATGAGAACGGCGAACAGCAACGCCCGGCGCCGCGTCCGGTGCCGACTGAATTGCCGAAAACCGTTTGGGCCGAAGGGGCCGATGAAAAATTCCGTGTGCTTCTTGGTGAGTTGGCGGCGAAGGCTGGCGTGACCGTTGAAAGCGGTGCGAAGCCGTCGGCTACGGCCATCGCCTTTGTCACGCCGGTCGGTCAGGACGCGACCACCAGCGCGGCCGAGCTTGGCCTTGATGCCACCCGTGTGGTGGCGGTCGACGCGCTGTTTGGACTTGCGACCCGCCGCACCCTGATGACCACACCGGTCACCGATCCGGCGCTGCGCGATCAGGCCCATGCGCTTCTGGCGTCGGACGGGGTGGCAGTCACGGTCATTCACGACAGCCCGGGCTTCATCGCCCAGCGCATCGTCGCCATGATTGTGAATATAGCGAGCGACATCGCGCAGCAGCGCATCGCCACGCCCGCCGATATCGAAACGGCGGTCAAGCTTGGGTTGGGCTACCCGAAAGGGCCGCTTGAGTTCGGCGATCATCTTGGGGCGGCGACGGTGCAGCGCATCCTTGATGCCATGTTTGCGTTCTACGGGGATCCGCGTTACCGTTCTAGCCCCTGGCTTAAGCGCCGGGCAATGTTGGGCGTTTCCTTGATGACAGCTGAGGGATAAACCGATGACGACTGCGGATGATCTTCTTGGAGCCTGGGAGCTTCGATCCTGGATCGTCCGCACGCCGGAGACCGGGGAGGCTGTCTATCCTTTAGGCGAAGACGCGCGCGGCCGCATTCATTATGCGGCCGACGGCTATATGACGGCGTCCATCGCGCGCCCCGGCCGTGCCGTGCCCATGAACGCCGAAGACGCCCGGCGTATTCTCAGGAACTACATGCATTACACCGGCCGCTGGAGCTTTGCCGACAATGTGGTCACCCATGAGGTCGATTACGCTGTTGATCCGGCATTGGTCGGCCGCAAGCTCGCACGGAAGGTGCAGTTGTCGGGCAATCACCTGACCCTGAGCGGCGAGGATGTGAGCCCGCGTGATGGCCGCCATTTGCTCCATGTTCTGGAATGGCGGCGGGCGCAGACATAACTATTCTTTCTACTGTGATGACGAACGCTGCCGTTTGAGATGATATGGGAGAGTCCTATGCTCGAACTTGCTGTGGCTTCTCTGCTGTTTCTTGGCATTCATGTGGCGAGCTCCACGGGGCTTCGGGCCCGGATGGTGCGTGTTCTGGGCGAAAACGGGTTCCGTGGGCTGTTCTCGATTTTGTCGATCGGGGCCATTTTCTGGATGGTGCAGGCCTATAATCGGGCCCCGGTTCTGGAATCTTTCTGGAGCTTCGGTCTCTGGGCCCGTCTGCTTGCGCTGGCTGTCATGGTGATCGCGTTTTTTCTGGTGCTGTGCGGTTTGAGCGTCCCCAATCCGACGACTGCCGGATTTGAAAAGGCGATGGCCGCGCCCGAACCCGCGCGAGGAATTTTGCGCATAACGCGGCATCCATTCTTATGGGGCGTGGGCCTGTGGGCGCTGGTTCATCTTTTGAATAACGGCGATCCGGCGTCGGTGATTTTTTTCGGCAGTCTCGCTTTGCTGTCGTTTGGCGGTACGCTGTTGGTGGATCGTAAAAAGCGTCGGACTTTTGGGGAGGACTGGCATAAATTTGCCGATGTGACGTCGAACTTGCCCTTCGCCGCGATTCTGGCCGGGCGTAATCATATGTCGTTTTCTGAAATCGGTTGGTGGCGTCTGCTGCTGTCGGTTGTTTTGTTTGTCGCGATGCTGTCCGTGCATGCCCGTTTGTTTGGCGTGACGCCCTTACCTTGAGAGAGGCACTTCATGCTGCTCGATATCTTCATTCCGGCTTTGGTCACGCTGTTTGTCATTCTCGATCCGATCGGCCTGATGCCGATTTTCGCGGTGATGACCAAGCATGGCGGGGAAGCCTATCAGCGCAGCATGGCGCTCCGCAGCACAGTGGTGGCCACCATCGTGCTGGTGCTGGCATTCTTTTTTGGTGACATGGTGCTGAGGCTGTTCGGCATCACCATTCCGGCCTTTCGCATTGCCGGCGGCGTGTTGCTGTTCGCGACGGCGCTTGAGATGATTTTCGAATTCAGCGCCAAACACCGCAAGAAAACCGCGGAAGAGGCGAGCCATGATCATCCGGCGCATGAGGACATCTCGGTCGTGCCGCTCGCCTTTCCGCTGATGGCGGGGCCTGGCGCGATCACAACCACGATCCTGTTGTCGTCGTCGCATCAAGGCAATCTGAGCGCGCAACTGGTGGTGGTTGCGGCGCTGCTGATTGTGATGTTTGGAACTTATCTGTTTTATCGCGTGTCGGGCCGGGTGATGGAGCTGTTGGGGGAGACTGTGACCTCGGTCATCACGCGGCTTCTCGGGGTGATTTTGGCTGCGCTCGCGGTGCAGTTCATCATCGACGGCGTGAAGGGCGCGCTGATCAATTAGCGGAGATGACGGTCTCATACTTTAACCTGTCATACGCGGGTTTGACCCGCGTATCCATGGTGCAACTGGCTGGGCTCCGGCCAGATGGATTACCGGGTCAAGCCCGGTAATGACAGAGACTTTTTATCAGCTGGTATAGGCGACCTGACCGCCGAACCGTTCAGCGCGGACGCCTTCGAAGCGTTGGCCGTCCTTGATATAGGCGGTACGTGCGGGGTTGTTGATATAGGCGTCCACGACCTCTTTCGAGGGTGCTTCGTAGATGATCAGATGGGCGCGGCGGTTGTCGCTGTCGGTTTGATCGAAGGCTATGCGGCGCACGTTCAGGAAACCGGCCGTCTTCACCACCTCGGCCAGATGCCCGCCTTCGAGCCAGCCGATATAGCTGTCTTCGATAGCGGCGGGAAGCCAGACAAGAATGGCATAGACGGCGTTTCCGAACATGAAATCAGGCTTTCTTATAGGCGGTGAGACTGCTGATGAGGGCCTCGTTTTCCTCGGCCGTGCCGATGGTAATACGGAGATAGCCCGGCAGTCCATAACCGGCCACCGGGCGGATGATGATTCCGTCCGAGCGCAGATGGGCGTCGGCCGCGCGGGCGTCGGCGGCATCCTTGAATTCGGCCAGGATGAAATTGCCCTGGCTCGGTACCACGGGAATGCCGATGGCGGCGAGTGCGGCGGAGACCTTGGGCAGCCACAGGGTATTATGCGCGCGGGCGGCTTCGGTATGGGCATTGTCGGCCAGGGCGGCGCAGGCGGCGATCTGGGCGAGCGCATTCACATTGAAGCTGCAACGCACGCGGATCAGAACGTCGATCACATTCTGCGGGCAATAGCTCCAGCCGACGCGTACGGCGGCGAGGCCATAGATTTTCGAAAACGTCCGCGACACCACCACATTGTCGGCGCTGCGTGCAAGTTCGAGACCCGAGGTGTAATCGGGCGCGGTGGCATATTCCGCATAAGCTTCATCAAGTGCGAGCAACACGCCTTTCGGCAGCCCGGCATGCAGACGGCGGATTTCCGCGTCCGGCAGATAGGTGCCCGTCGGATTGTTCGGATTGGCGAGGAAGACAATTTTGGTTTTGGGCGTCACCGCGGCCAGAATGGCATCGATGTCCGCATGTAAATTCTTTTCCGGCACCACCACGGCGGTCGCGCCCGCGATCTGGATGGCGATCGGATAGGCGAGAAAGCCATATTGGCTATAGATCACTTCATCGCCCGGTCCGGCATAGCTGCGCGCCAGCATATGCAACATTTCCTCGGACCCGTTGCTGCATTGAATGCGCTCGGCCTCGATCCCGTATGCGGTGGCGAGCGCCTGACGCAACTGGGTCGCCGGGCCCTCGGGGTAAAGATGCAGCTTGTTGAGCCCGCCTTTCACGGCCTCAGAGACCTTAGGGCTCGCCCCGAGCGGGCTTTCGTTCGAGGCAATCTTGATGACGCGGTCCTTGCCGGGAATGGTCGATTCGCCAGGCTGATAAGCGGCGATGTCGAGAAGACCGGGACGGGGGAATGGCGCGTTCATGAGAAATCCTTTTAAGGTCTGTGACTCAGTCCGGAAACAGCGAGGCGCAGGCCGTCGCTTTGGCTCAGGATGGCATTAATTCGTGAAATCTGCACGGTCCTTCCCCGATGGCCTGGGAAAAAGCACGAACCGTGCAGATATGGGACCATCGGCGAAAGGTTATTCCTGTGGGGCCCTATAGGACACGACTTTCTGGTCAATCGTTCCAAAGATGGTCTCGCCGTTTGTGTCCAGCATTTCAATGCTGACCCGGTCGCCGAATTTGAGGAAGGGGGTTTTCGGGCTGCCGGTTTCGATGGTCTCGATAGTGCGCACCTCGGCCAGGCAGCAGGAGCCCGTACCGGCTTTGCGGTTCGACACCGTGCCCGAGCCGACAATGGTGCCAGCCACAAGCGGCCGGGTTTTCGCCGCATGGGCCACAAGTTCCGCCAGCGAGAAATTCATATCTTCACCCGCGTTCGGGGAACCGAGCCATTTGCCATTGATTTTGGCATGAAGCGACAGATGGAGCTTTGAATCCTGCCAGGCCTCGCCGAGTTCGTCCGGGGTCACGGCCACGGGCGAAAAGGCACTTGAGGGCTTCGCATGGAAAAAGCCGAAGCCCTTTGCGAGTTCTGCCGGAATGAGATTGCGCAGGGACACGTCGTTTACGAGCATCACGAGCTTGATATGTTTGGCGGCGGCGGCGGGCGTCACGCCCATGGGCACGTCGTCGGTGATGACCGAGACTTCGGCCTCAAGATCAATGCCATAATCTTCGCTCGCGAGTGCGATGTCGTCCCGGGGGCCGAGGAAGCTGTCGGAGCCGCCCTGATACATCAGCGGATCATGCAAAAAGCTTGGCGGCATTTCTGCGCCACGGGCTTTGCGCACCAGCTCCACATGATAAAGATAGGCGCTGCCATCGACCCACTGATAGGCACGCGGCAGGGGGGAGGCGACGGCGGTCTGGTCAAAGGCGAAGCCGTCGCGGGTTTCGGCCTCAAGGGCATCGGACGCGGCCTGAAGTTTCGGCGCGCTGTCGGCCCAGCTGTCGAGCGCCGCTTGCAGGGTCGGGGCGATCTCGGCCACAAGGCTCGCGCGGGTCAGGTCTTTTGAGACGACCACAAGCTGTCCGTCACGGCCGCTTTTGAGGGATGCAAGTTTCATTATTTGTCCTTACGCTGACTTTAAGCTGTCTCTGACTTTAACTGTCATCCCCGCGAAAGCGGGGATCCATCTTTTATCAGGTGGCGCGGTGGATTCCCGCTTTCGCGGGAATGACAGATAGTTTTTGCTTATGCTCTAGCTGGCTTTCCAGGAATTGACGTAATTCTTCCATTCGATGGCGTCGGCCTCGGGCGCGACGTCAAGGGCGTGGCGGGCGTCGACCATGACGGCGACTTCGTCGGTTTCCTTGCGCGCATGGGTCTGGCCCTTGGCGAAGGCCTTCGGGTGCGGGCCGTGGGTGAAGCCGCAGGGGTGGAAGGTCGTCATGCCGGGATGAATATTGTCGCGGCTGAAGAACTCGCCCCGGTGATAGAAAATGAATTCGTCATAATCGTCGTTGTTGTGGAAGAACGGCACTTTAAGTGCGCCGGGATCGGATTCGATCGGACGCGGACAAAAGGTGCAGACCACGAAGCCATCGGCGACAAAGGTCGTGTGTGCCGACGGCGGCAGGTGATAGCGATGGCTCATAAGCGGGCGAATGTCGCGCCAGTTGATGCGCACGGTCACAAGGTCGCCCTTCCAGCCAAGCGCGTCGAGCGGGTTGAACGGGTAGCTGATGCGCGACAACTGGTTGCGGCGTTTGACCACCACGGTCCAGGGTGTTTCGGTCTGCTGGGCGCGGAAGGCGTCATCCATGACCGGGGTGTCGAGCATGGCCGGATCGAAAATGGCGTGGGGCCCGACCAGGCCCTTGTCCGGTAGTTTATAGCTGCTGTCGGTCGCCTCGATCAGCATGAGCTCGGTGGGCTCGCTTGGTGCGAGCCGCCACATGGTGCCGCGCGGCAGAACGACGTAATCGCCGTCGCGATAGGTGAGGCGGCCGAAGTCGCAATAAAGCTCCCCGGCGCCGTTATGGACGAACAACAGTTCGTCGCCGTCGCTGTTGCGCACCAGGTGATCCATGGCACTGTCAAGTTGCCAGAAGCGGATTTTGCATTGCGCGTTCTGGAGCAAGGTCTTCGCATCCCACGGGCTGTTGCCCCAGTCGGTCCAGCTGTTGGTGTCGAACGCGCGTGGTTGCAGCGGGCCGCTGAACTCGGTCCAGCCGGTCGGCGGGTGCTTGTGATAGAGATGAGTGGCGGGGCCGAAAAACCCCTCCTTGCCCATTTCGCGTTCAAAGCTGCCTTCGGGAAAATCGGCATGGGCCTGACGGCTGGTGATGCCTTCGATCTTCGGGAATGAAATCCAGTTTTTCATCGGAACGCCTCGCTACCTATGGATTATGCGTCAGTTTTCAACACGCCGCGCCGGACCTGATCGCGTTCGATGGACTGAAAGAGCGCACGGAAATTGCCTTCGCCAAAGCCTTCGTCGGCCTTGCGCTGGATGATCTCGAAAAAGATCGGGCCGAGCACGGTTTCGGAAAAGATCTGCAACAGCAGGCGCTTTTCGCCTCCCTCGGTCGAGCCGTCGAGCAACAGCCCGCGCTTCTGCATTTCGGCAACATTCTCGCCATGGCCGGGCAGACGTTCTTCAAGCATTTCGTAATAGGTGTCCGGCGGCGGGTTCATGAACGGGGTGCCGAGCGCCTTCAATTTATCCCAGGTTGCGAAAATATCGTCGGTGGACAGGGCGATATGCTGAATGCCTTCGCCATTATAGCGCATCAGATATTCTTCGATCTGGCCGGTGGTGTTCGAGGCTTCCTCGTTCAACGGAATGCGGATCTTGCCGTCAGGGGCAGTCAGCGCGCGCGAGGTCAGGCCGGTATATTCGCCCTTGATATCGAAATAGCGGATTTCGCGGAAGTTGAAGAGCTTCTCGTAATAATTGGTCCAGAAGGTCATGCGGCCGCGATAGACGTTATGGGTCAGGTGGTCGATGACCGTAAGCCCGCAGCCAACCGGATGACGCTCCACGCCGGGGAAGAATTCGAAGTCGATGTCATAGATGCTGGAGCCGTCCTTATAGCGGTCGATGAGGTACAGGAGCGCGCCGCCAATGCCCTTGATGGCCGGGAGCTTCAGTTCCATCGGTCCGGTCGGCACGTCGATCGGCTGCGCGCCAAGCTCAAGCGCCCGGCTATAGGCGTGATGGGAGTCGCGCACGCGGAAGGCCATGCCGCAGGCGGAGGGGCCATGTTCTTCAGCGAAATAACCCGCCGGGCTTTTGCGTTCGTTGTTGACGACGAAATTGATGTCACCCTGACGATAGAGCGTCACGTCTTTGGAGCGATGCCGGGCCACTGGGATAAAGCCCAGAGCGCGAAATGCCTTATCAAGGTCAGCCGGATCGGGGGCGGCGAACTCCACGAATTCGAAGCCATCCGTGCCCATGGGGTTTTCAAAAAGATCGCTCATCGCTTGTGCCTTTCTGTCCGCTTTGGAACTGTAACGCTGCCGCGCTCTGGATGGCAGAAGTTTATGTCGACGGGTTAGGCGACAGAAGATTTCTGGTGGCAGGGCCGAGGCTTCGGTATAGTTTTCAGGTGATTTGTTTCATTTGAAATTATGTTAGTTTCTTCTGTAACTAACTGCAAGCCCCCATTTGAGTTACCATGGAGACTTTGTTTGACCGAAACTCGCGAGATTTTATCGCTTGAGCATTTCCTGCCCTATCGGCTGTCGGTGGTATCAAACCTGATGTCGAACGCCATCGCCGGTATCTATAGCGACCGTTACAAACTTGGCATTCCGGCCTGGCGGGTGATGGCGATCCTCGGCCGGTTTCCGGGTATATCGGCGGTTGAGGTGGCGGAACGCGGGGCCATGGACAAGGTGGCGGTAAGCCGCGCCGTCTCGCAATTGTTGGCCGACGGACGGCTTGAACGCAGCTTCGCCGATGACGACCGCCGCCGCTCGGTGCTGCGTCTGTCGGCGGAAGGCTGGACGGTCTATGACGCGGTGGTGCCCCTCGCGCTCGATTACGAGCGGCGGCTGATCGAGTCGCTTGGCGCGGATGACCGCGCGGCCCTGGATCGGGTGGTGACGTCCCTGACCGAAAAAGCCACGGCGCTGGCGGTTAAGGAGTAGGTGGGTGCTTGGTTTGACGGGCTGAAGCACCGCGCTGGATCCTGTCGCTGCGCTCGGGATGACGGAAGCTATGAGTGTCATTGCGAGGCATAGCCGAAGCAATCCAGACCGGCCCCCCAAGATGAAGTCTGGATCGCCACGCCGCTTACGCGGCTCGCGATGACAGCCGTCCCTTGGAGCCGCAGCTCAGTCAGGTTGCCCCATGGATTACCGGGTCAAGCCCGGTAATGACACTGAATGTTATGGTGCGGGCTCATGCTCTGTTTGGCACTGTCGGGCTGATCCAGTTCATACTCAACTCTGTCACTGCCCGGCTTGACCCGTCCTGGCTTTATTCTGTCATTGCCGGGCTTGACCCGGCAATCTATCTGGCCGTGGCTCAGTCGGGTTGCCCCATGGATTACCGGGGGCAAGCCCGGTAATGATACGGAATGTTACTGCTCAGCCGATTTGACCGGCGATCACTTTTCCCCCTGTGTCGCCTGTTTGGCCATTTCGTCATAGGCCCAGGTGACAGCGGCCTGTGCGGTTACCTGGCTCGCGTTGTTGAATGCCCGGGCTACGGCGTCGGTTTTGTCGGCGCTGGCGGTTTGTTCATTTGTGATGCGGGTGGTGGCGACGAGGGCGAGGGGGCGGGCGGAGAACAGTTGCAGGTCGAGCGCCACCACGGCTACCGGTTTGTTCGCCGTCGGGTAATGCGTCTCAAACGACACCAGCCGCGAGGTCAGGCGATAATCCGGCGTCACCGGCATGGAATTGGCGGTCACATTGGCGACAATGCCGGTAAAGGCGGACACCAGCAGGTTCTGGATAAGGGCCGGGGCGCGATCGCTCCAGCGGGCACCGGCATAATATTGGATTTGAAGCTCGCTGGGCATCAGCGCGAGGCGGCGGCTGTCGAGTGCGTCTGAGGCCGAAGGTTCGCTCACCACCAGGGTGACCGGGAGCGGCGGTCGGTCAAGGCTGCCAACTGGCTCGGCAGGCGACAGGGTGTAGATGATCGGCGGGTTCTTGTCGCCGCCGACGGAGATGAGCGGGCCGCAGCCGCTGATGACAACAAGAATGGCGGCGCATAGCCCGCCTGTTGCGATCCGGGTCATGGGGGTCATTTCGTTTTATACTCCGGCTGCTTGCCCTGGGACAGAAACTCCCCGGGATCGCGTTCGAGGCGCTCGGCAACGCGGGAGAGCGTGGCGGCAAGTCGGCGAGCTTCGGAAATGAATTCCGCCGCTTCGGGCAGGGTGTTGTTGGTGAAGGCGGTGATGGGGCCGCGACTGTCGGCGACCATGCCTTCAAGGTCCGCGGCCATGCTGTTGAGGGCTTGTGTGGTTTTATGCACATCGGCCAAAGCGGGCTTGAGGTCGGTGGTGACCGACTGATCGAGGGTTGAGGCGAGTTGCCGATAAGCCGCCGCCGTTTCCTTGATTTCCGCTGACATGCTGTTGAAATTGTCGAGGCTTTTATGCAGATCAGGCGTCGTATGCGCGATATCGCCCGAAACCTTGTCCACATTCTTCAGAATGCTGGTGATCAGGGCGCGGTTTTCATCGCCGAGCAGTTTATGAAGTTCGGCAATGGTCTGGGAGGCTTGCGCCATCACCTGCGGCACGCTTGAGAACAGTTCCTGCATTTGAGACGGCTTGACCTGGATGACCGGGTACTCTTCCCCGGGGCGGATGCGCAAAGGTTTGTTTGCCCCCGGTCCGGTATCCAGCAGGATAGAGGCGACGCCGGTAAAGCCCTGACTGTCGAGACTTGCTGTGGTGTCTTCGAAAATCGGCGCATCGCTGCGCACTTTGATGGTCGCGCGGATGAAGCTTGGGTTCTTGCTGTCGATGGCGAGCTTGCGCACCTGGCCGATGGAAATGCCCTTGTAACGCACCGGCGCGCCTTCGGTCAGCCCAGCGACCGAGCTTTCAAAAAGAATATCGTAAACGGCGTAATCCTTGTCGAGTTCAAGCTTGCTGACCCAGATGATGAAGCCGAATATGGCGACCACCAATGCCAGCACAATGCTGCCGATCAGGGCGTAATTCGCACGGGTTTCCATCGTTCGTCAGTCCTTCTTTGCCGCAAAACCAGCTGACCGGGCACGTGGGCCATGGAAATATTCCTTCACCCAGGGGTGATCGAATGCCAGCATGTCGTCCATCGTACCAACCACAATAACCCGCTTTTCCGCCAGAACGGCTATTCTGTCACAAACCGTCGCCAATGTGTCGAGATCATGGGTCACCATGAACACGGTCAGCCCAAGGGCGTCATGCAACCGGGCGATGAGGCTGTCAAATTCGCTGGCGCCTATGGGGTCGAGCCCGGCTGTCGGCTCATCCAGAAACAAGATTTCAGGATCGAGGGCCAGCGCCCGGGCGAGGGAGGCGCGCTTGACCATGCCGCCCGAAAGCTCCCGCGGGAATTTATCCCCGGCGTCGGGGGACAATCCGGACATGCTGATTTTATAGGACGAGATTTCATCCATCAATGCTTTGGGCATATCGGTATGTTCGCGTAGCGGCACTTCGACATTCTGGGCGACGGTCAGCGAACTGAACAAAGCGCCGCGCTGAAACAGCACGCCCCAATTGGTGGAGAAATTTTTGAGATTGTCACCATCAAGCCTGGCGACATTTTCGCCGAGTACATTGATCTCGCCAGCCGTAGGCTGCACAAGGCCGATGATCGCGCGCAACAGGACCGATTTCCCCGCCCCTGAGCCGCCAACAATGCCGATGATTTCGCCGCGCCTGACGTCAAGATCGAGGTTGTCATGAATGACGCTGCGGCCGAAGCGGGTCTGCAACCCGCGCACGGAGATGATGATGTCGTCTGTTTCGCTGTTGAGTGTGGCGGTCATGGTCCTCACATCCCGATGGCGGAGAAAAACACCGCGAAAGCGGCATCAAGGACAATGACAAGAAAGATCGCCTCGACCACCGAGCGCGTGGTTTGACGGCCGACGGCCTCGGCCCCGCCTCGTGTCATCAAGCCTTCGTAACAGCCGGTCACGCCGATGACGGCGGCAAAGAACGGCGCTTTGATCATACCGACCATGAAATTGTTGAAATCGAGTGAAGCATGCAGGCGCTGAACGAAAACCTGCGGCTCGATATTGAGCGAGAGCCAACAGAATATGCCGCCGCCCACAAGAGCAATGATATCGGAATAGAAGGTCAGCAGCGGCATCATCAGAATGATGGCGAGAATGCGCGGAATGGCCAGCGTTTCGATGGGGGAAATGCCGAAGGTGCGCATGGCGTCCACCTCCTCATTCAACTCCATCGTACCGATTTCGGCGGTGAAGGCGCTGCCCGACCGTCCGGCGACCATGATGGCGGTGATCAGAATGGCGATTTCACGCACGATCGAGATGCCAAGCAGATTGATCACCAGCACGCTGGCCCCGAATTGGCTCAGCTGGAATTCCCCCTGCTGGGCGATGACGACGCCGATCAGGAAGCTCATCAGCCCGACGATGGGCATGGCGCGGACGCCGATTTCCTCCATATGAAACACCAGCGAGGTCCAGCGCATCCGCGACGGCGATTTGATCAGCCCGAACAGGGAGACCGTGACCATGCCGACGAACCAGACCAGACTGCGCCCGGCCTTGAGGGATTCAACGGTGCCGCGCCCAACGTCCTCAAGCAAGCCCTTTGCGACCCGGCGCTGTTCCGGCTCGACCCGGCAGGGGTGGTCGTTCTTGCCCACTTCATCAATGAGGGATTGGTGGCCGGCCTGCGCGGCGGTCACGGTCACGTCGATGTTGCGGGCCTTGAGGTCGCGCGTCAGGCGATAGATAAGCCAGGCTCCGGCGGTATCAAGGCTTGCAATATTCGCGAGATCAAGGCTGACCGGCCCATTGCTGTTTGCGGCAACCTCGGTCAGGGGGGCGTAAAGACTTCCGATTTTGAGAACGGTCCAGGAGCCGGAGAAATGGAAAACCGTGGTCTGTCCATTTGCAGCGCTTTCGAACGCCGGGTCACTTTTGGGTGTTGGTTCGGTGCCCGACACTCTTGTCTGTCCTTTGTTTTTAACAGTTTGGCCTGAAAGGCAGGATACTTGAAGCATATGGGTTTCGTCACGAGAAAAGCCTCCCCTTGAAAACCCGGTAGGCTAATCTTGCTTTTTTGCGCATCCTTCGCGGGCCTTTCCGGTTGCCGGGACGGGACAATCGCGCTAACAGTTAACAATCCGAACGATCGTTTGAATGTATCAACAGGAGAGGTCATGACCAGCGCCGTGAGTTATCGCAAAGAGGGGGCAATCGCCATTCTGACCGCGGACAATCCGCCGGTGAATGCCCTGGGTCATGCCGTTCGGGACGGGCTCGTGACAGGTATTGCACAAGCCAATGAAGATCCCGAGGTCCGGGCCATCCTGATTATCTGTGCCGGGCGGACGTTCTTCGCCGGGGCTGATATCCGCGAATTCGGCAAGCCGCAGGTGGCGCCCTCCCTGCGCGATGTGCATGAGGCCATGACCGCGAGTGGTAAGCTGATTGTCTCGGCCATCCATGGCACGGCTTTAGGCGGCGGGTTCGAAACCGCGCTGGCGAGCCATTACCGCTGTGCGCTGCCTTCTGCCAAGGTCGGGCTGCCTGAGGTCAATCTCGGCATCCTGCCTGGCGCTGGTGGCACTCAGCGTCTGCCACGCATTGCCGGGGTTGAAAAGGCGCTGGAGATGATCACCAGCGGCCGCCCGATCGGTGCCGCTCAGGCCAAGGCCATGGGCGCCATTGATGTGATCGTGGACGGGGAGCTGCTGCCTGCGGCCCTTGATTATGTGAACCGCCTGGTGGCGGAAGGCGCCCCCTTGCGCCGGGTCAGCGACCTTCAGATCGATGCCGCCAGTTTGCCGGATGGGTTTTTCGACGCCGCGCGGGCACGGCTCGCCAAGGAAAAACGCGGTTTCCTCGCACCGCAGAAATGCGTCGACGCGGTGGAAGCGGCGGTGACGCTGCCGTTCGCTCAAGGGTTGCTGCGGGAGCGCGAGCTGTTTGAGGATTGCATGGCCTCCACGCAATCGCGGGCGCAGCGTTATGCGTTCTTTGCTGAACGCGAGGCGGCGCAGATCCCGGGTCTTGGCAAGGAGGTCAAGGCGCGACCGGTGGCCAGTGTCGGCGTGCTCGGTGCGGGCACCATGGGCGGCGGCATCGCCATGAATTTTCTCAATGCCGGGATTCCGGTGACGCTGGTGGAGGTAAAGGCCGAGGCGCTTGATCGCGGCATTGCCACCATCCGCAAAAATTACGAGGCTACAGCAGCCAAGGGACGTATTAAGCCCGAGGACGTGGCTAAGCGCATGGCGCTGTTGACCGGCGCGCTTGAAAAATCAGCCCTGAAGGATGCCGATCTCATTATCGAGGCGGTGTTTGAAAATATGGAGCTGAAGAAAAGCATTTTCGCCGAGCTTGATGCCATTGCGAAGCCGGGCGCGGTGCTGGCATCGAACACCTCGACCCTTGATGTGGATGAGATTGCCGCCGCCACCAGCCGTCCGGGCGATGTGATCGGGCTGCATTTCTTTTCGCCAGCCAATGTCATGCGCTTGCTGGAAATTGTACGCGGAGCAAACACCAAGGATGACGCGCTGGTGACGGCGTTGCAGGTGGCGAAAACCATCGGCAAGGTCGGGGTGGTGTCCGGCGTTTGTTATGGCTTCATCGGCAACCGTATGCTCGAACCCTATGGCCGCGAGGCCGAGCTTGTGGCCCTTGAAGGGGCGACCCCGAGCCAGGTCGACAAGGCGCTTTATGACTTCGGCTTCGCCATGGGGCCGTTTGCCATGTATGACCTCGCGGGGCTGGATGTGAATCATCTGGTGCGGGAATCGCATCGCGATAAACTCCCGACCAACCCGAATTATTACGCCATCGGCGACGCGGTATACAAACTTGGCCGCTATGGTCAGAAGACCCAGGCCGGGATTTATACATATACCCCCGGCAGCCGCACGCCGCACCCTGATCCCGTCATCGAGACGCTGGTCCAAAGCGAAGCCGCTCGGCTCGGTATTGCGCAGCGGAGTTTTACGGATGCGGAGATCGTCGAGCGCTGCGTCTATGCCTTGATCAATGAAGGCGCCCGCCTGTTGGCAGAAGGCATCGCCTATCGCCCGGGTGATATCGATCAGGTCTGGTTGAATGGCTATGGCTTCCCGGTCTATCGCGGCGGACCCATGATCTATGCGGATATCGTGGGGCTGGATAAAGTGGCGGCGAAGATTGCTGAATTCCGGGCTCAGTACGGCGAGGAATATTGGCCCCACGCACCGCTTTTGGAAAAGCTAGCAGCGGCAGGCAAAAGCTTCGCCGACTGGCGCGAGGTGATGTAGGGCTGAAATATGATTGTCATGCCCGGGCTTGACCCGGGCATCCATGGGCCGAGCAGGCTGTGACATGGATTGCCGGTGCTCACGCCCGGCAATGACAGGACGGGGCAAGGATAATATTTGTCCGTCTTGCTGTGGTCCCGGCAATGAATCGCATATTCGTCATCGCGAGCCGCGCAAGCGGCGTGGCGATCCAGGCCTTTGGGCGGAGGGACTGGATTGCGTCGGCTGCGCCTCGCAATGACGGTGAGACGTCTCGGCACGGGCGATTTCATAACCCTGACCCAATCTGTCATTGCCGGGCTTGACCCGGCAATCCATGCTCGCCAGCATATTCGGTGCGGGATTGACGGATCCTTCATTTTGCCCTAAATTAAAACGAACGTTTGAAAATATTTTCGGGAGAGGCTCGCATGTATTTCGATCTGTCGCCACGTGTGCAGGATTTGCGCGCCAAATTGCTCGCCTTTATGGACGCGCATATCTATCCGAATGAAAAGGCCCTGAAGACGGCCCATGATCAGCTTGCGGACCGGTGGGAGACGCCGCAGCTGCTTGAGGATCTGAAGGTCAAGGCGCGGGCTGCCGGGCTGTGGAATTTGTTTCTGCCGGAAAGCGCGTATGGGCCGGGGCTGACCAATCTTGAATATGCGCATCTTTGCGAGATCATGGGGCGGGTTTATTGGGCGCCTGAGGTGTTCAACTGCAATGCGCCCGACACCGGCAATATGGAAACCCTCGTGCGCTATGCGAGTGCGGAGCAGAAACAGCAATGGCTTGCACCGCTGCTTGACGGGAAAATCCGCTCCGCCTTTGCCATGACCGAGCCGCAGGTGGCGTCGTCGGACGCGACCAATATCCAGTGTGAAATCCGTCGTGACGGCGATGATTATGTGATCAATGGCCGCAAATGGTGGATCACCGGCGCGCCGGATAAACGCTGCAAGATTTTCATTCTCATGGGCAAGACCGACCCCTCGGCCCCGAAACACAGCCAGCAATCCATGATCCTCGTGCCGCGCGATACGCCGGGCGTGCGCTTTGTGCGGGAAATGACGGTGTTTGGAGCGGACGACGCGCCGCATGGCCATGCCGAGCTTGAGTTTGTGGATGTACGCGTTCCGGCGAGCAATATTCTGCTTGGGGAAGGGCGCGGGTTCGAGATCGCGCAGGGTCGCCTCGGGCCGGGCCGCATTCATCATTGCATGCGTCTTGTGGGTCAGGCGGAGCGGGCGCTTGAATATATGTGCAAGCGGGTGCAAAGCCGGGAGGCCTTCGGGCGCAAGCTTGCGGATTTCGGCACCATTCGCGCGGATATCGCCAATTCGCGTATCGAGATCGATCAGGCGCGGCTGCTCACACTGCGGGCGGCTTATATGATGGATACCGTAGGCAACAAGGTGGCGAAAAGCGAGATCGCCATGATCAAGGTGGTGGCGCCCAATCTGGCGCTTACGGTCATTGATCGCGCCATTCAGGCCCATGGCGCGGCCGGGATCAGCCAGGATTTCCCGCTGGCCCGCATGTATGCCGACGCTCGCACCCTGCGCTTCGCCGATGGACCGGATGAGGTGCATCGCGAATCCATTGCCCGGGCGGAGCTTGGAAAGTACAAATAAATCAAGGAATAAGCTGGATCTCCCAAGATTTCACGCCGGGCCCCTCGCGGGGACCGGCGATTTTCTTTATAGTGCTCTCTTCGGTTGCCGAGGCGGCCGGTTGGATCATGATGCAACAGATGATGGAGTTCGGGATGAACCACATGCGCAAATGGTCGGGAATGGCAGTTTCCCTCTCGGCACTGATGACGGTTCTGGCTTTGTCGGCCTGTGATAAACCCAAAAGCAATGAGCAGCCGACCAGTCAGCAAGCCCCCGCACAACAATCCGAAAGCGCCCGTCTCAATGCGTTTTTCGATGAGGCTTTCAAGCGGGACCTGAAGCGCAGCCCGATGCTGCAAACCTATCTCGGCATGAAAACCGATTATAACAAACTCGATGATATGAGCGAGGCGCGGTTCGACGAGGATATCGTCATCGCCAAGGCCGATCTTGAACGTCTGAAGGATTTCGATCCGGCCAAGCTCGATGAACAGGCGCGCATCAGCTATGCCGTCTATGAGCAGGATCAGAAGGACAAGATCGAGGGCGATCGCTGGCGTCATCATGATTACCCCTATAATCAGATGTTCGGCTGGCAAAGCGATCTGCCCGCCTTCATGATCACGGCTCATACAATTGACAATAAAGCCGATGCCGAGGGCTATGTGGCTCGCCTGAAGGCATTCGTGCCGTTCCTCGGGCAGATCGATGACGGCATGAAGCTGCGCGCCGACAAGGGTGTGTTGCCGCCGAAGTTCGTCTTTCCGATCGTGATTGAAAACGCGGGCATGATTATCAAGGGCGCGCCGTTCGATGCCTCGGGTAAGGACAGCACGCTGCTGGCCGATTTCAAGGGCAAGCTCGCCAAGCTCGATCTGCCACAGGCGGATAAGGACAAGCTCGTGGCCGATGCCACGGCGGCCTTGAAGGACAGCGTCAAGCCGGCCTTCGATCATCTGATCGCTACCTTGACGGCGCTTGAGCCCAAGGCGACCCGTGACGATGGCGTGTGGAAATTGCCGGATGGTCAGGATTATTACAAATATCGCCTGCGCACCATGACCACCACCGACATGACGCCGGAGCAGATTCATCAGTTCGGTTTAAGCGAAGTCGCGCGCATCCGGGGCGAGATGACGGCGATCAAGGATCAGGTCGGTTTCAAGGGTAGTCTGGCGGAATTCTTCAAGCATCTTCAGAACGATCCCAAGCAGTATTATCCGCAGACCGACGCCGGGCAGAAGCAATATCTGGCCGACAATCAGGTTCTGCTCGATGCCATGGAAAAGAAACTGCCGGAGTATTTCGCAACCCTGCCAAAGGCCAAGGTGGAACTGCGTCAGGTCGAACCGTTCCGCGCCAAGGGTGCTGCGGCGGCCTTTTATCAGCAGCCGAGCCTCGATGGCACGCGGCCGGGCTATTACTATGTCAATACCTATGACATGAAGCAGTTGCCCAAATATGCCATGGCCGCCATCACCTATCATGAAGCGCTTCCCGGTCATCACATGCAGATCGCCATCAATCAGGAACTGCAGGGCATTCCGGAATTCCGCAAGATCGCGAATTTCACCGCCTATATCGAAGGCTGGGGCCTATATGCTGAAAAGCTTGCCAAGGAAATGGGCGGCTATGCGGATCCCTATAGCGATTTCGGGCGTCTGTCGGCAGAGCTTTGGCGGGCGGCGCGGCTTGTGGTCGATACCGGTATTCATGATAAGAAATGGACCCGTGAACAGGCCATCAAATATATGGACGACTTCACGCCGAACCCTCATGGCGACAATATTCGCGAAATTGAGCGCTATATCGTCATGCCGGGACAGGCGACCGCCTATAAGATCGGCATGAGTAAAATTCTTGAAGCGCGTGATGCGGCGAAGTCTAAACTTGGCGACAAGTTCGATATTCGCGGCTTCCATGATGCGGTGTTGAAAAGCGGGGCGGTGCCGCTGTCGATCATGGAGGAAGACGTGCGGCGCTGGGCCGATCAGGTGGCCGCCGGTAAATAAGAGGCGTCCTAATTTTGTAACAATTGCTTGTTATATCTCCAGTCATGCCGCCACAGGGGTGGCATGACTGGAGATGTAGATATGAGATCTTTACCCGTTCTTGACTATGACCTGGATGGCATTCGCCGTGTGGCGCGCGTCCTTTTGAAGCATGTGCGCCCGGAAAATCGGTCGCGTGCCTATGAAGTGTTGGATGGCCGTCTTGGCGTCTATATGGTCGATCGCGCCATGTTGCGCGCGGAAATCGATCGTTACTTTCAAGGCGGCAGCATACAAGCCGCTTGAAATCTGAGTTACCATTTCGCCTAGTGCGATGATGCGCGGGCCGCTTGGCGCCGCGCATTTGTTTTTTCAGCTGTCCGATGGTTTCAGCAGGGGTTTGAGGCCCTTGAAATGGCGCGCGGCCAAAGCCTCGATTTCGGTTTGCATGGTGCGATAGCGCTTCAGGATATCGAGCCCGAACGGCGTCACCGCAGCCCCACCCCCGCGCAACCCGCCATGAGCCGCCGCCACGAGCGGTTCCCGAAAGCCCTTGTTCATACTGTCCACCATCAGCCAGGCGCGGCGATAGCTGAGGCCCATGGTCTTTGCGGCGGCGGTGATCGATCCGTCACGGGAAATAGCGTCCAGGAGATCGGCCTTGCCCGGCCCAAGGACAATCTCCTGCCCCTGAAGCACGCGCGCATAGAGCTTGAGCCGTGGCGCAAGCTCTGCGGATAATGGTTCGGAAGTTGAAGCTGAGCGTGACATAGCCGTTCCCAAAAAGCCGATGCGCACATCATAATGCCTTTGGGAGCGGCGGCAATTTATTCCGTTGCTTAGGCTGTTACGGCGCTTTGCGGACAATCAGAAAATCGACAGCGGCCGTAAAGCTTTTGGAGAGATTGAGCGTTGCCAGACCAGCCTTGAGGGGAAATTCCACCGTCTTGCGGATGCTCGTGCAGGGGGCATAATCATGGCCATGTTTCACGACGCGCAGGGTCACACCTTTCTGGATGACATCGATCCAGATCGGCTTGCTGGCCGAGATCATATAGATGCCGTCCGCCGGGACGTCCAGACTGAACGTGCCTGCATGGGTTTTGTCGGCGGCTTCCGGCAGTTTGGCGGTGACGCGCTTGTTGAGCGGCGCTGCGGCTTTCGTGGCGATGGCCGCGCTGGGTTTGCCCCAGGCCGTGAAGGCGGCGGGAAAGACCGTATCGATTTTGTCGCAGGCGGGTTTGGCGGCTGTCTCATACGCGTGGGCCTGGGTTGATGCCGCGACGATCATAGCCAGGCCCAATAACATGGATTTTGTCATTTGTTTTCCCCGGTGGCTTTTGGAGTTCGATATGTTTGACCGTATACAGCGAATCGTTATATACGCCACGATATATTGCAACCCAAAAAGTATAACTGGGCCGGAGGAAATATGCGCAAGAATTCTGTTTCGACGATGGCGCTCATGGTGCTGGGGGTGGCTGTCGTTCCCGGGCATGTATTTGCGGCGGATCAGACCAAAAATGTCTTCAATCTTGGCGAGATGACCATTCTCGGCGCACGGCCCGATATGGCGGGGATTGATATCAGCACGCTCGACAGTGCCGAGATGATGAAATTCAACCGGATCATCCTTGATGATGCGCTCAAGCTTATTCCGGGGACGTCGTCGTCGAACAGCGGCGGATCGCGGAACGAGCGCCTGATCAATGTGCGCGGCTTTGACCGGTTCCAGGTGCCCCTGATGATAGACGGCATCCGGCTGTATATGCCCTATGATAACCGGTTGGATTTCGGTCGTTTCCTCACCTCGGATCTGTCGGAAATTCAGGTCGTCAAAGGCTATGTGTCGGTCATCGACGGGCCGGGCGCGCTTGGCGGGGCGATCAATCTGGTGACGCGGAAACCCGAACGCGCCCTTGAGGCGGAAGCGCGGGTTGGGATCTCGCTTGATCGCGATGTGAATTATGGCGGCTTCAACAGCTATGCCTCGGTCGGCACGCGGCAGGAGAAATATTACCTGCAGGGCAGCGGCTCGATCACCAAGCGCGATCACTGGGGCCTGTCGGGCAAATTCGTGCCGACCGCCAATCAGGCCAGCGGCGACCGCGATCATTCGAATACACGCGACTGGAAGGTCAATGTCAAAGCCGGGTTCACCCCGTATGACGACGACGAATATTCGCTGAGCTTCACCAAACAGTCAGGCAGTAAAGACGCGCCCCATCATGTGACGGATGCGGTCAACAGTCAGCGTAACTGGCGCTGGCCCTATTGGGATGTGACGAGCCTTTACTGGTTGTCGCAAACGCAGCTTGGCGAGGCGTTCAATCTGAAGTCGCGGCTTTATTACAATCAGCTTGAAAACAGCATCCGCGCTTTTGACAATAAAAACTACGACACGCAAACCCTGACCAAGGCCTTCAACAGCCCTTATCGCGACAAGGCCTGGGGCGGTAGTCTTGAGCTTGATATGAGCGCGCTTGAAAACAATCTGCTTAAAGGCGCGTTCCATTATCGCCGCGACAAACATGTGGAACGTCAGACGATATTTCCAAGCGGCTTCACCGAACCCGATCAGGTGACGATCGAGGATACATATTCGATTGCGCTTGAAAACACCTATCACCCGATTGCCTCGGTCGATGTGGTTGTTGGGGTCAGTTACGACTGGCGCGATTTGCGTCGGGCGGAAGACTGGGCGGGCGATGCCAGCGGCAATTTCGTCTATTATGAGTTGAAGAACAGTCATGCCTGGAACGGGCAGGGCGCTATTGTCTACCACCATAACGACAGCGCCAAGGTCTATGCGAGCGTCTCCTCGCGCAGCCGTTTTCCGACCATCTTTGAACGCTATTCCTCACGCTTTGGCGGGGCTACGTCAAACCCCAATCTGAAGCCGGAACGGGCGATCAATTTCGAAATCGGCGCGGCGGATCGTTTGGCTGATAAAGTCGATCTCAGCGGGGCCCTGTTCTATAGCGATCTCAAGGACGCTATTCAGTCGGTTCCGGTCGTTTATAACGGCCAGAACGTGACGCAGAACCAGAATCTGGGCGATGGCACCTATTACGGGTTCGAACTCGCAGTTAAGGCAGCTGTTGCGGATAATTTCGATTTCGGCGGTAATTACACCTATACGCACAGAAAGCTGCATAACCCGAGTATCGCAGCCTTCCGTCCGCTCGATGTGCCGGATCACAAGGCGTTCGTGTATGCGGATTATCGGCCGCTCGCCGGCCTGTCTCTGACGCCAAGCGTTGAACTCGCATCAAGCCGCTGGACGGTCACCACTGGTGGCGGGCTTTACTACAAGACCGGCGCTTATGTGCTGGCCAATTTGAATGCGCAATATCAGGTGACGGATAATCTGGAGCTTGCCGCCGGGGTCAGAAACCTGTTCGACCGCAACTATCAGTTGGCCGATGGCTTCCCCGAGGAAGGACGTAATATCTTCCTCAACCTGCGGATCAGATATTAAGGCTGGAATTCGATCCAGCCCGCGGGGGTCAGCCGCTCAAGCGGGGAGAAGCTCGCTTTATAGGCCATCTTACGACTGCCTTTGACCCAATAGCCGAGATAGACGTAATTCTTGCACAGCCCGAGGGCGCGCCGGACATGGTCTAGGATCAGGTAACTGCCAAGGCTGCGGCGCGGTTCAAGCGGGTCGAAGAAGCTGTAGACCATGGACAGGCCATCGGTCATCACGTCGATGAGTGCCACCCCGATCAGGCGGCCGCTTGGCGGTTGCAGGCCATGGGCCTCAAGACTGCCGGGGCGGGCAAGTCGATATTCCACGAGATGGGTTTCGACCGGGCTGGTTTCGACCATTTCCGCATAATCGATGATCGACATGTCGGTCATGCCGCCTTCGGGGTGGCGGGCGTCGAGATAGCGTTTCAACAGGTCATATTGTTCCGTGGTGGCCCAGGGCGGCACCTCGGTCGCGATGAGGTCGCTGTTGCGGTTGATGATGCGTCGCCAGGACCGGGTCCAGTTGAAGTCGGGGGCGCGCAGCCGCACCGAGGTGCAGGCGTTGCAGCCGTCGCAGGCCGGGCGATAAGCCACCGACTGGCTGCGCCGGAAACCGGCCTGACTGAGCGTCTCATTGAGGGCGAGTGGATTGCCGCCGGCAAGCTCCGTGAACACTTTGCGCTCCATCCGCTCGGGCAGGTAGGGGCATGGTCCCGGGGTCGTGACGTAGAATTTCGGGAAATTGAAAGACTGGTCCGTCACAGCTTTTTCACGTCGGTCCTGATAAGTTTTGTCAGCTTCAAGTATGCCCCAAGCCGACCCGAAGTCCAATGCTTACGTTCAAAGCTTGGGCGGCAGGACGGGGGCCTCGCGCAGCAGCAAGATGGTGATACGGCGGTTTTCCGGGCGATTTGGCTGATCGGGCAGCAGCGGTTCAGTGGCGGCCTTGCCGCGCACGGCCGAGAAACGGTCTTCGGAAATGCCTGATGAGCGGAGCACACGGCGGGCAGAATTGGCGCGGTCGCTCGACAGTTCCCAGTTCGAATATCCGGCGGGGCCTGCGGCTGGCTGGCTGTCGGTATGCCCGGTGACGGTGATGCGGTTCGGCGTCCGGACGAGGCGGTTCGCGATCTGTTGCAGCATGGTGCGGGCATAGCCATAAAGATCGGAGGTGCCATTTTTGAACATGGCCCGGTTATCCTTGTCGATCACCTGAATACGCATGCCATCATCGGTGATGTCGACCACGATATGATCGGTCATGCTTGCCAGTTCGGGCACATCCTGGATGGCCTGGCGCAATTGGGCTTCAAGCTCGGCGAAGGCCTGGTTCTCACGTTCCGACATGGCCTTTTGCCATTCGCTTTCCTTATCGGTTTTTTCCATCGAGGCTTCGTCGCCTTTGCCGGTGGCGCTGCCGTCGGTGACCTGGCTCGGTTTCGGCATGGTCATGAGGACCGCGCCGCTGTTCATGGAGCCATCCGTCGCAAGGGCGGTGCCACCCAGAACGCCGCCTGATCCCGACGTGCTGCTGCTTGAGGCACTGGTCGGGGCGAAATAATCGGCAATGCCCGAGCGCTGTTCCTCGGTGGTCACGTTCAACAGCCAAAGCAGCATGAAAAAGGCCATCATGGCGGTGGTGAAATCGGCATAGGCGACCTTCCAGGCGCTGCTGTGATGCCTGCCACCGCCTTTTTTGACCCGCTTGATGATGATCGGCCGTTTTTCGTCGTTACCTTTACGCGCCATGACACCCTGTCCGGAATGGTTTCTCCGGAGTGTCGGTGCATAAGGTTAAGGATGGGTTGAAGATGTAAAGATAATGGGGGCGCAGGATGATCTCCTGCGCCCCCGTTTCTGTCAGAATTCAGACGATCTTAGGCGGCGCCGAACACGCGCTTGAAGATCGTGTCCACATGCTTGGTGTGGTAGCCGAGGTCGAAAAGCTCCTCAAGCTGGGCGTCCGAAAGGGCCTTTGACACATCCGGATCATTTTTCAGCAGGCTCAGGAAGTCCTTGCCTTCACGCCACACCACCATGGCGTTGCGCTGCACTAGGCGATAGCTGTCCTCGCGGCTGACGCCGGCCTGGGTCAGGGCCAGCAGAATACGCTGCGAATGCATGAGCCCGCCAAGACGTTCGAGATTGCGGATCATGTTGTCAGGATAGACCACAAGCTTGTCCATGACATTGGTCAGGCGGGCCAGGGCGAAATCGAGGGTGACGGTGGCGTCCGGGCCGATCATGCGTTCGACCGAGGAATGCGAAATGTCGCGTTCGTGCCAAAGCGCCACATTCTCCATGGCCGGAATGGTAAAGCCGCGCACCAGACGGGCAAGGCCCGTGAGGTTTTCGGTCAGAACCGGGTTCCGCTTATGCGGCATGGCCGAGGAGCCCTTCTGGCCTTCCGAGAAATATTCTTCAACTTCAAGCACTTCGGTGCGCTGAAGGTGACGGATCTCGGTAGCCAGCCGCTCGATGGAGCTTGCGATCACGCCCAGGGTGGCGAAATACATGGCATGGCGGTCACGCGGGATGACCTGGGTCGAGACCGGCTCGATCTCAAGGCCCATGGCTTTGGCCACATGTTCCTCGACATAGGGGTCGATGTTGGCAAAGGTGCCGACCGCGCCCGAAATGGCGCAGGTGGCGACTTCCTTGCGGGCGTTGACGAGGCGTTCGCGGTTGCGCACGAACTCCACATAGGCCTGAGCCATCTTGAGGCCGAAGGTGGTCGGTTCGGCATGGATGCCATGGCTGCGGCCTATGCAGACCGTGTCCTTATGTTCAAAAGCGCGACGCTTCAGGACGTCGAGCAGCTTGTCCATATCCGCAAGCAGAAGGTCGGCGGCGCGGACGAGCTGAACATTCAGGCAGGTGTCGAGCACGTCGGACGAGGTCATGCCCTGATGCACGAACCGCGCCTCGGGCCCGACATATTCCGACAGGCTGGTGAGGAAGGCGATCACGTCATGCTTCACCTCGCGCTCGATCTCGTCGATGCGGGCGACGTCGAAATTGCCAAGATCCCAGACGGCTTTGGCGGCTTCCTTGGGGATGACGCCAAGCTCGGCCTGAGCGTCGCAGGCATGGGCTTCGATCTCGAACCAGATGCGGAAGCGCTGTTCAGGTTCCCAAATGGCGACCATCTCGGGGCGGGAATAGCGAGGTATCATGGGCGAAATCCTTCCTGAAGCCAGAGTTGGTCAAGGGCTCTAGCAGAATAGGGGCAGGGGCTCAAGTCCCCCGCCGCCGTCTTTGCGCAAGCCACATCAATAATCCCCACAAGACGGTGAGAATGGCTCCCCCGGCAAAAAAGGTCAAAAGACTGAGCTTGAGGGTTTTGTTGGCGATGAAATTGAATTTATGGACGGTCGAAAAGAAATTCGAGATCGCCTGACGGCCGTCCGTGGTGGCAAAGGCCGCCGATCCGGTCACGGTCGAAATATAGACCCTGCTGCCTTTTCCGTCAGCCACATCAAAGCGGTAGACCGGCAGCAGCCGGTAGATGGTGATATATTCATCATCATAGGCATCCAGCCGGGCGGTCAGGCGGGCTGTCTGGCCGGGGAAGATGGTGCGGGCGATTTCGGCGGCGTGATGGGCGTCTGCGTGCGGGTCGGTCAGGCCGTCGGTGGCGCGAACATAGGACGGCGTTGCCTGCCCGCGGATGAACAGCTGATACCAGGGTTTGCTATCGATAATCCGCAGATTGACGCCTTCGACGGACGCGGGATCGACGCCTTGGAGCCGCGCGACGGAGTCGCGCGGCGAGAGGGTGATGGAGGCAAGGTCGAACGCAGCGCTCGACCGGGCCGGAGGCGGCGGCATGAAAAAGGCCGACATCAGGTTGTGCGACAGCCCGGACAGGGCCGCCGCCAACAGATAAAGCCCGAACACGAGCCCGAGCAGACGATGAATGCGCCGCCCCTTGGGGGAAAGCAGAAAACGCATCATTTGCCGAACGCCCACTTCACGCCGACATAAACGGCTCGGCCATCACCCGGATAATAGACCGCCTGCGAGATCGGCAGGCGGGCATCGGTGATTGTGCCGAAGTTTGAAATATACCGCTTGTTCAAAAGATTGCGGCCATCGGCATAGATCGTCAGGCCATGCTCGAAATCATATCCGCCACTGACGTCCAGAACGGCGTAACCTGGGGCTTTCTTGGTGTTGGCAAAGTCCACATAGGCTTTCGACATGGCCCAGTCGATGCTTGGGGTGATGTGAAACCCGGCGCGGGCAAAATTAAGTTCGGCGCGATAGAGATGCTTGGGGATTCCCGCGATAACATTATTGCCAAACTGCACATCATCGACAAAGCGGAAGTCATTGAGCGTATAGGTCTGACGGAGCGTCAGACCTTCCATGAGCGTCACGGCCAGACCGGCCTCGATCCCCTGATGGCGGGTCTTTCCGGCGTTGAAGGTGGCGGCGGGGATGCTGGCGTCCACTGTATATTGCAGCAACTCATTCCGGACCGAGGCGCGATAGAGCGACAGGTCCCAGGCCCAGATCCCGGCCTGACCACGGGTGCCGAGTTCCGCCGTCCAGGCTTTTTGCGCCTCAAGCGGTACAAAACCCGGAATGGGGGCCTGCACCAGTTCGGCAAAGGTCGGGACTTCATAGCTCCGGGATATGTTGGCAAAGACCTGAGCGCTTTTGCCGAGATCCCACAGCAGGCCGAACTTCGGGCTGAAGCTGTCGAACGTCTTGTCGGCACTCAAGGCTGGCGTGAGAAAATCCTCATATTTTCGGGTCGAGTGGATGAACTGGCCGCCCGCGATCAGGCTCAGTCCTTGCACGATGCCAAGACGGCCATCCACATAGGCCTGGAGGTTGCTCGCTCCCTGTTTGCCGAGGGCCGTCAAAGCTCCACGTTCGCCATGGATATTCACATAGCGTAAAGCATCGGTCTTGCCATGTCCGGCCGTGACGCCAAGGGTGATCTCGCCGCCCTGAGGGCCGATGGCGAGCGGGCTTTTGACCTCGCCATAGACGCCATATTCATAGGTGGTCTGGTCAATCACCTGAAAAATAGGGTGATAGAGCTTTTTGTAGGTGCCATAGACCCCAAATGTCAGGGTCTGGTCCCCGAGATTGACCACGGTGCGGTTCGACAGGCGCAGGGACTGGATATCGCGGGCCTGATCGCCCACAGTAAAGGTCGGCAGTGTGGATCTTGGATCGTCAAGCGCCTGAGCGTAACCAAGCGAGCCCGGCAGTTTCTGATTGATGTTGTTATAGGCGAGATAAAAGCGGGTTTCGACGTCGTCGTTGACCCGGAACCCGACATTGCCAAAGAGCCGGGCGTTTTTCATGTCGCTATGGTCGCGGTAGCCGTCGGAGACCGCACCGGTGGCCGAGACGAAAGCATCCATGCGTTCGTCCGCATAGGCATAGCTTGCATGACCGCGCAGGGTGGAAAAACTGCCGCCTTCAAGGCTGAGGATGATCGGGACAGGTGCCGTACGCCCGGTCGGCATGACGAAATTGACCGCTCCGCCGAGATTGGCCGCCCCATAACGAAGGGCGTTCGCGCCCTTGAACACCTCCACATAGCGCAGGCTCAGGGGGTCGACTTCCTGAAAGTCCGAGGAATTATCGGCAAGCGTCAGTGGCATGCCGTCCTGCAACAGGGTGATACCGCGCATGTGATAGCTGCGCGACAGGCCGGAACCTCGGATCGACAGTCGCACTTCCTCGGAAAACCGTTGCTTGGCGAAGACCCCCGGCACATTGGCCAGCATGTCCTGAAGATTGAGGGCGAAGATTTTGTCGAAGTCTTCCTGCGGCACCAGGGCAACGCCGCCCGGTGTCTCGCGAATGGCTTCCACGGCTGCGTCGACCGTGGGGGCGGTCAGGCTGCCGATGGCTTTGCCTTCGACAAGAACCCGGTCGGTCAGCGCCGCCGGATCAGCCTTGGCCGTGGATGACAGGGCCAAGATAAGGCCAAGGGCTGTCGAGCCCCCCTTTATGGACAGTTTCATGGATAGACTCCGAATGCAGAATAGAACGCCAGAGACGGGCGCGCAAAAGATTAAAGCGTGATCGGAGACTGGCTAGGGGGGGCTTGCGCAAAGGGCCGCGCGAAAGGCGGGGCAAGAGCAAGGCTTATGGTCTGGTCGCGGAAGCGCCAGACATCCTGCTGACGGGTCGGATAGGCGATCGCGAGCAGGGGCAGGAGCGGAGCCTTGGCCGCGACGCTCACGCAGAGCGTGCAATGGGTGCAGCTGTCGTGGGAAAGCTTGCCGTTGCTCTCGGCCCCGGAGGAGGAGCAGACGACCGCGAGGGCTTCGGCGAGACTGAGTTCCTTGCCCGGAACCGGCGCCGCCATGGTCGGCATGAAGCTCATCAGGACATGTGCGAACATGGCGAAAAGCGCCATGATCAGCGGAGATTTAAATGTCCTTATCCGTCCCATGGCGCGGACAATAGAAAGGGGTTCGGGCGAAGTCAATAATGGGGGGTGGGATTGCGGAAATTAATGCGTCACAGCAATCCGAGCGTCTTGAAGCTCACATGACTGTTGCGGGCGATGACCAGATGGTCATGGACATTGATGCCGAGTTTTTCCGCCGCGCCCTTGAGTTCGCGGGTCATCTCGATGTCCTCGCGGGACGGGGTGGGGTCGCCGCTTGGGTGGTTGTGCACCAGGATAAGCGCTGTGGCCCCGAGTTCGAGCGCCCGCTTGATGACCTCGCGCGGATAGATCGAGGTTTGGTCCACGGTGCCGCTGCTTTGCAGCTCGTCCATCATCAGCGTGTTCTTTTTATCGAGAAACAGCACCCGGAACTGTTCGTTCTGTTCATGGGCCATCACCGAGCGGCAATAGCCAATGAGCGCCTTCCACGAACTGATGACCGGCTGATTGAGGATATCTTCACGTTGCAGCGCGATGGCTGACGCTTGGGAGACCTTGAGCGCGAGCAGCACCGTCTCGCCAACCCCGGGAATTTCGCGCAGCCGGTCGCGCGGTGCGCTCAACACGGCGCTGAAACTGCCGAAGCGGCGGATAAGGTCCTTGGCCAGCGGCTTCAGATCCCGGCGTGGAATGGCCACGCAGAGCAAAAGCTCCAGCAGCTCATAATCCTTGAGCGAGTCCGGACCCTTGTCAAAAAAGCGCTCTTTCAGGCGCTGACGATGTCCGTGGTAATGTGGCTTTTGGTCGAGAGAGTCCTGATCTGCCACCTGTTCCCCCTGTTGGCAGCATGACGGGCCCCTACTCTAGAGATTGTAGGGCGGCTTGTGGAGCCCTTTCGGCGAGAGCGTGAAAATTTCGATGCCGTCCTTGGTGACGCCCACGCTATGTTCGAACTGCGCCGATAGCGAGCGGTCCTTGGTGACCGCGGTCCAGCCGTCATCCAGAACCTTCACATCGGCCTTGCCGAGATTGATCATTGGCTCGACGGTGAAAAACATGCCTTCGACCAGTTCTGGGCCGGTGCCCGGACGGCCGCAATGCAATACATTCGGGGAGTCATGGAAAATCCGCCCGAGGCCATGGCCGCAGAACACGTCGACCACGCCGCAGCGTTGCGATTTGGCATAGGTTTCGATGGCATGCCCGATATCGCCGAGCCGCGCGCCCGGCTTGACGGCGGCAAGCCCGAGCATCAGGCATTCATAGGTGATGTCGATCAGGCGGCGGGCCTTGACCGGGGTCGTGCCGACCGTGAACATGCGGCTGGTGTCGCCATGCCAGCCGTCGACGATGACGGTGACATCGATATTGAGGATGTCTTCGTCTTTCAGGCGTCGGTCGCCCGGAATGCCGTGGCAGACCACATGATTGAGCGAAATGCACACCGATTTCGGAAAACCCCGGTAATTGAGCGGGGCCGGGGTGCCGCCATTTTCGATAATGAAATCATGGCACAGGCTGTTCAGTTCATCGGTGGTGATGCCCGCTCGCACATGGGGGGTGATGAAATCGAGCGTCTCAGCGGCCAGACGACCGGCTCGGCGCATGCCTTCAAAGCCTTCGGGCCCGTGCAGCTTGATCGCGCTTGTGGCGGTCAGGGGGGCTTCCGAGGCGAGGATATAATTGCCGCGAGACTTGTCCATGGTCATGCTTTCTTCGTCATCACTAATCAATATTCAACGCGAGCGGCCGGGCCACCCGGATTTCCGTCGGGCTGAGGTCACAGGCATAGGCGATGGCCTCAACCCCGGCGTCCCGGGCTGCGCGAAAGGCTTGCGCATAACGCGGATCGATATCCTCCGCCAGACAAAAATGGGTGCAGTCGGCCCGTTGTGCAATATAGAACATGATCGCCCGGCCGCCATTTTTCACGATTTCGGCCATTTCCCGGAGATGTTTGGTCCCGCGTTCGGTCACGGCATCGGGAAATTCGGCTTCCGGGCCGCGTTTGAGCGTTACGCTCTTGATTTCCACATGGGCAGGCGGGAGACCGTTCTGATGTCCCTCAAGCAGCAGATCTATCCGCGAATTCGTGCCATATTTGACCTCGCGCCGGATGGTCGCATAGCCGCCGAGTTCCGGGATCAGGCCTTCGGTGATGGCCTCGGCCCCGAGTTTGTTCGGGTGGCCGGTGTTGATGCCCACAAGCGCGCCGTCGATCTCGACCAGTTCCCATTTATATTTGAGCTTGTTGGCCGGGTTGGTCGAAGGCGACAGCCAGACCGGGCTGCCGGGGGTCGCAAGCCCCAGCATGGAGCCCGAGTTCATGCAATGGGCCGTGACTATTTGTCCGTCCGGGAGAGACACATCGGCCAGGAATCGCTTATATCTCTTGACGAGGCGGCCGGGGAGCAGAGGATGATCGAATTTCATACCCGGTTTGTAACCGTCAGGACAAAGGAACGCAATGATGACCCAGAATATGGCGGCAACAGACCCGGTCAAGCGCGTGACGGCCTGTCTGTTGATCATCGGTGACGAGATCCTGTCCGGCCGTACGGAAGATGCCAATCTCAATTATCTGGCCAAGTGGCTGAATGAAGAAGGCATTGAATTGCGCGAGGTGCGGGTGATCCCGGATGTGGCCGAGGTGATCGTGCCCACTCTGAACGCGGTGCGTGGGGCATTTGATTATGTCTTCACCACCGGCGGCATCGGCCCGACCCACGACGATATCACGGCTGATTGTGTCGCCGCGGCCTTTGGCGTGCCGCTTGAATTCAATGCCGAGGCCGAGCGTCAGTTGATGACGCGAATGAACGGTCCTATGACCGAAGGCCGCCGCCGCATGACCCGCATTCCGGCAGGCGGACGCACCGTGCCCAATCCGGTCAGCGGTGCGCCGGGGATCGAGATCGGCAATGTGTTCGTGCTGGCGGGCATCCCCCGCGTCATGCAGGCCATGCTGGAAGAATTGCGCGGCCGGTTGCAGGGCGGACGCAAGGTGCAGTCGGCGGCGCTTCATGTTTTCGCGGGCGAATCCACCATGGCGGCGACACTCAGCCTGGTGCAGGACCGCGCGCCCGAAGTGGCGATCGGCAGTTACCCCTTCGTGACCGACGACAGCTATGGGGCAAGCCTCGTGCTGCGCTCGCCAGATCCAGTGGCGCTGGCGGCGGCTCTGGATGATTTGCGGGCCGAACTTCAGAAAAACGGCTTCACGGTCCATGAGGGTGAAGCAGATATCCATCTGAAATAGGGGACGTGGATCTGGGGCGATTAACCCGTAAAAGCTGGGCCTATCCCGACGCGATCTCCCTCGGTCAGGAAATGACGGAATAAGAATAATCACATCTGTTCAACCTCATGCGTTTGAGGCATATAAGATCCGCACCACCACCGACGCCCTCATGTGCCCGCTTGGCGGAATTGGTAGACGCAAGGGACTTAAAATCCCTCGGAGGGTAACCTCTGTGCCGGTTCGATTCCGGCAGCGGGCACCATCAGGTTATTGATATATTTCATATAAAGGCTTGATGCTTTTGGGGGCTCGATCCGGTGGTCGGGATGGGTAGCCGTCAATCCCTGTCTTCAGAACATAAACACCAACCTATTTGATCAGCCTGAGTTCAGTTTCTTCGGGCTGGCGCAGACGTTGTGCCGCTTGGCAGCGGCACATGTTGCGTTGAGGGCAACGATTTCGCCTGGCCCGTGCAATTGAGCCAAATCTTTTGCCACGATATCATCACAAATCTAAGGGCCTTTTGGGGGGCGTCAGGGATTCCACCCGTTTGTCGACAAGAGCTCTGGGAGGCGCGCCGGACCATTGCATTGGCCTTGCCAATTTTCCTGATTGAAATCGAAGTCACCGCTGTCCTTAACTAAAAGTGCAAAAATATGATAAAAAGACTTGGTATCAAGGGCTTGACATATCTCATGCTGACTGTGCTTCCGACTGTTGTGCATGCGCAGACGGCCCAGCCGATGAAAGCGATTGTCGGGGGGACTGTTGTTGATCTGGAAACCGGCAGGCTTATAGAGAATGCGGTGATCCTGATCGAGGGACAGCGGATCAAGGCTATGGGACCGGCGTCGGCGGTTCAGGTTCCGGTCAGTGCGGACGTCATCCATGCGGAGGGCAAATGGTTGTTACCTGGCATGATGGACATGCATGTGCATTTCGGACTTGTGCTGCCCGGTACACAGGGAATGGAACTGGCGCATGAGTCCGTGGCTGGATTGGCTTTACGCATGGAACGAAATGCGCAGGCCTCCTTATGGGCCGGGACGACCACTGTCCGCCTGACCGGGGAACGCGCCCATGCCGAATTTCCGCTGAAGGCCGACATCGACAAGGGCCTGATTGTTGGCCCGCGTATTTTCAGCGCCGGTGATCCGCTCATTCCCTCCGGAGGGCATGGGGGAGAATTCGAGGCGAACGGGATTGACGGCAAGGACGCGGTTATCAAGTTCGTGCGGCAGCAGCTGCAGGCCGGGGCGAGCTGGATCAAGTTGATGATCAGCAAGGGTCTTGCGGACAGCAGCGGCGATATTGCCGCCTCCGACATGACGTCCGAGGAAATGCGGGCAGCGGTCGAGATCGCTCATAGCCACGGGGCGAAGGTTGCGGCGCATACCGGGTCGCCGGTGGCCACGCTGCAAGCTCTTGAGGCTGGCGTGGATTCTTTTGAACATGGCTATTATCTCGACGAAAAAGTCTTTCGTGAGATGAAAAAGCGTGACAAATGGTACGTTCCAACCATTGTTGTGAGCCAAGCGGGGGCGCTGGAATTCTTCGCTAAGATCGGCTCTCCGCCCTGGTATCTCGAACGGGCGAAGCTGGTCGGCAAGGCGCATTGGCATAGCCTGCAAACCGCCATCAAGGGCGGCGTCAATATCGCCATGGGAACGGACCAGTTTCCCTTCGAGCCCAACGAGGGTACCGTGGCCGCGGTTCGCGAGACGGAACTTTACGTGGAAGCCGGGATGACGCCACTTCAGGCGTTGCGCGCGGCCATGGTCAATCCGGCTAGAATGCTTGGGGCGGAGGCCGATCTTGGCGGTCTCCAGTCGGGCAAATATGCCGATATCATTGCCGTGACGGCGAACCCGTTGCAGGACATTCGGGCTTTGCGCACCATCGGCTTTGTCATGAAGGGTGGCAACGTCATCCGCAACGACTGGTAGGCGAGGGTTAGGCTGGCCGTTATCGGCGGGTTCGAGTAGTTTGCTAAAAGCGCAACAAAATCGAACAATGATAACGATTGAACTAACACATTCGAGACCATTAGCATTTGGAATAATGATCGCACATGTGTGGTGACGCTTCGCATCGAGTTTGCCGTTGTCGTTAGCCGGGCATGTCTCGACTGGAGGAGCGAAGCGTGACCATGGTAAAGAAAATTCTACTTGCTTTGATAATGATGAGCGGTCTGGCCGGTGCGGTTGCGACGCCGGCAGCAGCAGCGGCCAAAAACGATCCGCTGGTTGCGATGTTTGTGTGGTGGAATAGCGCCTACAAACAGCAAGATGGCTTCACCACCGAGGCCTTTGCCAAATATTTCACGCCGGATGCCATCATGCGTATCAATGGCCGTGACAGTGCCAAGGGACCGACCGATCTGGCAGCGCATTTCCGCAAAATCCAGGAACGCACCCAGGCGGTTGAAATCATCCTGCCCTTCATCGACGAGTTCACCAATGGCAAGGGCGACCGGATTTTCACGCATCATTTCGTGACGGCGACCGAAGATGGCAAAGACTCCAAAGAGCGGGTGATGGGCTATGCCAGCATACGCAATGGAAAAATTTCGCTGATCAATTTTGTCAGCGTGCCAGTTGATGAGACCAGCGCAACCAAATAAGGCGCGGCTGTTCAGTCGACTTTCGTAAAACAACCCAAAAGAAATAATCTATATCCAGGAGATGGAAATGCTTCAGAGGAAGACACTTCAGTCAAATCGCTTCAAAAACCTGACGCTTTTGTCGAGCGCATCGTCAGTTGTTCTGGCCACACTTGCTGTGAGCACGGCCTTTGCCGCAGAAGCAACTGGCGATATGGCGGGACTTGAAGAAATCACGGTGACGGCACAGCGCCGGACCCAGGACGTACGCGAAGTTCCGATCAGCATGACCGTGTTCTCGGCGGCGGCGATCGAGAAGCAGAATATCAAAGGCGTTGAAGCTTATTTTTCCCAGACGCCGAACGTCAGCTTCACGAGCCAGGGCTCGCGTGATCGTAAGTCCCTGAGCCTGCGCGGCGTCAGCGATCAGCTTTCCGCCGATTCAAACATCAAGGCTGGCAGCTTCGCCTTCTATATCGACGAATTCAACGTTGCGAGCGGCACCTCCAATCCGGAAATCGTCGATATCGATCGCATCGAAATTCTGCGTGGTCCGCAGGGCACCTATTTCGGTCGCAATTCCATCGGCGGCGCCATCAACATCACCACCAAACAGCCGACCAATGAGGTGTTTGCTCAAGGGTCCGTGGGCTATTCAAGCTTCAATACCTGGGATCTTCAGGCCATCGGCAACCTGCCGGTCATCGAAGACAAGCTCGCTGTCCGTGTTGTCGGACGCTATGAGCACAGCGATGGAAATATCAAGAACATCAACCCCATCGGCGGCGGTAACGACAGCACCTATAAATATGGCAAGGCCATTGTCCGCATCACCCCGAATGAGCAACTGACCGTTGATCTGACTGTCTCGGGCACCGATGAAAAGGTCGGCATGCGCGCCGGTGTGCCGTCTGGTGTTCTGGCTACCTTCTCAAAGGGCCTCTATGCTGGCGGCTATGGTTTCCCTGTCATCAACGGCGGGCAGGCTCTGCCGGACGGCGTTGGCTTCTGGCCGGAAAATACCAACCGCGTCAATTTCAATCGCCCGCAGGATGTGGGCACGAAGCTTTATTATGCGACTGGCCGTATCAATTATCATGCCGATAATTTCAACGTCACGAGCGTAACAGGCTATATTCATTCCAAAGAATTCCTGCACGGCGATATCGACGGATCGAGCCTTGATCTCTTCTATGAAGAAGAGTCGATCAAGCGCAGCTCGCTCAGCGAGGAATTGCGGATTTCGTCCAACCCGGGCGGTCGCATCGACTGGACCATTGGCGGTATTGTTGGCCATGACAAAGGCAAGACCGCTCAGATCACTTATGCCGGCACACAGAACCCTGCACCATTCATCTGGGCGCCAGGCGATGCTGTGACCACGACCTATTCGGATGGCAATGCCAAAAACTACGCCGTTTTCGGGGAAGGGTCCTGGCATGTCAACGAGCGCTTGATCCTGACTCTGGCCGGGCGTTTTACGCGTGAAAAAGTGAGCGCCAATAACTTCAACACCTCTAATGGCATTATTACCGATGCCGTCAACGCCGGGGCCAGCTTCTCCAGCTTCTCGCCGCGAGTTGCCGTTAATTTTGCCGCCAGCGATGAAGTCAATCTCTATGCCACGGCGGCACGTGGCTTCAAGTCCGGGGGCGTTCAGGTTGGCGCCGCGACCGGACATGAATCCTTTGCGCCTGAAACCGTGTGGAACTATGAAGCCGGTATCAAGACTGAGTTTCTTGACAAGCGCCTGCGTATGAACCTTGCAGCCTTCTACATGGACTGGAAGAACATGCAGGTTGAGTACTCGTTCGGTGTTCAGGGCCCGGGCGGCGGCGTCAGCTTTGTTCAGGGGATCGGTAACGCGGCATCGGCACGCAGCTATGGTGTCGAGCTTGATATGCAGGCCCTTGTCATGCCGCATCTGACGGTTGGCGGGACTGCGGGTTACCTGAACGCGAAGTTCAAGGACTTCCCGAACGCGGTTGTCGATGGCAATGTTATGGACCTTAGCGGTTACACCATTCCGAACGCGCCGAAATGGACGCTCAGCGCCAATGTCGAATATAACCGCGAGATTGCTGACGGGTATAACGGCTTTATCCGGGCTGAATGGTCATATAAGGACGCGATCAAGTCGAACATTGCGGCGCTTGGACATTCGGGCTTCCCGTATGATGTCCCGAGCTTCAACTTCTTCAATCTCCGCGGTGGTGTTGAAAGCGACAACTACGGCATCAATGTTTATGCTGAAAATATCTTCAACAAGAAGTATTTCACCAACGCTTATGAAAAAGCCTTCATTGGCGGCATGTTCCTTGAGCCGTCCTTCCGTTCCTTCGGTGTCAAGTTGACCGTGAAGACGAACTGATGGCGATGCTAAAATATGGGTCAGTAATGACACTGGTGGTGGCTGCTTTTGCAGCCACCATTCCTGTTTCTAACGCGGCCGCGGCCCCGGCAGCGCTTGCCACTGCGCAAACTGAATCCGAGCGGTTCCAGTCATTCCTGAATGGCATTTACGAGCAGGAAATTCTGGACAGCCCCATGCTGGCCACGAATTTTGGCCGCAAAGAAGGTTATGGCAAATGGGACGATATCTCGGCCCGCGCCGAAGAGGCTGGCATAGCCCGCGTCAAAAAAGACCTGAAAACCGCGCAGACGAAATTTCAGTACGATAAGCTTGATGAGAAAAGCAAGCTGCAGTACCGCGTTTTTATTGATGAACAAAATCTTCTGCTCGACCGCCATCGCTGGCGCAATCAGTTATATCCGCTCAATCAGATTGTCGGGTTGCAGGTCGAAGTTCCGGGCATTCTGATCAATCAGCATTCGATCGACACTGTTGCCGATGCGGAGGCCTATATCAGCCGCCTCACAGCCACTGACCGGTTGTTCGGCCAGTTGATGGATCAGATGCGGCGTCAGGCTGCTGAAGGCATTTATATGCCGAAGCAGTTGTATCCGATTCTGATTGCCGACGCGCGACAGGTTGTGACCGGTGCGCCTTATGATACAGGCCCGGATAGCCCGGTCTGGGCTGACTTCAACCGGAAAATTGCGGCGTTGGACATTCCCGCCGACCAGAAAGCCGCCCTGCTTGCCAAAGCACGGGTGGCGCTCACAACGTCGTTCAAACCGGCTTACGATCGCCTTGTGGCGTTGCTGATGCAACAGGCTGCACTGTCGAAGACGGATGGCGGCGTCTGGCAGCTGAAGGACGGCGTTGCATTCTATGAATTTCTGATCAGTCAGTTCACCACGACCAAGATGACTCCGGCCGACATTCATGACCTCGGGCTGCGTGAAGTGGCGCGTGTTCAGCATGAAATGCAGGCCATCATGAAGACCGTCGGCGCGAGCGGCAGCGTGATTGACTTCATGGCGCAGACTAAGGCTGATCCGAAATTTTATTATCCCGATACCGATGAGGGCCGCATGGCCTACCTCAATCGGGCGCGGGGTATTGTCGGCGACATGCAGGCCAAACTGACCGAAGTTTTCTTCGCGCCAGCGCCTCTGCCGCTCGAAGTGCGCCGTACCGAGGCCTATAAGGAAGCGTCGGCACCGTCCGGCTATTATGAGGCCGGATCTTTGGACGGCAAACGACCGGGCGTGATCAATCTCAATCTTTCCAATATGAAGATCATGGCGACGTTTGATATGGATGATCTTCTGTATCATGAGGGCGTGCCGGGCCATCACATGCAGATTTCCACGATCATGGTGGATAAATCGATTCCGCAACTGCGCAAGGTTGATCAGTGGTGGCAGAACAGTGCCTTTGTCGAAGGCTGGGGGCTTTATGCCGAAGGTCTCGCCAAGGACATGGGCTTCTATAAGGATCCCTATGCTGACTTCGGCCGGCTGTCCGGTGAGTTATGGCGGGCCACGCGTCTCGTGGTCGATAGCGGCCTTCATTATAAGCGCTGGTCGGCCGAACAGGCGATCAAATATCTGAACGAGAATACGCCAAGTTCCGAAGCGGCCAACCGGCTCGCGGTGGAACGCTATCTGGCGGTGCCTGGTCAGGCCACGTCCTTCATGGTCGGCATGAAGAAATTTAAGGATGAGCGGGAACGCGCCCGCGTCGCGCTCGGTCCGGATTTCGATATTCGCGAATATCACAATGTGGTGCTGCGGAACGGGTATATCCCGCTATGGGCCGTTGAACAGGCCGTTGATAGCTGGATCGCCCAAAAGAAAATCGCCCATACCAACTGATCCCCGTAAATCCTGATCAGCGAACAAGATCGCTGATCAGGACCGGTTTGACGGGCGGGCGCGGGGTGAAGCCGCCGACCTGGGCTTCACCAAGGTTATGGACTTTGGCCAGTCGACGCGTGACGGCATGTCCGCAATAACGGCCCTGGCACAGTCCCATACCTGTCCGGCAGGCGAGCTTGACGGCGTCGGCTGTCTGAAGATGCGGGGCGGCCGCAAGTGCTGCGTCGAACTGTTTCACGGTGATGGTTTCGCAACGGCACAAAATGGTGTCATCGGTTGTCAGGCTATCCAGCAGGTCAACCGGCGGGCGGCCAAGCGCCGTGAGCAAGCGAGCAAATTCATCAAGACGCTGAAGCTCTGATTTCACACGCGCGATCGGCTCGGCGATTTCAGTTGCGCGCACGCGCCCGAGATCCAGCAGAATGGCATGAGCGGCGAGATGGCCTTCAGCGGCGGCAACCTCCGCCCCTGCGACGCCGGTGATTTCACCGGCAACGTAAATGCCCTGTTTTGCCGTCCGCATAAAGTCATCATGGGGAATGATCCATCCGCCGCCTGAGGCGCTATCCCATTCGGCCTCGATCCCGGCCTGCCGGGCCAGTTCGGCGGAGGGCAGAAAGCCGTGGCAACTTCCAACCCGGTCGCAGGCGATCACATGTTCCGTTCCGGCAATGGCCCGGCCCCGGCGGTCAATTTTGCCGATGGTGGCGGAGCTGACGGCACCCTGGCCCTCTGCTCGCCGGATTGCCTGACCAAAGAGCACAGGCACGCCCGCCCGCTGCAGCCGTACCAATATCCGGGCGATTTCAAGGAACTTACGCGCATGTTGCGCGATGACTTTCAGATTTGCTGCGGCCTTCAGAAAGGTCATGCGGCTTTGCGCGAAGACCACCGCCGCGACCTCGCCACCGCCCTTTAGAATTTGATCGGCGACGATCAGTTGCAAGGGATGGCTGCCGACAAACAGGAACCGTTCGCCCGGCACAATCTGCTGGCTTTTGACAAAGGCCTGAATGCCGCCCGTTGCCATGACGCCAGGCAGGGTCCAGCCGGGAAAAGGCACCGGCAGATCATAACAGCCCGGCGCGATCAGGACGGCTTTGGCCTTGAGCCGGACCAGACCCGCAGGCGAGGACAGCCACAGGAGATATTTTTCAGATGTGTCGCCGGACCGGAAGATGCCGAGCACCGTGGTGCTGAAGTGCCAGTTGATCCCGGGGGCGGCCTGCGCCTTGGCCAGCAGCTGCTTTCCGGCGTCGTAAAGTTTTCCGTCCAGCCAGTGGGGCACGCTGAAATTTCCGGGCGGCTGGCGGTAGATCTGGCCCCCGGCGGCGGGCTGTTCGTCAATCACATGAATCGTGAGGCCGGGCTGGCTTGCGAGCACCGTGAGCGCAGCCATGCCAGCAGGTCCGGCACCGATCACGGCGACATCGATTTCGGCGATGATGGGGCTCTGCTCACTCATGTTCGCCGTCTCGTTTCTCGGTGGTTCCCGTGTAAATTCGCATACCGTCGCTGACAGGCGTCATGCAGGCCCGGCGGCGGATCGGAAGGGGGGTATCTGCGATCTCGACCATGCATTCGAAACAGACGCCCATATTGCACACCGGGCCTCGTGGGTTCCCCGCCTGATCACGCCGGAACGCGAGCCGTCCGGTGGCGAGCAGCGCCGTTGCGATGGTTTCGCCAGCAAAACAGGAGATCACGTGGTCATCGATCTGAATGGAGATCGGCGTCCCTCTGTCGATCGTATTGTCGAGGCGTTTGCTCATCTGTTGCCCTGACCCATGAACATGTTGATATGGCGGAACCGGGCCGGGCTATAGGCGTCTATTTTGCACGACGTGCGGCCGCTCAGGATAAGTTCGCTCATCAGATACCCATAGGTCGGGCCGAGGGTGAAGCCGGAGCCTCCGGTGGCGACAAAAAATCCCGGAGCTTCGGGCACTTCGCCGAGAATGGGCAGTTGGTCGGTGGTGATGCCGACAATGCCGGTCCAGCTGCGCAGCAGATAGCGATTGCGGACCATGGGAATGATGTCGGCGGCAACCTTCAAATTCTCGATGATATTCTGTTCCACAAGCTCGGGGCGGCGCTCGGTGGTGATGACGCCGGCGTCATGCTGGAATTGGGATGGCCAGCCACCGCCGATCAGGATATTGCCGCCATGCACCTGTTTCATGGACAGCTTGCGTCCGGCATGCTGGATCAAATGGCCGATCACGGCGGGGCCGCTGTCGGTGATATTCATGGACAGCGGCACGGCGAAGACCGGCAGATGGATATCGACCATGCGTGCGATATTGCCAGCCCATGCTCCGGCCGCATTGACGACCGCGGACACTTCCAGGGTTTCAACGACGTCATTTGGGCCTTTGATATCAACCTGCCAACCCGCCCCGGCCCGCTTGATGGCCAATATTTTGCTTTCGGTGCGAATGTCGGCGCCGTGTCTTTGCGCCCCGCGTGCGAGGGCCAGAGTAACGAGGCGCGGGTTGCCATGGCCTTCCTGATCGCAATATCCGGCCGCTTGAATCGATTTCGACAGATAGGGGGCGATCACGCGCGCTTCGTCGCCCGTCAGCAACTGGGTCGGCAGTCCCCATTGCGCTTCAAGGGCGAATTTCTTTTTCAGTAACGCGACTTCGCTGTCGGTCTCGGCGACCATGAGGCCGCCCTTCATGACGATCTCGATATCCTCGCCAAGCTCCGCCTCAAGACCGGCCCAATGTTTCATCGCCAGCAGGTTGAGCGGAATGACCTGGGCGAATTGTTCGGTCTGCCGGTCGCCATGTTCGATCAGACGATGTTCAAGCTGAAAATGCAGCGAGCCGGCATTCTGGCCCGAGGCCTGGCGGTTGAGTTGACCCTGCTCGGCCAGAACAACCGAGGCTCCAGCCTTTGCAAGATAATAGGCGGTGGCACAGCCAACCAACCCGCCACCAATGATCAGAACGTTATGCTGCGTCATGAACTAAGGTTTTACCCAAAGCACGCAGGCTGTGGCAAATCACTTCTTGGTTTTCTGGCGTCAGTTCCAGCAATGGCTTGCGTGGATAGCCGCCGGAAACACCCTGCACATTCAGGGCTTCCTTGAAAATGGCGGCGGCTGAGCCGAATTTGGCGGTGTAATCGTGGTTGAACCATTCGGTCATGATGGCCCGATCCTTGGCCCCGTAGGCGAGCGCCTCATCAATGTTTCCGGCCCAGATGGAGTTGAAGAAATTGGGCTGATCGGACCCGAGAACGCCGCCTGCACCCATCAGGCCGTCGGCATTGTGATGCTGGACAAGACTCGCGCCCATCTCATTCATGGGAACGCCGAAAATACGGACTTTATCTTTCAGCGCGAAGAACGTGTCGAGGAAATGTCGGAAGTTGCCGGTCGAATTCTTGATGGCGACGACCTTGTCAAGATCGGCGAGCCGCGTCAGCAGGCCCAAAGACATATCGATGTTGGTTCCTGGCGGCCAGTTATAGACGCACATCGGCAGGCTGATGCGGTTGTTGATGTCTTCGTAAAAAGAAAAAAGCTCGGATTCATTCGGCGCAATATAGGGAGGCGGCGTGACAAGAATGCCGTCAAACTTTGCATCGGCGGCCATCTGAGCATTTTCAACCACGTCATCGGCGGAAAATCCTGTGCAACCGGCAATGATGGTCATTTTTCCCTTGAGGGTTTCGCCAGCCGCGCGATAGACAGCCAGACGCTCGCTGCGGTCGAGCGCAAACCATTCCCCCGTGGTGCCCGCAATAACGGTGCCGTGCATGCCTTGCGCATGCAGCCACTCCAACAACTGTCGGAATTTGGCATCGTTATAGGTGCCGTCACGCTCGAATGTCGTCGTTGTTGCCGGGATGTAACCCCGCCAATCGACGCTGGATCTATCCATTCTAATCACTTTCTTTCGCAAATCAGGGTCTGAAGAGAAAATTAGAAGGTTTTGATTTGCAAAGAAAATGAATATTTGTTGCGTATGGGGTAACGAAATTCAGATTGTGTTTTTGGCTGGCTGGTTTCGAAAGGCGGCGCGCAAATTGGTCTCGATGGTCTTGAGAAGATTGCTCGCCGGGATGGGCAACAATCGGCCAAGCCGGGTGACGATTTGAAACTTTGTCGTTTGCAGTTCAAGATGATCGAGCGGCACGGCGATTAACTCGCCCTTGGCCAGTTCATCGAACACGACGATCTCGCTCAGGATGGAAACGCCCTGACGATCTTTGACGAATTGTTTAAGCAGGGCCAGAGAATTGGTGGTCATGATTGGCGACAACCGCTCCCCCGCCTGCATTTCGAGGGGAGAAAGCATCTCGCGAATACGAAATGACTGGTCTGGAAGCGCCAGCCGGTACTCCGCGAGATCAGACAGTTTGATTGAGGCCCGCTGGGCCATCGGATCATCCGGATGGACGATGACCTTGAGCGGCTGCGGCACAGTAATGACGGTGCGGATCTTCGGGTCCGGCGGAGAATGAAAAACCATGCCGATATGCGCTTCGTCGTCGCGCACGAGCTGAAGAACCTTATTCGAGCTTTCAATATTGATCGACAGGCTGATGTTACTGTGAAGATCCGTGAACTGATGCAGGATGCGCGAGAACAGCGGGCTCACAAAGCCTTCGCCAATGGCCAGGATGATATGGCCGGATCGGTTGCCGCGCAGTTCCTGCAACTCGGAAATATAAACTTCGTCATGGGCCTGTTTTTCGCGGTAATAACGGATGAGAAGTTCGCCCGCCTCGGTGAGCTTGATGGATCGCCGCCCGCGCTCCAAAAGAGGGGTGCCAAGTTCAGCTTCAAGAAAGGCAATCTGCCGGCTGATGGAAGAGGTCGCAACGTTCAGGCGTTCGCTTGCGGCCCGCATAGTGCCGGTGCGGGCGGCTTCGAACAGATATTGAATGTGACGTTCATATTGCCCGAGGTTCATTCCGCGCCGCCCCTGTGTCGTAGTTTGCGTATTATGCTATGATAGTAGCATTACGTTGCAAATACTCCATGTCATATTTTGCAAAAGCCTGAGCTGCGGCGGGCCCGGGCTTAAGTTATGATTTTCGCGACGGGCTGCGGAGAGTGTTGGAATCATCAAGGGGGGGGGCGGGCATGCCAAAGCAAGATGGCAAGACTTCAGCCACTTACGCGGGTGACGGGATCGAGGGTAAGCTCAGCCATTCTATGGATCGTCGCAAGTTTTGCGGTCTTGCCGCCGCTGCGGGTTTGATCGGCTCGCAGGGGTTTGCAGCTGTTGCGGCGCAAAACAGGGAAAGGGTCACCGTGAGCGATATCGTCATGATGGATGGCCTGGAGCTGTCCCGGTCCATTCGCAGCAAAATCCTGTCCTGCCGGGAGGTGATGACCGCCTATCTCGATCATATCGAGCGGTTCAACCCCAAGGTCAATGCCATCATCATGCTGCGCGATCGGGCTGATCTTTTGCGCGAGGCGGACACGCGGGATGCGGAGCTTGCGCGCGGGGACTATGGCGGTTGGATGCATGGCTTCCCTCAGGCGGTCAAGGATCTGTCCGATGTGAAGGGACTGCGGACCACCTGGGGCTCGCCGCTGTTTGTGCAGAATATCGCCATCCAGGACAGCGCTTTCGTGGCCCGCATGCGCAAAGCCGGTAGCATTTTCATCGGCAAAACCAATACGCCGGAATTCGGGCTTGGCTCCCAAAGCTATAACACGGTTCATGGCACCACGCTCAATGCCTATGATCAGACGAAAACCGCCGGTGGCAGTTCGGGCGGGGCGGCGGTGGCTTTGGCGTTGCGCATGGTGCCGGTGGCCGATGGCAGTGATTTTGCAGGCTCCCTGCGTAATCCCGCAGCCTATAACAATGTCTTTGGCATGCGGCCGAGCTTTGGCCGGGTGCCGGATAGCGGGGGCGAATTGTTCGTGTCACAGCTTGGGGTGGCTGGACCCATGGCGCGGACAGTCAGCGATCTGGCCATGCTGCTCGCGGTGCAGGCTGGCCCGGACCCGCGCGCGCCCTTGTCCATCGAACAGGACCCGGCGCTCTATACGGAGCCGCTCAAGCGGGATTTCAAACAGACGCGGATCGGCTGGCTCGGGGATTTCAAGGGCTATCTGGCCATGGAGCCCGGGGTCATGGAGTTATGCAAAACCTCGTTCAAAGCCTTCGAAAGCATCGGCTGTGTGATCGAAGACGCGCACACGGATTTTTCGCTCGATCAGCTGTGGACGGCCACGGTGATCTTACGCAACTGGATGGTCGGCGGCGGCCTTGGGGCGCTTTACAAGGACCCGGCCAAGCGGGCCAGACTGAAACCGGAAGCGCAATGGGAAGTGGAGCGTGGTTTGGCCCTGTCGGCGGAGGATGTCTATAAAGCCTCGACCCTGCGCTCGGACTGGTACCGGGCGGTGCTGAAGCTGTTCGATCACTATGACTATCTGCTGCTGCCCACGGCCCAGGTTTTCCCGTTCGATGCCAAGCTGCATTGGCCGAAAGCGATCAATGGCCGGGCCATGGACAGCTATCACCGCTGGATGGAAATTGTCCTGCCAATCACCATGTCCGGCTGTCCGGCGATCAATGTGCCGGTGGGCTTCAACGCCCAGGGCCTGCCCATGGGCGTGCAGATCGTCGGCCGCAATCATGGCGAGCAGGCGGTGATGCAGCTCGCCTATGCCTATGAGCAGGCCACGGGCTGGGTCCAGAACCACCTGCCGCCGTTGTTGCTTTCAGCTTAAGGCGGGGCAGGCGCTTTGTTGTTCGTCGCTTATGCTGACGAAGTTAAGTTCGGACACCCGCTGACCTTTGATGACGGCATAGCCCATGACATGCCAGCAGGATTGCTCCCCCTTCGCGACGGCCGTGATCATGTGATAGGTGAAGACCCGATCGCCGGACACAAAGCTTTCCTGGAACGGCAGCCAGACGATCACTTTTTCGGCGTCATCACGCATGGTCTGGAAATGTCGGGTGATCGCGGCCAGGCCCTTGGCGCGCTTTTCGCCATTCATGTAGATCACGGCATCCGGCGTGTAATAGCGGGCAAAATCCTGCTGCGTGAAGCCGCTGTCGGAGGCATAGGCCTTGTTCCACCAGGCAAACATGTCGGTGAGGATCTTCGCGTTATCTGCGGCCAGAACCGGTTTCGCAAACAGGCTGGCGGCGATCAGGATGGCCAGCAAAAGACCTTTTGATTTCATCATATGTCCCCTTTGTGTGGTGTTATTTGACGCTTTTGATCCAGCGATCGAGTTTCTGATCGAGGATAGTGAGCGGCATGCTGCCACCCATCAGGATCTGGTCGTGGAATGTCCGCACATCAAATTTGGCGCCAAGCTCCTGCCGGGCTTTGGCCCGGAGGCGGCTGATATCCAGCTGGCCGATTTTATAGGACAGCGCCTGGCCCGGATAAGCCACATAGCGTTCGACCTCGGCCGCGGCCTGGGGGTGATCCATGGACGAATGGTCCATCATCCACTTGATGCCATCCTCCGTGCTCCAACCCATGGCGTGAATGCCGGTGTCGATGACCAGACGATTGGCGCGCAGCATTTCATTCATCAGATGCCCGTAATATTGCCAAGAGTCGTCAAACAGTCCCATTTCCTTGCCGAGAGATTCGCAGTAAAGCGCCCAGCCTTCGCCGTAAGCGTTATAGAAAGTGAGGCGGCGAAAGGACGGCAGGGATTTGATGTCTTCAGCCAAAGACGTCTGGAAATGATGCCCCGGATAGGTCTCATGCAGCGTGGTGGTCATGACGATGAATTTATCCCGCATGCCCGGCGCATAGATGTTCATCCACAGAATGCCGGGGCGTGAGCCATCGGCGGCGGCTTGCTGATAATTTCCATTGCCCTGATAGTTCTGGGAGGATTGAGGCAGCGCCCGGATTTCCAGTTTGGCTTTGGGCATGACATCGAACAGCGTGGGCAGCTTCGGAAGGATGCGGTCAAGGGCGGCGTTATAGGCGGGCAGGACTTCGGCCGGGCTGTCGAAATGCAAGGCAGGGTCGCTGCGGACATGGGCCAGAAATTCACTGAGGCTGCCGTCGAAATGAACTGCCGTTCTGATTTTATCCAGCTCCTGCGTGATGCGTTCGACTTCGGCAAGGCCGAGGGCGTGAATGTCGCCAGACGTCAGGTCCGAGGTGGTATGGGACGCCACCTTATAAGCATAAAGCGCCGCGCCATCCGGCAGCGCGCCAAGCCCCGGAGTCGCATAGGCATGGGGCAGATAGTCGTTCTGCAGGAAATTATGCAGATTTTCATAGGCCGGCTCGATGACCTCGGTGATTTTCGCGGCATAGGCTTTGGTCAGGCGGGCGCGGTCGGTGGCTGAAAAACTGTCGGGCATGGCGAGGATGGGATGCCAGAATTCGGTTTTCTCCGGCGGCCGGCCAAAATAATTCTGCAACTGCGGTAACAGGCGTTCGACCACGACGCGGGGGAGCACAACGCCTTTGGCCATGCCTTCCTTCATGCGGTTGATCGCCTCGACCGTCCAGCGGGCATAGCTGTCGGCGCGCATCAGCGCATGATCGTAATTCTCGACCGTTTTGAAGTTGTAGGACCCGGCCCCTGCGGCATCGAGCGCGAAGGCGGTGTGCTGGCCCATGAACTGATTGATCGGCAACATGCGCTCGGTGGCATAGGTGCCATTTTTATAATGGTCCAGATCCTGATCGATCTTGTAGCGCAACATGTCATAACTGATGCGCGCAGTTTCATCCAGATGTGCGGGGGAGATGCGGGACAGCGCGTCTTGATAGCGGCTCAGCATGGCGACCATATCGGTCAGCCATTGCTCCTCAAGCGAGTTGTCGAATTCTGTTTCAGAGGCGGTGACGCCTTGCACCAGGGCTTGCTGCGGATTGAGCTTCAGCCAGTCCCGCCAGTAATTTTTATAAAGCTGCTCAAGTTGCGCGCTTGGGGCTGTGGTGGCGATCTGCGGCTTTTCTTTGGCATGTCCGATTGTTGGCAGGATGCAGGACGTCAACATAATCGGCAGCAGAATAGCGTGAACACGGGATTTCATCACAGTCCCCTCGACAGTCAGAATGCAAAAAACTTGTGGCCCTGCATCATCAGACGCAGGGCCACTTTGACTATAAAAGTTTTTGGCGCTGGTTTTCTAATGCGCAGGACGCCAAATCATGTTGCGCCTGCGGCAATTCAAACGCGAGTCAGGTCGTGCCATGCATCATTTTCTTCAGGAATGGCGAAATCACAAACATGACGAGGCCGATGGCAATCGCCAGCAGGGCCACATGATTATAGACCGCCGCGTAATTTGCCTTGGCCGCGACGATGTCGACAATGTCACCACCGATGGTTTCTGCACCGGTGGTGCTCGCGACCATGCCGGCTACATAGGTGGCCATGCCGGAATAAAGGAACCAGGCCCCCATCATCATGCCGCCAAGCTTGACGGGCGAGAGCTTGGTCATGGCCGAGAGCGAGACCGGAACCAGCAGCAATTCGCCAATCGTGCTGATCCAATAGACCAGCACGATGAAGACCACCGGGGTCAGTCCGTCCGGACCGCTCAGCCGCATGCCCGCCGTCAAGGTCAGGAACCCAAGGCCGATTCCGATCACGCTCAGCGACAGCTTGACCGGCATGGACGGTTCGCGATTGATTTTACCAAGCTTGATCCACAGCCAGGCCAGCACCGGGGCAAACAGGAAGATAAATCCTGAATTCAGCGACTGGAACATGGGGGCCGGGATGGTCCAGCCCGCCACTGTGCGGTCGACCAGGCGATCGGTAAAGAGGTTGAGCGACGATCCGGCCTGCTCATTAAGTGCCACGAAGGGGATCTGGGCCAGAATTACATAAACCGCCACCAGCATGCGGTCACGTTCCTGCTTTTCGAGCCCGATGACCGCATAGCCGATCAGAAACAGCAGCATGCCGCCGCCGATCCACGGCAGAACATTGCCGATGACCCCATTATAGATAACCAGCAGCATGGAGACGGCAATCATCCCAAGCCCGCCGAGATAGCACAGCATTTCCCGGTCAAGAAACAGCCAGACGCGTTCTTTGAGCTTTTCCGGGTGCGGCGGCTCGGCCCGGCCCTGCAACAGGGGCTGACCCAGCAGGAAGATGACAAGCCCCAGAGCCATGCCGATACCGGCCAGCCCAAAGCCATATTTCCAGCCATAGACGATGCCGAGATAGCCGCAGAGAAGCGACGCCATAAAGGCACCGATATTGATGCCCATATAGAAGATCGTGAATCCGGAATCCCGCCGCCGGTCACCGATGCCATAAAGCGAGCCGACCAAAGTCGAGATATTGGCTTTGAGAAAGCCGACGCCCGAGATGATCAGGGCCAGCGAGAGATACATGATATATTGATAAACTGGCTCCTCAACCATGTGCATCCGGGTGTCTGCCCGCTTGATGACCGGGGGGAGGTCGACCTGCTGCGGGTCCAGGATGCGGATCTCGCTAGCTGAGATCTCGATTTTGGATATCCTGTCGCCGGACATCAGAACCTGCCCGGAACCGCTGCCACGGCCACTCGCGGCAAGTTGATACTCCTGGCCCTGATAGGTCATGAACTGCTTGGTGCCGCTGCCTTCGAAGGTCATGCCCACATGGCCGAACACCAGCAGGATGGCCCCGAAGGTCACGGCTTTGCGGGCCCCGAGATATTGATCGGCGAGGGATCCGCCGATCACCGCCATGATATAAACGAGCGATGTATAGGCACCGTAGATCAGGGTGGAGCGGTTATCCGAGAACAGAAAATGCTCAGTCAGATAAAGGATCAAAAGACCGCGCATGCCGTAATAGGAAAAGCGTTCCCACATTTCGGTCAGGAACAAAATGATCAGACCGCGCGGATGTCCGAGGAAGGTCTTGCCGCTTTGTGTGTCCGCTGAAGCCTGATCAAGCATACTACCTCCGATCATACGCGCCTCAAGATGGAGGCAGGGAAAGCCCCGAATATTATCAAGATTGGCGCGAAATGCACCGCGACTGCGTGGAGAAAAATTGTTGCGTTGAAAGCAATCTATTTCTGATGTGGTGCGACTTGTGCATTGGGTCGAGTGAGTTATTGTTTGGGGAAATGATCGCTATTGCCAGCAGCCGCTTTGTGTCTGTGTGGCGACCAGCCCGGGTGACAGGATGACAAAGATGACGACCGCAGATCAACCTCACAAGTCCTTTCCACTGGCGGCGGATGGTGCTACGGCGGCGATCATCCTGCCGCCCATCGCGGAGTGGAGCGGCGCAAGCGAGCGCTTCGTCGTCCAGGCCGGACATGACTGGGCCATCAAGGCGGAACGCAGCGGATTTACCGAAACCGACAATCTCGCCGAGACCTTCGGCTGGCTCGGGCGGCTTGCGGATGACCGCGACTATCTGGCGATCCGGACCATTGGACAGTCGGCGGCACGGCGCGATATTCCCATGGTGATCGCCAGCCGCTGCGGGTTCGATGTTGATGCCGTGCGGGCTTCGGGCAAGGCGGTGATCCTCATTCAGGCGGGCATTCATGCTGGGGAAATCGACGGCAAGGACGCCATGATGATGATCCTGCGCGATCTCGCGGATGCGCGCATGAAGGACATTCTCGATCACGCGGTTTTGTTGGTCATTCCGGTTCTCAATGTGGACGGGTTTTCGCGATTTGGCCCCTATAACCGCATGAACCAGCGCGGCCCGGCCGAGGTCGGCTGGCACACCAATGGCCAGAATCTCAATCTGAACCGCGACTTCGGCAAGATGGATGCCCCGGAAACCCGGGCGGCGATTGCGGTTCTCAATGAGTGGCAGCCTGATCTTTATGTCGATACCCATGTCACCGACGGGGCTGATTACCAATATGATGTGACCTTCGGGCATACGGCCGGACCTCATGGCTGGTCGCCGGCCATTTCAAAGTGGCTCGACAGCCATCTGGTGGCTAAGGCCACGGCTGAGCTTGAGCGTGAGGGCCATGTCCCAGGCCCGCTCACCCTTGCGGCCAATGACCGTGACATGAGAGATGGCCGGTTCGATTTCACCGCCAACGCCCGCTTCACCACGGGCTATGCCAGCCTGCGGCATCTTCCCGCCATCCTGGTGGAAAATCATTCGCTCAAGACATTCCGGCAACGCGTGCTCGGCATGTATGTTCTGCTGGAGGCCCTGATCAGAGGGGCAGCGGATCAGATTGAGGAGTTGCGTGCGGCAGTCAGACAGGATCGGGAGCGGCGCTCGCCCTCCGTGCCCCTCGGCTGGACCGTGGCCGCAGATCAGCCGCCCGAGATGCAGCCGTTCAAGGGCATCAGATCCGAACTGAAATTTTCCTCCATTTCCGGAGAAGAAATCCCTGAGTGGAGTGGTGAGCTTGATGCGACGCCGGTGGCTCTCGTCCCCATGACCGTTTCGTCCGCAAGTGCCACCCGGCCAAAGGCTTATTACATCCCGCCGCATCTCGGCGATATTGCCGAACGGCTGCGCCATCACGGCATCGTCGTCGAGGACGTGCCCGAGGCCCATGACCGCGCTGTCACAAGGACCCATCTGCCGGAAGCCGGTGTGGTTGGCGGGCGGCGTGAAGCGGGGATCATAGGGGCCTCGTCATCGGAGGTCCTTGAGGGCCATGTGCGGGTGACTCCCGGCAAGACCCGGCAGGAAACTGGTGCGGCCCAGATCTCCGTCGGCAGCTACCGGGTGCCAACCGATCAACCATTGGGGGATCTGGCCATGGTGCTGTTGGAGGTCGACTCCCCGGACAGTTTCTTTCAGTGGGGCTTCATGCTCTCCATCTTTGAAAGCGCCGCCTATAACGAGCCCTATGTGATCGAGCCTCTGGCCCAGCGCATGCTGGACGCGTGCCCGAGCCTGCGCAGCGCCTTCGAGGCAAAACTGAGGGCGGAGCCCGCTTTTGCGGCGGATCCGGCGGCCCGTCGTGTCTGGTTCCTGGACCAGACACCCTATGCCGACCAGAATTTTCGCGTTTATCCGATCCTGCGCGAGGACTGACCTGATCTGGCCCTGGGGTCAGCGCTTGCCCCGCGCGGCGCGTTTATAGGCGGCTTTCAACGCGGCGATCGCATCATGCTTGCTGTCGGTCTGAACGCGGGCCAGCAAGCGGAGCTCATTCTTGTCGATCCGCAAGGCATCGACTTCAAGATAATTCCCGGACCCGGCCGTGAGCTTATAGACAATAAGCTCCGGACGGCCATCCTCTGTGATGTCGGCAAATTTCACCCGCGGCTTGCCGTCGTCCTGAAAGATCGACCCGTCGCGCGAGAACATCGCCCCGGCTGCGAAATCCATCAAATTCCGGTCCTTGAATACAGCCACGGAATAGCTTCCGATGGACGCCGATTCCAGATCACCTTGCGACAGAACCGCAACTCGTTTATCCGGCAAAGTGATAGCCACACCGCCCTTGGCCAGCACCGGGCTTCCGAGGCCGAAAACAGCACAGGCCAGCGCCACCACAGGCCACCCCAGTTTTGAACGCATATCTTTCCTCTCCTTGCTGTGTGGTCTTACGATGTCATCAGGATGTCGCAGCCTTGATATATCCTACGCGAAGGCACGAAGTTTGGGCGAGTTTCCGGTAATGTGGCGATCAAAAATTTATGCTGGCCTTATGGTGATTGTGCCGGTTCTAGGGAGCATTAGTCGATGACGTTGGCCCCCGGGTTTGGTGAGGCGGTGCTGGTCTGGTTGCGGATCGGTTGTTTGAGCTTTGGCGGTCCGGCCGGGCAGATTGCTTTGATGCATCGCATTCTGGTCGAGGAAAAGCGCTGGATCAGCGAGCCGCGGTTTCTCCATGCTTTGAATTATTGCATGTTGCTGCCGGGGCCGGAGGCGCAGCAGCTGGCGGTTTATGTGGGCTGGTTGTTGCATCGGACCTTGGGCGGTGTGGTGGCTGGGCTGTTGTTCGTGCTGCCGGGGGCGCTTGTGATGCAGGCGCTCGCGGCGCTTTATGCGGGGTTCCATGCGCTTGCGCCGGTGGCGGCGCTGTTTTTCGGCATCAAGGCGGCGGTGCTTGCCATAGTGATCGAGGCACTGTTGCGCATTTCGCGCCGGGCCTTGCGCAATGGCTGGCTGTATGTACTGGCTGGCGCGTCTTTTCTGGCGCTTTTTCTGTTCGGGCTGCCGTTTCCACTGGTCATCCTGATGGCGGGCCTCATCGGGTTTTCACAGGCGTCGTCACGGGTATTTGAGCAACCTCCCCATGAGGAGGAGCCGCTGCCGGATCACACCCGCCCACGTCCGGGGCAGAGTTTGCGGGTGCTGCTGATCTGGGGCACGGTCTGGCTTTTACCGCTTTTGCTGCTTGTGCTTTTGCTCGGGCGCGGGCATGTGCTGACCGAGATCGGGCTGTTTTTCTCACAGATGGCGGTGGTCACCTTCGGTGGGGCCTATGCGGTCTTAAGCTATGTGGCGCAGGAGGCGGTTCAGCAGTTCGGCTGGCTGGCCCCGGGCGAGATGTTCGACGGTCTCGGGCTGGCCGAGACGACTCCTGGGCCGCTCATTCTGGTGCTGGAGTTCGTGGGCTTTCTCGCCGCCTTTCGCGACAGCGGCATGGTCAATCCTTATGTGATGGGGGCCTTTGGTGCATTGGTGGTGCTCTGGATGACCTTTGCGCCCTGTTTCCTGTGGATTTTTCTGGGTGCGCCTTATATTGAGGTCATTCGCGGCAATCGTCGGCTTAATGCGGCGCTCACAGCGATCACGGCGGCGGTCTGTGGGGTTATTCTCAATCTGTCGCTGTGGTTTGCCCTACATGTGCTGTTCCGGGATATGGTCAGCGTGAGGATCGGTGGCGTTGCTGTCAGTCTGCCGGAGGTCGCGAGTTTCGATGGCGAAGCTTTTATGCTGGCGCTGGTGGCGGCGTTGGCGGTCTTTTATCTGCGCCTCGGTATTTTGCCGGTATTGGGTCTGAGCGCCGGCCTCGGGATTTTGATGAAGGCGCTGTGAGCGCGATTGTTTCAGGATGGCCCCATGACGGAATATCTGTCCCTCATTCTCGCGCTGATGGCGGCGGGGCTTTTGACGGGGTTTCTCGCCGGGCTGCTTGGAGTCGGTGGCGGCGGCATCATGGTGCCCCTGTTGTATTTCGTATTCGGCAGGCTTGGGGCCGCACATGATTATCTGATGCATATGGCCATCGCCACATCCTTTGCGACCATGGTGCCGACGGCCCTGACCGCGACCATCGGGCATTACCGGCGCGATGGCGTTGATCTGGGTGTGATCCGGTTATGGTGGCCTTGGCTTGTGGGCGGGGCGGTGATTGGCACAGTGCTTGCCGGTCATCTGAAAAGCCGGGAATTGAGTTTGTTGTTTGCGACCCTGGTGTTTCTCATGGGTTGCAAGATGATTTTTGTGACCCGCAATCCGGTGATCGGCCTGCGTCCGCCGGGCGGCATCAAGGGCGGTATTGCCCCGGTGATCGTCGGCTTTTTCTCAAGCCTGATGGGGATCGGCGGGGCCAGCATGTCGGTTCCAGCCATGACGCTTTACAGTGTGCCGATGATCCGAGCGGTGGGCACGGCCTCCCTGATCGGGCTGGTGGTCGCTTTTCCGGCGATGCTTGGTTATGTGGCCGGGGGTTGGACGGTGCCGGGTTTGCTGCCCTATTCGCTTGGCTTCGTCAATGTGCTGAGCGTCGTCATTCTTGCACCGCTCGCGGCATTTGCGGCGCCTTTCGGGGTGCGTGTGGCCCACGCCATAAGCCGCCGCAAATTGACCGTGATCTTTGGGGTTTTTCTGATTGTGGTCGCCCTGCTGTTATGGAGCGGGCGCTGAGGCAATCGGCACCGGGCGCGCGTTTTCGTCGATGCGGACGAATACGAACATGCCTTCGGTAACCAGAATTTCGTCCACGAGGCCGCTCCGCATGACCTTGACTTCCACATGCACGGTCAGCGAGGTGCGGCCGGTTTTCACGATATTGGTATAGACCGAGAACAGGTCGTTCACGAGCACGGGATGGTGGAATTTCATGCCTTCGATGGCGACGGTGGCGACGCTGCCCCCAGCACGCTGATGGGCGGCAAGACCGCCCGCGATATCCATCTGCGACAGAATCCAGCCGCCGAAAATATGCCCGTTATAATTGATGTCCGAAGGCTTCGGAATCGTGCGGATCGTGAGCTGCGGGCCGGTTCCGGGAAATGAAGAGGTCATACTGTACCTTTTTGAAACGTTGTCGGCATCAGCCTAACAGACGATTTTCCTTTGTTCTTCAGCAGTTTCTGCATGTCCGTCATTCGCGAATGGCTGTCCCGTCAGCCCGGGACTTGTCCGGCGAGGATCTGTGCGTATTTTTCAGGGTCGATATTACCGCCCGACACAACGCAGACGATCACTTTGGCGTCGACCTTGCCGGTGAGTGCCGCGGCGAGCGCACCGCCGCCAGCCCCCTCGGCCATGACATGGTTTTTGACGGCGAGGAGCCGGATCGCCTCGGCAACTCCGGCCACCGTACTCGTAACGCTGCCCTTGATGACCTCACGTACAAGAGGCCACATTTCGGGCAGCACGGCGGCCGCGCCCATGCCGTCGATGAAGCTTGGGTGATGGGGCACACGGGTCGGCTCGTTGGCGGCGAAGGCGGCGCGCACCGGCTCGGCGGCTTCGGATTCGGCTACAAGGACCCGGGCGGCGGGCAAAACATGCCGCAGCGCCGAGGCGATGCCGACCGCGAGCCCGCCACCACCGAACGGCACCAGCACAACTTCGGCCTCAGGGCAGTCTTCGGCGATCTCAAGCCCGATGGTGGCGTTGCCGGTCAGGACCGTCTGTTCGGCCACGGGATGGACGAAATGGCCGCGCTGGCCCGGCAGTTCCCGCGTCGCCAGCACATGCCACCAATCGCCAAGCGGCATCGGGAGAATGCGCGCGCCGAGGGCCTCCATGGCGTTGATCTTGTTGCGAGCGGCGTTTTCCGGCACCACCACGGTGGCGGCGACCCCAAGTTCACGCGCCGCATAGGCGACACCCTGGCCAAAATTCCCGGCGCTGGTGGTGAGCACGCCCTCCGCGAGATCCGCCGCCGACAGCGATAGCAATGCATTCAATCCGGCGCGGATTTTGAACGAGCCGAACGGTTGCAGGCATTCCAATTTGAGGTAAATGCGCTGCCCCCCGCTGTCGCCATAAAAGGGCACAAGCGGCGTGCGCAGAACACGGCCGTTGAGACGCGCGCGGGCGGCTTCGATTTCGGGCAGGGAGGGCAGATAGAGCATGGATAATCTTTCCTGAAAGCCGAAGGAACAGGGGCTTAGCATGGCACATAATCAGCACTCTCCGCATCACAATAAAGCGTCATCGACAGCGGTCGGGGGACAGGATAGGGTCCGGAAATCCAGCCGGATCAAACAAGGACCAGTCATGAGTTTCGTGCCCAGCTTTTCTGATATCGAGTCCGCCGTCGACATCATCAAGGACGTTGTGATTGAAACTCCGCTAGTGGAATCCGCCGAGCTGAACGCCCGTATGGGTGGCCGCATTCTGCTCAAGGCGGAAAATCTTCAGCGCACCGGCTCGTTCAAATTTCGTGGTGCTTATTATCGTCTGGCCTTGATGACAGCGGCCGAACGCGCGGCGGGCGTGGTCGCCTGTTCATCGGGCAATCATGCCCAAGGGGTCGCGGCGGCGGCGGCGATCCTTGGCATTCCGGCGGTCATCGTCATGCCGGCGGATGCGCCGCGCATCAAGATCGACAACACCCGCGCGTACGGCGCCGAGGTTGTGACCTTCGATCGCCTGACCGAAAACCGTGAAGAGATCGCCGGTCGCATCGCCGCTGAACGTGGCAGTCTGTTCGTACCGCCTTATGACGATCCCCATGTGATCGTCGGGCAGGGCACAGCCGGGCTTGAACTGATGCGGCAGGCGGCGGCACAGAATGCGAGCCCTGACAGCATCCTGGTCTGTTGCAGCGGTGGCGGGCTTGCGGCAGGCACGGCGCTGGCGGCTCAGGGGATCGACCCGGATGTATCGATCTATGTGGCCGAGCCGCAGGGCTTCGACGACACCGGGCGCTCCTTGCGGGCCGGGGAGCGGCTGCGCAATCCGGCGCTTGGTGGATCGATCTGTGATGCCCTCATGGCGCCCATGCCGGGGGCGGTGACCTTTCCCATCAATCGCCATGTGATTGCAGGCGGCGTCGCGGTCAGCGACGACGAAGTCCGCACGGCCATGCGCTATGCCTTCGGGACTTTGAAACTTGTGCTTGAGCCCGGGGGAGCCGCAGCCTTCGCCGCAGTGCTCGCGGGGCGGGTCGAAACCCGTGATCGCACCATCGGGGTGGTTCTATCCGGCGGCAACGTCGACCCCGGTCTCTACGCGGCCATCCTAGCCGGAATGTAACCGCCCCAAATCGTTATGCGAGCGAACCAACGGGAGCGCGGCAATCCAGTCTCTTTGTCTCAGGTCAGACAGCCTGGATCGCCACGGCGCTTTCAGCGCCTCGCGATGACGGTGGGGGCTATCTCTTTCATTGTCATTGCGAGCGACCACAGGGAGCGCGGCAATCCAGACTCTCCGGCGAGCGTCTCTGGATCGCGACGGGTGATGTGAAAAGGGGGCTCTTGTGAGCCCCCTTTTTCTTGGATTACATGGTGAAGAATGGCTGTGTGCCATGGGCCTCTATGGCGTTGGAGAGCCGGGCCAGGGCGTGGACATAGGCGGCACTGCGGACAGAGATCTTCTGTTCCTGAGCCCGTTTCCAGATGGCTGCGCCTTCGGCATCCATGATGGTCTTGAGGCGGCTGTGGACCTCTTCGACCGACCAGTAATAGCCCTGACGGTTCTGCACCCATTCGAAATAGGACACCGTGACGCCACCTGCATTGGCCAGGATATCCGGCAGAATGATGACATTCTTTTCGGCCAGGATTTCGTCAGCCTCAGGGGTGATCGGACCGTTCGCGAGTTCAAGCACGATGCGGGCCTTGATGCCGTGGGCGTTGTCCTTGTGGATCAGATCCTCCATGGCGGCGGGCACCAGCAGGTCGCAATCGACGGCGATCACGTCGTTCGCGTCGATCGCCCGCACGTCACCGGTGCCTGCAAGGGTGGTCACCGAACGACCATGCTCTTTGGCTTTGAGGAGGGCATTCACATCGAGACCGCTGTCGCTGGCGATGGCGCCCTGCGAATCCGAGACGGCGACGATTTTGTAGCCATCATCGTCAAGCAGACGGGCGATATGCTGACCAGCGTTGCCAAAGCCCTGGATGGCGACTCGTGAGCCCCGCTTCAGGCCGAGTTCCTGTTCGAGATGGCGCACAAGGTAATAGCCGCCGCGCGCGGTGGCATCGTCCCGGCCGAGCGATCCGCCAAGCGCGATCGGCTTGCCGGTGATGACTGCCGGAGTCGATTGACCGACGATTGATGAATATTCGTCGGCCATCCAGCCCATGATCATGGAATTGGTATAGACGTCGGGTGCCGGGATATCGCGGTCGGGACCGATGATGCGGGCAAAAGCTTGGATATAGCTGCGCGACAGCCGCTCAAGCTCGGCTTTCGACAGTTCATGCGAATTGACGCGCACAGCCCCCTTGCCGCCGCCATAGGGCAGATTCATCACGGCGCATTTGAAGGTCATCCAGAAGGCGAGGGTTTCGACCTCATCGGCCGAGCTTTCCGGATGGAAGCGGATGCCGCCCTTGGTCGGGCCGCGGGTATCGTCGTAACGGCAGCGCCAGGCCATGAAGGACTTGCGCGAGCCGTCGTCCATTCGCACCATCAGGCGCACTTGGGTCGTTTCCCGTGGATATTGCAGCTTTTCCAGCACGTCGTGATGGATATTCAGATGTTTTGCTGCTTCATCCAGACGCACAAGCGCCTGCTGAAGCATGGATTTTCCTGATGTCATTCTCTACACCCTTGGTTCGTTTTTTAACGTTTCTTTGGCCCTCTCCGAGGACAGATGGAGACCTGCCGTTCAGGGGACGTGCAGAACATAATCCAAAAGGAGGGCAATTCTCCACCTTTCTCTGTCATTTCGGACGGGGGAAATAGCGTTTTGGATGATTTGCGGTATTTGTGCCGGCTCGCCATACTGTAATTGCACAGGTAGTCTGTTCTCTTAAGACAGATTCTGTCGGGCCGTTGTCATAAAGGGAGTCGTTGATCATGTCAGACGTTTCGTTCGAAGCCGTCACCCGGGAAATCCGCCGCCGGTCGGATAATTTCGCCAGTTTCTTCCGGGCCGGGGACGCCGCCGGTCTGGTTGCTGATTACTATGTGGATGAGCCGCAGATGTCCGCTCCGGACATGCCGCTTCTGACCTCACGCGCGGCCATTACGGGGCTGTTTGAGGAGCTGATGAAGGGTTTCTCGGCCTGCGACCTCACACAGCATGATGTACGTGTTTCGGGCGAACGGGCCTATGAACTCGGCATTGCCATCGTCACCCCGAAGGATGCCAGCGCGCCAAAGGTGGATTGCCGCTATGTCATCGTCTGGCGCAAGGCTGCGGACGGTTGGCGGGTCGAGCTTGATTTCTTCGCTTTCGGCAAGCTGATCTGAGTTTAGGGGTTCTGCGGGCACAGAGTGATTCGACTTTGTGCCCGATGCTGAGACAAACATATCCCGGCGACATATCTGTGCACAGGATCTCAACTGAACCAGTCGCAAAGGGTGACTGTAGCCTGTTTATGGCAGACTTATACAGGTTCCCCCCGGAGGGGAAATATTCACTCAACTAACCTATTGGGATATCTCTCGCGATTTTGGTGGGCGCACAAGGATTCGAACCTTGGACCCGCTGATTAAGAGTCAGCTGCTCTACCAGCTGAGCTATGCGCCCACTCAATCGCGAGGGCCTCCGTATAACAAACCTCTTACATGCTGTCGATAGGGAACTGTCGGATTTCATAAAGTCTTTTTCAGGCAAAGGGTCCGCCGCGCGGAATGATGGTGTTTCGGTGCAGCACGGCCGAGAGAACCAGACCAAAGCCCACAAGCAAGGTGAGCATGGCTGAACCGCCGTAGGATATGAGCGGCAGCGGCACGCCAACCACGGGCACAAGGCCCATGACCATGGCCATGTTGATAAAGACATACAGGAAAAAGGTGAAAATGATGCCCGACGCCAGCAGGCGGCCGAAGTGGCTTTTGATGCTGAGCGCGGCCAGCATGCTATAGCCGATCAGGGCCACATACAGCAGGAGCAGCGCCAGTGCCCCGACTAGGCCGAGTTCCTCGGACAGCATGGTGAAGATGAAGTCGGTCTGCTTTTCCGGCAGAAAGTTCAACTGGGCCTGGGTGCCAAGCATGAAGCCCTTGCCAAAGGTGCCGCCTGAGCCGAGGGCGATTTTCGATTGCATGATGTGATAGCCGGAGCCAAGCGGGTCGCGCTCGGGATCGAGGAAGGTCAGAATCCGGTCTTTCTGATAATCGCGCAGGAATCGCCAGGCAATGGGCACGCAGGCAACGGCACTGCCGATGGCCGACAGAAAAATCCACATCCGCACACCGGCGAGGAACATGACCGCCGCCCCGGTGGCCGTGAGCAGCATAGCGGTGCCAAGATCCGGCTGTTTCATGACCAGCGCCACCGGCACAAAGATGAGGGCGAGGGGAATGAACAGGCTTTTGACGCGGGCGGCGTCGCTTGTGGTCAGGCCGTGGTAATAGCGGGCAAGCACCAGCACCAGAGCGATTTTCATGATTTCCGACGGTTGCAGCCGAATGGGACCGATATCGAGCCAGCGTTGCGCGCCCATGCCGATCTCACCGGCGATTTCCACCGCTACCAGCAATAACAGGGTGACGAAATAAAGCGGGTAGGCGATGGCCATCCAATAGCGCAAGTTGACAATGGCGATGGCGATCATGATCACGGTGCCAATGACAAAGCGCATGATCTGGCGGTCCGCCCAGGGGTCGAGATGGCCGCCCGCCACAGAAAACAGCACGGCAAAGCCATAGGTGGCAATGACCGTGATGAGGCCAATGATGATCCAGTTGAGGTCGCGAATTTTCGCGTGCCAGCTCCGATCCTGACCTTTGAGTTCTACCGCGACGTCCGGCATGGTTCGGCTTCCTCAGATCTCTAGATAGTGGGGTCCCGGGGGGGCATCTGGCGGGCGCTCGGCAACACTGCGGGACGTCCGGAATCAAGTTGCATGGCTTTCAACAGGACGTCACGGGCAATGGGCCCGGCCACCTTCGATCCGCCACCGCCATGCTCGACAACAACAGACACCGCATAGCGCGGGGAGACGGTCGGCGCAAAACCGACGAACAGGGCATGGTCGCGTTCGATCCAGGGTTTGTCTTCATTCTTGCGGATGCCGGACGCCCGTTCCTCGGTGCTGATGCGGCGTACCTGAGCCGTGCCGGTCTTGCCGGCCATGGAATAGCCGGGCTCGGTGATGCGGGCGCCGTAAGCGGTGGCGCCGGGACGATTGGAGACGTCGATCATGCCTTGGCGGACCGCCGCGAAATTGACCGGCGATATGGCGAGTTCCGGAGCCTCGGTCTGGGCGTCGATCAGGGAGCGCACAAGGCGCGGATTGACGGCGCGGCCACCGGCGAGGCGGGCGGTCATGACGGCAAGCTGCAAGGGGGTCGTCAGCACATAGCCTTGCCCGATCCCGGCCACCAGCGTCTCGCCTCTGAGCCAGCCGGCACGGTAGCGTTTCTTCTTCCAGGCGATGGTCGGCATGAGTCCTTCACGCTCGTGCGGCAGGCCGATGTTATGTCGGGTGCCCAAGCCAAAGCGTTTGCCCATTTCGGCAATCTTGTCGATGCCGACACGTTCGGCGATGTCATAGAAATAGATGTCGCAGGAATGGCAGATGGCATCGACGAGATTGAGCGTGCCGTGGCCCTGCTTGCGCCAGCAATGGAAAATATGATTGCCAAGGAAGCGCTTGCCGGTGCAGGTGGCACGAAAATCCGGGGTGATGATTCCGGCTTCAAGGGCCGCGAGGGCGGTGATCATCTTGAAGGTGGAGCCGGGCGGATAGGTGCCGCCAATGGGCTTGTTGACGAGCGGGTGGCGCTCATCATTCAACAACATGTTCCAGGCCGCCTGCCGGATCCCGACGTTGAAGTCATTCGGATCATAAGCAGGCATGGAGGCGTAAGCCAGAATATCGCCATTGGTCACATCCATGACCACGACTGAGGCGCTTTCGGTGGCGATGCGTTCGGCGGCGAATTTCTGCAGTTCGAGATCGAGGGTCAGCTGAAGATCGCGGCCGGGGGTCGATTCGTCGCGGTCCAGTTCCCGAATGATGCGGCCATAGGCATTGACCTCGACCTTGGTGTCGCCGGGAAATCCGCGCAGTTCCTTGTCATAGGCGTGCTCGATGCCGTTTTTGCCGATCTTGAAGCCGGGGGTGTGCATCAAGGGGTCGCGGCCCGCTTCTTCCTCGTTCGGGGTGCCCACATAGCCGAGCACATGGGCGAGCCGGGCCCCATAGGGATAAAAGCGCGTGGTGCCCACATCGGGCTGAATGCCCGGCAGGTCGGGGAATTCCATATTGAGCTTGGCGAAATTGTCCCAGCTCAGATTGCCGGCGATGGTCACCGGCATGAAGGAGCGTTGCTTCTTGACGGTTTCCTCGATACGGGCGCGATCATCGAGCGTCAGCGGCAGAATGCGCGAAATGGCGTTCAGCGTGACATCGATATTCTCGGTCTGTTCGGGAATGAGAAAGGCGCGGTAATCGGCGCGGTTCGCCGCCATGACCTGTCCGAAACGGTCAGTGATGCGGCCGCGCGGCGGTGCGAGCAGCCGGACGCTGATGCGGTTTTCGTCCGACAGCATCTGATATTTCTTATTTTCAACCACCTGAAGGTGATAGAGCCGGGCGACCAGGGTCGACAACAATGCCCCTTGAATGCCGCCCAACAGCAGCGCACGGCGCGTAAAGACCTTGTAGCGGTCCGGCCGAACGCGTTTGCGTCCTACCATCATCAATCAAGCACTCGTCTTTGAAATCGCCCAAGCCCGAGCGCCACCAAAGGGTAAGCGGCCACCGTCATGAGCGTTTGTACAGCAGTTGTCGTCGGATCTATGCTGCCCCGGGTCAACATCGAGACGATGGCCCAGTTCACAGCACCATAACCGACCGCGACAATCACAAATCCCCACCAGCTTACCACGAACATGCGGCCGGTGAATATGCGTCGCTGACTGTTGGTGAAGCGTGCCGCCGCGATCAGCGCCAGCGACATGCAACCAATCAGCCCGCCATTCAGCAGATCATACATCAGACCCAACAGGAACAGCACCGAATTGGGCATCAATTGGGGACGGTTGATCATCCAGTAGAAGGCAGCAGCCAACAGCAAATTCGGCATCAACAGATCGCCGTAAGCAATCCCAAGCGGCACGAAGGTCAGAAGCCCAAGCCCGAGGCACCACAGAAAGGGCGTGATGCCGCGCAGGGTGAGTTCGGTGTAATGACCGAGGGGGATCATTCAAAACCCCTGTTCGGAACACTTTCGGGCGGCGGCGTGGCGTCTTCTTCATCGGGCTCGGGCGCCGCCGGTTGCGTGGCGGGGGCCGGTGCGGTGGTGGGCGCTGCTGCCGGTGTGGCCGGCTTCGGTTGCGCCGCCGGGGCCGCAGGGCCGCTGTCGAGCACTTCGGCGGCGACCGGCGCAGGCGGCGGCGTATATTTATAGATCCGCACTGTATCAAGGCGGCTGTAATCGGTGGTCAGCGCCACACGCGGCGGCGCGCCCTGGGGCAGAGCCGAAATGCGGCCGATCGGGACATCGGGCGGAAACACGCCGCCATGGCCGGTGGTGACGATCCAGTCGCCCACATTGAAGGTGACGCCGCCCGGAATGAAGATGAGCGATGGCGTGCCGCTGTTGTCTCCAGCGAGGATCGCGTTCACTTCGGATGGGAGAACCTTGACCGGAACCCGGCTGTTCAAGTCGGTCAGAAGGAGCACGCGGGACGTGGACTTGCCGACGGAAATGATTCGTCCGACCAGTCCGGTCTGATCGAGAACGGTGTTGTTATGGTCGATGCCTTCGGTTTTTCCGGCATCGATGATGACACTGCGGACAAAATTGCTGCTGCTCTGGCCGACTACATTGGCGCTTGCCACAGGGGCGGCGGTGATGGTTTTGAGCCCGAGCAGGCCACGCAGGCGCTCGTTTTCAGCGGTCAGCCGCTCGGCGGCCACATGCCAGGCCTTGAGCCGGTTGTTGTCTTCGGTGAGCCGCGCATTTTCGCGATGGAGGAAAATGATATTTTCGGTCCAGCTGACCACATTGGCGGTGATTTTCGCCGGGAAACGCAGGACATTCAGGGCCGGGGCGGCGGTGTCCTCGGCGACGCTGCGGCTGTGATCGAACAGCGACGGATCGGCGCGGCTCGCAATCAGCACCACGGCTCCGAGCAACATGAAAAAGGCAAAAGAAAACCGCGCGCCAAGTCCTTTGAAGGACTTGGCGAAGCGGGCGCCTTTGGTTCCGGGCGACTTCAACGCTTGTGTTCCCCTTGTGTCACCACATATGCACCGCGGTGACCTGCGTTTTAGTGCGTATCGGTCAGGACATGCTTCAGGATCGCATCCTCAAGCGAACGTCCCGAGCCAAGCGCCACACAGGTGAGGGGCTCATCAGCGATGGACACCGGCAGGCCGGTCGCATTGCGGAGGACCTTATCGAGGTTGTGCAGAAGCGCGCCTCCACCGGTGAGGACGATGCCCTTGTCGACGATATCAGCCGCAAGTTCCGGCGGTGTCTGTTCGAGGGCGACCTTGACGCCTTCAACGATGGCGCCGACCGGTTCGGCCAGGGCTTCGGAAATCTGCAACTGATCGATGAGGATTTCCTTCGGCACCCCGTTCATGAGGTCGCGGCCTTTGATATGCATGGTCTTGCCAACGCCGTCTTCGGGCGGGCAGGCGGTGCCGACGGTCTTTTTGATGCGCTCGGCCGAAGCTTCGCCGATCAGCAGGCTGTGATTGCGGCGGATGTAGTTGATGATGCTTTCATCCATTTTGTCGCCGCCGACCCGGACCGAATTGGCATAGACGATGCCGCCAAGGGACAACACAGCCACTTCGGAGGTGCCGCCGCCGATATCGACGATCATGGAGCCCGTGGGCTCGGTCACCGGCAGACCGGCACCGATGGCGGCAGCCATGGGTTCTTCGATCAGGAACACCCGGCGGGCACCGGCTTCGAGTGCGCTATCGCGGATGGCCTTACGTTCGACCGGGGTCGAACCCGATGGCACGCAGATGACGATTCGCGGCGCAGCCAGGATGTTGCGGTTGTGCAGCTTGCGGATGAAATATTTGATCATCGCCTCGGCGACTTCGAAATCGGCGATGACACCGTCGCGTAACGGACGAATGGCTTCGATGTTACCGGGAGTGCGGCCCAGCATCAGTTTGGCTTCCTCGCCGACCGCCAGGACTTCCTTGATGCCGTTACGGTTTTTGATCGCCACGACGGACGGCTCATTGAGCACTATTCCCCGTCCTTTGACATAAACCAGCGTATTGGCGGTTCCGAGGTCGATGGCCATGTCTGAGGACAGAAGGCCAAGAAAACCTAACAGCTTAGATAACATCAACGACAGCCTTATTTAAAGTGAGGTGACCCGTCTTACGGCGGGTCACCTCACGTTGAACCCTGGTTGGCCGGCCATCCTGAGGCAAAGGCCTTTCAGGACTAATACCGCACTGGCGGGCCTGAGGCAATCAGGCCGAGAGCGATTGCGGTGCCGTTTTCAGACGCTTCACGAAAAGTTTGTTCAGCGCATGAATATATGCCCGCGCGGATGCGACCAGCGTATCCGCGTCGGCGCCCTGGCCGGACACCGTCTTGCCGTCTTCTTCGAGCCTTACAGTCACTTCGGCCTGGGCGTCTGTGCCGCCGGTGACCGCGTGAACCTGATAAAGCTGCAAATGGGCGTGATGTTCGACCAGATTGCGAATGGCGTTGAAGATCGCGTCGACCGGGCCGTCACCTGTGGCCGTGGTCGCCTTGATCTCACCGTCGATGCTGAGCTCGATGGCGGCAGTCTGCGGACCCTTGGTGCCGCAGTGGATGTCGAGCGACACGAGTTTGACCCGGTCGTTGCCGCGCACCTCATCATCGACCAACGCGATGATGTCTTCGTCATAGACGGTTTTCTTACGGTCGGCCAAATCCTTGAAGCGGCGAAACGCGTCTTCGAGGGCGTTGTCGCCGACTTCCCCATAGCCGAGATCGCGCAGTTTGTCGCGGAAGGCATGGCGGCCGGAATGCTTGCCCATGACCAGCGAGCTTTTGCGCAAACCGACGGATTCGGGGGTCATGATTTCATAGGTCTGGGCGTTCTTCAGCATGCCATCCTGATGGATGCCCGATTCATGGGCAAAGGCATTGGCGCCGACGATGGCCTTGTTGGCCTGCACCGCGAGCCCGGTGATGGTCGACAACATGTGTGAAGCTGGGGTCAGCTTTTCGGTCACGATGTTGTTCACATAGGGCAGGGCGTCGCCGCGAACCCGCAAGGCCATGACGATTTCTTCGAGCGCGGCATTCCCCGCCCGTTCACCGATGCCGTTGATGGTGCATTCCACCTGACGCGCGCCACCCTGGACAGCTGCGATCGAATTGGCGACGGCCAGACCCAGATCGTTATGGCAATGGGACGAGAAAATGGCCTTGTCGGCATTGGGCACGCGCTTCAGGACCAGTTCGAACATGGCCTGATATTCGGTCGGCACCGTATAGCCCACGGTGTCGGGCAGATTGATGGTGCGGGCCCCGGCCTTGATGGCCACCTCGACTGCCCGGCACAGGAAATCATGCTCGGTGCGGGTCGCATCTTCGGCCGACCACTCGACGTCGTCGGTCAGATTGCGGGCGTGGGAGACGCTTTTCGCAATCATGTCCAGAACGGTTTCGGGCTCCATCTGCAATTTGAATTTCATATGCAGGGGGCTTGTGGAAATGAAGGTATGGATGCGGCCGCGCTTGGCATGGCGGAGCGCTTCCCAGGCGCGGTCGATATCTTTTTCGGCGGCACGGGCGAGGCCGCAAACGGTTGCCTGCTTGACCACTTTGGCCACTTCGCTCACGGCTTCGAAATCGCCGTTCGAGGCAATGGGGAAACCGGCTTCGATCACATCGACGCCCATCTGGTCGAGCATGGTGGCAATGCGCAGCTTTTCCTCGAGATTCATCGAGGCGCCGGGGGATTGCTCGCCATCGCGCAGGGTGGTGTCGAAAATGATGATTCGGTTGTTTTTCACGGTCTCGGTCATTTAACTATGTCCCTGAATGCTCAGTCATTCATCAGGCCCCGGTTGTCACACCTGCCGGGCCCAGCTCTGTCGCATTTCCCCCTAAACGCGTGTCCGGACACAAAATCCGGCACTTATACTGCGTTTAGGGGCAGCTAAGTCGGGACAGGGCACGAAGGAGCGGAAGCAGGCTGCGAAGCGAGCACACGTCGCCAGCCGCTGCAGATGCAGCGTTGTAGCGGGTGGTCATGCTGTCTTCGCGATAAGCCATGGCGGCTTTCAAGCTCCTTCCGGGACCAGACGAACAGAAAGCATTTGGGTGAATTTCCCGGGACAGACCCCAAACGGAGGGACATATCCATACTTCTGCATCAATCTTGCTGACATGTTGTTAACAATGATTGAAGCAAAACTCAACGCCCTAATTCCATAATGGAGCGGCTGTCTCAAAAAAATCACCCCCGCCAGGCCGGTATGAACCGGACCCGACGGGGGTGATTTTAATTCTGGTGCGTGCTTAGTTCTTCGCGCGGTCAACCAGCTGGTTGGCTTTGAGCCACGGCATCATAGCGCGCAGACGCTCGCCCACTTCTTCGATCTGGTGGCTGGCTTCGATGCCACGCTGAGCTTTGAGGCGGGGATTGCCGACGGCGTTATCGAGCATGAAATCCTGCACGAACTTGCCGGACTGAATGTCCTTCAGAACCTGCTTCATGGCTGCCTTGCTGTCGGCGGTGATGATCTTCGGGCCGGTGTAATAGTCACCGAACTCCGCAGTGTTGGAGATCGAGTAGCGCATGTTGGCGAGGCCGCCTTCATACATCAGATCGACGATCAACTTCACTTCATGCATACATTCGAAATAGGCCATTTCCGGGGCGTAACCGCCTTCGACCAGGGTTTCAAAGCCAGCCTTGATGAGTTCCGAAAGACCGCCGCAAAGCACAGCCTGTTCGCCGAAGAGGTCGGTTTCGCACTCTTCCTTGAAGCTGGTTTCGATGATGCCGGCGCGACCGCCGCCATTGGCCGACGCATAGGACAGGCCAATCTGCAGCGCGTTCCCGGAAGCGTCCTGATGAACGGCGATCAGCGACGGCACGCCGCCACCCTTCAGATATTCCGAACGCACGGTATGGCCGGGGCCCTTCGGGGCAACCATGAATACGTCAAGGTCGGCGCGCGGCTCGATCAGCTTGAAGTGAACATTGAGGCCGTGGGCGAACATCAGCGCCGCACCCTGCTTCAGGTTCGGCTCAAGATCGTTCTTGTAGATCGCGGCCTGCAGTTCGTCAGGCGCGAGGACCATGATCACATCGGCCCATTTGGCGGCATCGGCCGGGGACAGCACTTTGAAGCCAGCGGCTTCGGCCTTTTTGGTCGTGGCCGAACCGGGGCGCAGCGCGATGGCGATTTCGGTCACGCCCGAATCCCGCAGGTTGGCGGCGTGGGCATGGCCCTGGCTGCCATAGCCGAGGATCGCGACTTTTTTGGTCTTGATCAGGTTTACATCGGCGTCGCGATCATAATAAACGCGCATATTCAGTCCTTTCCGTTGACGTTTCTAACTGCGTTTCGCAGCTTTCCTGTTAGCGTTCAAGCCCCGCTTTGCCGCGGGCGAGGGCAGCAACCCCCGTGCGGGCAACTTCGACAAGGCCAAGTTCTCGCATCAGCGCAATGAAAGCACTGATTTTAGATGGTTTTCCCGTCAGCTCGAAAATGAACGACGAATTCGTGCTGTCCACGACCTGAGCCCGGAAGGCGTCAGAAATCCGCAGCGCCTCGACCCGGTGGTCATCGATCCCGGCGACCTTCACCAGCGCCAGTTCACGTTCCACGAACTGGCCGTCAAGCGTCAGGTCCGACACCACATGAACGGGCACAAGCCGTTCAAGTTGCGCCTTGATCTGTTCGACCACCATAAGCGTGCCGACGGTGACGATGGTGATGCGCGAGGTCCTGTCCTCGGAATCGACGCTGGCGACGGTCAGACTTTCGATGTTGTAACCCCGGCCGGAGAACAGGCCAATGACGCGGGCAAGCACACCGGCTTCGTTGTCGACGATGACCGAAATGGTATGACGGGCGGCGGCTTCAATCGGCTTAGTCATGCGGTTGTCCATTCATTCTCAATGCTCCGCCCATCCTCTTGGGACGGGCGGGAGCTTATGCTATGCGGCGATGGTCAGACCAGCGCCCGGCCTTCTTCCGAGATCTGGTTCTGGCTCGGGTCATCGTCGCCGAGCAGCATTTCATTGTGCGCCGCGCCGGACGCCACCATGGGGAAGCAGTTCTCAAGCTTGGCCACGCGGCAATCGACGATCACCGGACGGTCGATGGCGATCATCTGCTTGATCACATCGTCAAGCTCGCTCGGCTTGTCCACCCGGAAGCCGACCGCACCGAAAGCTTCGGCCAGTTTGACAAAATCCGGGAGCGCTTCCGAATAACTTTCGGAATAACGGCCGTCATAGCTCAGTTCCTGCCACTGCCGCACCATGCCCATATATTCATTGTTGAGGATGAATATCTTGACCGGCAGGCGATGCTGCACGGCGGTAGCCATTTCCTGAATGTTCATCAGGATCGAGGCTTCGCCCGCGATATCGATGCAAAGCGCGTCCGGATGCGCGATCTGTGCGCCGATGGCGGCGGGCAGGCCATAGCCCATGGTGCCGAGACCGCCCGATGTCAGCCAATGGTTCGGCTTGTCGAACTGATAGAACTGGGCCGCCCACATCTGATGCTGACCGACTTCGGTCGAGATATAGGGGCTTTTGTCCTTGGTCAGATGATACAGCCGCTGGATCGCATACTGTGGCATGATGACTTCGTCATTGGCCTTGTAGGACAGGCATTTGCGCGCGCGCCAGACGTTGATCTCGTCCCACCAGGTTTTGAGCGCCGGTGCGTTCGGGGTCAGGGCCTTGGATTTCCAGATCTTGATGATGTCTTCAAGCACATGACCGGCGTCGCCGACGATGCCAAGATCCACATGCACGTTCTTGTTGATGGAGGAACGGTCGATATCGATATGGATCTTTTTCGAGCCCGGGGAAAAGGCGTCGAGACGCCCAGTCACACGATCGTCAAAGCGCGCGCCGATGCACAGCATGACGTCGCAGTCATGCATAGCATTGTTGGCTTCATAAGTGCCATGCATGCCGAGCATGCCGAGGAAATGCGGATCTTCACCCGGATAAGCACCGAGGCCCATCAGTGTCGAGGTGATGGGGAATCCGGTCATGCGCACGAAATCGCGCAGCAGTTGCGACGCTGCCGGACCCGAATTGATGATGCCGCCGCCCGAATAGATGATCGGACGCTTGGCATTCGCGAGCAAAGCAACGGCCTGACGGATCAGGTCGAGCTCGCCCTTGATTTGCGGACGATAGCTGCGATGTAGAACCTTCTGCGGCTTGGTATAGACGGCCTTTGCAACCTGCATGTCCTTGGGCAGATCGATGACCACCGGGCCGGGACGGCCGGAGGTGGCCACATAGAACGCCTCATGGATGGCATAGGCGAGGGTGTTCACGTCCTTCACCAGATAGTTGTGTTTGGTGCAGGGGCGGGTGATGCCGACCGTATCGGCTTCCTGAAAGGCATCATTGCCGATCAGGTGGCTGGCCACCTGGCCGGTCAGACAGACCACGGGAATCGAATCCATCAAGGCATCGGTCAGGCCGGTCACGGCATTGGTCGCGCCAGGGCCCGAGGTCACAAGCGCCACGCCGGGCTTGCCAGTCGAGCGGGCATAGCCTTCGGCGGCATGGAGGGCGGCCTGCTCATGGCGCACCAGCACATGGCGAATATGGTTTTGTTGAAACAGGGCATCGTAAATCGGTAGGACAGCCCCGCCCGGATATCCGAAAATCACGTCAACACCCAAATCCGTCAAGGATTTGATGATGATCTCCGCTCCGCTGATCGGTTCCGCCGACATGGTTCGTCCTTCCGTTCCGTCTCGTGTTGCTGCACACGTAAAAATACGGCCCAAGGTCACGGGCCGCCAGCATCATTTATCGTGGGGCACCCTACCGGGGCAATCTTGCGTCGTCAACAGCTAAAATCTAATAAACGAATAAATTTCGGCCATAAAACTTTCCAAATGTTGCGCGTCGCCCGATACCCAGTCAGAAAACTGGTTACGGAACCAGGTCAGTTGCCGTTTGGCATATTGCCGGGTCGCGGTCTGGCCGAAGGTTAAAGCGTCCTCATAGGAGAGGTTGCCGGAGAGGTGGCGGATGAATTCCGGCACCCCAAGCGCCTTCATGACCGGCAGCGCGGGATCAAGGTTCTGCGCCATCAGGGCTTTGATTTCCGCAAGCCCGCCACCCTCGCTCATCATCAAGGCCAAGCGCCGGTCACAGCGCTCATAAAGCTCGGCGCGCGGCGGCGTCAGGGCCAGACAGACGAGGTCAAGATCGGTACGGTTGCGCAATCCGCCCTGATTGGGTTCGCGCTGCCAGTCGCTCAACGGGCGGCCGGTGGCGGTCAGTACTTCAAGCGCGCGGGCGATGCGCTGGCTGTCGCCGGGCTCAAGCCTTGCCGCGATGATCGGGTCGCGGGCGTCAAGCTCGCGGTGGAGAGCAAAGGCCCCTTCCAGCTCCATACGGCTGCGGATGTCGGCGCGGATGGCGTCGGGGATGTCTGGAATGGGCGAGATGCCGTCGATCAGGGTGCGGAAATAAAGCCCGGTGCCGCCGGTGACGATGGGCAGGTCGGCCTCATCAATGGCGCGGGTGGCATCCGCAGCCCAGTCGGCGGCGGAACAGGCCGGGCTCGCCGGGCGGTAGCCATAGAGGACATGAGGGACGCGGGCTTCGTCCTCGACGCTTGGGCGGGCGGTGATGATGCGGAGGGCGTCATAGACCTGCATGCTGTCGGCATTGATGATAACGCCACGCGCCTGCTCAGCCAGCGCGAGCGCGAGGGCGGATTTGCCGCTGGCGGTGGGACCGCCGAGGAATATGACTTTCTTTTTCATGTCCGCTTCTGTATTTGGCACAGCAGGTAAGTTTCATAATGTCAGTCCCGCGCAGGCGGGAATCCAGACTGGATCCCGCTTGTGCGGGGATGACCATAAAGCAGTCATGCAACCATGCAAAATGTTCTGACCCTGATCGCCAACCCGCAACAAGCCAATCTCACCGCCGCCGCCGTGGATGAAGCCGTGGCTGGTCTCAAATCTCAAGGCGCGATTGTGGGGCCTGTGGATTGGTTGAACCCGGGAATTGCCGCCGATGTGCCGTTTGACGGCGCGGTCGACAAGGCGGGGTTTGCGGGCCTGCCGTTCGATTGGGCGCTCCAGCCGGTGGCCGGACGGCGCAAGAAATTGCTGCTGGCGGACATGGATTCGACCATCATCACCGTTGAATGCATTGATGAGATCGCCGATTTCGCAGGCTTCAAGGAAGAAGTTGCTGGCATCACCGAGGCGGCCATGCGTGGCGAGCTGGATTTCGTCGCAGCACTTGAAAAGCGGGTGGGCATGTTGAAGGGGCTGAAGGAAGAGACTCTCCAGACTGTGTTCGACGAGCGCGTCAAGCTGATGCCCGGCGCACGCACGCTTATTCAGACCATGAATGCGGCTGGGGCCATGACGGCGCTGGTCTCCGGCGGGTTTACCTTTTTCACCAGCCGGGTTGCGGCCTTGACCGGCTTCCACGTGAACCGCGCCAATGTGCTCGGGCTGGCCGAGGGGGCGTTGACCGGCGCGGTTATCCCGCCGATCGTCGATAGCGCCACCAAGCTTGCTTCGCTGCAGGAGTTCGCCGGGCAGACGGGGATCACGCTGGCCGAGACGCTCGCGGTCGGCGACGGAGCCAATGACATTCCGATGATCGTGGCGGCAGGACTCGGTGTGGCGTATCACGCGAAGCCAAAGGCCCAAGACGCGGCGGATGTGGCCATCAATCACGGCGATCTGACGGCGTTGTTGTATCTCCAAGGCTTCCGGGCTACCGACTTCCGCGACTGAGGACAGGGATCGAATAAAAAAAGCCGGCGGATCGCTCCGCCGGCTTTTCTGTTTTTGAAACGGTGACTTATTTGAACGGCACCGTGATGTGGCTGTAGTTGCCGCCGCGGAAGACGCGGAACAGCACCGAGGGGCGACCATTTTTGCGGGCGTCCTCGACCCGTTTGACGACGTCTTCGGGGCTCGTCACATCTTCCAGCGAGACCGAGACGATGACATCGCCGCGACGCAAGCCCTGCGCCGTGGCATTGCTGTTCGCATCGACATTGACGACGACCACGCCCTTGATGCCCTTGGCGAGACCAAGGCTGCCGCGCAGATCGTCGGTCAGCGGTGCGAGGCTGAGGCCGAGCACGCTTTTTTCCTTGCCGGCGCCGGAATCCTTGCCTTGGACGCCGGGCGATTTTTTGTCACCCTCTTCCTTGCGTTCGACGATTTTGACCAGGAGGCTCTTGTTCTGGTTCTTGCGCAGGACCACAACCGGAACCGACTTGCCGATGGGGGTGTTGGCCACAAGACCCGGAAGGCGCTGCATCTGGGTGATCTTGTTGCCATTGTATTCAAGAAGGATATCACCCGAAATGATGCCTGCCTTGGCGGCCGGGCCGTCTTCGACCACGCTTGCAACCAATGCGCCTTCGACGGATTTCAGGCCGAGGCTGTCAGCGAGGTCCTTCGAGATCGGCTGGAAGCTCACGCCAAGCCAGCCGCGTTTCACCTTGCCGCTTTCACGCAGCTGGGCAACGACGGTTTTGGCAAGATTGGCCGGAATCGAGAAGCCGATACCCGCATTGCCGCCGGAGGGCGAGAAAATGGCGGTGTTGATGCCGATCACTTCGCCCTTCATGTTGAACATGGGGCCGCCCGAATTACCCGGATTGATCGGCGAATCGGTCTGGATGAAGTCGTCATAAAGGCCGGTGTTGATGTCACGGTTGCGGGCGGAAATGATGCCTGCGGTGACCGATCCAGCAAGGCCATAGGGATTGCCGATGGTCAGCACCCAATCGCCGACCCGGGCCATGTCGGAATTCCCGAACGCCACAGGGGTGAGGGCGCGGCCAGGCTTGATGCGGATGACGGCAACGTCGGTTGCAGGGTCGGAGCCGATGACTTCGGCTTTGAACTCTTCACCGCTTTGGAGTTTGACGGTGATGCCGTCGGCATCTTCGATCACATGGCTGTTGGTGACGATGATGCCGGATGGATCGACGACAAAGCCGGTGCCGCCGCCGGTGGCGCGCTGGCGCGGTGACGACGAGTCATCCTGTTTTCCCTGTCCCTTGCCGCCGGGAGCCGGGGACGCGTCCGGACCCGCGCCCGGAGCCCCGAAGCGGCGCAGGAATTCTTCGATTCCCGGCTGACCTTCGACGGTCTTGGTCACGGTGATGTTGACGACGGATGGCAGGACTTTGGCTGCAAGGTCAGCGAAGCTCGGGACAGTCTGGGCCCCGGCTGGCTGGACACCGGCGAGCGCGGCGATGCCAATTGCCAAAAGAAAATACCATAGCCGCAGCGAATAGGCGGTTGATTGCGTTAAAGCTTTTGTCACGCTTGCCTCACATTCCTAGGTCTCTGATCTTGGTCCTTGAGGGGTTCCCATTATGGAGCCCCACCCGATAGGGACCGTCGGGCAAGATTATGGCGTAATTTTGAGCGGAGGAACGGCTATTTTTTCTTGAGCCGTGCAAATATGTCACAATTTGGTGAGCCGGGAGCCTTTGGGGCTGACCGAGTGGCGGCCAAATGGATTGCCGGGTCAAGCCCGGCAATGGCACATATAATACGACCTGCTGCATACATGTGGCATCTGCGGACGCATGCATTGCCTGCCCATGAAACACCAAACTCAATTGTCATACCCGGGCCTGACCCGGGTATCCATGGTGCCATTAGGAAAAAGGCTTGCCGGACAATCCCGGCAAGCCTTTTTCTGTGGTTAGCGTTTGCCTTGCAAACTGCCGAAGAAGCGGAAGAATTCGCTGTCTGGCGACAACACCAGAGTGGTGTCTTCGGGCGACATGGCTTCTTTGTAGGCTTGCATGGAGCGATAGAAGGCGAAGAAATCGGGATCGCGTCCGACCGCTTCGGCAAACACGCGGGCGGCATCGCCATCACCTTTACCGCGAATGATCTGGGCTTCGCGTTGGGCGTCGGCGATCAGCACCGTGCGTTCCTTATCGGCGCGGGAGCGAATGCCCTGGGCCAGTTCGGCTCCGGTGGCGCGGGCTTCGCGGGCTTCGCGTTCACGTTCGGCGCGCATCCGTTTGAAGATGGCTTCGGAGTTCGCTTCCGGCAGGTCTGAGCGCTTGATGCGGACATCGATCACCTGGATGCCGAGGCCTTTGGCTTGGGCATTGGAGGCGTCGAGAATGGCCGACAGCAGTTTGGTACGATCTTCGCTCAGCATAGCGGTAAACGGCACGCTGCCCATGACCCGGCGCAGGACCGAGTTGACAATGGTTTCAAGCCGGTCGGCGGCGCCTTCCTCGTTCGAAACAGCCTGATAGAGCAACAGCGGGTTTTCGATGCGGAAGCGGGCATAGGCGTCGACGATCACGCGCTTTTGATCGGCGGTGATGACTTCTTTCTGGGCGAGTTCAAGCGGCAGCACGCGGCGGTCGAGAATGACCACCGATTGCCAGGGCAGTTTGAAGTTCAGCCCGGCTTCGGTCACGGTGCGTTGCGGTTTGCCGAACTCGATGACGAGGGCCTGTTGCGTTTCCTTGACCTGGAAGGTGGAGCTGGTGGCGAGGATCACCAGAAGGAAAAGACCAATGATCAGGACGGTCAGACGATTGCTGGTCATTGGCTGTCTCCTGAGCTTTGGACACTGGCCTTGCGTTTGGTCAGTTCCGGCAGCGGCATATAGGGTTGCACGCCATTTCCGGCTTTCTTGTCGACAACGATCTTATTCATGCCCTTGAGGATTTCTTCCATCGTCTCAAGATAGATGCGCTGCTTGGTGACGTCCTTCGCCTGCTGATAGGCCACAAGCACGGCGGAGAAGCGGCTGGCTTCCCCCTGGGCGCGGGCGACGATCTGGGCGCGGTAAGCTTCGGCGTCCTGGGTCAGCTTTGTGACTTCCCCACGGGCGCGCGGAATGACGTCGTTCTGATAGGCTTCAGCTTCGTTCTGCAAACGCTCTTTATCGGCCTGTGCGGCTTGCACGTCGCGGAAGGCGTCGATCACGGTTGCCGGTGGGTCGACCCGCGACAATTGGACCTGACGGACTTCAACGCCGATCTTGTAGCTGTTGAGAACTTGTTGAATGCGTTCCTGGGCGTCGACTTCGATGCGCTGGCGGCCTTCGGTCAGGGCTGACTGAATGGGCGTGCGGCCGATGATCGAGCGCATGATGCTTTCGGAGGCGGCTTCGATGGTGCGTTCCGGATCGCGGACATTGAACAGATACTGTTCAGCATCGCGAATCTTCCAGAACACCGAGAATTCCACGTCGACGATATTTTCGTCGCCGGTCAGCACCAGACCTTCGCGGGTGGCTTCCGGCCCACGGCGGCGGGCGGCGACTTCCTCGCTCGGGAAACCGATCTTGACGCGGTTGACTACGGTCACCTTGGGCGTCATCACAGTCTCGATGGGTGCAGGCAGGTGGTAATGCAGACCGGGAGCTGTCTTGTCCACATATTTGCCAAAGCGCAGCACAACGCCCTGTTCATCCGGAGATACAGTATAAATACCGGTGGCCAGCCAGGCGAGCGCCACGATGCCGGCGACGATCATGAGGCCGCGTTGGCCAAATCCGCCAGGCAACGCGCCCTTCAGCTGGTCTTGACCACGCCGCAGCAAGTCTTCGAGATTCGGGGGATCACCACGACCACTTGGGCCTTGGCCCCATGGGTTGCGGCCACCGCCATTGTTTTGCCAGGGCATACAGGAGGCTCCTTGTGCGATGCCGCCTGCTGATAAAATGGATGCAGGCGGTGACGATTGACTGTCTCGCGTTATATGCTACCTAACCGACTGGCGCAACGGCCGACGGCGAGCGGCTTTAGCTTCTATTCAAGGGTTTGGCCCTTGAATAAGGGCTTCTCACCCCCATGGAGAGTGAAATGGCTGAGATCATCCGGGAACAGGTATTGGCGGCGCTCGGCCGTGTGGAAGATCCAGCCTCGGGCCAGGATGTGGTCAGCCGTGGTCTTATTCAGGGTGTTGTGATCCGTGGCGGCCATGTGGGCTTTGCCATCGAAGTCACGCCGGAGCAGGGGCCCCATGCGGAACCGCTGCGGCTGGCTTGCGAAACGGCGGTCAAAGCCATTCCCGGCGTGACCGACGTGACAGCGGTGCTGACGGCCGAACATGTGCCTACAGCCGGCGCGCAGACGACCGTCCCGCCCAAACCGCATCACCCGCATCAGCCTCAGGCTGCCCATAAGCCGGGCGTTGCCGGGGTGGCGAAAATTATTGCTGTCGCCAGTGGCAAGGGCGGTGTCGGCAAATCCACCACGGCTGTCAATCTGGCGGTGGCACTGTCCCGGCGCGGTTTGCGGGTTGGCTTGATGGATGCCGATATTTACGGTCCCTCGGTGCCGAAGCTGCTTGGAATTTCCGCGAAACCCAGGACGCGCGAGGATAAAAAAATTCTGCCCATGCAGGCTCATGGCATCGTCGCCATGTCCATCGGCTTCATGGTCGATCCCGACACCGCCATGATCTGGCGCGGGCCCATGGTCATGGGGGCGTTGCAGCAATTGCTGGGTGATGTGGCCTGGGACGCATACGGGCCGCTCGATATCCTGGTGGTCGACATGCCGCCCGGTACGGGTGACGCGCAATTGACCATGGCGCAACGGGTCCCGCTTGCGGGGGCGGTCATTGTCTCGACGCCACAGGACATTGCCTTGATTGATGCGCGCAAGGGCATCACCATGTTCCAGAAGGTCAATGTCCCGATTCTTGGTCTGGTCGAGAATATGAGCAGCTTTATCTGCCCTCATTGTGGCGGAGAAAGCCAGATCTTCGGTCACGGCGGCGCGCGGGCCACGGCGGAACAGTTCGGGGCGCCGTTCCTCGGTGAAATCCCGCTGAAACTCGCGATCCGGGAGACGTCAGACGCAGGCGCGCCGATCACGGCGTCGGAGCCGGATGGACCTGAGGCCGCGGCCTATCTTGCCTTGGCCGACAATCTGCTTGGTCAGTTGGGTGGCGCGGTGCCGGTCATGCCGGAAATTTTATTCGAATAGTGAGGGAAAAAATCGATGGCCGTGGCCTTGAAATATGATCCTGAAGATTATCCGGATGTGTACATCGCGGACATTCTGAAATCCGTCAAAACCATCGCCATGCTCGGCGCGAGCGATAACGAGTTTCGCCCGAGCTATGGGGTCATGCGGTATTTGCAGAAAAAAGGCTATCGGGTCATTCCGATCAACCCGCGTCTGGCGGGCAAGGAACTCCATGGCGAGACCGTCTATGCCGAGCTGAGCGACGTGCCGCTGGCTATCGACATGGTCGATATTTTCCGCCGCACTGAAGATCTGCCCGAAGCCATGCGGGAATCGATCGGCATCGGGGCGAAAGTGATCTGGGCTCAACTCGGGCTCAGGGATGATGACGTTGCCGCCTGGGCCGAGGCGCAGGGCCTGAGGGTGGTCATGAACCGTTGCCCGGCCATCGAGATCCCAAGACTGGGGCTTTAGGCGTTCTGGTTTAAAGCTTGGTCAGCAGATCGGTAAGTTCGGCGAGTTTGCGGCGTTGTTCCTCGGCATCGCCGGATTGGATGGCGGCATGGACGCAGTGGGCCATATGGTCTTTCAGGATCACCTGTTCGACCTGTTTGAGCGCGGCCGAGACGGCGCGCAGCTGGGTCACCACATCAATGCAATAACGATCATCGGTGACCATGCCGTTGATGCCGCGAATTTGCCCCTCGATACGCTTCAAGCGATTGAGGCAGGATTGTTTGGTTTCCGTTTCCATCCTTGACCTATACCCATGGGGGGTATATTAATCAAGGAAAATATACCCCCCTCAGGTATTATGGACGGAGCGATCTGATGTCTCAATCCTGCTGTTCCCATACGAAGACCGAGCCACAGGGCAGTGTCCTTGACCCGGTCTGCGGCATGACGGTCGACCCGTTGAAGACCCCGCATCATGCCCCTCATGGTGGGCAGGAGTATCATTTCTGCTCCGCCGGCTGCCGGACCAAATTTATCGCCAATCCCGCACAGTATCTTGGCCCCAAAAAGCCTGAGCCCGTCGTGGTGCCGGGAGCGATTTATACCTGTCCCATGGATCCCGAGGTGCAGCAGGTCGGCCCTGGCACTTGTCCCATCTGCGGCATGGCGCTTGAGCCCATGATGCCGACGGCGGACGCGGGGCCCAATCCGGAACTGGTCGATATGACCAAGCGGTTCTGGATCGCGATTGCCCTGACGCTGCCGGTGTTCATTCTGGAAATGGGCGCGCATCTGTTTGACCTGCATCATCTGATTGCCCCGGCCACGTCCCATTGGATTCAGGCTGTTCTGGCCACGCCTGTTGTGCTGTGGGCCGGAGCGCCATTTTTTCAGCGCGGCTGGGAATCGCTCAAAAGCCGCCATTTCAATATGTTCACCTTGATCGCGCTCGGCACCGGCGTGGCCTGGCTGTGGAGCATGACGGCCTTGCTGGCGCCCGGACTGTTCCCGCAATCCATCCAGATGGCCGGGGGGCTCGTGCCGGTTTATTTCGAGGCGGCGGCGGTGATCGTGACGCTGGTGCTGGTGGGGCAGGTGCTGGAGCTCAGGGCGCGGGACCGTACCGGGACGGCCATTCGTGCCTTGCTGAACCTTGCGCCCGAAACCGCCATTCGTCTGGCGGACGGCGGCGAGAGCGAAATTCCGCTTGCCGATGTGGTTCCCGGCGATCTGTTGCGGGTGCGCCCCGGCGCCAAGGTGGCGGTGGATGGCCGCGTGACCGAGGGGCGGAGCGCGGTCGATGAATCCATGATCACCGGGGAATCCATGCCGGTCACCAAAACCGTGGGCGACAGCGTGATCGGCGGCACCATCAATGGCAGCGGTAGCTTTGTCATGACCGCCGAGCATGTGGGGGCGGAAACCATGCTTGCCCGGATCGTGGCTCTGGTGGCGTCAGCGCAGCGCAGCCGGGCTCCGATGCAGCGGCTGGCCGACCGGGTGGCGGGCTTTTTCGTGCCCGTCGTTGTGCTGGTGGCTGTGCTCGCCTTCGTCGCCTGGATGCTGTTCGGGCCGGAGCCGCGCTTGACTTATGCCGTGCTCGCGGCGGTCAGCGTGGTGATCATTGCCTGTCCTTGCGCCCTTGGGCTTGCGACGCCGATGTCGATCATGGTCGGGATCGGACGCGGGGCGGCGAATGGGGTGCTCATCCGCGACGCCGAGGCGCTGGAACGCATGGCCCATGTGGATGTGGTGATTGTCGACAAGACCGGGACCTTGACCGAAGGCCGCCCGGCGGTGACGGCGGTGCAGCCCGTCAGCGGCGGCGATCCCCGTGCGCTTCTGGAGCTTGCAGCCAGCGTCGAGGCGCAAAGCGAGCATCCGATTGCGAGCGCCATTCTGCGCGCGGCCACGGAGCAGGGGCTCACCTTGAAGGCTGTAAGCGATTTCGATTCGCCCACAGGGCGCGGGGCGGAGGCCACATTAGACGGTCGCCGCATCCGCATCGGGCAGGGCCGTTACATGGCTGATCACGGCATTGTGACGGACGCCGTGACCGATGCGGCGGCACAGCTTCGAGGAACCGGGGCGACGGTGGTTTATGTGGCGGCGGATCAGGCGTTGCTCGGGCTGATTGCCGTGGCCGATCCGGTCAAACCATCAAGCCTGGCTGCGGTTCAGGCCCTCCAGGCGGCGGGGGTCCATGTGGTGATGGCGACCGGCGACAATCTGGCAACGGCAAAAGCGGTGGCGCAGACGCTTGGCATTTCGGATGTCGAGGCCGAAGTTCTGCCCGCCGATAAGGAAGCGCTCGTCGCGCGGCTGCAATCGCAAGGCCGGGTCGTCGCCATGTGCGGTGACGGCGTCAATGATGCGCCTGCCTTGGCCCGGGCCGATGTGGGCATTGCCATGGGCGCGGGCACGGCGGCGGCCATTGAAAGCGCCGGGGTGACTCTGGTGAAGGGCGATCTTGGCGGTTTGCTCAAGGCACGCAAGCTGTCACGGGCGACAGTCGCCAATATCAAGGGCAATCTTACCTTTGCGTTTTTGTATAATGCGCTTGGGGTGCCGGTGGCGGCGGGGGTGCTTTATCCGGTGTTCGGGATTTTGCTTAGCCCTATGCTTGCGGCGGCGGCCATGTCCCTGAGTTCGGTCAGTGTGATCGCCAATGCCTTGCGGTTGCGGGCCGTCCGACTGGATTGACCGGCATTTCGCGCATAGCTGCATGGCGGATGCCGGGGCTTGCCCAGACGGTCTGTTGTCCCTAATGTCCGGATTCATCGGCATATCGGGGGTATTATGGGCGAGTCCGTGCGTAGCCGTATCAGGCGAGTAATCGAGACAGACAACGGAACGGCGCTAGTTCTCGTTGCGGTGCTGTGCTGGGTGGGCAACTTTGTGGTGGCGCGGGCAGCGGCCGGGATCGTGCCGCCGGTGACGCTCGCCTTCGTGCGCTGGGTCGTGGCGGGGGGACTGGTATCGGCTTTTTACTGGCGGCAAATCCTGGTGGACTGGCCGCTGATGCGCCGCCATTGGGGCTGGCTACTGGTGCTCGGTGTAAGCGGGATCGGCATTTATAACAGTTTTGTTTATATCGGTCTGCAAACGACCATTGTACTCAATCTTTTGATACTGAACGCATCGCTCACCTTGATGGTGGCGCTCATCAGTTATCTGTTTTTCCGCGAACGTCTGAGGGCGCGGCAGAGTTTTGGCATTTTGCTGTCCATGGCGGGGGTGTTGTGGATCGTTCTTGGCGGCGACATCACATCTTTGCTGCATCTGTCATTCAATGACGGCGATCTCTGGATCATCAGCGGCGTTTTCAGCTATGCGATTTATACGGTGTTTCTGCGTAAACGGCCTGCCATCCATCCCATGAGCTTTATTGCCGTGACATTCCTGATCGGGGCGATTTTCAATCTGCCGTTCTTCGTGTTGGAGGTCAACGCAGGGCAGAATCTCGATTGGAGCAATCCGGCGGCGCTGGCTACGATTGCCTATGTGGTGCTGTTTCCGTCGATTGTTTCCTATATCTGTTTCAATCGTGGGGTTGCGATTTTGGGGGCGACGCGGGCCAGCACCATCATGCTGACGTCTCCCATTATCGGAGCCGTTCTGGCGATGTTGGTGCTTGGCGAGCGCTTGACCATGGCCCATCTGGTTGGTGGTGTTCTGGTGTTTTCCGGCATTCTGGTCAGCCGTAAAAAAAGTGCTGGCGCATGACAGGCCAATCCATGTCGAGACGTGGATTTGTTCTTGTTATGCTGGCCGTTGTCCTGTGGTCCGGCAATTTCGTTTTTGTACGTGCGGCGGTCGATGTGGTGCCGCCGATGGCGTTGTCCTTTTATCGCTGGGTGCTTGCGAGCTGTCTTGCGATCGCCGTTGCCTGGCCGCATCTGCGGCGGGATTGGCCGCTGATAAAAGCCGGTTGGCGCAGTCTGTTGCTGTTGGGCATGACGGGCATCGCGGGCAATAGTCTGTTTGTTTTTTATGGCCTCAAAACCACGACGGCCATCAATGCTCTGCTGATGAACAGCATGTCGCCGTTGCTCACAGCACTGATAACCTTTCTGTACTTCCGGGAACGGCCGCGCCTCAGCACCATGATCGGGTTGGCCCTGGCCATCTGCGGGGTTGTCTGGGTCGTAATCGGTGGGGATTGGCATCTGTTGCGGACGCTGCGGCTTAACTCCGGCGATCTTTGGGTGTTGGTCGGGGTGGCAACCTACGCGGTTTATATGGCGTTCTTGCGCAAAGTACCGCCCATGCATGATCTCAGCCTGAACGCAGCGACCTTCACTGTCGGCGCGATCACCCTGTTGCCGTTTTTCCTGTTTGAATATGCGGGAGGCGCTCGTTCGGACTGGAGTGCCCCGATCAGCTGGATCACCATTATTTATATGGCGGTTGGAACGTCGGTAATTTCCTATTTCTGTTTCAACAAGGCGATCCGCCTGATCGGTGCCACCCGCGCGTCATCGTTCCTGTTGTTGACGCCGCCGATTGGTGCGGTGATTGCCATGATGACTCTTGGAGAGCGTTTGACGATGCCCCATGTCATCGGTGCAGCGTTGATTTTTGCCGGTCTATTTCTCGGTCGCCGATAGAATTGCTCACGCTTTTGTGTTCGTTGCCACAGGAATGACACAAGTTGAGCCGCAATTTGGCCGTGAATGTTGGTAAATCTGCTGACAGTGACCATTCAGGCGGAGTTTGAAAATGTTAGGGCTGAAAATTTTAAAGGCGATTGTCGGCGTTGCGTTCTTGACGGTTGCAACCGTCGGTGCTGCCATGGCTAACGGGCCGGGTCGTCACGATATGCGCGGCTCCCAGAACGTGGTGGTGATCGATCGCGGCGCGCGCCATGCCATCGATAATTATTATGGCGGTTATTACAAAAACGCGAAAAGCTGCCCGCGCAACTTCAAATTCAAGCATGGCGTTTGCCGTCCGAACGGATGGAAGAAGCAGCGTTATGTCGTTGGCAAGCCTCTGCCGCGCACGGTTGTCATTCAGCCCATGCCGCCAGTTCTCATGAGGCAATTGCCGCCCGCACCGCGCGGATATGGTTATCGCTATGTGGACGGTGACGTGCTGTTGATTGCGGATGCAACGCACCGCGTTGTCGATGCGGTCTTCGCTGTCAACGCCGCGATGAATGGCGGTCGTCGTTAAAAATACCTGATGCTGAAATGAGCCTGTCCGGTCGGTACCGGGCAGGCTTTTTTATCTGCGCATCAGGTTGTCGTCACAAGCTTGTCACAGCGCGGCGCCGCAATTCTGCCGTGAATGGACATGACTTTGGGACCGTTAGAGTTCTAAGGAGCATCGTAGGGATGATCGGGCAAAATATCGGTAAAGCAGTTTTCAGCGCATTGTTTCTGACCTTCGCCGCCTTTGGTGGCGTGGAGGCTGGTGACCGGGATCATGATCGCGATCATGGCCGTCACGATAACCGTGGCGACCGCCATCATGACAGGCATGATCGTCGCGACAATCATCGGGATCACCGCGACTATCGCGGCGGCCGTGATGTGGTGGTGATCGACCGTGGCGCGCGCGGGGTCATTTCCAATTATTACGGCGGTTATTATCGCGATATGCGTGACTGCCCGCGAGGCTATGCGGTCAGGCATGGCGTCTGCCGGCCGCGTGGCTGGGCCAAACAGCGCTATGTGATCGGCGAGCCGCTACCGCGTTATGTGGTGGTGCAGCCCATGCCGACCATGTTGGTGCGTGAATTGCCACAGGCACCCATGGGTTATGGCTATCGCTATGTGGACGGCGACGTGTTGTTGGTGGCCAATGCAACGCATCGTGTCGTCGATGCGGTGGTCGCCGTCAATGCTGCCATGAATGGGATGCGTTAAAGATAAATGACAAGCGACTTCAAAGGTTGATCGCAGGTCAATAGATCCACCCGCTTATGCCGGATTTTCCAGCCGTCCCCGGTTTTGATAAGGGCGTGGTTGTAACGTCCGGCATAAAGCGTTTGTTCGCCACGATAGAACAGGGCAACCTGAAAATTCGAGCTGACCTCGCAGCTGTCGGCGTTTGATGTTGTGATCCGCACATTGCCGATGAGATGGCTCGACCGCACCGCATAAGCCATGGAAGCCGCGAGTTCGTGGCCGTAATTCAGACGACGGATTTCCATCAGCAGACGGTCGTCATAGATGATGGAAATTTCCGTCGTCGGGCTTGTCTGGTTTGGGCTCGCGGGCATCCAGTAGGTGCCGTCTTCGGTGTAAAGTGCCATCCAGGCTTCAAGGTCGGCACGATCGAGACAATCGGCTTCGTCATACAGGAAGGTTTCGATCTCGCGGATATCGAAGCTCATGCCACTGTCTCCCGTGTCATATAGTCAAGCCAGGCGTGATATTGATTGCGGAACGACAGATCGCTTGTACCGAAGGAGGTGCGGTGATCACCCTCGGTCACATCCTTGCCGAAGCCGCGCCGCATATCGACCCAGGGCGTGCTGTGCGACGGCAGAGCTTCCTGCATGCGGGCATAGCAATCCCAGTCGTCCGGCCCAACCATGGAGGCATTCGAATTGATCAGCCGCGAATAGAGGATGGTGCGTTTCAGCATATCCTCGGGCGCGCCTTTCAAGCGAAAATGCCAGGTTTCAACGATGGTTTTATTGACTGCGATGGGACGCACCACGCGCACCGCTTGAACCGCATCTTTCGCAGTGAAGGACGGATAGAAAATGCTGTTATGGCGGTTTTGGCTCAGGATTTCCTGGGTCTTTTCCTCACCGTAAGAGGCCACCATGGAATCGTAGTAACCGGGGATATCCGAATAGGAAGTATGGATGCTTTTCTTGCCGCCCATATAACCATGGCCGTTCGGCAAACCGGTGACGCCGAGATCGTCAAAGAACTGATAGGATGATCCGAACGGAAAAATGATTTCGGCCTCAGCCGATGGTGTCGCGCCTTCGGGCATTTTTGCGGCGAGACGCCGGGTGGCGCTGCCGACCGAGCCATGGGCGATCATCGGATGCATGGCGTCGTTCAGATTTTCAATGAACATTTTCCAGTTGTTGTCATGCATATAGCGCAAGGGCGGACCCGCAACTTCAACTTCGCCTTCCGGGGAGCGGTCGGCCATATTGTCGAGTGTCGCCGCCACATCGCCGAGAAATGTTTTCAGATCCGGCGCGGATTTGTCAAAACAGACAAAGATGAATCCGCGATAGCTTTCAAACTGCGCCACCGGCTGCATGTGGAAGGCGGGGTTTTCAAGATCCAGTCCGGTATCGGCATAGCCCGCGCGCGCTGGCAGCGCTTGCAGACGACCGTCATGATGATAGGTCCAGCCGTGATAGGGACACCGGAACCCGGCGCTGTGACCGCAACCTTCGCTCGCGACCTTGGCCCCTTTATGGGCGCAACGATTGTACAGCACATGCAGGCTGCCGTCTTTCGCCCGTGCCATCACGATGGGCTCGCGGCCGATGGTCAGGGCATAGGTATCGCCGGGATTTTTGATCTGGCTTTCATGCCCCGCATAGATCCAGGCGCGGCCCCAGATGCGCTTCAGCTCCAGCTCGAAAATCTCCGGGTCCACATAGACATCGCGATGCACGCGGTTGGGTTCGACGAGCGACTTGATATGGGCAATATCATAGGACATGAAAATTCTCCTTAAAGTGCCAGACCGCCGAGGCTTGAGCCGCCGCAGACGAACAGGGTTTGTCCGGTGATCCAGTCGTTCTGTTCATCAAGGAAGAACATGGTAGCGCGGGTCACGTCGTCGGGGCGGCCAAGACGGCGGCGCGGCAGACTGGCCGCCAGCGCTTTGGCTTTTTCACTTTCGGCCGGAACCACATGGGTGAACATGTCGGTGACGACCGGCCCCGGTGCGATGGCATTGACGGTAATGCCATGGGCCCCAAGCTCCATGGCCCAGGTGCGGGTCATGGCGATCATGGCTGATTTGGTCCCGGCATATACAGTGCGCGAGGGCAGGCCGACAATGGCGCGGGTCGACATCAGCACGATGCGTCCAAAGCCCGCAGTCTTCATGGCTGGAAGCGCCGCCTGTGTCAGGGTGATAGCGGCCCCCATATGCAGATCGACGAGCGCGTGAAGATCTTCAAGCTTCACGTCTTCGATCAGCGCCGGGCGGATCATGCCGGCGTTATGGACGATGTTGGTCACCTGATGATGGGCGGCGATATCCTTTGCCACTTCGGCTGTGGCCTTGGCGTCGATCAGGTCGACGTCATAGGCGACAAGATTGGCATGAGTATAATCAGGCGCACGGCGGTTGAGCGCGATCACTTTATAGCCCTGATCGAGCATGGTGAGGGCGATGTCCTTGCCGATGCCTGCGGAGGCGCCGGTGACGATTGCGGTTTTAGTCGGCATCGGTCTTTGTCTCCTCAATATGCAGAACGGCCTCGCCAGAGTCATCGATGACCGCGCGAACGCGAACCGGCGTGCCATGTTCAAATTCTGTCGGGGCAAAAGCGTAAAGAACGGGGCCGCTGTTAAGTTCCACCAGCGCCACATGAAGCGGCAGGCGGTCGCGGAACCACGGGTCGAGCGTGATGTGAAGATCGGCCTCACTGATCACCCTGCCAAGGCCGTCATTGTCGTGCCAATCGAGCGTCGTCGACAGGCAGTTCTGGCAGACTTCACGCGGCGGATACTGCACCCGGCCGCATTCGCCGCATTGTTGCAGCCGCAGCTGATCCTGGCGCGCGCCCTTGGTGATCTCATGCCAAAGCCGGGTGCGTGCGCGCGGCGGGTGAAGGGGATGATTGCTCATGCGTCACCTCGTGCAAGGAGGGCGGCCGCCGTGCACAGACAACGGTCATAAATCACCATGCCGTAGCCCGACACCAGACCATGCCGAGCCTTGGCGATCTGGGCTGACGGCGCTTTGTCGCCGGTCAGTTGGCGGATGGCTTCCACAAGACCAAGATAGCCGCCTGCGGCCCCTGCCTGTCCGGCCGACAATTGACCGCCCGATGTGTTGTGCGGCATCTGTCCGTCGATGGTGGTATCGGTGTCGCGGAAAAAGCGCCCAGCCTCGCCCTTGGCACAAAGGCCGAGATCCTCGATCTGTAAAAAGGAAATGACTGGATAATCGTCATAGGTTTCGACGAAATCCACATCCTTCGGACCGAGCCCGGCCATGCCGTAGAGCCGCTCGCGCTCCATGGCCCAGCCGCCGCGTGTGGGTACCGGATCGTCCGCATAGGCATTATGCCGTTCGACCGCACCCTTGATGACGACATAGGGAAGTCCGAGCGATTTCGCGCGATCTACCGACATGACCAGAAAAGCATCGGCCCCGGCACAGGGCATGACGCAATCGAACAAATGAATGGGCCCGGCAATGGGCCGCGCATTCATATAGGTTTCAAGCGTCAGCGGATCATGAAACAGCGCATGGGGATTGTCGCGGGCATTGCGGCGCTGGGCCACGGCGAGGCGGCCGAAGTCCTCCCGTGCCGCGCCGAATTCGCGCATATAATTCTGGGTGATCATGGAGAACACGGCATTCGGACCGGCGGCGCCATAAGGATGCACGGCATCGCGCGAAAACAGGCTGAAATCGGCCACAAGGCTTGAAAAGCTGTCCTTGTTGTTGGTGTCGGCGCTGATGCAGGCGACGATGTCGGCGTCGCCCATCTGTACGGCGCGGGCGGCGCGGCGCATGGCCACAACACCACTTGCGCCACCCATGGGAATATCTTCAAGCCAGCGCGGGCTCAGACCGAAATGGGCAGTGGCGGCGACGGCGGTATCGGGCTTCATGGTGAAGGACGACAGCGCCAGACCGTCGATCTCGTCTTTCTTCAACCCAGTGCGGTCCAAGAGCGCGCGCAAGGCTCGCCCGGCGAAATAGGCCGCGCCATGATCGCTTGTGCGCTCATAGCCGATGGTGACCGGAGCCACCAGCGCGATGCCATCATAGCTCTGCGGGAAAACCGTCATGTCCTACCCCGTTTTGCGCGCGGATTTTGATTTCATGTCACGGAGGTCAAAGGCCGTGCCATCGTCCACAAGTTGACGTGCCAATGTTTTCAACTCGCCGCGTTGCAGTTTCTGTGACGCCGTGAGCGGCAGGCTGTCGCGGAAGGCCACATAGCCCGGCACCTTGTAATAGGTGAGCGTCTCGCCCGCCGCGCGAACAATGGCACGGGCGGTATCTTCGTTTTTCCCGGCGGCGTCACTCAGGATGATGGCGGCGAACACTTCCTCGCCCCGGATTTCGTCAGGTACGGGGGCGACGCCGACCGCCTGCACGCCGGGGATCTGCGACAGGGTGGCCTCGACCTCCAAGGACGCGATGTTTTCGCCCGAACGGCGGATGATGCTTTTCTTACGGTCGACGAAATGGAGCGACCCGTCCGGGCCTTCGCGCACCACGTCGCCGGTGTGGAACCAGTCGCCCGCCCAGGCTTCCGCAGTCTCCTGCTCGCGGCCGAGATAGCCGGAAAAGAACCCGGCGCGCGGGTCAGCTCCGGCGCGGCGCACCAGAAGTTCCCCGGCGCTGCCTTTGGTGACGTCTTGTCCGGCGTCATCCACCAGACGCCAGTCCATGAAGCTTTCCGGTTTGCCGAAACAGGACGTGCCCACATGGCGCGGTTCATATTGGGCGATGACGGCAGCGGCTCCGCCCACTTCGGTCATGGACCAGGCTTCAAGCAGGGCGATGCCGAACCGCGCCTCGAACGCCGCGTGATGTTTGGCATTGATGCCCGCGCCAAAGCCAAAGCGCACGGCATGGGCGCGGTCATCGGGGCTTTCCGGCAGATTGAGCAGAATGGCGGGCAGTACGCCGAGATAATGAATAACCGTCGCCCCGGAGTCGCGGATCGATGACCACCAGCTCGAAGCATGGAAGCGGTCCAGCTGGATGATGCAGCCGCCGGTCAAAATCATGCCCATGGCCGAGGTGGCGAGCGCATTCATATGCACAAGCGGCAGCGGGGTGAGCAGACGCTCCGCCCCCGGTTTGAGGCTCACAAGCCCGCCCAGATTGCGGTACCAGTCGCCCATGACATAGAAATACTCGTTCGACAGGATGCAGCCCTTGGGCTTGCCGGTCGAACCCGAGGTATATAACAGTGCGCATTCGGTGCGGGGCCCTGGCGCGGCCTGAGCTGTGGTGCCCTTGGGCAGGGTCGACAGATCCGTGGTTAGCACCACCGGCAGCCCGAATTTCTCAGCAAGCTCCCGCCGCGATGACAGGGCGAGGATAAAACGCGGCTGACTGTCGCCAACGATATAGGCGAGGTCATCCACCGTTGCCTCACCATTCAACGGCACGATGGAGACGCCAAGGGCATTGAGCGCGATCCAGTGCAGGAAAAACTCGGCCCGGTTATCTAGCAACACAGCCACCCGGTCGCCAAGCCCAAGCCCGCTTGCGCCATAACGCGCGGTCAGGGCATCAATCTCATGCAGCGCCGCCCCATAAGTGAGGTCAATGGCGTGATCCGCATAGGCTTTGGCGGCCACGGCGGGGATATGCAGGAACGGACGATCGCCATAGCTCTGCGCCGTCGTCTGAAAGGCGGAATAAACGCTGTCACTGGATGTCATCGCCGATCCTTATGTCCTGAAAGCCGTGCTTGCGGATTTGAAACTTTAACCCGGTGCCCGCCCTTATGAAGACCCGTTTTTGGGGACTTCACCTGATTCGTAGTGAGTATGAAAATCATGTTATATGAAAATTCAACTTTTGAAACATGAAAATTCATGGGATTTGCCTTAGCATTTTTCATGCGACATCTGGCTGGTTGACAGCGGCGCTGGTGAATAGTCTAATAATGCAAGTCATAAGATAAACTCCGGGGAGCGCCATGACTGCCGAGCTGATCAATCGCCAGGATCTTGAATTTCTGCTGTTTGACGTGCTGGATGCGGAGCGCCTGACGGCGCGTGACCGCTACAGCGACTTCGGGCGTGAGACGATCAGCTCGATTCTCGATACGGCCGAGCACGTGGCGCGCGAGTATTTCGCCCCCTATAATCAGAAAGGCGACGCCAACGAACCGAGCTTCGACGGTGCCCGCGTTAAGCTTATTCCGGAAATGCAGCCAGCCTGGGATGCCATTGCCGACGCCGGGTTTCTCGCCGCCCACCATGACCATGAACAGGGCGGCATGCAGATGCCGGAGATCGTCCATAAGGCGGCCATGTCTTATTTTTATGCTGCCAATATCGGGTTTGCAGCCTATCCGTTCCTGACCATCGGCGCGGCCAATCTGATCGAAAGCTTTGGCAATGCCGATCAGAAGGCGCGGTTTCTGCTGCCCATGCTCGATGGCCGCTTCAGCGGCACCATGGCGCTGACGGAACCGGGGCAGGGCTCGGCCCTCGCGGATATCAAGACCATGGCCGAACCGGCGGCGGACGGCAGTTATCGTCTCAAGGGCCAGAAGATGTTCATCTCGGCCGGGGATCATGACCTGACGCAGAATATCGTGCATATGGTGCTGGCCAAGATCAAAGGCGCGCCGGCGGGGGTGAAAGGCATCTCGCTGTTCATCTGTCCGAAGTTTCTCGTTGATGATGCGGGCCGACCGACCACCCGCAACGATGTGAAGCTCGCCGGTCTTTTGCATAAAATGGGCTACCGGCAGACCAGTTCGACCGTGCTCAGCTTCGGCGAGGAAGATGCCTGTGTCGGCTATCTCATAGGCGAGCCTCATCGCGGACTTGAATATATGTTCCAGATGATGAACGAGGCGCGGATCGGTGTCGCGCTTGGCGCGGCGTCCCTCGGGTATGTGGGGTACCGTTATTCTCTGAACTATGCGCGGGAGCGGCCGCAGGGCCGCTCGCCCGCCAACAAGGACCCGAACTCGCCGCAGATCATGATCATCGGTCATGCCGACGTGCGGCGCATGTTGCTGGCGCAGAAAACCTATGCGGAAGGGGCGTTGGCGCTCTGTCTGATGGCTTGCGCCTTGGTCGATGATCAGAACACCGCAGATGATCTGTCGGCGCGGGAGCATGCCGGAATGTTGCTCGATTTCCTGACGCCCGTGGTGAAAACCTGGAGCTCGGAATATGGCCTCAAGGCCAATGAATTGGCCATTCAGGTGCTCGGCGGTTCAGGCTATATCCGTGAATATCCGGTGGAGCAATATTACCGCGACAATCGTCTTAACCCGATCCACGAGGGCGCGACCGGCATTCATGGCCTCGACCTTCAGGGCCGCAAAATGACCATGAAGAATATGGCGCTGTTTCGCACATTTGTCGGCGAACTCGATTGCGTCATTGCCGAGGCGGCGGGGCTTGAGGTTTCAGGCGGTTTCGCCCGGAACTTGCAGGAGGCGCGCGATCGGTTGGAAGCTGTCAGTCTCAGCCTGGTTGCGGCCATGCAGCAAGACGCTGAACGTGGCCTCGCAAACGCCACCGTCTATCTCGATTTCGTCGGCCGCATCGTCGCCGCCTGGGTCTGGTTGCGGCAGGCCATGGCAGCGGAACGGAAACTGGTGGCAGGCGGCCTGAGCGCCGACGAAACCAATTTCCTTCGTGGCAAGCTTCAGGCCGCGCGTTATATGTATGACTGGGAATTACCGCAGATCGTGCCGCAGGCGAAGATTCTGACGGATGTGAACAGAGTCTGTTACGACATGGAAGACGGCTGGTTCTGAACGCTCGCCGTCATCCTTCCCCCCCCTTTTTGTCATTGCCGGGCTTGACTCGGCAATCCATCTATCAAGCGGCACCGTGGATTGCCGGGTCAAGCCCGGCAATGACAGCTATGTAGGGCGTCCCAACCTCACCGCCTCGTCGAAATCTCCGTCATCTTCAACTGCGCGGCCATTTGTCGTTCGATGGAGCGCGGGTCGCGGGCGAGGGCGGCGCGGGCGGTGACGGCCATGAAATCCGTGTCCATCTCGGTGATGTATTTTTCAATGGCGAGGATGCCGGCGCGGCCGATGTCCGTGGGTTTTTCCTTTTGCCCTTTCACATGGGCGGCCATGCGGGTATCGACCGATCCCACGATCAGCGCGCTCACCTGAGTGCCCTGTTCGGCAAGCTCGGCGCGGATATTGGTGGTGAGCGCATGGGCCGCGAATTTCGATGGGCTGTAGCCGCCCATGACCGGAGCCGCGATGATGCCGCCGACCGACAGCACATTGACGATGGCCCCGCCGCCATTGGCTTTCAGTACAGGTGCGAAGGCGCGGCACATGGACAGCATGCCGAAATAATTGACCTCCATCTCAGCGCGGGCAAAGCTCATGTCCGGCGCACCGATCAGCTGTTGTTGCAGGAACGCGCCCGCGTTGTTGACGACGATGGAGACATCACCGCAGTCCCGCGCCGCCGCCACCACCTGATCCGTGTTTGTGACATCAAGCGTAATGGGGATGGCACGGCCGGGGAATTCGTCCGCCAGATGAGCGGCGTCGGCTTTCGTCCGTGCCCCCACATAGACCTTGGTGACACCGGCATCGAGAAACGCCCGCACGAAACCTTCGCCGATGCCGCGATTGCCGCCGGTGACGATGGCAACTTGTCCTGCAACTTTCATGACTGTTGTTCCCATTCTTTAAAAGCGACTGTAGGACAGGTCGGTTTTGTCCTTGGTGCCGCGATGCATGGCTGGATGCGACCAATCGAAATGACCCACGCACCAGCCTTCGTTCGGCTCCATATCGCGGTTCCAGTCGAAGGATAGTTTGCGGTAAGCGATGCGCCAGACGCCGTCCCGGCGTTCAAAGCTGTCGCAATATCGTCCGCCGGTCAGGGTGTCATAGTCCTTGTCATTCTTGCGCACGCGGAAAAATGTCAGGACATAGGTTTCAACATAAGCTTTGTCCGCATCGATAAAATCAATATGGGAGCTGGTTATATAATGCGCCATGGGGCCGCTTGTTTGCAGGCGGGGAATGGCGGCTTCGAAATAGCGGTGGGCGAGGCCCTGATAAACGCTGCCATGTTCTTCGATGGCGTCCGTGTGATAACAGGATTTCAACAGCGCCTCATCAGCGCGATCGACGCCGCGCACATAACGGGCGAGGACATCCTGAATTTCGATACGGTCGGCGAGGGCGGCAAGTCTGCTGTCAGTCATGGCGTGATCCTCGAATTTACGGTCAGGGTGCGGTCAGATGTTCGCGCCAGTTGGCGATTGGCAATTGATAAAGCCCGGGCGCAGCGGCCACCACATGGGGAATGGCCTGACTGACGACGGCGGCGGCGGAATATTGTTCGGATTTCGTTTTGGCTGTAGTGTTTTCGGGTTCGTCCAGGTTCATGTCGATGGTGACGCCCGGCAGGCCGCGAATGGAAACTTTCCAATGTTTGGCATCTTCATAGCCGGGCAGATTTTTGCCCATGACCCAATTGACGGAATGGGTGATAAATCGTTCGCCGTTGCGGATGCCATGCAGCTGCCAGTTGGTGGCGGCGACGGTGCCTGCCTTGATAATACCGGCCCGCGCCTCGATATCCTCAGGGGCGAGCGTAACCTGATGGTCGGCTTCGATGCGGTCCAGCGTGACGCCGAGACGTTCGGCCAGCGCGCCCACCGGTTGCCTGTACATATCCGTGAACAGGCGTGCGAGCTTGCCGTCCTTCAAATCGATGCTTGCGGGGTCTGATCCCATGCCCATGACACCGAATACATAATCCGGGTTGGGCATGCCGAGGCAGTCGAACACCTCACGGCAATAGATACTGTCGATATCGAGACAAAGACCGCTGGCCATGGCCGCTACACGTTCGGCGATAAAGCCCGGATTGATGCCCGCGCCAACCAGCGTGACGCCGCCTTTTTTGGCGCTGGCTTCAAGTTTTGCGGCATAGGCCGGGCTGATGCTTGCCGGGTGGAAATAGTTATTGAGCGCGATGACATTCTTGCCGGATTCCAGAAGTCGGCAGACATCTTCATCATGGGCGTCATAAGGAAAACGCAGCAGCGGGCAATGGATCACCACATCGGCATCAAGCGCAAGAATATCGTCGATGGATTTGGTGGCAAATACGCCGGTCGGATCGCGACGGGCGATGTCGCCGGCGTCGCGTCCGGCCTTGCTGTCGCTATAGACATAAAGACCGGCAAGTTCGAGGTCAGGATGATCGATGACGGCGCGCAGGCACGATTTTCCCATCGCCCCCGTCGCCCATTGTACGACACGGTAGGTCATGGCGGACTCCCGATTTTACAAATTCAAAATGGGTGATTACATCTCGAAATAATCGCGCCAGCGCGTGATTTTTCCGTTTTCGAATTCATAAATTCCCATATAGGGATGGGCCACTTTCAGACCGCTGTCCTTGATCACATATTCCTCGTAACCTTCCACAAGGAGCTTGTCGCCGTTTTCGGCATGACGATCGACGCGCCAGATCACATCGGTCATGGTGCCCCAATATTTATTGAGGAATTTTTCCACCCATTCGGTGCCGATGAGCGGACGCGAGCCGACGTGATAATGATATTCCACATCAGGTGCGAGATAGCTCAGGAAGGTTTCTTTGTCGCGGCGGATATTCGCATCCATGAGCGCGAGGACGGTATCAATATGAGCCATGCTGGTTACTCCCCTCACGATGCCTTGGGCGTTGCGTCTACGGGCGGCTTCAGATTTGATGCTTCGTAATAATCGCGCAGCTTGGCGATTTTGCCGTCGCGGAATTCAAACGCCTGCATGAAGGGTTGGTTGATCATGCGGTCATATTTTTTGTCATGAATGACTTCGAGGCCTTCAGCCAATAGGAGGTCGCCATTCTCGGCGTAATTCTTGACCTCCCACTGGGTTTGTTCATAGCTCGCGGTATAGTTGTTCAGGAACTTGCGCATTTTTTCTTTGCCGACAAGCGGCTTGGTGCCCATATGCCAATAATATTCGATATCATCGGTGAGGCAGTCGAGAAAGGCGTCGAAATCCTTACGGCGGGAACTGTCGATCAGACGATACATGGTATCGAGATTCTTGCTCATGGCAGCCTCCTTATTTTTCTTTGATAGGGGCGAGTCTATGTCAAAGAGTATTATTATGCAACTTACATAATGAGACAATTCCAGCTATCATCCGCAAATCTCATTAACTTGCAAAATAAAATCTTTTGAGTGGGAGGTGACGGGTATGGACGCGGAGATGACAAAATCTGTGGCGCCAAATGGTTGGCAGACGGCACCGTTTCGCCCGGTGCGGTTTCCGGACGTTGGCCTTCATATTGAACAGCGCGCCGACGGCACACAGATCCTGTCCGCCAAGATGCCGCTTGGGGATTTTGAGCCGGGGGTGATTCGGAGCTTCTTCGCTCATGCGGCGGCTGAGCCGGATCGCATCTGGATCGCGCGGCGGACGGGGCCCGGCGGTGCCTGGCAGACCCTCACATTCGGCGCGGCGCGGGACAGGATCCGTGCTGTTGCGGCCTGGCTTGGGGCGTCGAATTTGCCCCCGGGGCGTCCTGTTCTGATCCTGTCCGGCAATGGATTCGCCCATGCCTTGATGCTGTTCGGGGCCATGGCGGCGGGTGTTCCCGTCTGTTCGGTCAGCCCCAATTATGCCCTGCTGGGCGGCGGCTCCGAGGGCGGCAATTACGCCCGGTTGCGCTATGTGGTCGATCTCGTCAAACCCGCCGTGCTGTTCGCGGAGGAGGGCGGGGCTTATGCCGCTGCAATCGCCGCCGTGCGTGCCCCCGACATGCATGTGGTGAGCGCTGCGCCCGCCGCTTACGATGGCGGGGCCGAGGATTTTTCTGTCATCTCCACAGCGGCCGTCCCGCCGGATGTGAGCCCTGTCTATGATCCGGACGCGCCTGCGCGCTATATGCTGACGTCCGGGTCGTCGGGGCGTCCGAAGGCTGTCATTCACACCGAACGCATGATTGCCGCGAATATCAATCAGACCCATCGTGTCATGGGCGATGGGTTCGGTTGGGAACGTTCCATCCTCGACTGGCTGCCCTGGCATCATGCCTCTGGCTCGACAACCTTGATGGCCACGGCCTATCTCGGCAGCACGCTTTACATGGATGACGGCAAGCCGACGCCTGAACATTTCGCCCAATCCATCGCCAATCTGCGGGACATTCCCGTGCGATATTATGCGACCATGCCTGCGGGCTTTGCCATGCTGGCCGATGCGCTTGAGGCGGATGCCGCGTTGCGCCAGACCTTCTACAGTGAGCTGCGCACGCTCATGTTCGGCGGTGCGGGATTACCGCAGCCGCTCTATGATCGCATCCAGAAAATGGCGGTCGAAACCATCGGCCAACGCATCATTTTCGTGTCGGGATTCGGCTCAACCGAAAGCACATCCGGTTGCATGATGACCTGGTTTCCGTCGGACCGGGTGGGCATCGGCCTGCCGCTCCCGGGCACAGTTTTGAAACTGGTGCCCGATCCGGCACGGGATGGCATTTATGATATTCGCCTGAAAGGCCCCATGATCACGCCCGGTTATCTCGACGATCCCGCGCGCAACGCCGAAGCCTTCGATGACGAAGGGTTTTATTGCATGGGCGATCTCGGTCGCTTTCATGATTCGGCGCGGCCGGAGCTTGGCCTTGCCTTTGCCGGACGGCGGTCGGATCAGTTCAAGCTCGGGAATGGCACCTTTGTGGCAGGCGGTCATCTGCGCGCCGAATTGATGAAGCGGCTTGATCCCCATGTGCTGGATCTGGTGATCTGCGGCGATGGCCATGATTATCTGGCGCTGATGATCTGGTTGCGCGGCGCGGGCTGTGCCGAGGAAATCACCCGTCGTCTCGCCGACTATAACCGGGACAATCCGGGGCAAAGCACAGTGATCCGGCGTTTTCTGCTGCTGACGGAACCTCCCTCGGCGGCCGGGCATGAGATTTCCGATAAGGGCTCCATCAATCGCGCCGTGGTGATGGAGCGCCGGGTGGCCGATCTGGCCCGGTTGTATGCGGCGGTGCCAGACGGGGCGGTGGTCTCCGTTAAATAATCTCAAAAAGAAAGCTGAGGAAGCTTGACAGGGGTGGTCCTGAAAAATTAAGTTCAAGAATGCAAGTTATAAATCTTCATTCAGTTCAAGGAGGCTGCATATGGTCATGGCTCGCACGGCTTTGTCGGCAGAGATCACAAGCAAATTGCGGCTTCCGGCCATCGCGGCCCCTATGTTTCTGGTTTCCGGCCCGGAAATGGTGCTCGAATCCTGCAAGGCGGGGATTATCGGGTCCTTTCCGGCCAATAACGCGCGCACGATCGAACAGCTTGAAGACTGGCTGATCCGCATCAGCGAGACGGCGGAGCAGGCGGGCCTCCCCTGGGCGGTCAATCTCATCATGCATCGGAGCTATGCCCGGCATGAGGAAGAGCTGGCGCTTGTTATGAAATACAAGCCGCCGCTCGTGATCACCGCGCTTGGCAGCCCCAAGGATATTGTCGAGCCCATTCACAGTTATGGTGGTCTGGTGCTCGCGGACGTCAATTCGATCGAATTCGCGAAAAAGGCGGCGTCGACGGGCGTTGACGGACTTGTGCTCGTAAGTTCGGGCGCGGGTGGCCATACCGGGCAGATTTCCGGGTTCGCCTTTGTCCCGGCGGTGCGCGAATTTTTCGACGGCATCATCGTACTTGGCGGGGCCATCGGCACCGGGCAGGCGGTGCGGGCGGCGGAACTGCTTGGGGCCGATTTCGCCTATCTCGGCACGCGGCTGATCGGTTCGTCGGAAAGCATGGCCGAAGACGGTTATAAACAGATGCTGATTGACGCCTCGGCGGACGATATCGTGCTGTCGGCAGCCCTGACTGGCGTTCCGGCCAATTGGTTGAAAGCCAGCATCATCGCCGCCGGTCTCGACCCCAAGGAACTGGGCGAAAAGCGCGCCATTGATTTCGGCCGCCCCGAGGACGCCGACAAAAAGAAATGGCGCGATATCTGGTCGGCGGGCCATGGCGTCGGCTCGGTTCAGGACGTCGAACCCATCAAAGCGATCATTGACAAAATGGTCGGCGAGTATGAGGCTTGCATATAAATCCTTACCAGCCCATGAGGGCGTGACGCGCGGAGAGGACGGCGGATATGACCGAGATCTATATTCTGGGTGGCGCACAGACGGATTTTGCCCGTAACTATATGCGCAGCAACAAAGAAATCTTCGACATGTTCGCCGAGGTGGTGGAAGACGGTCTGGCCGCCACCGGCCTTGAGCCGTCTGAGATCGAAGTCGGCCATGTGGGCAATTTCGTGGCTGATCTCTTTACCGGACAGGGCCAGATCGGCGGCTTTTTCGGCCATGTGCATCCGGATTTCATCGGCATGCCATCCGGTCGTCATGAGGCGGCCTGTGCTTCGGGCTCCATTGCCGCCCTGTCGGCCATGGCGGATATCGAGGCCGGACGTTATGGCCTCGCCTGTGTGGTCGGGCTTGAATATATGCGCAATGTGCCGGGAGATAAGGCGGCCGAATATCTCGGCGCCGCCGCCTGGATCGGGCATGAGGGCGCAGGCGTTCGTTATCTCTGGCCATCCATGTTCAGCCGCATCGCCGAGGAATATAACAGCCGCTATGGCCTGAAGCGCGAGCATCTGCGGCGTATTTCCGAAATCAATTTCGCCAATGCCAAGAACAATCCGCTGGCTCAGACGCGCGGCTGGAACTTTACGGACGACAGCTTCGGGGAGGATAACACCGCCAATCCGGTGATCGAAGGCTGGATGCGCAAAAGCGATTGCGGTCAGGTCACCGATGGCGCGGCGGTGGTCTTCCTTGCCAATCGTGAGGTGGCCGAGGCCTACGCCAAAAAACGCAATCTGGCGCTTGAGGATCTGCCGCGCATCAAGGGCTGGGGCCATACCTCGGCGCAGTTGCAGCTTGAAGACAAGTTCCGCTATGGCGAACCCGGCGGCTATATGTTCCCGACCATCCGCAAGGCCATTACGGACGCCTACAGGCGGGCCGGGATCAGCTCCCCAGATCAACTCGACGCTATCGAGCTTCATGATTGCTTCTCCATGACCGAATATATGCTGATCGAGCATTTCGGCCTGGCCAACCCCGGGGAAGCCTGGAAAGTGATCGAAGCCGGGGACATCGCCATGGGCGGCCGCATTCCGATCAACCCAAGCGGCGGGCTTATCGGCCTCGGCCATCCGGTGGGAGCGACGGGGGTGCGGATCCTCCTTGATGCCTATCGTCAGGTGACTGGAACCGCGGGCGATTATCAGGTCGAAGGGGCGAAAAACATCGGCACCTTCAATGTCGGCGGCAGCGGCACCACCAGCGTGAGTTTTGTTGTCGGCCGCGACTGAAGGCTTTCCCTGTGACTTTAGACAAAGCCTCCCCGGGGTCTCATTCGGGGAGGCTTTGTTTTGCAAAAATTACCGTCTCGTGCTATCCGAAACCCCGGTCCAAAATTTGGGATGACCCATACAAAGGGCAGGACGGCAAGGTTCAAAGGCATGTTGTCGAAGACGGATCAGAGCGGAAAGCGGGACGACGAGCGGGCACCCCCGCGCGTGGACAATCGCCGCGAGCTTTTGATGAGCGCCGCCGCGCGTCTTTTCGCCAAACATGGCTATGCCGGAACCTCGGTGCGCGATATCGCCGCTGCCGTAGGCATGCTGCCAGGCTCCATGTATTACCATTTCAAATCCAAGGAAGAACTGCTGCTGACCGTCCATGCCGAGGGCGTCGCGCATATCTATGGCGCTGTGCAGGCCCGGCTTGTGACGGCGGGGGACGAGCCGTGGGAGCGGCTGCGGGCGGCATCGGTCGCCCATTTGACGGCGGTGCTCGACGGCAGCCATTATTCGATGATCATGACGCCCGAGTTTCACCTCGGCATCGAAAACGAGCTGCGGCTTCAGGTGGTGGCACAGCGCGACGCCTATGAAACCCTGTTCAAGACCCTGATCGATGCCTTGCCGCTGCCGGATGGCACCAACCGCGCCTATTTGCGGCTCGGAATTTTCGGCAGCCTCAACTGGGCCATGACATGGTTCCGCCCGGGCGGCGACAGCGCCGAAAAAATCGCCGGGGAAATGATCGACCTTTACCGTCGTAAGCTTGACCCCTCCGCCTGAGCTCGGGTGAGATCCCGCCGTTATCGCGAGCCGCGCAAGCGGCGTGGCGATCCAGCTCTTCTGGCTCGTTCCTCGGGCGGCGACACTGGATTGCTTCGGCTCCGCCTCGCAATGACGGTTATATGAGAGGGGGCATCGTCCAGATTTCTCAAAATTCACCCCACACCGCCGTCATCGCGAGCCGCGCAAGCGGCGTGGCGATCCAGTTCTTCTGGCTCGTTCCCCGGGCGGCGACACTGGATTGCTTCGGCTCCGCCTCGCAATGACGGTTATGTGAGAGGGGGCAGCATCCAGATGTTGAGATCACCTCGATAATCGGTTCTGATGATCACTGACATCAAACATTGAAGGGAACTCTGATGTGGCCCGACCGTCGTATCCTTGATTTGCTTGGGATTGAGCTGCCTATTTTGCAGGCTCCCATGGCCGGGTCGAATGGCTCGCGGCTGGCGATTGCGGTGGCTGGAGCCGGGGGGCTTGGGGCTATCCCTTGCGCGCTTCTTGGGGCTGACAAGATCCGGGGCGAGGTGGGGTTGTTTCGCGCTGCTGTCTCGGCCCCGATTAATCTCAATTTCTTCTGCCATCAGACTCCGGCCGAGGATCCTGCGCGGGCGGCTTTGTGGCGGGGACGGCTTGCGCCTTATTATGCCGAACTCGGGCTTGATGTGGAGGCGCCGATGACGGCGGCCAATCGTGCGCCCTTTGATGCGACCTTCGCCGCACTGATTGAGGAGTTGCGGCCCGAGGTGGTGAGCTTTCATTTCGGCCTGCCGGAGCCGCAATTGCTTGACCGCGTGCGCCGGGCGGGGGCCAAAATCCTGTCCTCCGCGACGACAGTGGCCGAGGCGCGCTGGCTTGCCGATCATGGTGCTGACGCCGTGATCGCGCAAGGGGCCGAGGCGGGCGGGCATCGCGGTATGTTCCTCACATCCAGGGTGGCGTCCCAGGTCGGCACCTTCGCATTGGTGCCGCAGGTGGTGGATGCCGTGGCGCTGCCGGTCATCGCGGCGGGCGGTGTGGCTGACGCGCGCGGGCTGGTTGCGGCCCTGGCGCTTGGGGCGGCGGCGGTGCAGATCGGCACGGCTTATCTGCGCACGCCTGAGGCGGCCACAAGCGCCATCCATCGCGCGGCACTCGGCACTGCCGGTGACGATCAGACGGCGATCACCAACATCTTCACCGGGCGACCGGCGCGGGCACTTGTCAATCGTCTGCTGGCCGACCTTGGGCCCTTGAGCGACCTCGCACCGGAGTTTCCGGCAGCCTCCACGGCGATCCTGCCATTGCGGGCAGCGGCGGAGTCGCAGGGATCGGGCGATTTCAGTTCTTTATGGGCGGGGCAGGCGGTGGCCCTGACGCGGGAGCAGGGGGCGGCGGAGTTCACCCGTGCCCTTGCGGCCGAGGCGCTTGACCGCTTGCAGAGGTAAAAGCCTCAGTCTTCCTTGGCGCGGCGCGCGGGTCGTACGGTCAGATTGTCGCTGCTCAGGACATCCTTGCAATGCCCGCAGACGACTTGCGGCAGTACTGGCTGGCCGCAGGGCTTGTGGCGGATGATGACCGGCGGTCCCTCTGGCTCCGCAAGCCAGCGGTCGGCCCAATGCAGGAGGCTGAGGGCGTGGGGGTAAAGATCCATGCCCTTTTTGGTCATGAAATATTCATAACGCGGCGGCTGGATCTCATAAAGCCGGCGTTCGAAAATGCCATTGGCGACCAAGGTGCGCAGGCGGTCGGTCAGGATGTTGGTGGCAATGCCGATTCTTGCCTGAATATCGTCAAAGCGATGCACGCCGAAATATTGCGTGCCGATCACAAGCCCGGTCCAGCGGTCGGCGATCAGGTCGGCCGGTTCCATGGTGGCGGCGATGGTGGCGGGGCTGTCTCCCGCTGAATTGCGTCGCCGGTGCATACGCTGCACGGCGACCTGTTCAAACCCAGCCCCCGGGCCATCTTCATAGCGGCAGGAATTGAGCGTGACCGGTTCCTTGCAATGGCCGCAAATCATTTCGGGTAGCATGGCCTTGCCGCAGCCGGTATGGGTCAGGGACAGCGGCATGGTTGGCCCCGTTAAACCCCAGCGCACCCCCCAAGCCCAGCTCATGAGCAGGGAGGGCAGCAGATCCCGGCCGCGTTCGGTCAGATGATAATCCATCCGCACCATGCCTTCGCGAAAGGGCCGCTGTTCCATGATGTCATTGGCAATCAAGGATTGCAGACGGTTCGACAGCGTGCTGCGGGCAATGCCGAGCCGGGCGCGGAAGTCCTCATACCGGGTGGCGCCGAGGAACGCTTCCTGCAGGATCAGATGGCTCCAGCGGTCACCGAGTGTGTTGAGCGCCCGATTGACGGAGCTTTTGGGCAGCAATCGATACTGATCCGTAGGCTTCATTTCTGCTCCTGCTGTAGTCGATGTGCTCGCTCACCTCACAACAACTGGCCTCTTATATACGGATTGTCTGTTTTTTCCAGTAGTTTGCTATGGTTTCCCTCAGCGGCGCGGCGGCATCGGGATGAGCTTATTGGTGCGCTTCACATAGTCGAGATAATCGGGCCGCTTTTTTTGCATGCGCCGTTCGACCGTGCCGGCGCCCATGCTGCCGACGATGTTATAGGCCAGCATGAGAACGCAAAGGATGACCGGAAATCCGATCGGATTTTCACAGGCAATGAGAAAAATGCCCACCCAGGCGACAATCTCGCCGAAATAGTTCGGGTGCCGGGAATAGCGCCAAAGCCCCGCTTGCATGGTCCGTCCCGCATTTGTCGGATGGGCGCGGAAGCGGGCAAGCTGGATGTCGGCAATGGTTTCATACAATAGCCCAAAAGCCCAGACCGCCGTCCCGATCCAGGCGAGGGTGCCAAGCGTTGTGGGTGTTTTATAGACCATAGGGATTTGGACGACGAAGGAAAACAGCCACATCAACGAGCCCTGAAGCAGATAGATATGGATCAGGCTGTAGATCGCGAAATTCTTGCCCTGAGACTCCACATGCTGCCGGAGCCGTGCATAGCGACGATCTTCGGCTCCCCAGTTGCGCCAGCCGATATATCCGGCAAGCCGCAGCGCCCAGACGCTCACCAACACAGCCACCAGCAGCTTGCGGTCCGCCGCCCCGTCGCCGAAGACATAGCTGACCCAGGCCACGCCGCCCAATCCAAGCCCCCAGAGAATATCGACGATACTCGAATCCTCAACCAGAAGGCTGATCAGCCAAAGCCCCACGAAGGCGACCAGAATCACGCCCAGATTGATGACCGCCAGATACGCAATGTCATGCAACATAAATGCCCCCTTATTTCAGTTTTTGTCGTTTGAGCGCGAGGCCGCTGGCCTCTCGGTCCCAGGTGTCGGATGTGACGCCTTCGCCACGCAGCTGAACTTTTTGAATTTTGTTGGTCGGTGTTTTGGGCAGAGCCTCGACCACGCGCACATAGCGCGGCACCATGAAATGCGCCATGCGGGGAATGAGAAATTCCACCAAACTTTGAGGATCAAGTGTGTGGCCCGGCTTAGCGGCAACCGCCACCATCACTTCTTCCTCGCCAGCCGGGCAGGGCACGCCATAGGCGGCCACTTCCAGCACGGCGGCATGGGCATAGACATCAAGTTCGACTTCGATCGAGGAGATGTTTTCGCCGCGCCGCCGGATGGCGTCTTTCTTGCGGTCGATGAAAAAGAAATTGCCGTCGGCGTCGCGGGTGACAAGATCGCCGGTATGAAACCAACCGTTGCGCCAGGCTTCAGCAGTGGCTTCCGGATTCTTGTGATAGCCTTTGAAAAAGACCCAGGGGCTGTCGCTGCGCACCACCAGTTCGCCGATCATATTGGCGCCAACTTCCATATCATGATCGTCGACCACCCGGCATTCGACGCCGGAACGCGGACGTCCGCAACTGCGGTGCGTCCGTTCATCAAGCGGCGTGATGAGCGGCGATGACAGTTCGGTCATGTTGAAGCCGGAGACGTAATGAAAATTGAAGCGCTTGCTGAGCGCGATGGTGTCATCGGTGATGGGGGCGAGCGTGCAATAGGTCAGCGGATTGTCACCGTCATCGGGCTGCGGCGGCGTCTTGGTCAAAAAGCTCGCCATGGCCCCAATCAGTCCGCTGATGGTGGTGGACCCGGTGGCGCGCAGCTGCGGCCAGAATTCGCGCGTGTTGAAACCGTCAAACAGAGCCGCCGATGCGCCCCGGGCCAGCGCCGCATAAATGCTGCTGGTGCCGCCCACATGGAACATGGGCAGATTGATCAGGATGCGGTCCGCGGCCGTCATATAACCATATTGCACCGTGGCCGTAGTCCATTGGTGGAGATAGCTGGTGATCACGCCCTTGGACGGCCCGGTGGTGCCTGAAGTGAAAATGATCAGCGGCGTGTCCCAGATTTGCGGCGCAAAGTCAAACTCGGCCGCGCTATCGCCATCAAGCACGCTGACCGGTTCCATCGTCAGCCCGCAATCGAGGTTCGGAAGATCGGGGCTGTCGACGATAAGATGCTCAAGATCGCTGTGCTCGATCTCGCTCAAGCGGTCGATCAGGGCCGGATGGACAATCATCAATCGGGCGTCCGAGGTGCGGATCGCATGTTCCAGCAGACGCCCGCGATAGCTCGTGTTGATGGGGACCAGCGTCGCACCGAGATAATTCGCGCCAAACCAGCTGCGGATCATGGTCGCGTTGTTCGGCAGCCAGGCGAGCACTGTATCCCCGGCCCGGATGCCGCGTGCCGCAAAGGCGGCTGCGGTGGCGCGCGCGATGCTGCGGGTCTGGCTCCAGCTCCAGCTGTCGCCGTTTTCATAAAGGATAAAAGTCTTGTCCGGCGTGGCGGCGGCCCATTTGTCGATCAGGCAGGAAACCACGCAATCTTCGCGTGCGGGAGTTTTCGGGTCGAACCAGGGTGGACTGGACGTCATTTAAACAGATCTCCGTATAAAAGACTCAGTGGCGGATGGCATCGAGGCTGCGGCAGAACGCCTTTCGGCCGGACAGGAGAATAAGGGCGGCAAGCGGCAGCATGATCGCATTGATGACGACGACGGCCAATCCCAGCTTCATTTCGTCCTTGAAACCATATTGGGTGAGCGACGCGATGAGCGTCGGGCCGATCCCTTGGGAAATGATGCTGCCGAACACGAAATAACAGGCGGTGATCTGGCTGCGGCATTCGTTCGGTGTCACGGCGTGAAGCGCCGTTGTTGGCAAGGCTTGCACCAGACCGAAACAAAAGCTGAGCGCGGCCAGCATGACGGTGACGCCGATGTCCGAGGTCATGAAGGGCGTAGAGACGGCGAAGGGAATGGCCAGCAGGATCGCCCCGATCAAGGTGCGCAGTGCGCCGTCTTTGATGCCGCGCTGGGTCAGGATATCGGCGATCCAGCCGCCGCAAAAAGACCCGCTTGTGGAAAAGATCAGCAGAATGCTGCCATAGATATAGCCGGTCTTCGACGCGCTCCAGCCATATTGATGTATGAGAATGCTGGGCATCCAGACCAGATAGCCGATGGCGGCAATGCCGAACAGTGAACTGCCGATGCTGATGGTCCAAAAGACGGCCGACTGCTGGCGCATAAAGGCAAACAACACGGAAAGTGACGGTTTGTTGGTGATCCCCTGACGCGCCGGTTCACGGCAGAACATCAGCGCGAGCACGATCAGGAAGCCCGGCAGCCCCACATAAAAAAAAGTCGTTTGCCAGGCTTGCAACGTGCCCACAAGCGGCAGAGTGATCGGCTTCGCATGTTCGATCATCGAAATGACTGCGCCACCGATCACCAGCGCCAGACCGCCGCCCACATAAGCGCCCATGGAATAGACGCCCATGGCGCGGCCGCGGCGTTCGGGCGGGAAGCTGTCTGAAATCAGGGAATAAGCCGCCGGAGCCAGCGCCGCTTCACCAATGCCGACGCCCATGCGGGCGAGAAACAACGGGCCAAAGCTGCCCGCGAATCCGCACAGCATGGTCATGATGCTCCAGGTGAAAATCCCGATCATGATTATGCGAATACGACTGTAGCGGTCAGACAGATAGGCGAGCGGAACGCCGGACATGGAATAGAACAGGGAAAAGGCAAGTCCGACCAACAAACTGAATTCGGTCACCGAAATCTTGAGGTCGGCACGGATGGGGCCAACCAGCAAGGTCATGATTTGCCGGTCAATGAAAGAACTGGTGTAAGCCACAAGCATGATGATGACGAGCAGCCAGGATCGCCCCTTGCTGGGCCATAGGGAAACAGGCGCCCTGGCTTGCAACAGGTCACTTGTAAGAGGCCGCCCCGGGATGAAACCCGGGTCTGCTTGCAAAGCCTCTGACGGGGCTGGGGCTGTCATTTCTGGGCGCACTCCCGCTCCCTCAAACGCGGCTGCGCCTGAGTCCCTTTTGGATGCCTGATGGTCGCTTTGCGTCGGCTTCCCTGGATTATGATCTTTTTAAGCAAGTCATTATTTTTTTGCCGCAAAGCTGTTGTCTGGATAGTAGTTCGTTTATGAAACCTCCGCAATCCGTCGTGACGTAAAGATGCAAAAATTACAAAAAATCCTTGAAAAACAGCCAATTATTGAGCTGGAAGATCGGAGGGGGCAGGCCGGAGAGGGTGTTTCAGGACAGGAATCAGTGCGTTTATGAAAGCCTTGACTAGTCCTGATATGAAAGCTATCTTTCTGGGCGAGAGGCAGGAACAGAAAACAAACTGCCCTCGCACCAAAACCCCTGAGAGCAATGAACAAGATTATCACCAGAACTTCCGTTGACTGTCCGTTTCATTCTTGCTGAGTGAGGCTGCTTTTACGACTGGTTTGGCTTTTTGTCTTTGGTCGGCAGATCGTATGAGCAGACTGAGCGCTTGGATGAAATTTCTTCAATAGAAAAATTTCATGAGGGAGGCGTTTGTGATGACTGATACCCCTATTTCCTATAGACGGCGCGGGGTTGCCGATTTCACGACGGCAATGCTTGCGACTTCGATTTTTGCTTTGACCACAGTAATGTCTGTGGCAGCGCCTGCGCCTGCGGCGGAGACATCGGCGGCTGGCGGGCTTGAAGAAATCATTGTGACCGCGACCAAGCGGACACAAAATCTGATGGAAGTGCCGATCGCGGTTTCGGCTTTTTCTGAAGCGGCTTTGCAGAATTCGGGTATCCGCGATATTCGCAATCTTGTCGCGCTTTCACCAAGCCTGAACTTCCAGACACCGGGCGGTGACTCGGATTCAAGCGTTCGTATTCGCGGCATGGGCACCACATCGACCAACGTCGGTCTTGAATCGGCGGTGGGCGTTGTCATTGATGGTGTGCCGCGGGCACGGACCGGCGTTGCGCTCTCTGAACTTGGTGACATTGAACGTATCGAAGTTCTGCGCGGGCCTCAGGGGACACTTTTTGGCCGCAATACTTCTGCCGGGCTGATCAATGTCATCACCAAGAACCCGAATATGAAGGAATTCGAGGGGTATGTTGAAGGCACATATGGCAACTATGATTACTATCGTCTGAATGGCGCGGTATCAGGTCCGCTTGTGGAAGATGTTCTCGGCGTGCGTATTGAAGGCGTTGTGCAAAAGCGCAATGGTTTCCTGCATGAGGTCAACACAGATACCGATACCATGGGCCTCAACCGCTCATTCCTGCGCGGCAAGCTTCAGTATCAGCCGAATGAAAACCTCAGGATCAAACTGAGCGCCGACTATACAAACCGCAACGAAGATTGCTGTACGGCTGTCTTTTCCCTTGTCGGCGCGAATGCCATCAAGGGGCAAACCATTGCCGCGACTCACGGCGTTCAAAGCTATGGCAGCACTCATCCCTTTGATCGTCTCGCGGCACGCTCGCCCGGCCGGGTCAATCAGGAAGACGTGAAAGACTGGGGCGTCGGGCTCGAAGTCAACTGGGATGCGGGCGTTGGGGAAGTCGTCTCGGTAACGTCTTACAGGGATTGGAAAGCCAATCGTGGTCAGGACTTCGACCATTCGGGCGTTGATCTTGGCTATATCCCGAAAGACGGCATCTTCCAGCAGTTCAAGGTGTTCAGTCAGGAACTGCGCTTCCAGGGCAAGTCAGGCCCTCTCGATTGGCTCGTCGGCGCCTGGTACTCGCATGAAGATATCACTGACCAGCGCGCGTTCCTGATGGGCGTCGATATGCCGCTGATGTTCAATACCGCCAAACCGGCTGTGCTTGCAGCGTTCCGTCCCGGTGACGGCGGCTATGGCTTCTCCAATCAGAAGGGCGAAGATTATGCGGCCTTCACCCATAATACTTATGCCATCACCGAGGCGTTGAAGTTCACGGTCGGCGCGCGCATCACCCGAAACAAGAAAAAAGTCGATCTCACGGCGAACACCATCAACCCGGCATGTGACACTGCCGTGGCTTTGAATGATCCTGTGGGGATCGGCTCATTCTGTGCGTCCTTCTGGGATTCGCGACTCAATCCTGCGGGCGGCAAGGACAGCCGGGCTGAAACCGCTTTGACCGGCACCGTCAATTTGAGCTACGAATTCAGCCCCGAAGCCAACAGCTATATTTCCTATTCGCGTGGTTATAAATCGGGCGGCTACAATCTGGATCGCGCAGGCTTCTCGACCCCGGCGACCCCGAACGCAGCCGATCTTAGTTTTGGCAAAGAAACCGTAGACGCTTACGAAGTCGGTTTCAAAAGTCAGTTTTTTGATAACACAGTCCGCTTCAACGCCGCGGTTTTCTATCAGGCCTTCAAGGGCTTCCAGTCGATCCAATACACGGGCGTGAGCTTTATCGTGTTCGGTCTGCCGAAAGCCATCACCAAAGGAGCTGAAGTCGAACTGACCTGGGCTCCGGTGAAAGGTTTGACACTTACGGGCGCCACGACTTATGCGGATGCTTACTACACAAGTGATCCGGGCAACCGGGCCTTCGCAGGCAAGCCGATGGAAATGTCGCCGAAATGGACGCTTGTCGGATCGGCAACCTATGACTTCCCGATCCCCGGCACGTCTCTGAAGGGTCTTGCCTATGCTGATATTCGCTGGGTGTCGACTTACATGACGGCAAGCTTTGGCGATATCAACCGCCAGCAGGATGCCTTCGCGCTGGTCAATGGCCGTCTTGCCCTGTCGAATGAATCCGACAGCTGGCGCGTGGAGCTCTGGGCCCGCAACCTGTTCAATCAGGATTATTACCGCCGCGTAATTCCAGCCACATTCCAGGCTGGGTCCTATTCGGCCTTCCTCGGTGATCCGCGTACATATGGCATCACCGTACGGACGAACTTCTAACCAGACAACGTCCCGCCTTGGACTGCCGGAGGGTTATTCTCTCCGGCAGTTTTTTATGGGCAAAAGAAAACCGGGACCCTCAGCAGGATCCCGGCCAGTTGGTATCAGGGAGGAATTAGAAACCGAGCTGCCGCGCCGTCAGATCTTTGAGGATTTCTTCGGTGCCGCCGCCAATGGCAAAGATGCGGGATTCGCGGAAGATGCGTTCGACCCGCGTGGTGCCCTGATAGGCTTGACCGGCCAGAATATGCATGGCCTCCCGCGCGCAATGTTCGAGGGTTTTGACACCCTGAATTTTCAACAGCGACAAATCGGCAATGGGCACATCGCCGCGATGAAAACGGTCGATGCAATAATCAAGATAAGCATAAGACACACGCAGCGCGCTGATCATCTCGATCAGTTTGTGGCGGATGGCTTGATGATCCACCAACCGCTTGCCAAAGGTTTCACGCTGTTGGGCCCAGGCCACGGCTTCGGCGATACAGGTGCGGCTCATGGCGAGGGTTGCGGCGATACCGCTGAAGCGTTCGATATTGAGCTGCCCGGCGAGACTTGCAAAGCCGCGATTCTCGGTGCCGATGAGATTGCTGACCGGCACTTCCACATTGTCAAAGGTGAAGGTGCCGATGCTGGCGTTATACCAGGTGAGGCCAGGCACCGGTGTGCGGCTGATGCCCGCGCGGTCAGCCTCGATCACAAGGAGCGAAATGCCGCCCATGCCTGGGCCGCCGGTGCGCACCGCCGCCAGGATGAAATCGGCGCGCATGGCCCCTGAAATCAAGGTTTTCGAACCATTGACAATGAAGTGATCGCCGCGCCGTTCGGCCGTGGTTTTAAGGCCGGACACGTCAGATCCGCCTGAGGGTTCGGTGACGGCAAAGGCCATTTTCTTGTCGCCGCGCAACACCGGACGGGCGATGCGATCTTTCATTTCGTCCGTGCCGTGGCTGATGATGGGCGGCAGGCCGATCCAATGGGTGGCCAGATCGGCAAATACTACGCCGCTGCCGAGGCGATGAAATTCCTCGGAGAAGATAATGCGGTGATAGAGATCGATCGGTTCGTCAAGGCCGCCAAGTTCGACCGGAAATCCCATGCCGAGAAGTCCCGCATCGGCGGCGGTTTTATAGACGGCATCGGGGAAGGTGCCGCTTTTATCCCAGTCATCAAGATGGGGGGCGATGTCCTTGTCGACGAAATGGCGCAGACGTTGCCGCCAGGCCGCATGGGCGCTGGTCAAATGCGGACTCGGCGGGCGCAGGCCGTCGAAATCGAGCTGCGAGACGGGGATGGTTTTATCACTCATGAGGTCCTCCGAGGGATGGGCAGCTTCTGGCACCGGGCCATTTTTGTTTTTTACTTGCAAATTGATACTAAAACTACTTGTGCTGGCCCGCAAGTATGAATTACCATAATGCTTGCATAAATATACTATGCGGGAATAATCTTGTTGAGATCATCTCCACCGGAACAGTTTTGGGAGCGCAGGCGTGAGAGAGACCTATATTTATGACGCAGTTCGCACGCCGCGCGGCAAAGGCAAGGACGGCGGCAGCCTGACCGGGGTCGCACCTGCTGAACTCGTGCGTCAATTGGTGCAGGCGCTCGAGTCGCGGCAGGGGGCTGGGGTGCGCGATATCGATCATCTGACGTTGGGCTGTGTTGGTCAGATCGGCGCGCAGGGCGGTCATATCGGTCTGGTCTCCCGGCTGCATAGCGGATTGCCCGAGACGGCGACGGTATGGACGCTCAACAATTACTGCGTGTCCGGTCTGTCCGCAGCCATGTCCGGCGCGGATAAGATTGCCGCCGGCAGCGCCGATTTTGTCATGGCAGGCGGTGTCGAAAGCATGTCGCAGGTGCCCTTCATGGCCGACCGTGCGAGTTATTATACCGACCCGGAATTTTCCGCATCCTTGCGCTATTTGCCGGTGGTGCTGTCGGCTGATGTGCTGGCTCAGCGTGAGGATGTCTCGCGCGAAACGCTGGATGAGATTGCTCTGGTGTCCCATCAACGGGCGGCGCGGGCGCAGACTGAAAATATTGCGCAACAGTCTTTGGTTCCGGTGCAGGACGCGGCAGGCAATGTCCTTCTCGCACGCGATGAATATGTGCGCGGCAATATCTCAAGGGAGGCGCTCGCGGCGTTCGAGCCTGCTTTTGCAGCGCTTTCGTCCATCTATGCGCCGGTGCTGAAAGCCACACTTGGTCTTGATGCCGTTGATCACCGGCACACGGTCACCCATGCGCCGGGCATTGCCGATGGGGCAGGGCTCGCCATATTGGGCACGCGGGATGCGGGGGAAGCACGTGGATTGAAACCGCGCGCCCACATCGTCGCCCGGTCCGAGGCGGCGGGAGATCCCGTGTTGTCGCTCACCAGCGGGCGAGTGGCGATGGAGCGTGCGTTGGCCAAGGCGGGTCTGACCCTCGCCGACATGGACGTGATTGAATATATGGAAGCCTTCGCCGTTGTTCCTGCGCTGTTCTACCGTGACTACAAAGTCGATCGCGACAAGGTCAATATCACCGGCGGGCATGTGGCCAAAGGTCATCCGCTTGGTGCAAGCGGCGCGATCTTACTATCGACGTTGCTTGATGTGATGGACGAGCGTGATGCCGAATACGGGCTTCTGGTTGCGCATGCGGCCTCGGGCATCGGGTCGGCCGTTATTCTGCGCCGCGAGCGCTGAGATCATTCAGATCATAAGGATTGAAGTCATGATGACGAAGATCGTAAACCGCATCACACCGACGTTGAAGCCCAATGATCATCCCTACAGGAACGGGGCCTGGACGCCGAATTACACCGAATATGATGCCGCGGATCTTGAGGTGATCGGCAGCGTTCCCGCTGATATTGACGGCGTCTATGTGCGCAATACCGAAAATCCGGTGCATGAGGCGATCGGCCGCTATCATCCCTTCGATGGCGACGGCATGGTCCATGTCATGAATTTTCGCGATGGCAAGGCCGACTATAAAAACCGCTTCGTCCGCACACGCGCCTTTGTGGCGGAAGAGGAAGCGGGGCATGCAATATGGGCCGGCCTCATGGAGCCGCCGGAAAAATCGCAACGTCCGGGCTGGGGCGCGCATGGGTTTCTGAAAGACAATTCATCGACCGATGTGATCGTGCATGCGGGCAAAATCCTCTCGACATTTTATCAATGCGGGGAGGGTTATCGCCTCGATCCCTATACCATGGAACAGGAGGGCGTCGCGAGCTGGGGGCCGCTTGACGGTATCTCCGCCCACCCGAAGGTGGATGAGTCGACGGGTGAATTGTTGTTCTTCAACTATTCGAAATTCCCGCCCTATATGCATTATGGCGTTGTCGGAGCCGATGACAAACTGAAGCATTATATCCCGGTGCCGCTGCCCGGACCGCGCTTGCCCCATGATATGATCTTCACCAAGAACTACGCTATCCTCAATGATTTTCCGCTGTTCTGGGACCCTGAGCTGATTGCCCAGAATAAATTCGTCGTGCGCTATCATGATGACATGCGGTCGCGCTTCGCCATCATTCCGCGTTACGGCAAGACCGAGGATATTCGCTGGTTCGAAGCCGATCCGACGTTCGTTCTCCATTTCCTCAATGCCTATGAGGAGGGGGACGAGATCATCATGGACGGGTATTTCCAGGATGACCCCATGCCCGCATCCCCGAACCAGGCCCCTTCGGGTTACGCGCGCATGATGGCTTATCTCGATCAATATCTGATGCAGCCGAAACTGCATCGCTGGCGCTTCAATCTTAAAACCGGGACGACGACGGAACAGCGTCTCGATGATCGCACGCTTGAATTCGGAATAATCAATCAACAATATCTCGGGTGCAAATATCGCTATACTTATAGCGCCATGGCCAAGCCTGGCTGGTTTCTGTTCACCGGCGTTGTCAAGCATGATCTGGAGACCGGGGCCTCGGCGGTGCTTGAATTCGGCGAGGAACGCTATGGCAGCGAACCGGCTTTCGCACCCCGTGTCGATGCGAAGGATGAAGATGACGGCTATATCGTCAGCCTGATCACCGACATGAAACTCGATCGTTCGGAAGCCGTGTTGTGGGATGCGAAAAAACTGGGTGACGGCCCAGTGTGCCGCATCATTCTGCCGCATCGCCTGTCGAGCGGCACGCATGCCACCTGGGCCCAAGGTGCGGCCATTCGCGCGGCACAACAGCGCTAAGGTTTACATCAAAAAAGCGGCGCGGAGGTTTTCTCCGCGCCGTATTTTTTATGTGTCGCTCAAGCCTGTTTGGCGAGTTCCGCCCGCAGGTAATCCGCGAGTTCCTCGGGCGTATGTTTGGTTACTTTGGTGTAGTCATAGGCATGGGCATCACGCGGTTTGCGATCGAGCCAGAACCCCGCAGGATTTGTCCCCTTCGGCCGTGTCGCCCCAAGCCAGACTGCGGTATCGGCGCCCTGGGCTTCGTTGCGCAACACAAGTTGCAGGATTCTGCGGAACCGCGGCATGGCCGTTTTCACGCCGTCTGTATCGGACCAGCCGGGATGCATGACATAAAAATTCATGCCCTTATGGCCGTATTTCGCCTGCCAGTATTTCACCAGTTCAGCCTGACCGCGCTTGTGAACGGCATAGGCATAAACGCCGCTGTATTTTTCGGCTGAGGGCGCATTCATGCGGGCGAGCGTCAGGGGAGCATTATACATGCCGCCGGACGCCATATTGATGACTGCAGCCCCCGGCGCGAACATATCGGCATCCAGCAAGCGTTCGGTCAGCAGAAACTGGTTGAGGATATTGGTGGCGAAAGATGTCTCGCGACCCTCGGAGGTCTGGATATAGTCATCCAGCAAAAGTCCCACATTGTTCTGGAGGACATCGATCTTGCGGCCTTCGGCAATCAACCGCTCCGCGACAGCGGTTGTGGAGCTTTGCAGCGCGAGATCGGCCACATAAGGAATGATCTTGCCCTTGCCCGAGAAAGAGGCAACGAGGGCATCAAGTTTTGCAGCGCTGCGGGCGATGGCGAGTACGGTCGCACCGCGTCTTGCAGCTTCGCGTGTGATGGCCCCGCCGACGCCGCCGGACGCGCCGGTGACGACCCAGGTCTGCCCGGTCAAGTCGGTAGTGAAGGCCGGCCAGAAGGGGGCGCGTGCATAATAGCCGATGGCGGTAAAGCTCGGCATGAAGCGCCCATAGAATTTGATGATTTTTAAAAGCATTGCCGCGTTCATGGAGTGGTCCCCGCTGATGATATGCGTGCCGATATTTTTATGAGTAAGGCAGGTCATAGCTGGTGCAACGCCCGCAAAAAGGCGCGCACTCCACTATCATTTGTGAATTAGTTCTTTAATGCAAGTAATAATTCGGTGTGCCGTCGCGGATCGCGACAGCCCCTCAAAGGCATTGCCCGACCCATACCACACGGCCGAGTATGGACAGGCTGCGCGGGTCGCAATCGGGCTGGCTTTGATAAAGACGATTGTCGGCCGTGATGCTCACATGACCGGTCAGCGGGTTGAGGCTCAGACGTCGGGGCACGGCCTCGTTACCTGCGAGCAGGATATAAATACCGTCGCCTTGCACGGAGGCCTGAGAACGATCAACCAGAGTGACGCATCCATTCGCGAGGCGCGGGGCCATGGCATCCCCGCTGATGGTCACGGCAATGAGTGATTCGAAATTAACGAAGGTCGTGGTCAGCCAATCACGCCGGAATGGGAGCCCGCTACTCGGAGCAGAGGTCGTCCAGACCCGGATCATAATGACGCCATCAGTCTCAGGCTTATGCGGGGCGGAAGCGACCAGGCTTTGGTCGGTCAAGAGAAGGTCATGCGGTGGAATGCCAAAATACTGGGCAATCTTGCGTCGGTCCTCCTCGCGTAAATGTCTTGGAGACCGTCGGTTAATGTATTGATGTATATAGGAAGAATTGCGTCCGATAAGATCTGATACGGAAGCGTAGCTGTCGCCCCTGCTGCCCAGTATCAGGTTTCGGATCCTTTGACGTACAAGCTCTTCTGTAGTGTGATCGGTTGGGACAGTTTGGTCTGGGGGAGGTGGACTTGACGACAGGACAAAGAATTGCTGCTCTGTGCCAGAGCGGCTCCCTGAGTCGACCCATTGTTTGGCGGGTCTCGGCTGCTTTTTATCAGAATCCATCATATTCAATTTAACAGTTAGCTGCTTTGCCGGGGTGAAAATTTGGTCAGCCATTTTCATGAAATTGGCAGATAGGAAATAAATTTACATATAGTTTATTTCCTATCTTATTTTAGGGATTGCCCTCTTTCGACTTGGCTTCAGGTTTTTCTATCCACCATTTCTGTAGTCTCCCTATGCGTTATGTCGATTTTTTATTATTGCTGGAGTTGGTGCCGAAAGGGCAGCTTTGCGATGTTCCGGAGCCGAAGGTCCGGGCTGCGTTCATAGCTTAAGGTCACGTTTTCTTTTTTTATGAAGCAAAGCCATCAGTTAGGACGGATGTCACATATCTTTAATTATGTGGATCTTTCGGTCTGTATTCCTTCGCTCAATCTGACTTGCTCGCTATATTAGCATTAAGTAGAATTTTTACTATCATTACAGACTGGTTGCCGATGTCATAATGGATGCTGTCAAAAAAATAATGGCAAGTATATGAAATTTAATAACATTTTAAATTTAATAAAGAGTTTAAGTTGGACTTGTTTCGCGATCTTTAGTGCCGTTTTTTAAAATATTCTACTGTTTTCCGAGTCGAAAGCATGCAGTCAGAGAGTCTTCCTGTAGGAAATTCTCTTTCTTAAGCACTCTTGCACTCTTTATAGAATTCTATACCATTAAATATGGGAATATTACTATTCTATATAGGAAATCGGAGATCTTGCAATCTCTGTCTTTCCCTCAAAAAACTTGATGGGCACAACTCGCAGCTATGCGGGAGGCTCGGTCAAAGCGTGCTTTGTTGTGAGTGCCGGCCAGTTTGCAGCGAGGTGATGCTCCGGTGGCTACGGGTTTCCCAGGCCATGACGTTTAGTGCGAACCGGCGCAGCAATTGTCTGCGCCAGCTTGTGCGACAACCCAAATATGGGTGTTCAGGAGACTTGTCATGAATGAACGGGCAGAAGAAACGTTAAAAATAGCTTTGGAGGATGTTCTCGGGAAACATTTTGCAACCCGGCCTTATGGTCGACTTGCGCTCAGGGAGGCGGGGCGAGACGATGACCCGCGAGGTCGCGTGACGGTGCATCATCATCAGGCGCGGGATGATATTGTTGAATTCAGAGCGGAACTTCATATAGCTGCTCCGCTTGATCAGGAGCGTCGGCTTATGGACCGCATGCTCGAAAGCATAGATATCCTGCATGAAGCTGATATACCATCCGCGGTTGAAAATGATAGTGCGTTCGACGATCCGATTATCCTGAGCATCTGTCTGGAGACTGCGAAGTTCGAGCGCATCCCGTCGACAGAAGAAGCGACCGCGCGGCTTATCTTCTTGGTCCGCACCACAACGGACAGTTGACATGACCGGCGGACCAAACGGCGATCATGTTCTCAGACCCGAGCGACAAAAGATCAGGAGAACAACTGATTTTCAACCGCAGCGGCAGGCAGGGGACGCGAGAAATAGTAACCTTGTCCATAATGACAGCCAAGCACCTTCAGACGTTCAAGATGTTCGAGCGTCTCGATTCCTTCGGCCACCGCCGAGATACCGAGGGAACTTGCGAGTTGGGTGATGATATGCACAATCTTGGCGTCATCGGGATTGCTGTCGAGCTTGGCGATGAAGGAGCGGTCGATCTTGATGGTGTCGATTGGAAACCGGCTGAGATAATTGAGCGAAGAATAGCCGGTACCGAAATCGTCAAGGGCCAGGCAGACACCGAAGCTTTTCAGATCCAACAGCAGATCGGCGGCAAGATCGGCGTTGGTCATCAACGCGCTTTCGGTGATCTCAAGCCGCAGCCGGTTGCCGGCAATGCCCGAGGCGATCAGCGCCTCGCGCACGACGGCGGCCATGTTGTCGCCTGAAATCTGCAGCCCCGATACATTGACATTGACCGAAAGGTTGGAGACCACGGGATAGCGTGCGCTCCAATCGGCAAGCTGGGCGCAGGCGGCATGGAGCGCCCAGCGGCCAAGCGGAATGATGAGTCCGCTTGCTTCGGCGATGGCGATGAAATCAACCGGGGGCACCGCTCCACGTTCGGGATGCTGCCAGCGGCAGAGTGCTTCAAATCCGGTCAGTTCGCCTGAGGCCAGCGAATAAATCGGCTGGTAATGCAGCGACAATTCGCCGCGTTCGAGCGCCCGCCGCAGATCGCCCTCGAATTCAAAGCGAGATTTGGCATGGGCTGTCAGGTCATTGTGATAGAGCACTGTCCGGCCACGGCCTTCGCGTTTGGCGCGATGCATGGCAATGCTTGAGTTTTTCACAAGATCCTCGGCCGCCGCATTCAAGGCCGAGGCCTGGGCGATGCCGATGCTGGCCGTGACCCGCAAATCATGATTGTCGATCGTGAGCGGCGCGGACAGGGCTTCATGCAGGCTCTGTGCTGTGGTGAAACCTTCGTCGCCAGGCGCAGTCCGGGGTAGCAGTACGGCGAATTCATCGCCGCCCATGCGCGCAATCAGGGCTTGCTTCGGCAGGCAGTCGGTCATGCGCTGGGCCACAGCCACAAGCAGCTGGTCGCCGCTTTCGTGGCCAAGGCTTTCGTTGATCATTTGAAAGCGGTTGAGATTGATCATCATGACCACGCCGTTTTCCCGGGCGCGGCGATGATCAAGCCATTCCGAGGCGCGCAACACGAACATGGCGCTGTTGGGCAATTGGGTGAGCCGGTCATGAAACACATCATGCAGCAATTGCTGTTCGCTGCGCGTGTCGGCAGTGCGGTCAACGAGGGTCAGAAGATAGGAGGGGTCTTCCGTCCGGTTATCGAGATCCTGCAGCGAGCAGTCGAAGACCCGCGCCATGCCAAGGCGGTCGGTGCGCCAGATAAAGCGTGTTTCGCCGTGAGCATCCACCTGCAGCCGCTCCATAGCCTGGAGGAAGGCCGGGTCAAAAGAAAGCGGAGTGAAGGCGGGGTCGTCGGGGAGCGGGGCGCAGGGGTCGGTGAGACTGAGCATGCGCTGCAGCTTTGCATTGCTGCTGAGAAGGCGAAAGCCCTGGCGCTCGCCACCCGCAATCAGACAAATGCCAAGCGGCAGGCGATCGATAATCGATGCCTCTGCTACGCCAACCACCGCGGGGGTGGCGGCAATGGGCAGGTCGCCCTGGGTCACACGGGACCGCTCCGTCAAAACAGGAAACTCCACTAGTGGCTGCGGCTCCGGAACGTCCCGCGCATCTGATCCAAATGTCTCGTTTATGGACCAGGATGGCAGGGTAACGCCTAGAGAACCCGCCGAGTGTCGCCTGTGGGTGTAAAAAAACTGTAAATGCGGGATAACCCTTTGAAGATGCATATCTTTGCTTGCAAAGATGGACGGAAAAACAAAGCCGGTGGCTTTGAGGCCACCGGCAAGGTTTGGAAATGCGAGATAAAGATTAACGCAAGTCTATGCAACAACAAGCAACATCACGCAACGTTCACGCAACTCACGAACAACCACTGGTGGAGCCGCAATTATCGCATTTTAGGCAGGTGCCATTACGAACCAACGTAAAATTACCACATTCCGTACAGGCGTCTCCTTCATAGCCCTTCATGCGTGCCTCCGCGACTTTGGAGGCCCGATTGCTGCTCCGAACACCACTACCACCACCACTTGAAATCGATGAGCCGACAGCCGCGCGATATTCGACGGCGGTGGCAGCCCCCACCTCCATCGTCGACAAGGCTGTCGTCTCAAGGGCCGACCGCGCCACGGACTTCGCCGTGTTCAGGACATAAAGGTTCGATCGCACATAGCCGGTCGAGGCAAGGTTCATCACCTTGTCGAGGGCCTGTGAGGTCACGTCGACCGGATCAACGACCGGTTGGCCCTGTTCGACTCCGCCGCCAAGTGCGTCAGGCAGGAGATCGTTCGGTTCCACATGAGCAAGGTCGTTACGGCCGAGATAGGAAATGGCCAGCTCGCGGAAGATATAATCGAGCACTGACGTGGCCATCTTGATCGCGTCATTGCCTTCCACACGGCCCGCCGGATCGAAGCGTGTGAAGGTGAAGGCGTCCACATATTCTTCCAAAGGCACGCCATACTGGAGGCCGATCGAGATGGCGATGGCGAAATTATTCATCAGGCTGCGGAAGGCGGCGCCTTCCTTATGCATGTCGATGAAAATCTCCCCGAGCTTGCCGTCGTCATATTCTCCGGTGCGGATATAGACCTTATGGCCGCCAACGATGGCTTTCTGGGTGTAGCCCTTGCGCCGTCCGGGAAGTTTGTCGCGTTCAGCCGCACCGCGTTCGATGATGCGTTCAACGATGCGTTCGGCGACGATCTGGGTTTTCTGGGTCAGCGGCATCTCGTCATCCTCGAACAGGTCTTCCTCATCGAGGAGGGCCGAGCTCAGGGGCTGTGACAGTTTGGAGCCGTCGCGATAGAGCGCGTTGGCCTTGAGCGCCAGACGCCAGGACATCATATAGGCGTCCTTGCAATCCTCGACAGTCGCATTGTTCGGCATGTTGATGGTTTTGGAGATCGCGCCCGAAATAAAGGGCTGCGCCGCCGCCATCATCTTGATGTGGCTTTCGACCGACAGATAGCGTTTGCCGACGCGGCCACAGGGGTTCGCGCAATCGAACACCGGCAGATGTTCGGATTTGAGATAGGGCGCGCCTTCAAGCGACATGGCGCCGCAGCAATAGAGATTGGCCTGTTCCACATGATCCTTGGTGAAGCCAAGGGCGGTCAACATATCGAACGAGAAGTCATTCAGTTCGACATCGGTGTAGCCAAGCACATTGCGGCAGAAATCTTCCCCGAGCGTCCAGCGGTTGAAGACGAATTTGATATCAAAGGCGCTTTCAAGATTCTTTTCGATGAGGTCGAGCTGGGTTTCGGTAAAGCCGCGCGCCCTCAGGCTTTCATGATTGATGAACGGCGCGCCCTTGAGCGTGGCATAGCCGACGGCGTAATTGATGATGCTCTCAACCTCACGCTCCGCATAACCGAGCACGGTGAGCGCTTCGGGCACAATGCGGTTGATGATCTTGAAATACCCGCCACCGGCGAGCTTCTTGAACTTCACCAGCGCGAAATCGGGTTCGATGCCGGTGGTGTCGCAATCCATCACCAAACCGATGGTGCCGGTGGGGGCGATCACGGTCGCCTGCGCGTTCCTGTAGCCATGCTGCTCCCCAAGCGCAAGCGCCCGGTCCCAGGCTGCGGCTGCGGCAATGCTCACGGCGCTTTCGGGGCAGTTCTTGATATCGAGCGGGAGGGGCAGGGTGTTCAACCCCTCATAGCCAAGCGTTTCGCCATGGGCCGCCCGGCGATGGTTGCGGATAACCCGCAGCATATGATCGCGGTTCGGCTCATAGCCCGGAAAGGCGCCAAGCTCGCTCGCTATTTCGGCGCTGGTTTCATAAGCGACACCGGTCATGAGCGCGGTGATGGCGCCACAAAGCGCGCGGCCCTGATCGCTGTCATATGACATGCCCGAGGCCATCAGCAGGCCACCAATATTGGCAAACCCAAGGCCGAGCGTGCGGTAACGATAGGACAGCTCGGCAATGCGCGGCGACGGGAACTGCGCCATCAGCACCGAGATTTCCAGCACCACGGTCCACAGCCGCGTCGCATGCTCAAACGCCGCCACATCGAACGAACGGTCGGGATTGCGGAAGGTCAGCAGGTTCAAGGATGCGAGATTGCAGGCCGTGTCGTCCAGGAACATATATTCCGAGCACGGGTTTGACGCGCGGATTTCGCCGCTGGCCGGGCAGGTGTGCCAGTCATTGATAGTCGAATGGAACTGCAGGCCGGGGTCAGCGCAGGCCCAGGCGGCATGGGCGATCTGGTCCCACAGATCACGTGCCTTCAGTGTCTTGAAGGTCTGGCCACCAAGGCGGCCTTTCAGCTCCCAGTCACCATCGTCATTGACGGCATCCATGAAGCCGTCGGTCAGGCGTACCGAATTGTTGGAATTCTGGCCCGAGACGGTCATATAGGCGTCCGAATCCCAGTCCGTGTTATAGGTCTGGAACTCCATGGACTTGAAGCCCTGGCGGGCGAACTGGATGACCCGCTGCACATAGTTTTCCGGGATCATGACCTTGCGTGCGGCCAGCACTTCGCTCTTCAGGGCTTTGTTGAGCTTGACGTTGAAGGCATCGTCCGGCTGCCCCCCGGCGTTGGATGTGAGGGCCGGGTCGTGACAGGCTTTCATGATGCGGTTCAGGTGCTGTTCGGTGATCTTCGAACCGGTGACGAGAGCCGCGACCTTTTGTTCCTCAAGCACCTTCCAGCCGATGAAGGACTCGACGTCCGGGTGATCGATATCAACCACCACCATCTTGGCGGCGCGGCGGGTGGTGCCGCCGGATTTGATAGCCCCCGCGGCGCGGTCGCCGATCTTGAGGAAGCTCATGAGGCCCGACGACTTGCCGCCGCCCGAAAGCTTTTCACCTTCTCCGCGCAGGTTGGAGAAATTGCTGCCGGTGCCCGATCCATATTTGAACAAGCGCGCTTCACGCACCCACAGGTCCATGATACCGCCGTCATTGACGAGATCGTCGCTCACGCCCTGAATGAAACAGGCATGGGGTTGCGGGCGTTCGTAAGCTGAATTGGATTTTTCAAGCTTGCCGGTTGCGGGGTCCACATAGAAATGTCCCTGGCTCGGGCCGTCGACGCCATAGGCCCAATGGAGGCCGGTGTTGAACCATTGCGGCGAATTCGGCGCGCACATCTGCGCCGCCAGCATATAGCGCAATTCGTCAAAGAAGGCGCGGGCGTCATCCTCGCTATCGTAATAGCCGCCTTTCCAACCCCAATAGGTCCAGGCCCCGGCCAGGCGATCGAACACTTGCTTGGCCGAAGCCTCGGAGCCATAGCGCTTGGCTTCGGCCAAGGCCTCAAGGGCAGTTTCATCGGCCACATGCCGCCACAGCCAGGACGGGACGGTATTTTCCTCGACCGATTTCAAAGCCATGGGAATGCCGGCCTTGCGGAAATATTTCTGCGCCAGAATATCGACCGCCACCTGGCTCCAGTCGGCTGGGATTTCTATATTCTCCAGCCGGAACACAACCGAACCATCAGGGTTGCGGATTTCACTCGTGGCGGTACGGAAGCTGAGGCTTTCGTAGGGTGACTGTCCGTCCCGAGTAAATCGACGCTCAATACGCATGAATGACTGTCCCTTTTGATCCAGGCCGGATGGATGCTGGCCGTGCATATAATGTGGGGACTGATTTTTGCGACTCACGGACCCTGCGCGCATGGCAGTCGTGATTGGATTTTCCGCTAAATCTAGACATTTCCCCTCTGTCAGGCACAAAGTCTGGGATGAGAGCCTGAGATTGGCAAGGACTTTTTATATATCTTGTTGATTGACAGCCTTGACCTACCACATGTCGTTATAGGCTTGAGTCGGCCATGAATTCCTCAGGGCCATAGGGCAAACAGGTCTGGACGGGCTCAGGCGTCAGTGGCATATTCTGCGCGAGCGCGCACCTCGGTCAGAGGTGCCTATTAATAGATGAAAACATCTATTTAACAGGCGGTTATAATGTCTTTCTTAAGTCATATGTTCACATGGTGGTCTGATTATACGATCGGCACAATGCTGTTTACCTGGCGCAAGGGTGAAACGGTTGGCACCGACGATCAGGGCAATCGCTATTATCGCGAGAAAAAAGGCGAGCGCCGTTGGGTGCTTTATAATGGCGAAGTCGAAGCCTCGCGCATTCCGCCGGAATGGCATGCCTGGCTGCATCACATGACCGATGCCCCGCCAAGCGAGCGGCCTTTGCCGACCAAGATCTGGGAAAAAGAGCATCTGCCGAATCTGACCGGCACTGCCGGAGCTTATTTTCCGCCCGGCAGCCTGAACGAAGGTGGCCAGCGCCGTCACGCCACGGGTGATTACGAAGCCTGGCAGCCGGAATAATCACAGTTAAGGGACAAGTCTCACATGAGCCGTCATAATCTTGTTGAAACCCTTATGGGGGCGGTGGTGCTTGTCGCAGCCGGAGGTTTTCTGGCATTTGCTTATAAAAACACCGAACTGCGCTCGATCGGCGGGTACGAATTGAATGCCCGCTTCGATCGAGTCGATGGCCTGCCTGTGGGCGCGGATGTGCGCATCAGTGGTATCAAGGTTGGCACGGTGGTCAGCCAGAGGCTCGACACCAACACCTATCAGGCGGTGGTGGGCATGAGCATCGAGAAAAGCGTCAAATTGCCTGAGGACAGCATGGCCAAGATCGCTTCAAGCGGTCTTCTCGGTGGCAATTATCTGGCCCTCAGCCCGGGCGCAAGCGATGACATGCTGAAGCCCGGAGAGGAAATCACCGAGACCCAGGGGTCGGTTGATCTCCTGACCCTGCTATCCAAATTCGCGTCCGGGTCCGGTAGCTCCAGTTCGGATCATAAAGCCAGTTCGGACCACAAAGAATGACCGGGGTCAGGCAGACAGTGGCGGCGCTGCTTTTCGCTGCCGTTGCCATGCCTGCTTGGGCCGCTGATCCGCAAGCGGTGGCCACGCTCAATGCCCTTGATAAAATCACTGGCCGGGTTTCGGAATTGAAGGCCCATGTGGGTCAGCCGGTGCGCTTCGGCGCGCTTGAAATCACGCTCCGCGACTGTCAGTCGGCCCCGCCTGAAGACGCGCCGGAAACCAAAGCCTTTCTGGAAATCCGCGATATCAAGCCGAACAGCACCGCGAAACAGGTGTTCGCGGGCTGGATGTTTGCCTCAAGCCCGGCGCTCAATGCGCTGGAGCATCCGGTTTATGATGTCTGGGTAATCGCCTGCAGCGCAATCGCCCCGGCCACGCATGACCGGGCGCCGCCTGCGGCTGTTGCGTCGCCTGAGACGCCAGCGGACACACCGGACACACCGGACGAAGACACGGATTCAGGCAACGCCGAAAAGATCCCCTTGGACTGAAGCGCCGTCTCCAGCAGTTTTTTATAGTCGGCCCGGGAGATCTCGCGGGTGCCGAATTGCTTGAGATGCTCGGTGACGAACTGGGTATCGAGCAAGCGGAATCCGCCGCACTTCAGGCGTGCCACCAAATGCACCAGCGCCACCTTGCTGGCGTCGCGTTCGCTGTGGAACATGCTTTCGCCGAAAAAAGCCGCCCCAAGGGCCACACCATATAAACCGCCAACCAGTCGGTCGCCGTCCCAGACTTCGATGCTGTGGGCATAACCCATGTCATGGAGGTTGCAGTAAATCTCAAGGATCGCGGCATTGATCCAGGTGTTTTCGCGCCCCTTGGCACTGGCCGCACAGGCCTCCATGACGGCGCGGAAGGCGCGGTCATGGGTTACGCGGTAGCAATCCGACAGCACGGTGCGGACAAGGCGTTTCGGGATGTGAAACTGATCAAGCGGCAGAATGCCGCGTTGTTCGGGATCTATCCAGTAAAGCTCTGGCGATTGCGCCGTCTCGGCCATGGGGAAATATCCCCGGGCATAGGCATGGAGCAAAAGATCCGCTGTGATCTCGGTCATCTTGCAGCCCTTGCTGTCATCCTCCCTCTTGGGTCATTGCCGCGATAGCGGACATGACCCAAGAGGTCGAGATAATGACGCTGCTTAGGAGTCCTGATCCTTCTTCATGAAGTTTTCAAGCCAGTGAATATCATAGGCTCCGTTCACGAAGTCGGGGTCGGAAATGATGCGGGTATGAAGCGGCACCGTGGTTTTCACGCCTTCGATGACATATTCGTCAAGGGCGCGGCGCAACCGCATCAGGCATTCATTGCGGGTCTTGCCATGCACGATCAGCTTGGAGATCAGGCTGTCGTAATAGGGCGGAATGCGATAGCCGGCATAAAGCGCCGAATCCACACGCACATCAAGTCCGCCAGGGGTGTGATAGTCGGTGACGACGCCCGGCGACGGGACAAAGGTCTGAGGATCTTCGGCATTGATGCGGCATTCGATGGCGTGACCGGCGAAGCGGATGTCGTCCTGAGTGAAGGACAGCGGCGCGCCAGCGGCGACACGGATCTGTTCACGCACGAGATCGATACCGGTGATCATTTCGGTCACCGGATGCTCGACCTGAATGCGGGTATTCATTTCGATGAAATAGAACTGCCCGTCTTCATACAGGAACTCGATTGTGCCGGCGCCGAGATAGCCAAGCTTTTTAATGGCTTTGGTAACGACTTTGCCGATTCTAGCACGCTCCTCGGCATTCAGAGCCGGGGACGGGGCTTCTTCAAGCACCTTTTGGTGACGGCGCTGCAACGAACAGTCACGTTCGCCGAGATGCACCACATTGCCATGGCTGTCGGCGATCAGCTGCACTTCGATATGGCGCGGTTTGGAGAGATATTTCTCCATATAGATGGCGTCGTCGCCGAAAGCCGATTTGGCTTCCGTCTTGGCGGCGCTCATCATGGCGTCCATTTCGGATTCTTCGCGCACCACTTTCATGCCGCGTCCGCCACCGCCGGCGGAGGCTTTGATCAGCACCGGATACCCGATTTCGGCGGCGACCTTTTTCGCTTCCTTCGGGTCGGTGATGGCGCCGTCGGACCCGGGGACAACCGGGATGCCAAGCTTCTTGACGGTTTCCTTGGCCTGAATTTTATCGCCCATCAGGCGGATATGTTCCGCCGTCGGGCCGATGAAGGTGATGTTATGTTCGGCCAGGATCGCCGCGAAATTGGCGTTCTCCGACAGGAAGCCATAACCCGGATGGATGGCATCGGCATGGGTGATTTCCGCGGCGGCGATGATCGCCGGGATGTTCAGATAGCTTTCGGTCGAACTCGGCGGGCCGATGCAGACGCTTTCGTCGGCGAGGCGCACATGCATGGCGCGTTCGTCCGCGGTGGAATGGACGGCCACCGTTTTGATGCCCATTTCTTTACAGGCGCGATGAACTCGGAGGGCGATTTCGCCACGGTTCGCGATCAGGATCTTGTCAAACATTCAGGATGCCCGCGCGTTATTCTATGATCATCAGGATTTCGCCGAACTCAACCGGCTGCGCATTCGTCACCATGATTTTCTTGACGGTGCCATCGCGCGGAGACGCGATCGCGTTCATGACCTTCATGGCTTCAACGATCAGAATGGTCTGACCGGCCTTCACATGCGATCCGACGCTGACAAAAGCAGGGGAATCCGGCTCGGCGGCGGTATAGGCGGTGCCAACCATGGGGGAGGTCACGGCACCGGGATGCGTTGCGTCTTCGGCTTGGGTTGCTGCGGGGGCTTCGGCCACCGGGGCCGGGGCGGCGGCATAGACCGGAGCACCGGCCACAGCAGCATTGACGCTCAGACTGCGCGCGACCCGGATGCGTGATTGACCTTCCTCGACTTCGATCTCGGACAGGTTGGTCTCGTTGAGAAGTTCAGCGAGATCCCGGATAAGCGCTTTGTCTACTTGCATTTTAGCCATGACGACTCCAACTGATTCAATAACTTATTTAGCCGGGCTCACATCAAGGATGTGGCTCATGGCGTCAAGCGCCAGATAATAGCCCAGGCTTCCAAATCCGCAAATAACGCCTTGCGCCATGCGCGAGACATATGACTTGTGCCGATAGTCTTCTCTTTTGTGCGGGTTCGAGAGATGGACCTCGATCACCGGCAATTCCACTGCGAGCAAGGCATCCAAAAGAGCGATCGACGTGTGGGTATAAGCGGCAGGATTGATGATGATGCCTGCCCGTGTGCCCCGTGCGGCCTGAATGGCCGTGACCATTTCACCTTCACCGTTCCATTGCTGAAAATCAATGCCAAGACCGATTTCGGCTCCGCGACGTTCCAGACCCGCAGCGATATCGGCCAGCGTGTCGCGGCCGTAAACCTCTGGCTCACGTGTGCCCAAAAGGTTCAGATTAGGGCCATTGAGTACAAGAATGCTGTGCTTCAGGCGCTTGGCCATCCTGCAATCACGCCGCGAGGCGCCCCCTGATACGCATGTGCTGCCCTGAATCGACGGACACTATAGACGATCCTTGCAAGAGACCGAACAAGAATCCATCGGAGCCGTTGCGGCAAGGCCCATGATCCCTTATTCATGTGGAGGAGTTTGTATAATGCTTTAGCAGGCCTTTGCAAATCCAGATTATGGGTGTTTTGCCCATTTTGCGTCAATATCTTGAAATCTCAAGGGCTTCTGCCACGCGGAAAACGTGGTTTTCAAGCCCCCACACGGATCATTGAGGACGGACGACGGTGATACAGGTTCAGATCAATGGCGAGGCACGGACCGTGCCCGCCGGGACGGTGCGCGAGCTTTTGGGCTCGCTCGGGCTTGACGCGAGCAAGGTGGCGCTTGAGCGCAATCGCGAAATCGTGCCGCGTTCGGCTTTCGATACTGTGATAATCGGCGCGGGGGATGAGCTTGAAATCGTTCATTTCATCGGCGGCGGCAACAGCAGTCTGGCTGAAAAGCCCGACAGTTTCCGGATCGCCGGCAAGGATTATATGTCGCGGCTGATCATCGGCACCGGCAAATACAAGAATTTTGACGAAACCGCCGCTGCCGTCGAGGCTTCGGGGGCGGAGATCGTCACCGTGGCCGTGCGCCGGGTCAATCTGACCAACCCGGGCGAACCACGTCTGGTGGATTTCGTCGACCCGAAAAAGATCACCTTTCTGCCGAATACGGCGGGCTGCTTCACGGCCGATGACGCCGTCCGCACGCTCCGCCTTGCGCGGGAGGCCGGCGGCTGGAACCTGGTGAAGCTCGAAGTGCTCGGCGACCAGAAGACGCTTTACCCCAATATGCCGGAAACGCTCGCGGCGGCCGAAGTCCTTTTGAAAGAGGGCTTTGAGGTTATGGTCTATTGCAGTGACGATCCCATTCAGGCCAAACGTCTCGCCGACATGGGCTGCTGCGCCATCATGCCCCTTGGGGCTCCCATTGGTTCAGGCCTCGGGCTTCAGAACCCGGTGCAGATCCGTTTGGTGATCGAGGCGGTGAACGTGCCGGTTCTGGTGGATGCAGGCGTCGGCACCGCGTCCGACGCGGCCATCGCCATGGAACTCGGCTGTGACGGCGTCCTCATGAACACCGCCATCGCCGAAGCCCGCGATCCCATCCGCATGGCCCGCGCCATGAAACTCGCCGTCGAAGCCGGCCGACTAGCCTATCATGCCGGTCGCATGCCGAAAAAACGCTACGCGGACCCATCCTCGCCCCTGGCAGGCTTGATCTAGGCCACTGATTTCTGCCTCGCCCGCCCATTTCTGTCATTCCCGCGAAAGCGGGAATCCAGAATAGCGGCACAATTATCTGAAATCGTTGCAATAAAGTCTGGATCCCCGCGTTCGCGGGGATGACAGTTTGCTGGGGCTTTTTCACCTGTCATTGCCGGGCTTGACCCGGCAATCCATCTCTCCGCCAGTTTGTGCGTGACCCATGGATGCCCGGGTCAAGCCCGGGCATGACAAATCAATGGGGATATATTTATCCCTTCTTCGCCGCGGCACGGGCGCTGTTGACCTGTTTCACCAGTTCCTCATAGGCGAGGGCGCCGGGGATGAGGCGGTTGTTGATGATCAGGGCCGGAGTGCCGCGCAGTTCAAGGGCCTGGCCGAGCTGGTGGTTGCGATCAATTATCGCTGATACTTCAGCGCTTTGCATATCTTTCTTCAAGCGTGCCACGTCAAGTTTTGCGAGCGTGGCGGCGTCGAAGATGCTGGCTTCCGACAATTGGCCGGGCACGGCATAAAGGGCGTCGTGGAATGCGAGATATTTCTGCAAGCCCTGTGCCTTGCTGGCGAGGGCGGCTTTTGAAGCGACTTCGGCGATTTCACCGCGCACGGGCCATTCCTTGAAAATCACCCGTACGCCCTTATCGGCGGCCACCAGCCGTTTGAAGAACGGGGCCATCATCTTGCAATAGCCGCAGGTGTAATCGAAGAATTCGACCACCGTCACATCGCCCTTGGGGTTGCCGATGGACACACTGTCGGGATCGTTGAACAGCGCGGCCTTGTTGCGGATGATGGCGCTGGTGGCCATCTTGGTCTGCAAGGCTTCGATGGCCTGCGGGATGATTTCCGGATGCTCCAGAATATAGTTATGCACGATGGCCTCAATGGCCTTCTGCTGCGCCGGATTGAAAGCCGGAGCTTGCTGGGCCATGAGAGGAGAGGCCACAGCCGCCATCACAAATGACATCAGTATCGCTTTATAATTCATTGTTATATCTCATTTTTATAATAAAAATTAATCTGGAAGTGCATCGCGCGGAGCTTTTCCCTTGGGCATTTCTGCCTGTGCGGCCACCATGATGTCCTGAGCCCGGAACCAGTCCGGCGTCCCGCGCGGCAGTTTGTTGACGGCCTGTCGGGCCTGCCGATAAGCGTCTTCCGAAGCGCCGACGATGGAATAGCGTTCCGCTGCCGCAAGCCGGGCCGGCCCTTCCTTGCCCGCGTGGTCATAGGCGATGGACAATTGATGCCAGGCAAAGGGGCTTTCCTTGTCCAGCCGGTTGGCTTTTTCCAGAATTCGGATGGCTTCGTCGGTATAGGCCGGGTTCTCGGTCGCGATCAGTGACTGGCCGAGCTGGGTCAGGATCAATGGCTCGTCGGGACTGATGGCGATGGATTTGCGAAACGGCGCAATCGATTGTTCAAGCTTGCCATTTTCAAACAGCAGGAAGCCCTTCAGTTCCCAGAGGTAGGGATCGTTCGGATTGTCTTTCAGCAGGCTGTCCGCCTCGGCATAGGCTTTGGCTTCGTCATGGAGCTGGTTATAGGCATAGGCGCGGGCATAGCGGGCGGGCAGGCTGTTGTTGCCGACCGGATATTGCTGCAACGTGGTGTAGGGCGGTTGCAGATAGCCCCAGAGCTTGGCCTTCATGCGCTCGAACATGGCGTCCTGTCCGGCCGGGCTTGGGGCGTCTTTCCAGGGTGATTTGTCGACCAGCTCCGAAAGCGCGTTGATGCGGTCCTGAGTCAGCGGATGGGACCGCACATAGGGGTCCTGATTGGTGACATAGAGCAGTTCCTGACCGCTCAGCACCTCAAAGAAACTGACGAGACCGCGCCCCGACTGATGGGCCTTGTCAAGAAAGGTCATGGCGGCCTGGTCGGCGGCGGCTTCCTGGTTGCGGCTGTAGGACAGCACAGAGCGCATGGCCATCTGTTGCGAGCCCATGATGACAGCGATCCCGGCGTCGGCCCCGCCCGCGGCAATGGCGGCGGCACCGAGGATCATGCCGAGGATGGTCAGGGCCGAGGCACCCTTCAGGCCGTCCTGAAAGCGCGCGAGATGGCCGCCGGTGATATGACCGGTTTCATGGGCAATAACGCCCGCGACTTCGCCCACATTGCTTGCGGCCATGATGAGGCCGGTGTTGATGAACACGTTCTGCCCACCGGCGACGAAGGCGTTGATGGATTTGTCGCGGATCACATAGGTATGGACGGAGTCGGTATTGAGGCCCGCCGCGGCGAAAATCGGCACGGAAATATCGCGGATGATCCGTTCAAGTTCGGAATCGCGGAGAATGGTCGGGGTATCGGCGGCAAAAGCTGGCGCTGTTCCGGGCAAAATCAGGCTGAAAGCCAAGGCGATCGCCGTCAGGGTGCGGCGGATACGAAAGGGCTGATACTTCGGCAACAAACGGTGGTCTCCTTGTGGGTCCCCCGATCTTAAGCTAAAAAGCCTCTTCATATAGCCCATAAAAGGTGATGAGAATGAGGCGCGCTGAAGATATGCCGAATTTGTCCTTGTTAAAAGCCTCGCTCAGAAGCGACGTGCCGCCTTTTTATGCCATGGAATTGATGCGCGAGGCCGGGGAGCTTGCCGCCGCGGGCCGCGAGGTCTTTCTGATGTGCGTGGGACAGCCGTCAGTAGGCGCACCCGAGCGGGTCCGGCAGGCCGCCATCACGGCCATGGAGCGGAGCGTGCTTGGCTATACCGACAGCTTCGGGATTCTGCCGCTCCGCCAGCGCATCAGCGATTATTACAAGGCGCGCTACGGCGTCGACGTCCCGGTCGAGCGCATTGCGGTCACCACCGGATCCTCAAGCGCCTTTTTGCTGGCTTTTCTTGCCGGGTTCGATGTCGGCGATCGGGTCGCTATCGCACGTCCGGGCTATCCGCCCTATACGGCCATCCAGAAGGCGCTTGGGCTTCAGGCCGTTCATGTGGATGTGAACGAGAGCACGGGATATCATATCGTTGCCGATCATCTCGATAGTCTTGCGGCCGCGTCCGGCGGTTTGCAGGGGCTGATGGTGGCGAGCCCGGGCAATCCGACGGGCTCCATGCTCGCGCCGGAGCAGCTTGAGGCCCTGATCACCAAGGCGGAAGGACTCGGCGTCCGGGTCATCTCCGACGAGATCTACCATGGCATCACCTTTGGCAAACGCGAGGAAACGGCGCTTCGCTATACCGACGAGGCCATCGTCATCAACAGTTTTTCGAAATATTTCTGCATGACCGGCTGGCGGCTGGGCTGGATGGTGTTGCCGCCAGCGCTGATCGAGCCGGTCTATGCGCTGGCACAAAGCTTTTTCATCTCGCCGCCGACGCTGTCGCAGGAAGCGGCCATTGCCGCCTTTGACTGTTTTGATGAATTCGATGCCATCCGCGACGGCTATGCCCGCAATCGGGAGATGCTGCTTGAGGCGCTGCCGAAGATGGGGATCACGCGCTTTGCACCGCCGGACGGGGCCTTTTATCTCTATGCGGACATGAGCGATTTCACCAATGATACGGCGCTGTTCTGCCGTCGCATTCTGCATGAAACCGGCGTTGCAACGACACCCGGCATTGATTTTGACACGCGGGACGGCGGCCGTTTCATGCGCATGTCCTTTGCCCGGAGTGGTGACGAGATGACGCGGGCCATCGAACGGCTGGGGAACTTTTTGCGCGGCTGATGGAATGAAGTTATAGTCCGAACCGGAATCCAGCTTGTAGGAGGGGTCGCTACATGTCTCTGATAAGGTTTTCTGCTGTATCGTCAAAATTTCTCGGTCTGTCTGCGGCGGTTATGTTGCTCGGTTGCGCCTCTCTGGTGGCCGAGATCATGCCGCAGGTCGAACCGAAGACCGATCTTGCGGCAATCCCGGCTGGCCGGTATGAGATGGACGCGTCGCATGCCAATGTGACGTTCGAAATCAATCACATGAATTTTTCGACCTATGTGGGCCGGTTCAACAAGATTTCTGGCAGTCTCGATTTCAACGCCAACACGCCGGCCACCAGCACGGCCGAGGTGAAGATCGATCCGGCCAGCGTCGACACCAACAACAGCGTGCTGGAAGAGTCCCTGCGCGGGTCCAAGTTCTTTGATGTCAAAGCCTATCCCGATCTGACTTACAAATCCGACCGGCTCGAAATCACCGGGCCGGCCACGGGCAAGCTTTATGGTCAGCTCAGCATGCATGGGGTGACGCGGCCGCTTGTGATGGACGTGACCTTCCGCGGCGGCGCCAAAAACCCGATGACCGGCGACTTCACCCTGGGCTTTGCCGCGAACGGCACTTTGAAACGCAGCGACTATGGCGTCAGCAGTTATGTGCCTCTGATATCGGATGAAGTCACCCTGCTGTTTAACGCTGAATTTACAAAGAAATAAGCCATGGAACGGTCACCACAGGGGGCTCGTTATTCCAGTGTGGCCATTCTATTGCATTGGCTGATTGCGCTGGTGATCATCGGCCAGTTCTGGCTTGGCTTCCATATGACCGGGCAAAAGCCGGGCAGTGCGGAGCAGTTTGCCAATTTTCAACTGCATAAATCCATCGGCATCACGATCCTGATGCTGACGGCCCTGCGTCTGGCCTGGCGGCTCGGGCATCGCCCGCCACCCTTACCGGATCATATGTCACGCTTGGAACGGCGGTTGGCGGTGACGAGCCATCATGGGCTTTACCTGTTGATGTTCGTTATTCCCTTGAGTGGGTGGGCGCTGGTGTCGGCGTCCCCGCTCAAGCTGCCGATCTTGCTTTATAGCCGGTTGCCCTGGCCGCATATTCCGGGGCTTCAGGGCTTTGCCGATCAGAAGGCGGTCGCGGACGGTTTGGGGGAGACCCATGAAATTCTGGCCATCCTGATGTTGCTTCTGTTGCTGGTGCATGTGGCGGCGGCATTGCGGCACCATTTGTTGCTGAAAGATGATATCCTGATCCGGATGCTGCCCTTCGTTGGAAAGCGCGGGCCATGATCGCAAGATTGATGATTGCTGCCGTGATGCTGTGGCCGCTCGCCGCCGGGGCGGCCGAGTGGCGGGTGATTGCCAAAGACAGTCATCTCGGGTTTCAGGGCACTCAGGCCGGGAGCAGCTTTGACGGCATCTTCCCCGCCTTTGACGCCGCGATCCGCTTCGATCCCGACCATCTCGACCAGGCGAGCGTGACCGTCACCATCGATCTCAGCAAAGCCGAAAGCGGCAATGCCGACAGGGACAGTGCGCTTGGCCAGCCCGAGTGGTTCCATGTGAAGACATATCCCACGGCCCAGTTTGTCTCACAAAGCTTCCGCAAAACCGCCGCCGACCAGTATGAGGCCAGCGGCAAGCTGACCCTGAAGGGCGTGACGCACCAGATCGTGCTGCCTTTCACGCTCAAGATCACCGGGGCGGTTGCCCATATGACCGGCGCCGTCACACTTAACCGGCATGACTTCAACGTCGGCGAGGGGCAATGGGGCAGTGACCAATGGGTTGGCAAGGATGTGGTGGTGACTGTGAAGCTGACAGCGGAGCGGGCGGGTAACTAACAGCGGTTTGCGGACGGAGACATGGATGCCCGGGTCAAGCCCGGGCATGACAATTTGGGTATGAGGGCGTTGGGGCCGTATGGGAAGACTAGGGCCCCATGGTGAAGTCCAGGATCCCATGACGATGACCACCATCACCGCCCCCGGTGTCATTGCCGGGCTTGACCCGGCAATCCAGCTTTCTGCCTTGGGGGATTGGCTCGGGTTTTGGGCTATGAAAACCGTCGGGCCTTGGGGGGCGGCATGTTTTCAGCGTCGGCGGGAGGCGATGGGGTTGGCAAGGATGTGACTGTGAAATTGACAGCGGAGCAGGCGGGTAACTAGCAACGGCCTTCGTCCTGAGACATGGATGCCTGGGTCAAGCCCGGGCATGACAATTTGGGGGGAGAGGGCGTTGGGGCCGTATGGGAAGACTAGGGTTCCATGGTGAAGACTAGGATCCTACGACGATGGCCATGATCCCATGACGATGATCATGTCATGAGACGATGACTATAATCCCACGCCAATGATTACCACCAACGACGATAACCACCATCACCGCTCCCTGTCATTGCCGGGCTTGACCCGGCAATCTAGCTTTCTGCCTTGGGGCATTGGCTCAGGCTTTGGGCATGAAAAAACCGTCCGGCCTTTGGGGCGCGGACGGTTTTCTTTTTAGCTTGATCAGTTCCCGAACGTGCGGGACCACCAGCCTTTTCGGGTGTTGTCGCTGCTGGCGTCGCCGACGTCCTTGACCTCGACCGGGGCGCTGGCCAGATGGCGGGCGGCGGCGGGTTGGACTACGGCTTCAGCCGTGGGGGCGAGGGCAGGTTCCGGCTTTGCTTGAGTCGCAGGCGCTGGTTTGGCTTCGGCCACCACGGGTTCGGCCGCAGCTTGAGCTTCCGGGGCTGCTTTCGCGGCCTTGGCCTTGGCCGGAGCCTTTGGTTTGGCTGGGGCTTTTGTGGCCTTGGCCTTGACCGGAGCTTCGGCTGCTTCTTCCGTCTCGGCTTTTTTAGCTTTGGCGGGGGCGCGGCGGCGTGGTTTTGGCTTTTCAGCGCTGTCGGCATCAACCGTCGGGGCGGCTACTTCGACGGCTGTCGGAGCGGCGACTTCGGCAGTGACGGTTTCGACCGCGGTGTCCTTGGCGGCTGCGTCCTTTTTACGGCGCGGGGCACGCTTTGGTTTGGCGGTGGGTTCTTCCGCGACGGCTTCGACGGAGCTTGCTGCAACTTCGGTCACGGCTTCGCTTGTGGCGGGCTCATGTGCTTCGGTGGCGACAGTTGCGGTTTCGGCGGCAACGGGTTCGGCGCGGTGTTCGCTGTCCGTTTCGCCTTCGGCTGTCATCTCGTCTCCGGTGCGGCCACGGCGGCGACCGCCGCGACGGCCACGACGCCGACGGCGGCGCGGCTGATCTTCACCCTCGTGGCTTTGGGTTTCGAATTCGCCCTGTTCGGTTTCGTCGTCCTCGCCTTCATCTCCTTCGGGAGCTTCAGCACCTTCGACATGGACTGTGTGTTGCGGACGGTGATCCTCAGTGCTGTCTTCGGCACCGTTTTCACCATTGCGGCCACGCCGACGCCGGCGACGGCGACGCTTGCGGCGTTCATCCCCTTCGGCGTGGGTTTCGGCCCGACCTTCGCGAGCTTCACGCGAACGTTCGGCCTGCGGCTCTTTGGGAGCCTCATTATCGTCTTCGGCTTCGCCATCATCTTCGGCGCCAACTTCAGCCTCGACTTCGTTGTCTTCCAGCTCGTCCTCGATGTCGTCGTCGTCATCTTCGTCGGGGGCGATGACAAGCGGCTGATCAATGGCGAGGTCAATGATCATTTCGCGCGGGGTGTTGTCGCGCTCGAAGCGGAACTTCGGCGCCATCAAGGTATTGTCGACCTCGATGAACACCTGGAAGCCATAACGGGCTTCGATCTCGGCGATCTGCGGACGCTTGTGGTTGAGCACATAAAGCGCCACCGGACCGGCGAGGAACATATGCACCACCGCCGAACGGCCGCGGATGCCTTCGTCTTCAAGCGAGCGCAGGGCATGGAGAGCCGAGCTTTCGACCGAGCGCACGATGCCGGTGCCTTCGCACTGCGGGCAGCTGTGGGTGCTGGCTTCGAGAATGCCGGGGCGCAGGCGTTGGCGCGACATTTCCATCAGACCGAACGGGCTGATCTTGCCAACCTGAATGCGGGCACGGTCGGCCTTGAGGCAGTCCTTCAGTTTGCGTTCGACATTGCGGGCGTTGTTGCGGTCTTCCATGTCGATGAAGTCGATGACGATGAGACCGGCCATGTCGCGCAGGCGCAACTGACGGGCGACTTCTTCGGAAGCTTCGAGGTTGGTGCGGAGCGCCGTTTCCTCGATATTATGTTCGCGCGTGGATTTGCCCGAGTTGACGTCGATGGACACCAGAGCTTCGGTCGGGTTGATGACGATATAACCGCCCGAGCGCAGCTGCACCACGGGATTATACATCGAATCCAGCTGAGCTTCGACCTGGAAGCGCTGGAACAGCGGCACCCGGTCCTTGTAATTCTTGATCTTTTTCGAATGGCTCGGCATCAGAAGCTTCATGAAGCTTTTGGCTGATTTATAGCCTTCTTCGCCGTCGACGAGAATTTCTTCGATGTCTTTGTTGTAATGGTCGCGGATGGCGCGCTTGATCAGATCGCCTTCCTCATAAATGAGGGCCGGGGCGATGGATTCCATGGTCAACGCGCGGATGTCGTCCCAGGTGCGTTCGAGATAATCGAAATCGCGCTTGATCTCGGCCTTGGTGCGGGAGAGGCCGGCGGTGCGGATGATGCAGGCCATGCCGTCTGGCATATTGAGGTCCGAGAGGATCGACTTCAGCTTGCGGCGATCGGTGGGGTTCGCGATCTTGCGGCTGATACCGCCGCCATGCAGCGTGTTCGGCATGAGGACGCAATAGCGGCCGGCGAGCGACAGATAGGTGGTCAGAGCCGCGCCCTTGTTGCCGCGTTCTTCTTTGACGACCTGGATCAGCAGCACCTGACGGCGCTTGATGACTTCCTGAATTTTATAGCGGCGCTTCAGCTTTTTGGGGCGATGCAGCAGCTCATCCGACAGATCGTCATGGTGGGAGACGATGGCCTCGACTTCATGATTGTCGCCATTTTCATGGTCGTGGTCATGGGCATCGTGGTTGTCGTCGTCGTCATGGTCGTCATCGTGATCATGGTCGTGATCGCGGTCGTAGGCGGCCATTTCGGCTTCTTCAGCCAGCAGCGCCTCGCGGTCTTCGACCGGGATCTGGTAATAGTCGGGGTGAATTTCGCTGAAGGCGAGGAAACCGTGCCGGTTCCCGCCATAATCCACAAAGGCGGCCTGAAGCGAGGGTTCGACCCGCGTCACTTTGGCCAGATAGATATTGCCCTTGAGTTGTTTCTTGGCCGCGGCTTCGAAATCGAAGTCTTCAACGCGGTTGCCCCGGACGATCGCAACCCGGGTTTCTTCCGGGTGGGTAGAGTCGACGAGCATACGAATTGCCATGGATGGTATCTCCGGGAACAGGCCGCGCTGCCCACCGGACCGCTGTCGAACGGACAGGGGTCAGGAGCGCGCTGGCTCTTCCGATTTTGGGGATTGAATGGGGATTGCTGTGAAGCGCAGGGCTCGTCAGGATTTGCACCATCGCGCTTACCGGGCTTATGAAGCCCGGACGCCCAGACGACTTATCGTCTGTGGACATGCCGATTGCCGCCTTTTCGACGGCGCCCTGTCGCATGTCTGCGGTGCAATGTTGAAGACGAGCGTGGTTCATTAAAATTTAAATTTACAATCTTGTGTTTATGGCCGCGATCATAAACATCTGGCGCGACCGGATAAGGCGTCAGATCCGGTGCTCGGCTCAATTCGTCTTGTATCAAGCTCTTACGAAGAGCTTCAGAGGAACAGAGCCCGAGCAAAAATGGACTGACACTGAATGTAACATAGTCTGAGGAAGCGCCGACTGACAAGACGGTTTAATCGGCAGATGCAGTCAAAACTGTTAAACAATCCGAAAACTGCCATCCGGGCCTATGCCGGAGCGGTGGTTTTGATTAAACTCAGATCAAGTTGTTGTGGATGGTTGGGGTTGAACTGACAATGTCTAGGGGGTTTAACCTTCGTTTGGTTGTGAGAGCAGGGCTTTTGGCGACGGTTCTGTCGGTGCTGGGGCTCGTGACGATTTTTTCGTCGGCGGTCGCTTTGACCATTGGCGATGTGCGCATTGGCCAGAATGACGGCAAGACCCGTTTTGTGATCGAGGCCGACGGCGCGCTGCCGAGCACGGCGGTGGTTATGACCGGGCCCGACCGGGTGATCATTGAAATTCCGGCTGCTGATGTGCAGGCACGCTCGGTGAATGGCGGCGGGGTCATTGCGGGCTATCAGTTTGAAGTGGCGGACGGCGGCAAGACCCGGATCATTCTGACCCTCAGAAGCCCGGCGCTGGTGGCGAGCCGGTTCGGCATTCCGCCACGGGACGGCAGGGGGCACCGGTTGGTGATCGATCTCGCTCCGGCGAACCGGGCGGCGTTTGAGGCGGCTCAGGCACCTGCTGCTGCACAAGTTCAGGCTCCGGTTCAGGCACAAGTGCAGGCGCCGCCACCGCCTGTGGCTGCGCCTGAGGTGCCCGGGCCGCCACTGCCGCCGCCGCCGAAACGCGAGGGCGGGGGACGCCGGGTCGTGGTGCTCGATGCCGGTCATGGCGGGCAGGACCCGGGGGCGCGGGCGGTCAACGGCCGCAATGAAAAGGACATTACGCTTGCGGCTGTGCATGTGATCAAGGGCACGCTTGAGGCCACCGGCCGCTATCGCGTGGTGCTGACGCGCAGTACGGATGTCTATATCCCGCTGCGTCAGCGCTTCCAGATCGCGCGCAAGGCGGGGGCGGATCTGTTTATCTCGGTGCATGCCGACAGCTGTCAGGGCTGCAAGGCCAGCGGGGCGTCGGTCTATACGCTGTCTGAAACCTCGTCGGATAAAGAAGCGGCGGCGCTTGCGGCCAAGGAAAATAAGTCCGACATCATTGCGGGGATCGATCTTGGTAGTCAGGAGCCGGAGGTGTCGAGCATCCTGATCGACCTCGCCCGCCGGGAGACCATGAACTATTCCGCCAATTTCGCCACCTCTCTGGTGCGCGAGATGGCCAAATCGGTGCCGGTGCGCGATAACACCCACCGTTTTGCCGGTTTCATGGTGCTGAAGGCCCCGGATGTGCCGTCTGTTTTGTTGGAAATGGGCTATCTCACCAACCCGCAGGATGCCGAGACGCTGTCGAGCCGAAATGGGCTTGAGCGGCTTGGCGGTGCCGTGCTTCGGGCTGTGGACGGCTATTTCCTTAAAGTGGCAACCAATTGAAATAATGTGACGAAAGTCCTGTTTTATCGGGCTTTCGTCTTCATAGCGCCATAATGTTTGGTTATGCTGGCGCGTCTGATCCAGTCCCTTTATGATGGCCGCATGATCGAAATTACACCGGAACGCAGGGAGCGGTCACAACCGCCCCAAAAGCCCAAACCCGAACGCAAGCGCGGTCGCCTGAAATCCATCATCCTCGGCTGTCTGGCGGGCGCGCTCCTGCTTGTGGTGACCGGTGTGATCGGCTTTTTCGTCATGCTGCATCATTACGGGAGCGAGCTTCCGGATTATCAGCAGCTGGAGAATTACAACCCGCCGGTGGTGACCCGGATCTATGCCGGGAATGGCACTCTGTTTGAAGAATATGCCCGTGAAAAGCGGCTGTTCGTGCCCATCGACACCATTCCGAAGCCGGTTATCCATGCCTTCCTCGCGGCTGAGGACAAGGGCTTTTTTACCCATGGCGGGCTTGATTTCTCGGGCATTACGCGCGCGGTCTTCACCAATGTTTACAACAAGCTGGTTGGGCGGCGTCCGATCGGGGCTTCGACCATCACGCAGCAGGTGGCGAAAAACTTCCTGCTGACCAATGAGGTCAGCTATGAACGCAAGATCAAGGAAGCCATCCTCGCCTATCGGATCGAGCGCGCCTTTACCAAGGATCAGATCCTTGAACTTTATCTGAATGAGATCTATCTCGGCGTCGGCTCATACGGGGTGGCGGCTGCGGCTCAGACTTATTTCGACAAGGCGCTCAATGAGCTGACGGTGTCCGAGGCGGCTTATCTCGCGGCGCTGCCGAAGGGCCCGAACAATTATAACCCCTTGCGGCGTCATGCGGCGGCGGTGGCGCGGCGCAACTGGGTCATCGACCAGATGCGGAGCGCGGGCTATCTCGACAAGGCGCAAGCCGAGGCCGCGCAGGCCGAGCCGCTCGTGGCCCATTTCGACAGCAGTCAGCAGCAGTTCCACGCCCATTATTTCGCCGAGGAAGTGCGCCGCGATCTCTATAAAAAATATGGCGAGAAGGGGCTTTATGAGGCCGGGCTTTCGGTCCGCACCTCGCTTGATCCCCGTCTTCAGATGATCGCCTCTCGGGTGTTGAAGCAGGGGCTTGAGAATTATGACCGTCGCCACGGCTGGCGCGGGGCCATCAAGCGCTATGATAGCGACATCATGGCGAATGACGGCTGGGCCAAGGCGCTGACGGGTGAAGCGATCATCCTCGGAGACCCGGAGTGGCGGCTTGCCGTGGTGACGGCGGTGACCGAGGGCGGGGCGCGCATTGGCCTGGCCGACGGCACGACCGGCTTTGTGCCGCTGAGTGAAATGACCTGGGCCCGCAAATGGATGCCCGGAGAGTATCTCGGCTCGGCGGTGACCAAGGTCGCCGATGTGCTTGAGCTTGGCGATGTGGTGCCGGTCGCGCCGGTTGCGGGCGACCCTGGGCATAAGACTTATAGCCTTAAACAGATTCCGGCGGTGGGCGGCGCGCTGGTGGCGGAAGATCCGCATACCGGGCGGGTGCTGGCCATGGTCGGCGGCTTCAGCTATGGCGATACTTATGGGTCGAGCGAATTCAATCGTGCCACCCAGGCGCTCCGGCAGCCGGGGTCGGCGTTCAAGCCGTTTGTCTATGCGGCGGCGCTTGAGTCCGGCTTGACGCCGTCGAGCCTTGTGCTTGATGCGCCGTTCGTGGTCGATCAGGGGCCGGTGCTCGGGCTGTGGAAACCATCGAACTATACTGAGGATTTCTATGGGCCGAGCACGCTCCGGACCGGGCTTGAGAAATCGCGCAACCTGATGACGGTGCGGCTGGCTCAGCATCTCGGCATGAAAAAGGTGGTGGACTATGCCCGCCGCTTTGACATTCAGCCCAATATGCCGCCGACCCTGTCGATGTCGCTTGGGGCCGGGGAGACCACTTTGCTCAAGCTGACCAATGCTTATGGCATGCTGGTCAATGGTGGCAAGAAGATCGAGCCGAGCCTGATCGACCGCATTCAGGATCGTTACGGCAAGACCATCTTCCGGGAGGATGCGCGGGCCTGTGAAGGCTGTGACGCGGCCTGGAATGGGCAGGAGCCGCCGCAGTTGCCCGATCCGCGCGCGCAGGTCATCAAGCCGCAGACGGCCTATCAGGTGGTCTCCATGCTTGAGGGCGTGGTGCAACGCGGCACCGGCCGCAGCGTCGCTGCCGTGGGGAAGCCGCTTGCGGGCAAGACCGGCACCACCAATGACTATTTTGATGCCTGGTTTGTCGGGTTTTCGCCCGATCTTGTGGTCGGGGTGTTCATCGGCTTCGATCAGCCGCGGTCGCTCGGCAAGGGCGAAACGGGCTCGGTCGCAGCCGCGCCGATCTTCCGGGATTTCATGAAGGATGCGTTGAAGGATAAACCCGGCACGCCGTTCCGCATTCCGCCGGGTCTGATGCTGGTGCGGGTCAATCCTCAGACCGGGCAGCCGGTCGGCTATGACGATCCGCGCGGCATTCTAGAAGCCTTCCTGCCGGGGACGGAACCGAATGGCGAAATGACCGTGCTCGACGGATCCACCGGAGAAATGCGCCCGGCGACAGCGACTCCGGACAGCAAGATCAAGGAAGGCACGGGCGGGTTGTATTGAGGCGTGATTGAAGTGTCGCCGTCCGTGAAGTGTCTGGTTCTTGATTGTCATTGCCGGGCTTGACCCGGCAATCCACTTGGCCAGTGCTGCGTGGTTGAGACATGGATTGCCGGGTGGAGCCCGGCAATGACAGAATTAATGAGCCCGGCTATGACAAAACTCTGCCAACCACAAAAAACCATCTGGCCTTTGCTTTCCGGCTTGGATCATTGTAAGACAAAGGCCGTTATTCCTAACTGACAAGAGAGACTCATGCGCGCGGAAGCCCTTTCGCTAGTTGATAAAATCAAGCAGTCGATGGCACTGCTGAGGAGGCATCTTTGACTGGGATGTCGCAATAGACAGACTGGCCGAATTGAATGCCTTTGCTGAAGATCCCAATCTTTGGAACGATCCCGGTAAAGCCCAGAAATTGATGCAGGAACGGACCCGGCTTGACAGCTCGGTGTCAGCTTGGCGGACCCTTGAGCGTGAGCTTCAGGATGCCATCGATCTGATCGAGATGGCTGAAGCCGAAGGTGATGAGGACATGGTCGCCGACGCGGAAAGCTCGCTTCGGGATCTGGCGAAATTCGCCTCGGGGCGGGAAGTTGAAGCCCTGTTGTCCGGTGAGGCCGATGCGAACGACGCGTTCGTTGAAATCCATTCGGGCGCGGGCGGGACCGAGAGCCAGGATTGGGCTTCGATGCTGCTGCGCATGTATATGCGTTGGGCCGAGCAACATGGGTTCAAGGTCGATCTGATGGAGGATCATGCCGGGGAAGAAGCCGGCATCAAATCCGCCACCATCCAGATCAAGGGCCCGAACGCCTATGGCTGGCTCAAGACCGAAAGCGGTGTGCATCGGTTGGTGCGCATCTCACCCTATGACTCGAACGCCCGGCGTCATACGAGCTTTGCCAGCTGCTGGGTCTATCCGGTGGTCGATGACAATATCGAGATCGAGGTTCTGGACAAGGACCTGAAGATCGATACTTATCGGGCATCCGGTGCCGGCGGTCAGCATGTCAACACGACCGACAGCGCTGTGCGCATCACGCATATTCCGTCAGGCATCATTGTGGCCTGCCAGAACGAGCGTTCCCAGCACAAGAACCGCGCCACAGCCATGAAAATGCTGAAAGCGCGGCTTTATGAGCAGGAACTGCAAAAGCGTGAGGAAGCGACCAGCGCGCTTCATGAATCGAAGTCGGATATCGGCTGGGGCCATCAGATCCGCTCCTATGTGTTGCAGCCTTATCAGATGGTCAAGGATCTGCGCACCGGCGTGGAATCGAGCCAGCCTGATCTGGTGCTCGGTGGCGATCTCGACAAGTTCCTGAACGCGGCGCTTGCTGCTCGTGTTCATGGCGGGCCGGAAGGCGGGGTCGAGGATATCGGCTGAGATTTGGTCGGATAAAGGTTGCTTCGCCCGGAATGACGGTTTGGTCATTCCGGGCGAAGTTTTTTGTGGGGGTGGAGAGATGGATTGCCGGGTCGAGCCCGGCAATGACACTTCTAGAGCGTCCGGCAATGGCCATCATAACTGTCATACGCGGGCTTGACCCGCGTATCCATGCATGGTTGGGACGGCAGGGCGGTGGCAAGATGGATTGCCGGGTCGGGCCCGGCAATGACAGTGAATTTAGGCCTTTACGCCATGTGCTTGTGAGGCTGCGGACTGACGTAAATTCTGAATATCTTCGGCGATTTTGAAGAAATTCAGGGGGTTGAGCGGGCGGCCGCCGAACCAGATTTCGTAATGGAGATGCGGGCCGGTGCTGCGGCCGGTGCTGCCGACATAGCCGATGGGGCTGTTGAGGGTGAGCTTTTCTCCGGCTGTCACCAGGATTTTCCGCATATGGCCATAGCGGGTGACGAAGCCGTTGCCGTGGTCGACTTCGACAAACTGGCCGTAGGGGCCGTTCCAGCCGGCTTTTTTGACGATGCCGGGGGCCTGGATCAGGATCGGTTTGTTGAGATCTTTGGGCAGCAGGTCAATGCCGCCATGCATGGCGCCGTGGCCGTTAAAAGGATCGTGGCGACCGCCGAAGCCGCTTGAGATTTCGGCCACTGTGATCGGCGGGATAAAAGGTGTATGGGCGAGAATGGCGTCGATGGCCTTCAGCTCCATACGGCGGCTGAGCAGTCTGGCGACGGGGTCGTCCTGTTCCGAGATATTGGCCAGGTTATGGATGGCGTCATCCATGGTGACGAACGGGCCGCCGGAACCCTTGACGGTTTTGTCGAGGGTGGTTTCAACGGCGGCGACCTTAAGCAGCCGGTCCTTGCTGATACCGGTTTGGCGCAGCACCTTGTCATAGGACCCGAGCGTGCTGTCGGTCAGGATAACCATGCGCTCGGCAATGGTTTTCTGGCGGGCTTCGATCCCGGCCAGGTTGGCTTCGATGGAGGCGAGCGAGCTTGGGTTGTCTTCGGTTGCGCCGGTGAGCCAGGAAAACATGCCGGTCGAGCGTGGTTTTGTGGGCGTCAGGCTCGCCTGCGGGCCGGGAATCGGGATTTCCACGGCAGCGCCTGGCTTGTCGCCATCATGGAGTGCGGCGTTCAGCAGATCCTGACGGGCATCGAGGCGGCGGGCGGTTTCGACCACACCTTGCTGCATCTGGCGCAGCTCGGCATCAAGCGCCTGATAGGAGCGCATCATGTCCTCAAGCCGCTTTTCCTTGGCGGCGAGGGCGGCGTCGCGGTCGAGAAAATGAACCGAGGTCACGCCGACCCAGCAGAAGAAACAGAGAGCGACGGCGGAGGCGATTATCTGGTGACGGGGCGAAAAAGTCAGAAGGCGCACATGTCCATTGGCCCGGAGATATAACTGCCGCTCCGGAAATAGACGTTTCATAAGCGATTTGGTTTTCGCTTTGAGATCTGACACTTGTACGCCTGTCAAAATCGCTCCTCATACTCGTGGAGCACTGCCCCGGAAGCCGGGTATTTCACCCGACGCGCCGGGGTTTGGCAACCCTCCAGTGCTAACCGAGCCGTTCGCGGGACAGAGGTTCGTAAAATTCCTGTGGAAAATCAGCAGCATCGCGGGCGGGAACGTTGAACGGCGGCTTCAAGGCCCCGCGAAAGTTGCGGCGGACAAGATCCTGATAGGTGGTGACCGGGTCAAGCCCCTGTTTTTCGCAGAGATCTCCAAGCCAGCGGCGGCCTGCGGCCACATGGCCGACTTCATCTTCATAGATGATGCGGAGGGTGGCGGCGCTTTCCGGATCTTCGAATCGTTCGAATCGCTCGATCATGTCGGGTGTCACATCAAGGCCGCGGGCTTCGAGCACCAGAGGCACCACGGCGAGTCGGGCCATGAGGTCACCGGCTGTGACCTCCGCCGCCTGCCACAGCCCGTCATGGGCGGGGAGATCGCCGTAAGCTGCGTCGTAAGCTTTGAGGCGGTCGCTCAGCAACAGGAAATGCCGGGCCTCGTCATCGCCGATCTGCACCCAGTCGTCGGCGAAGGCGCGCGGCATCTCGGCTCCGAAGCGGGCGACCATGTCCCAGGCGAGGTCGATGGCGTTCAATTCGATATGGGCGACAGCATGGAGGAGGGCGGCGCGGTTGCCCGAAGTCCCGCCTTGCCGCCGCTTGGGCATGTCGCGGGGGAGCAGCAGTTCCGGACGGGCAGGCCGGGCCGGGCGTGCGGGCGGCGGGGTGGGGAAGGTGAAGCTGAGCGCGCCGGATGCCCATGCGACGGCGGCGGCGCGGCTGAGCTGCGCTTTGGCGGAGGCATCGGCGGTGGTGAGGACGGCTACAGCGGCGTCGCCGAGGGTTTGGGGGAGGTCTGGGTGCACAGGCTCAATCTCGGGCAGGGGGGAGGAAAGGTCTGGATTGCTTCGGCTGCGCCTCGCAATGACAGGTGTAGTTAATTATGGATGCCCGGGCTTGACCCGGGCATCCATGCTCGAAACCAGATGGATTGCCGGGTCAAGCCCGGCAATGACACAACGAATACTCCGTCATTGCGAGGCGCAGCCGAAGCAATCCAGACTGTGGCCGAAGGACGGGGGCTTAAAGCGCCTTCACCGCCGCCAGAACCTCATCGGCATGGCCTTTGACTTTTACGTTGTGCCAGATCTGGCGGATTACGCCTGAGGCGTCGATCAGGAAGGTGGCGCGTTCTATGCCCATGTATTTGCGGCCCATGAAGCTTTTCAGAATCCAGGTGCCGTAGGCTTCGCAGAGCTTGCCGTCTTCGTCGGAAACCAGGGTGATCGCCAACTCATGTTTGTCGGTGAATTTCTTGTGTTTGGCCGGGGTGTCCTTGGAGGCGCCGATGATGACAGCACCGGCGGCGGCGAAGTCCTGGGCTTTGGAAGTGAAGTCGCGGGCTTCGGTGGTGCAGCCGGGGGTGTCGTCCTTGGGATAAAAATAGAGCACGACGGTTTTGCCGTGCAGCGACGACAGGGTCAGCTCGCTGCCGTCGCCGGTGGGCAGGGTGAAATCGGGGGCGGGGCTGTTGATGTCGATCATGGGATTTGTCCTTTGGAAAGTGCCGCTGCCGGAGTTTCGATCAGGGCGTTATAGGCGGCGGTGACGCTGGTCTGGCTGTGGATCAGCCGGTCTTTGAGGGCGGCGAAGTCGATGTCGCCGCTCGCTTTGGCCAAGGCGGATTTAAGGCCGGTCGGGGCATCATCCTCGGTGAAGTCCTTGCCGGTGCAGAGCCGCAACATGCCTTGCACTTCATGGAGGAGATCATAGGCGGGGCGGAGGTCATGGTCCCAGGGGGCGGGGATCAACCCGGCCGCCGCCAGTCGCGAGATGGCCTCGCCGCTTTGTTCGGTGACGATTTCGGGATGGGCCGAGGCATGTTTCAGTTGCAGATATTGCCAGATGAATTCCACATCGACGATGCCGCCCGGGCAATGTTTGATCGACCAGATGTTGCTGGTGCCGAATTCATTGCGCAGGCGTCGGCGCATGTCGGCCACGTCGAGCAGCAGCTTGTCAGCGTCGCGGGGCGCGGTCAGGACGTCGCGGATGACGGTTTCGGTGGCCTCGGCCAGGTTGGTATCGCCGGCCACCAAACGGGCGCGGGTCAGGGCCATATGCTCCCAGGTCCAGGCGCTCGCCTGCTGATAGGCGCGGAAGGCGTCGAGGGAGACGGCGAGCGGGCCGGAGCTGCCCGAGGGGCGCAGCCGCATGTCGACTTCATATAAGCGCCCTTCGCCGGTCATGGCGGTGAGGGCGTTGATATAGGCCTGAGTCAGGCGGGTGTAAAAGACCGGGGCGGTGAGCGACTTTGCACCGTCGGAGGCGGCGTCCTCGGGGGCGTCATAGATGAAGATCATGTCGAGGTCGGAGGTGAAGGAAAGTTCGGCCCCGCCAAGCTTGCCCATGCCGATCACAACCAGACGCCCGCCGGGCAGGCGGCCATAACGTTGGGCGAATTGATCCTCGACCGCGCCGAGCATGACGTTCAACAACACATCGGCGATGCGGGTGAGGGCGGCACCTGCCGCTTCCGCCTCGATCGCGCCGCGCAGGATCTGCACGCCCACATGAAAGCGCTGTTCATTGACCCAGACGCGGCTGAGATCAAGGATGTCCTGATAATCCTTGGCGGCATAAAGGATATCGCGGAGTCCGGCGTCGAGCGTCGGGTGATCGGGCAGTGGGTTGAAAAAGGCCGGGCTTAAAACCGCGTCGAGCAACAATGGGCGGTGGGCGAGTTCGGCGGCGAGCGCCGGGGCCACGCCGAGGATTTCGGTCATGAGGTCCAGTAGCCAGGGGTTGGCCTGAAACAATGACAAAAGCTGCACGCCCGATGGCAGTTTGGCGAGAAATTCGTCAAATTTGGTGACGGCGGCGTCGGGGTCGGTGCTTTCGCCGAGGGTCATCAGCAGACGCGGCAGAATGCGTTTCAGAATCTCCCGCGAGCGGGGGGTGCGGAGCGCGCGGTAACGGCCGAATTCCCAACCGGCGAGGATCTGGGCAATACGGGTGACATCGCTGAAGCCGAATTTGCCAAGCTGGCTTTCCATGGAGCTGCTGTCGTCGATGCTGCTCAGGGACGGTGCGGGTAACGTGTCGCCGTTGTCGCCCCGGTCGGGTTCGAGCAATTGGTCGTAATGACGTTTGACGGTACGCAGATGGTCGAGCATCTCGGTTTCAAGATCGCGGACCGAGTCATAGCCGAGAAAGGTCGCGATATGGGCCACGCCCTCGTCGGTTGCGGGGACCATATGGGTCTGTTCGTCGCGGATCATCTGGAGGCGATGTTCGACCCGGCGGAAAAAACGGTAGGCGGCGGCAAGCTCATGTTCCGTTTCGGGGGTGATCTTGTTGAGGTCGCGCAGCATCTGGAGCGCTTCGAGGGTGCGCGGGGCTTGCAGGCGGCGTTCGCGGCCGCCGGAGATCAGTTGCTGGATCTGGCAGAAGAACTCGACCTCACGGATGCCGCCGCGCCCGAGCTTGACGTCATGGCCCTTCAGGGCGATGTCGCCGTGGCGGTGATGGCGGTGGATCATGCCCTTGATGGCATGGATATCTTCGACCGCCGCGAAATCCAGATGACGGCGCCAGACAAAGCCGCGAATGAGGCTGAGGAAGCCTGAGGCGGCGGCACGGTCGCCAGCCACCGGCCGGGCCTTGATCATGGCCGCGCGTTCCCAGTTGAGCCCGACGCTTTGGTAATAAACCTCGGCCGCGCCGACGGAAATGGCGACCGGGGTCGCGCCGGGGTCGGGACGCAGTTTGAGGTCGGTGCGGAACACATAGCCGTCGCTTGTGAGCTCCTGCATCATGCGCACCAGCTCGCGGGTGACTTTGATATAGCAGTCCTGCGCCGTGCGTTTGCCGATATAGGGGACGATTTCCTCGTCGAAAAACACGATGAGGTCTATGTCGCTCGAATAATTCAGCTCACGCGCGCCAAGTTTGCCCATGCCGAGCAGGAAATAGCCGCTGCCCGCAGCAATATCCGGCGTGGCGGGATGGCTTGCGATGTCGGTCACGCCTTTGGGCGGCGCGATTTCCCCGCGCAGCATGGCGAGTTTCAGGAGATGCGCGGTGGCGAGATCCAATGCACATTCGGCGAAATCGCTTAAGGCGGCGGTGATTTCCTCGACGGTCCAAAGGTCGGCAATGTCGGCGACGGCGATGGCGAGCGCCATGCGGTTCTTGGCCCGGCGAAGTGCGGCCATGACCTGATCTGTGGTGGTGAGGTTCGGCACGTCGGTGCGGAGGTCGCGGCCAAGTTCGTCCACCAGCGCCCGGCTGCCACGCGTGAGAAGATCAAGCGTGAAGCCCACGTCGCGTATGGCGAGACGGCTTAGAAACGGGCTGTTGCCGAAGATGGCATCAAGGATGGCGGAGTCTATTGGTCCAAGCCGGGCGTCTAGGCCAGCGTCATGTAGGCCAGCGTCTTGGGCGGCGCTTTTGAGGTCTTCCCAGCCGTTTTTGAGCGCTGCGGCGTTGAATGGCAGGGGTGGGCTATGGGTTATGGGCATAATGCGGCACATGATCCTGTTGCGGGGCCATAGCTTAGCCAGTTTCAACGCGGTACGCGATGGTTTCGATTTGAGCTTGCGTCCTGATCGGGTAAGTATGATGCGAGCAGATGATGATCGGCCCGATGGCACAAGCCCCCGAATGCGCGGGACCAGCGGGTCAGCCCGTGTATTTTTGAGCCAAGATGACCGACCCCGTTCCACCCGTCACAGATCAGGGAAGCACAGAGCCCGCCGTAGCCACGGCTAGCGGGCGGCATTGGCATGTGTTGCATCTGGTGATGAAGGGGGCCTGGATCAGCCTTGGGCTGGTGCTGGTTCTGCTGATCGTGCTGGTGGTGCGGATCGCGATCGGGCCGGTGTCGCTTGGGCCTCTTGCTCCGTTCCTGAAGGCCGGGTTGAGCGACAGCCGCAGTGACTTGCAGTTTGAATTCGATGATGGCGAGGTGGCCTGGCTCGGGCGTAAGGAGGGGCTGAAGGCTCCGGGGCAGAAAGATCGCCTGCTGCCCGGATTTGAATTCCGTCTTCATAATGTGCGGGTGCGGAACGCGCAGCAGCAGGTTCTGTTGACTGTGCCGGATGCCGCTTTGACGCTGTCGACGACGGCCCTGATCGCGGGCGATATCGCGCCGGGGCGGATCGAGTTGAACGGGCTTCATCTCGCGCTTGACTGGACCAAGGGGGATTTGTTCGCGGCCCTTACCGAGGGTGAAGGCGAGGGCGTTGGCCCGGTGCTGCGGGAGCTTCTGGAGCCGGTGAAGTCCGGAACGACCATCGGTTATTTGCGCGTTATCGGCATTCGCGGCGCGGACGTGCGCCTGCATGAGGCCATGACCGGCAGCGACTGGGCGCTGCGCGATGCGGCGCTGTTGCTGCAACGGTCGACGACCCGGGTCAGCATGCATGCCTCGGGGGCGCTGTTGCGCGATGGCAGCGCGGCGACGCCGGTCGAGATCAGCAGCATCCTTGAGCCCGAGGCCACGGCGACCACCATGGCCATCCGCTTCAAGGACTTCAATCCGTCGCGCTTTGCCGGACAGTCGGAGGCTTTGGCCAAGATCAAGGTGGCCGATATGGCCTTGACCGGGGTGGTCAATCTGACCTTCAAACGCGGTGGCGACGCGGAACTTCAGGCGCTGACGCTGGATCTTGCGGGCGGCGCGGGGGTGGTGACGTTGCCGGATCTTTATCCGGATCCGCTGCGGATCGATGGCAGTTTGCTTCGGGGCAGTTATGCGCCTGAGGCGGGGGTATGGACCATCGCTGAGGCCAAGCTCCGGTTCGCTGGGGCGGAGATCGCCGCGAGTGGAACTTACGGTGCGGATGATCGCGGCCCGGCGCTTGCGATCACGGGCAGCATCAGCAATCTGCCGCTTGCGCAATTGAAGGATTACTGGCCGTCGAAATATGGCAAAGAAGCTCATGACTGGGTTCGGGAAAATCTGACCGCAGGCCGTGCGAGCAAAGCCAGCTTCAAGGTTGCGATCACCCCTGACATGTGGGACCACGCGGGCGGCATGCCGGCGGAAGCGCTGGATCTGCGCTTTGATTTCGATGGTGTCACCGCTCATTATCTGCGCCCGATGCCGCCCATCGTCGATGGCGTCGGCACGGCGCGGCTCAGTCTGCATGAGTTTGAGCTGAAGGCCAGAACCGGCAGCACGGCCGGGGTGACGCTGAAGGATTCGACGATCCGGTTCGATCGCATCCATCTTGATGGCAAGGCCGAGGCGCGGGCCACGCTCCATATGGAGGGCAGCGTTCCGAAGGTGCTGGCACTCATTGACAACAAGCCGCTTGGCTATCCGAGCGCTTATGGTCTGAAGCCTGATTCCGTGCAGGGGCAGAGCCAGACCGATCTGACGCTGAGCTTTCCGCTGATCAAGAATGTCTCACTGGATGATGTCAAATTCGATGTGAAGTCCAGGCTCGATGGCGTTGCCATCCCGGAACTTTTCACTGGCGTGACGCTTCGAAGCGATCATCTTGAGCTTGCGGTGACGCCGACGAACCTGTCGGGCAAGGGCCAGATCAGCCTGAATACTGTGCCTTTCGCGCTCGACTGGGCGGAGAATTTCCTTGCCGGGAAGGGTGCGCTGTCTAGCACGTTCCATTTGAAGGGGCGGGTTGCGGGCAAGGACTGGGACGTGATCAATCTGCCGTTCGCGGAGGTCGTCAAGGGTCCGGCCGATGTGGATTTCACCCTGCGCGGTTCCGGGCCCACGATCAAGCGCGGCGAGGGGCGGATGGATTTCACAGCCGCATCGTTCGGGTTTCACGATATCGGCTGGACCAAGCCCGCGGGCATAGCGTCCGAGGCGCGGTTCCGCTTTGTCAAACCGGCGCCGGACCGGCTGGTGGTACAGGATCTGACCTATAGCGATCCGGGCATGCAGGCGAGCGGGTCGCTCACCACATCGGACGCACGCGGGCTTGAGAAAATGGTGATCGACAGTTTGCGTGCGGGCAGGACCATGCTGGCGGCGACAGTCACACGCAATCCGGCCAATGATTATGATGTGGCGCTGACAGCGGCGACGCTGGACGGGAGTTTCTATATCAACCGGCTGTTGCATAGCAAAGCGGTGGCTGCGGGTGCGGCCGAGCCTGAGATGAAGTTACCGAACTTCACCCTTGATGCCTATGCCGCCGAACTTTATGCCCTTGAAGGCGTGCAGACCCGCAATGTGGAGGTCAAGGCCCGCTATCATCAGGAACGTTGGGGAACCTCGAAACTCAGTGGCGACTATGCTAAGGGCGGACGGTTTCAGTTTGCTCTGGCCGATCCCGAGGACGCCCGTCCGCGCAGCTTTACTCTGATGTCGACCAATGCCGGGGAGACGGCCCATGGGCTCGGGCTTCTCAATCATGCGCTGGGCGGGGTGCTGACGGCCACCGGGACCATGACCGAACCGGGGCCTGAACAGGTGGTCACGGCCTCGATCGAAGCGCGCGATTTCCGTCTGACCAAGGCTCCGGTCTTGACCAAGATCCTGACCATCGGCTCCCTGACCGGCATTCGCGATATTCTGAGCGGCGACGGGGTCACCTTTGAACGTGCCATCGTCCCCTTGACCTTCAAGCATGGCCTTATCCGCGTCGACAATGGCCGTGCCTGGGGGGCGGCCATTGGGGTGACGCTCAAGGGCGAATTCGATATCGACAGCGGTCAGACGGCGGTCGGCGGCACCATCGTGCCGTCCTATACGGCCAATAACGTGCTTGGGAAACTGCCCTTTATCGGCAATCTCATCATGGGCGGCGAGGGCAAGGGGCTGTTTGCCTTTACCTATAACGTCAAGGGCTCGTTCGATAATCCGGATGTGTCGGTCAATCCGCTCGCGGTGCTGACCCCCGGGTTCCTGCGCTGGATTTTCGAGCCCAATCCCAAGCTTAAGAAGCCGAAGGAATCTGAGGCTAAAGCAGAGACCGATGTAGAATGACCGTTGATCTCAGCCGCCGCGCCGTTCTTGCCGGATTGGCCGCCGGGCTGGTGCTGCCGGGGAAAGCCTTTGCCGGACCGGTCGTGCCGCAGCTTTATCTGCAGCGGCTCACGGCGGATATCTGGATGCATGTGAGCTGGATCGATTACGGCGGCACGGCGTTTGGGGCGTCGAACGGTTTGGTGGTGCGGTGCGGCGACCGTGTGGTGCTGGTCGATACGCCCTGTACCGAAGGCTATACGGCAGAGCTGTTAGATCGCATCCGCATGCCGGTGGCGCAGCTTATCATCACTCATGCCCATTCGGATCGCCTGGGCGGCATTGCCGTTACGGAAGATCGGGGCATTCCGTCGCTTATTCATGAGCTGGGGCTGGCCAAGGCCGTGGCGCTGGGTTACCGCGCGCCGAGTGCGACCTGGAACGGGGTCAGTCATCGCCTGACGATCGGCGGGCGCGGGTTCGAGCTGTTCTTCCCAGGCGGTGCCCATAGTTTCGATAACACGGTGGTCTATCTGCCGGACGCCCGGCTGCTGTTCGGCGGCTGCATGGTGCGCGGGGCAGTGGCCGATAATCCGGGCGGGATCGAGTTCGCCGATGTTTGCAATTGGCCACGGGCGCTCATGGCGCTTGAACAGAGATTTCCGAAGGCCCGCATCGTCGTGCCGGGGCATGGCGATGCGGGCGGGTTCGGATTGTTGCGGCATACGGCGCGGCTTGTGGCGCCGCCGTTTCAGGAACGCGGTTGCGTCTAACGCGCCCGTGCCCGTTCGATATTGGGCAGGAAGACGGCCAAAAGCCCGATCATGGGCAGGAAGCTGCAGACCCGATAGACGAATTCAATGCTGGTGGCATCGGCCAGAGCCCCAAGCGCGCCTGCGCCGATCCCGGCCATACCAAAGGCAAAGCCGAAGAACAGCCCGGCCACCATGCCGACCCGGCCGGGCAGCAGTTCCTGCGCATAGACCAGGATGGCCGGAAAGGCCGAGGCCAGCACGAGGCCGATCGGCACCGACAAGGCCAGCGTCCAGAACAGATTGGCGTAAGGCAGCACGAGCGTGAATGGCAGAATGCCGAGAATGGAGACCCAGATCACCTGCCGGCGTCCGATGCGGTCGCCAATAGGTCCGCCAGCAATGGTGCCGACAGCCACGGCGCCGAGAAACAGAAACAGGCTGAGCTGAGCATCGCGGATCGACAGCGCGAAACGGTCCATGAGGTAAAAGGTATAAAAGCTCGAAATGCTGGCGAGATAGAACTGTTTCGAGAAAATCAGCGTGAGCAGAATGGCGATGGTCTTTTGCACCTTGGCGCGCGGCAGGGCTTCACCCGTGTGAGCCGTGCGCTTTCGGGCCTGCGGCGGGTGCTGGGCGCGGTACCAGTTGCCGATGCTGAACAGCAATATAATGCCAAGCAAAGCGGCAAGCGCAAACCAGGCGGCGCCGCTTTGGCCAAGCGGCAGGATGACAAAGGCCGCGATCAAGGGCCCGATGGCTGACCCTGCATTGCCGCCGACCTGAAACACCGACTGGGCAAACCCATGCCGCCCGCCCGACGCCAGCCGCGCCACGCGCGAGGCTTCGGGATGGAAGATCGACGACCCGGTGCCAATCATGGCCGCCGCTATCAGCAACAAGGCAAAGCTATCGGCGTTGGCCAGCATCAGGATCCCGACCAGCGTGAACCCCATACCCACCGCCAGTGAATAATGGCGGGGTTTCTTATCGGTCGCCATCCCCACAAGCGGTTGCAGCAGGGAGGCGGTAATCTGAAACGCCAGCGTGATCAGCCCGATTTGTCCGAAATCAAGGTCATAACGGGTTTTCAGGATCGGATAGAGTGCCGGTAGCAGAGACTGCATCATGTCATTGAGCAAATGACAGAAACTCAGTCCGAACAGCACCGTGAGGGCGGTGTTCTGGATGGCTCTTTGGCTGTCGTCGGCTGTCCGTGCTGCGGCATCCTCACTCACGCGGGCATACTCCTTGGATCATGATCGACTAGAGCTCTACGCTTGCCCGCGGAACTTGGCAAGTAACGCAGGCGCAGGGCAGATATGCGTGAGGTGAGGGGCGGTATCAGAAAAGTTTGTCATTGCCGGGCTTGACCCGGCAATCCATGGAGACGGTGGAAAGATGGATGCCCGGGTCAAGCCCGGGCATGACAGGGAGTATATAGTTGTCATTGCGAGGCGTAGCCGAAGCAATCCAATCAGCGGCCGAAGGAAGAGTCTGGATCGCCGCGCCGCTTTGCGGCTCGCGATGACGGGGTTATCCCACCTGCACCAATGCGTGTTTCTTTTTTCCGGCGCTTAGTTTTATGACGCCGTCGGCGTTTAGCGTGGCCAGGGTGAGGTTGGCGAGTTCGTCTTCGGCTTTTTCGTCGTTGACGCGGATGCCGCCCTGGCGGATGAGGCGGCGGGCTTCGCCTTTTGAGGTGGCGAGGGGGGTGCGGGCGAGGAGGTCGATCAGCTGAATGCCGGCTTCGAGTTCCGCGCGGGGCACGGTGATGGTGGGGAGGTCGCCGCCGAAGGCGCCTTCCTCAAACGTGCGGCGGGCGGTGTCTTCGGCCTGGGTTGCGGCCTGGCGGCCGTGCAACAGCGCGGTGGCTTCGTTGGCCAGGATCTTTTTGGCTTCGTTGATTTCCGAACCGCCGAGGGACTCGAGGCGGCGGATTTCGTCCATGGGCAGTTCGGTGAACAGCGCGAGGAAGCGTCCGACGTCGGCGTCCGCCGTATTGCGCCAGAATTGCCAGTAGTCATAGCTTGGCAGCAGGTCGTCCTTGAGCCAGATGGCGCCTTTGGCGGTCTTGCCCATTTTGGCGCCCGATGCCGTGGTGATCAGCGGCATGGTCAGGCCGTAAAGCGACATGTCATTGAGGCGGCGGCCGAGGTCGATGCCGCTTACGATATTGCCCCACTGGTCCGAGCCGCCGAGCTGCACGGCACAGCCATAGCGCTTGTTCAGTTCGACAAAGTCATAGGCCTGCAGGATCATGTAATTGAATTCAAGGAACGACAGCGGCTGATCGCGTTCAAGCCTGAGCTTGACGCTGTCCATGCTGAGCATGCGATTGACCGAGAAATGGCGGCCCACGTCGCGCAGGAACGGGATATAGGCGAGCTTGTCGAGCCATTCGGCGTTGTTGACCATAATGGCGTCGGTCGGGCCGGTGCCAAAGGTCAGGAACTGGTCGAAGATGGTCTGGATGCTGGCCATGTTGCTGGCGATCATGTCGTCGGTCAGCAGCTGGCGCGTGTCGTCCTTGCCCGAGGGGTCGCCGACCTTGGAGGTGCCGCCGCCGATGAGCACGATCGGCTTGTGGCCCATGCGCTGATAAAGCCGGAGCAGCATGATCGGCAGCAGATGTCCCACATGGAGACTCGCGCCGGTCGGGTCGAAGCCGGTATAGGCGGGGACGATCCCGGCTTCGAAGGCCGCGTCAAGTCCTTCGAGGTCCGTGCATTGATGCAGGTAACCGCGCTCGATCAGGACGTTCAGGAAGTCTGATTTCACCTTTGTCATAGCTTGGGGATGTAGCATAGCTTACGCTTGGGAGACAACAGGCGCGTGAAGGATGATCAGGATGGACCGTAAAGTTTTCACTGCCATCGGCCTGATGAGCGGCACCTCCATGGACGGCATCGATGTCGCTTTGCTGGAGACCGACGGGGAGCATATCACCCGTCTCGGGCCTGCGGAAACCTACGCTTATGACGACGCCACGCGGGAGCGTATTCGCGATGCTGTGCGTCTGGCCGCGAGCTTGCCGCCGAGTTTCAAGATTCCGGACGCGCTTGACGATGCCGGGCGGTTGATGGCTGACCGTCACGCCGCTGCAGTGCTGAAATTTCTGGTCACCAACGGCATTGATCGTCATCAGGTGGACGTGATCGGCTTTCATGGTCAGACCCTGCGCCATGCGCCGGAGCTTGGGCTGACCTGGCAGGTGGGCGATGCGCAGCGGCTGGCGGATTTGACTGGTATTCGCGTTGTGGCGGATTTCCGCCGCGCTGACGTGGCTGCGGGTGGGGAAGGGGCGCCGCTTGCGCCGCTTTATCATGCGGCTTTGCTGCGCTCGGCAGAGGGTCTCGGGCAGCGGCGGCCGGCGGTTTGGCCGGTGGCTGTGCTCAATCTCGGTGGGGTTGGCAATGTGACCTGGGTGGAAAAGCCGGAGAACCCCGAGATTCTGGCATTTGATACCGGGCCGGGCAATGCGCTGATCGATGATTGGGTGCTGGCGGGTTCGGGCGCGCGTTGCGACCTTGGCGGTGAACTTGCGGCAGCAGGGCGGGTTGATGACAGCTTGCTGGCCGAATGGATGAGACATCCCTATTTCAGCCAGAACGCCCCGAAATCCCTGGACCGCGATGCGTTCGCTCAATGCCGTCCTGAAGGAGCGACGCTTGAGGACGGGGCGGCGACTCTGACGGCGTTTACGGCGGCAAGCGTGGCGGAGGCCAGTCGGCAGTTCCCGCAGGCGGCGGCCGAGTGGATCGTCTGCGGCGGTGGGCGGCATAACCCGGCGCTGATGCAGGCGCTGCGGGAGCGGCTTGGGGTGACGGTCAAGCCGGTGGACGTCTATGGCTGGCGCGGCGATAGCCTGGAGGCGGAGGCCTTTGGGTTTCTGGCGGTTCGGGCGCTTTATGGCATGCCCTTGAGTTTACCGTCCACGACCCGGGTCAAGACGCCGCAGCCGGGCGGGCGGATTTTTCATGTGATGGGGTGACGAACGGGCCCTTCGAGACGCTTCGCTCCTCAGGGCGAACGGAGGGTTTCCTGAGGAGCTCAGCTTGACTGGCGGTTTTTTGCACAAAACCGTTCGTGCTGAGGAAGGCCCCGTGAGGGGCCTGTCTCGAAGCACGGGTAAAGGTCAGGCCTTAGCGGGCACCGGGCCGAGGCGTTTGGTCAGATAGTCGTTGATCTGCTGGACCATGACATCCATGTGATTTTCATAGAAGTGGCTCGCGCCGTCGACTTTGCGGTAGTCGATTTCGATCGATTTCTGGGAGCGCAGCTTGTCGGCGAGTTTCTGAACCGAGGGTTCGGTCACCACCGTATCCGCTGTGCCCTGAAGGATCAGGCCGGAGGATGGGCAGGGGGCGAGGAAGCTGAAATCGAACATGTTGGCGGGCGGCGATACCGAGATGAAGCCTTCGATCTCGGGGCGGCGCATCAGGAGCTGCATGGAAATCCAGGCTCCGAACGAGAAGCCGGCGACCCAGCAGCTGGAGGCGTCACGGTTATAGGTTTGCAGCCAATCGAGTGCCGCTGCGGCATCGCTCAGTTCGCCGATGCCGTTGTCGAATACGCCCTGGCTGCGACCGACACCGCGGAAATTGAAGCGCAGAACAGAAAAACCGCGATGAACAAAGGAGTGATACAGGTAGTAAACCACCTTGTTGTTCATGGTTCCGCCATATTGCGGATGCGGGTGGAGGATCAGCGCAATCGGCGCATTCTCGCGGGTGCCCGGGTTATAGCGGCCTTCAAGACGGCCTTCAGGCCCATTAAATATAACTTCGGGCATCGTGTTTTGGACCTCATATTCGAACAAAAAGATAGTGCTGCCGCCCTGTTATATAGAAACTGGCCCTCTCGGCGCAACTGTTGCGCAACAATTCGGTGGACCGGGCAGTGGTTTGCCCTTGACAGAGGCCCCCCGGCTTCACCATTTCTACAGTCAGGCATATGGAATTAACCCCATGGGCGGGGGCCGACGTTTTCAGGAGCGGTGCTTTCGCGTATACTGATCCAAGCCGGAATGAGCAGTCGTTTCCGGGAGTTTAGGGACCATCACTGATGTGGACAGAGTTACGGGCTGACATCAAAGCAGCACTTGATCGCGATCCGGCGGCACGCTCCCAGATTGAGGTTATGGTGACCTATCCGAGCGTCCATGTGCTGTTTTTCCATCGCCTGGCCCATGCCTTGTGGCTGCGGAACTGGCGATTTCTGGCCCGTTGGCTCAGTCAGTTCGCCCGGTTTCTGACCGGTATTGAAATTCATCCGGGCGCAACCGTCGGTCCTGGTCTGTTTATCGACCATGGGGCTGGTGTGGTGATCGGGGAGACGGCGGAGATCGGGTCTGACGTGACGCTGTATCAGGGCGTGACCCTTGGCGGCACCTCGCTTGAGCGTGGCAAACGTCATCCGACTTTGGAAGATGGGGTGATCGTCGGGGCAGGGGCCAAGATTCTGGGCCCTATCCGCATCGGCCGGAATGCCCGGGTGGGCTCGAATGCCGTCGTGCTGAAGGAAGTGCAGCCGGAAACCACGGTGATCGGCGTTCCAGCCCGTGAAGTCCAGCGCCGCCGTCCTGAGGTGCGGACGGATTCACGGGTGGCCTCGGCCCGGGATTTCTGTGCTTATGGCATTCCGACAGCGGATCTGCCGGACCCGGTGGCGCGCAGCCTTGAGGGCATGGTTGAAATGATCTGCAGCCTGCGCGGCCGGATCGAGACGTTGGAGCGGGAGCTTGCCGCCCGCGACGGACGCAGCTCGCCAGCCCGTGCGACGCCGCAGCAGGATGATGACGAGCATGATTTTGCGGTTAATCTCTAGGCCGGTCGTCGCATTTGTCGTACCTGTCATTACCTAAGGCGGCAATGACAGTTGTGAATGAAGAGCATGATCTATCTAGACCATAACGCGACCACCGATCTGCGGCCTGAAGCTATGGCCGCCATGTCGGAGCTTTGGACCCATGTTGGCAATCCATCATCGGTTCATGGCGCGGGGCGTGTGGCGCGGCAGGCCATGGACCGGGCGCGGGCCGCTGTCGCCCGTGCCGTCAATGTGAAGCCTGCGGAAATCCTGTTCACGAGCGGCGGGACCGAGGCCAATGCCACGGCGCTTGGCGGCTTTGGCTGGAGCCGGGTGTTCTATTCCGCAACCGAGCATGACTCGGTGCGGGCGGCGCTGCCTGAGGCTGCTCCGCTGCCGGTGGATGGCGCGGGGCTTCTGGACCTTGAGGCCTTGCAGGCGGCGCTTGCAGACGGTCCGGCGCTGGTGGCGGTGATGCTGGCCAATAACGAAACCGGAACCATTCAGCCCATTGCTGAGATTGCCGCCATGGTCCACGCGGCGGGCGGGCATTTGCATGTGGATGCGGTGCAGGCGCTGGGTAAGATTTCGGTCGATGTGCGGGCGTTACAGGCCGACAGCATGAGCCTTTCGGCGCATAAGCTTGGCGGTCCGGCAGGAATTGGCGCGCTGGTGATCCGCGAAGGGCTTGATCTGCGGCCGCTGTTGTCCGGCGGCGGGCAGGAAATGCGGCGGCGGTCGGGGACGGAAAACCTGATCGGCATCGTTGGCTTTGGTGCGGCAGTGTCGCGGGCGAACCCGGCTGAATTTGCTGAGGCGGCGCGGCTGCGTGATCTGATCGAAAGCCTGATTGCCGAGGTGGCGCCGGATGCCCATGTGTTCAGCGCCGGAGTGGCGCGGCTGCCGAATACGCTCTGTGTCGCCATGCCGGGCGTGCCGAGTGAAACTCAGGTCATGGCGCTTGATCTCAAGGGGATTTGTGTCAGTGCCGGGTCGGCCTGTTCGTCGGGCAAGGTGCAGCGTTCCCATGTGCTCGCGGCCATGCAGGTGCCGGACGATCTGGCCCGGACGGCGATCCGGGTCAGTCTTGGCCGTAATACGGATGAAGCTGAGGTTCGGCGTTTTGTCGATGGCTGGATCGGCCATTACCGCAAGACGCGGGAGAAGGCCCTGTCATGACTTCGGTGTATCTTGATTATCAGGCGACCACCCCGCTCGACCCCCGGGTGCGGGAGGTGATGGTGCCCTATCTTGGCGACAAGTTCGGCAATCCCCATTCTGAAAGCCATCGTTATGGCTGGGAAGCCCATGCGGCGCTGGATGTGGCGCGGGCTCAGGTGGCGGAGCTGATCGGCGCGGAGGCGGCGGAAATCAGTTTCACCAGCGGCGCGACCGAAGCCAACAACATGGCTATCAAGGGCACGGGCTTTGCCTTTGGCCATCAAAAACGCCATGTGGTGACGGTGGCGACGGAACATAAATGCGTGCTTGAATCCTGCCTGTGGCTGAAGCGGATTGGCTTTGAGGTCGAGATTTTGCCGGTAGGGCCGGATGGGTTGCTGGATCTTGATCGGGTGGCGCGGGCATTGCGGGACGATACGGCGCTGATTTCCGTCATGGCCGTCAATAACGAGATCGGGGTTGTTCAGCCGCTGGCCGAAATTGGCGCGCTGGCCCGGGCGCGGGGCGTGAAGTTCCATGTGGATGCGGCGCAGGCGGCGGGCAAGATCCCTTTGGATGTGGATGTCATCGGCTGCGATCTTATGAGCCTGTCGGCGCATAAGATGTATGGGCCGAAGGGCGTTGGCGCGATCTATGTGCGGGGCACGCCCAAGATGGTGATCGAGCCGCTGCTCCATGGCGGCGGGCAGGAGGCTGGGCTCAGATCGGGAACCCAGGCTCCGGCGTTGGTGGCGGGATTTGGCGCGGCGGCGTGGATTGCGCGCGACAGCATGGCCGAGGAAACCCCACGCATCGAACGCCTGGGGAGAGAGTTTTTGGCCCGTGTGAGGGCAGGTCTCACCGGGGTGCTGCTGAACGGCAGTGAAGACACGCGCTATTTCGGCAATCTCAATCTGAGCTTTGAGGGCGTGGATGGCGACCGGCTGATTGCCGGGTTGCGTGATCTTGCCGTGTCGTCCGGGGCGGCTTGCGCTTCGGGCACCAATGAGTCGTCCTATGTGTTGCGGGCTATCGGGGTGCCGGACGCCTTGGCCAAATCCTCGCTGCGGATTGGCTTTGGTCGCATGACCACGCAGGATGAGATGATCTATGCCGCCGGCCGGGTGATCGCGGTGGCGCAGCAGTTGCAGGACGTTGCCTGATGCCGAAGCTTGTGTTCGTGAGCGCCAACGGCCTCGACCGTCTGGAGGTTGAGGCCAGGGTTGGGCAATCGGTGCTGGATGTGGCCCATGCCCATGACATCCCGATCGAGGGGGCCTGTGAGGGGTCGCTTGTCTGTTCGACCTGTCATGTGATCGTGGCCGAGGCAGATTATGATCGATTGCCGCCGCCGTCCGAGGAGGAGGAAGATCTGCTTGATCTCGCCTACGGGCTTTCGGCCACCTCGCGACTGGGGTGCCAGATTGTGGTGACGGATAAGCTTGACGGGCTGACCGTGAGGTTACCGCGGGGAAGCCATAATCTGATGAATGAGTGATGGTGGGGCGGAGAGATGGATTGCCGGGTCAAGCCCGGCAATGACAGCTTGTTTTGAGGCAGCGACGGTTAGTTGTTAGGGTTGATAAGATGCCCCGACCACCAAAAACCTGTCATACCCGGGCTTGACCCGGGTATCCATGATGCCGCTTATTTTCCCGAAAAATCTGGTTTGCGTTTGGCGAGGAAGGCGGCGACGCCTTCTCGGAAGTCTTCGTAGCGGCCGGCGGTACATTGGTGCTGACGTTCGAGGTCCAGTTGCTCGGTCAGGCTGTGGCCTTCGGAGGCGTCGAGCAGGTGGCGGATGAGGTTGATGGCCCTAGTTGGGCCGGTGGCGAGCTTGCGGGCCATGGCGAGGCTTTCGTCCATGAGCTTGTCATCGTCCACGAGCTTGCTGACGAGGCCCCAGTCAAAGGCGTCTTCGGCACTGATTTTCTCCCCGAGCATCATCATGCGGGCGGCGCGGTTGCGGCCGATGATACGGGGCAGGAACCATGAACTGCCGCCGTCCGGCACGAGGCCTATATTGACGAAGGCCTGCAGGAACGAGGCCGAACGCGCCGCCACCAGAATGTCAGCGGCCATGGCAAGGCTCATGCCGACACCGGCGGCGGGGCCGTTCACGGCGGCGATCACCGGCATGGGCAGGGCGCGAATGATTTTAATGATGCCGTTGTAATGGTTTTCAAGCACGAGACCGGCGTCGCTGGTGGCGGTGAAATCGGCCGGGTTGATGCTGCTGACGAGATCGGCTCCGGCACAGAAGCCGCGTCCGGCGCCGGTCAGGACCAGGGCGCGGGCCGGGGTCTCCCCACTCAGAAGCGGATCGAGGCAGGCGCGGAAGGCGACGGCCATCTCATTGGTCATGGCATTCAACGCGGCCGGGCGGTTGAAGGTCAGGACGGCAACGCCATCGGTGATGTCAAAAAGAATGCTGTCGCTGCTCATGATCCCGTCTCCCCATTAGATAAAACGCTTGTTTGGAGGAGACTGGCTTTAGAGCGCGATCCCTGTCAAGGCATTGTGAGGGCGTCTTTGGTGATGACGATTATAGCGCCGCCATTTTCATGCTGCGGGCATAGCGGCGGTCGACTTCCTCCCAGTTCACGTTGCGCATGAAGGCGTCGACATATTTTGCGGCGGCGGCACCATAATCCATCTGGAAGGAATGTTCATACATGTCGAGCACGAGCAGCGGCACGGCGGCCGATGCGTTATGCATATGGTCCGCGGCCCAGTGGTTGTGCAGCGTCCTGGTGTGGAGATTGAAGCCCAGAATGCACCAGCCCGAACCGCCTGCAAGCGACATGGCTGTGCGCCGGAACTCGGCCTCCCAATTCGCGAGGGAGCCATAGGCGGCGTCGAGCGCGGTCACGATCGCCCCGGCCGTCTTGCCATTGCCGCCCAGATTGCCGAAATAGTGCTCATGCAGGACAAGCGAGCCGGTGCGGTTCAGTTCCTCCCGCTTCAGGTCACCATAGACGATGGGGGGCAGATCAGGATCCCGCAAGGCGGCGGCCAGGCGTTTTTCGATCATGTTCAGCGCCTTGACTGAACCGATATAGTTGTTTTCCCAATGCGACTTGATCAGCCTCTCGGACAGACCGTCGAGCCTTGCGGGATCAAAAGGCAGGGGGCGCGGTTCATGTGTCGCGGCAAAGGCGGGGGGCAATATGGCGGGCGGGGAGGAATTCGGAGTCTGCGCCATGGCTACCCCTCCCGCAGAAATCGTGGCGGTTGCGCCAAGGACGCCTGCGGCGGTTCTCAAGGCGTCTCTTCGTGTCACGTCGTTCATGCGGGACTTCCTCGGCCAGGATGGCCGAGTATAGCATCATTGGGGGGCCAGTTGACAGCAGTCTAGGTGTGGGCGTCTTCGGTGATGACGCAATTGCGGCCCCGGGCCTTTGCCGCATAAAGCGCGCGGTCGGCGCGGGCGACGAAGCTGTCCGGGCTTTCACCCGGCACATAAAGTGCGACGCCATAGGACATAGTGATGCGCCCGAGATTGACGCCGGTGGTCCGGGTCTTCATGGTTCTGGTCGAGATGGCGAGGCGCAGATTTTCGGCGATGGCGGCAGCCTGGGCGAGGAGGACAGATGGCAACAGGATCGCGAATTCCTCGCCGCCGAAGCGGGAGGGGGTGCCCTTGTCGGGGGTGTGATCCTTGAGCTGCTGGGCCACCAGTCTCAGCACATGATCGCCGAGTTTGTGGCCCCAGTTATCGTTGAATTTCTTGAAATGATCGACGTCGCAGAAAATCATGGCCAGCGGCGTCTGGGTGGCATTGGCCTGCGTCACCCCGTCATGAAGACTTTGTTCGAATAGTTTGCGATTGCCGATGTTGGTCAGTTGGTCGGTCAGCGCCTCCGTACGGGCGGCTTCGAGGCTGACTTTCAGGCGCTCGATCTCGCGCGAGGAGTTCTTGAGTTCGCCTTCGAGACCGCGGCTTTTTTCCTCCATATCGCGAGTTTCGCTGATCAGCGTTGCGAGATAGCTGTGGAGGGTGCTGGTGTCGGTGGCCTTGGCCAGGCTGTCGCTGTAGCCCATGAGGGTATTGCCAAAGCGCGAGGTGTCATGCTCGGCGGCCTGCAGCTGCTTTATCAGATGTTCAAGTTCGATCTGCACGCGCTGGTTGGTTTCGTTGATCAGCCTGTCATCGCCCTGAGGGTTGAAATGACGGGCATAGATCTGGGCGCAGAGATGGTCATTGATGGCGGGAGTACTGGCCAGAAGCGCATTGAGTTCCTGCGAGAGAGCTGCATTCTGCCCAGTGAAATATGTGAACCAAAGCTGATAATTCATGGGGATCGGCGAAATACCATGCAGTGCCATGAGAGTCATGGCCTGGTCGGCAAAAACCGTCGGACTTTTCAAGTCCGCAGCTGCCGTGTACTCAGCCCGATTCTGGGCACTCATGATTTTGTCCTCTCCCGGATACATCCGGTTCCCCATGCACAATGGACCGTCATTATGTGCTGACGGTGGCCGCTTTGTGCTTAGATATATAAAGGAGAATGTCCTAATTAATTTCTAACTTTGCTTGCTATAGGTGCAAGAAAAGAAACCAGCGAGAGTTGATATTCGGAAAATGCAACAGGCGGCGGAGGTTAGTCCTCCGCCGCCTGTTGGTTAAATTTCAAATGATCGGACGGCCTGTTCAGGCGCTGCGCGGGGCCCGCTGCAAAAAGGCCGGGACATTGTCGCCAAAACCGACGACGGAGACGTCGTCTTCTTCATCCCGGCGGCGATGACGCGGGTTCTGCGGTTTGTCGTTACGGTTGCGATCCTGGAACCGATCCGGACGCGCCGCCCGCTGCTCGTCAGGCCGATCATTGCGTCGATCAGACTGGCGGGCATTTTGGGGCCGCTCCGAACGTGGCTTGTCGTCACGCGCTTTTTCGGGCTGTGACGGTACAGGCTGGACGGTTTCAGCCTTTGGCTTGTCCTCGCGCGGCTTGACCTCACGGGGTTTGTCGTCTTGCGGTTTCGCGTCGCGGCGTTCCCGAGGTTTGCGGTCGCGGCCTTTGCGGGCCCGGCGTTCACCGCCAGCCTCCGCGTCGACTCCGGGTGCAGGAGCTGCGCCGGCCTGGTCGCTGGTGGTCGAGGGGGGTATGGGCATGCCAAGCAGCTTTTCGATGGCGGAGACCAGCTTGCGGTCTTCGCTGGTGGTCAGAGTGAATGCCTTGCCCGCGCGCCCGGCGCGGCCGGTACGGCCGATACGGTGCACATAGTCGTCGGCATGGGTCGGCGGATCAAAGTTGAAGACATGGGACACGGCCGGGATATCAAGGCCGCGCGCCGCCACGTCCGAGGCTACGAGCAACTGAATCTCGTTGTTCTTGAACTTGGCGAGGGTTTCCATGCGGCTTGACTGGTCCATGTCGCCATGGAGCTGACCAACGCTGAACTCGTGCCGTTCGAGCGAACGGAATACCACCTGCACGTCGCGTTTGCGGTTGCAGAAGATGATGGCGTTCTGGACGGTTTCGGCGCGGATGAGGTCGCGCAGCTTGGCGCGCTTCTCACGGTCGCGGCCGTTGACGAACACGAGCGCCTGTTCAACCGTTGCCGCCGCAGTGGCCGGGCGGGCCACTTCGATGACTTTGGGGTTGGTCAGAAAGCGGTCGGTCAGACGCTTGATTTCCGACGGCATGGTGGCCGAGAAGAACAGCGTCTGGTGACGTTGGGTGATGAGCGACATCAGGCGCTCGATATCCGGGATGAAGCCCATGTCGAGCATGCGGTCGGCTTCATCGATCACCAGAACGTCGACGCCGTTCAACAGCACCTTGCCGCGCTGAAAATGGTCGAGCAACCGGCCCGGCGTGGCAATCAACACGTCGACGCCGCGATCAAGCAGTTTTTCCTGATCGCCGAACGACACGCCGCCAATCAGCAGGGCCTTGGAAAGCTTATGATATTTGCCATATTTCTCGAAGCTGTCGGCGACCTGAGCTGCAAGCTCCCGGGTCGGTTCGAGAATGAGCGACCGCGGCATACGTGCCCGTGCACGGCCAGCGCCGAGGATGTCGATCATGGGAAGTGTAAAGGCCGCCGTCTTGCCGGTGCCAGTTTGGGCAATGCCCAGGATGTCCCGCCCCTGAAGGGCTGCGGGGATAGCTTGTGTCTGAATTGGAGTCGGCTCTTTATAGCCGGCTTCGTCCAGAGCACGGAGGACCTCGTCACTGAGGCTTAGGTCGCGAAAACTCATGCCGATTGTTCACTCGGTTAACGCGCGGATGACATTCGGAACCAAAATCTTTGGCAGTCCTAGGGGGGAACCTATTGGGAGGAAAGTTTTTGGTATCCCTGCGGGCAGACCAAGTGGCGGCCCGCGCTTATAGCGCCGCCTTGTCGCGCGCAGCATAGGCAATGCATGGCTGAAGTCAATCTCTGTCTTATCAAACCGCGCTTTGATGTTGCTTTGGCGGTCCATTATCCGGCAAAACAGAAGAAGCTGCCTCATAAGGAACTCCTATCATGCACCAAAATCTTGTTCTTGTCCCGGGTCTGCTGTGCACGGAGGCCCTTTGGGCGGCGCAGGTCGCCGGGCTTGCGGATGTGGCCGATATAACAGTCGGAGATCATACCCGGCATGACAGCATTGGTGAGATTGCTCGGGCGATTTTGGCCGAATCTCCGGCGCAGTTCGCCCTTGCGGGGTTGTCCATGGGCGGTTATGTGGCGCTTGAGATCATGCGCCAGGCGCCGGAGCGGGTGACCCGGCTTGCGCTTCTGGATACGAGCGCCCGGCCCGACAGCCCGCAACAATCGAAAAGTCGCCGGGACTTCATCGCGCTCGCCCGCCGTGGCAAGTTCAGGGGGGTGACGCCGCAGCTCATTCCCAATCTGGTGCATGCCGACCGGGTGGGCGATCCGGTGCTGACCGCGACCATTCTGGACATGGCCCGGCAGTCGGGGGTCGAGACCTTCATCCGTCAGGAAACAGCGATCATTGATCGTATCGACAGTCGGCCGTTTCTGGGCGCGATTGCTTGTCCGACGCTTATTCTGTGTGGCCGCGAGGACAAGGCAACGCCGCTTGAGCTGAGCGAGGAAATGGCCGCGCTTATTCCCGGAGCGCGGCTTGAGGTGATCGAACGTTGCGGTCATCTGGCCCCGCTGGAGCAGCCGGATGTTACGAATGATATTCTGAGAAGATGGCTCATTTCTTACGTCTAGCTGTGGTCGTCCAGCTTGGCATTTCGCGATTCTTATAGATATTCGGTGTATGATCAGAAACGCTTAAGAAGCGCTCTGTATTTGAGTTAAGTTGAGCATAATTGAAGTATCTTTCAGTTAAATAATGGTAGATTGTTTGTAATTGATGCTCATATAATTTATAATCATTCAATGGATTTGGTATGATTTTGGGGCATGTGTACCATTCGTCAGGGTTATCATCTTCAGCGACGACATCGAATGATGTCGGGTTCAACAATGGCTGGCCGCAATGATTTCCGGACAGGGGAATCCAAATGTCACAATTTGGTCCTATGAGAAGCGTTTTCTTGTTTTTACATTTCTTATGTAGATCAAAAATGAAGCATTTGTTCTTTTGTGCTAGCCCGCTGTGACTGGAAAGAATTAGTCCGCATTTGAATTGCGGTTCTTCCATGATGTGACAGGCATGGTCTTCGTAGAATTTATCTGCAGGAATATTTCGTGCCAAGGTATAGATATTATTTATTTTTTTATACCTTAATTCATTTCCCATAGATTTTTGTGCGTCGTTGCCAATATGAATCCAAACCCCATTCCAGTTTTTGTGCCATTTTTTGGACTGTAATACTTCCTGGCCGTGTGAGGACTTATGAAGATTCAAGACATGAAGTGAAATTATATTGTCAGGTATACCAATCTTCTGAGCCATTATCATCGATTTAGCTTCGTCAGTTTCGATTTTGTCTAAATCGTCCTCATGATATTGGGCATACTTTTCTTCAAAAAATGGAATTTCCACTGCCGGCGGATAGAGGTCTGCGTCTAGGCGTCTTAATATATATGCAAATCCTTGACGTCTGGTCTTAATCCAGTCGGGGTCCATGTGAAACGTGATCAGGGGGTATGTATCGTCAGCGCTTTTTGCAAAATTTAAAAAGCCCTGATCGAGGTTTCTATATTTATCTCGATCCGGATTTTCCATGTGCATGCTCCAAATGGTTTCCATTCAGGAGTAACGCTTTGGAGCTCAGTTTTGTGACGCTTGATCAGGGGCTTTGTAGCTGAGCGCGGGTATCAGCCGGCCGAGGCGGCGGAACAGCCCATGCTCATTGATCCAGAGCGCATAGGCGACATAATCCGGATCTTCGGATAGATGCTTTTCCTCGGTGCGGGCGCGGAGGAAATAGATCACGTTGACGCCGAACAGCAATATACTCGCCTGTACCGCGCGTTCAGGTCCGGCGGCGCTCAGGAATGGGACTGACACCAGCCACCAATAGATGTTTTTCGCCACATAGGCCGGGTGCTTGGTGAAGCGATAGGGGCCGTTGGTCAGCACGCCGCGATGGGTCAGGTTTGAAAACCGGAGGCCGAAGACAACGCTCGCACCGGCATAGATCATCACAAGGATAATCAGCACAACGCCCCAGATGGTATAAAGCGTCGGGCTGTCGCGCAGCCATGTTTGCCAGTTGGGATGGGTGCCGTAGCTGAAAAAGCTGCCGTCGATAAAGGTCCAGAACGGTTTGTAGCACATGAGCGCCACCATCCAGCCGAGCAACAGCGGGTTGCTTGAGCGGATGTGGCTGTCGAGAAGGCGCATGGTCAGCGTGTAGCCGACAAAGGCAAAGATCACATCGAGGAAAAAGCCGAGCGTGATCCACCAGTGAACCGCGACATGGAAATCCGCGAAGGCCTGTTCGACGGGCCTGCTCAGCATCCAGCCCACATTGTTATAGAGAAAGATCGTCATCAGCGGCAGGAAGAAGGCCTTGATGGTCCAGCCAAGGAGATGCTCGCGCAGTTTCCGGCGGGCCTCGGCGGTCGTGGGCAGTAGGCCGAACATCAAGCGCCCGGTCAGCCAGTAACCGTCATGGGGATCGCTCATGCGGCGGTCGATCAGCAGGAAATAGGGCACCGCAGCCACAAGGAAAACCGGCAGGGCCAGCTTCAGCATGGTGAAGTAGGGGCTGTAAAAATCCTGCTGATATTCCGGAAACAGCCAATAGCCTATGGCGATGATGCCAAGCGTCAACCAAAGGCCAAGAAGCTTGGTGGCGACGCGGGCAGGCGCTCCGGGCAATGCTTCGGCACGGCTGCGGCCGAGACCGGCGCTTGGCCGGTTATAGACCTTGAATAGAAAGATATCGCTCAGAACAAGTGGGGTGGCCAGGGCGAGCGCCGCCAGCATCAGGGTTTGCCAGGTCGATTGTCCGTTCGACGTGAGGACAACGGCCACCGCCGCAAGCGCCGCGATCAGTGCCATCCAGCCATTGGTGACGGAGCGGGGACGGCGGAGGGGTGAAACGCTTTGAGGAGCGGGGGGCTCCCGCTCCTCAATCGCAGTATATGTGGGAACGTTCTGCATCTATAGCCGGCGACGATATCCAAGCCCGAGCAGCCCGAGACCAAATAGCCCGAGTATGCCGGGAACGGGAATGGTTGCATTCTGGTTCAGGCTCAACTGGGTGAAATCGGTTGAGGCCAAACCCTGCAGATCGCCACCCGTAAAGATGATTTCAAGGCTGAGGATATAGTCGCCGATAGTCGTAAACCACGGGTTCGTCGAGGTGTCGAGCGTCGCCGTGATGCCAGACGCGACTTCATTCCCTTCATAATACCAGGTGATGCTGAAGTTTTCGGTGAGATACTCAGCCGTGAAATCGCACAAGGTCTGATCGCTGAAGACCGAGTTGCAGCCGTTCAGGAAGAAGCTGTCGCCAAGATTGCCCATAAGGTCATGACCGGCATCGGCTTGCAGCGCATCTTGCGGCTTGGGGCCGCCGGATGAAGACGATGTCGAGGACGGTGTGCCGCCATCGCCGCCTGAAGACGAGGATGTCGAGGACGGTGTGCCGCTATCGCCGCCTGAAGACGATGACGTCGAGGACGGTGTGCCGCCATCACCGCCTGAAGATGATGACGTCGAGGATGGTGTGCCGCCATCGCCGCCTGAGGATGAGGATGATGATGTCGAGGATGGTGTGCCGCCATCGCCGCCTGAGGATGAGGACGATGACGTTGAGGACGGCGTGCCGCCATCGCCGCCTGAGGATGAGGATGATGACGTCGAGGATGGTGTGCCGCCATCGCCGCCTGAGGATGAGGACGATGACGTTGAGGATGGCGTGCCACCGTTACCGCCTGAGGATGAGGACGACGACGTCGAGGATGGCGTTCCGCCATTGCCGCCTGAAGATGAGGATGAGGACGTCGAGGATGACGGGCTTGAGCCTGGTGACGCTCCGCTGCTGCCAGATCCATAGCCGCCGCCGCTGCTACCGCTTGCGTAGCCGCCGCCTGCATATCCACCGCTGCCGAAGCCACCACCGCTGCGGCTGCCGTGTGTGCCGTTCTGTGTGGTATTGAAAGCCGTCTGGAAGGGCGATGTATGGCCCGGGTGTGTGCCGCGATTGTCGCCGCCAGCTGCTGTTTCGATGGACGACAACAGAGCTGCAATCTGCTCCTGCATGTCTTTTTCGAAGGCTGAGTAATCGCTGTTCTGGACCATCAAGGCGACAATATAGGTTTCGCCGCCTGCGGATGGAGCGAAGCCTAAGGTCATCTCTCCGTTTTCGACTTTGGCCCGCGTGACGAGAAGTTCACCCTGGCCCGCTTTGCCCTTGCCATTGTTGAGTTTGACCAGGCGGCCGCCATCGGCATTGATGGGGGCAAGTCCGGGAACGCTTGCGGCCATGGCGAAAGTCGGCACGTAATAATTGATCCCGGCGCTGGAAAAGCGAACTTCGGCATCGGGCATGTTGCGCGTGGCATCGACCATGCGCAGCGTGCGGCCGTCGGTCGACAGATGTCCAAAAGGATCTTTGGGCAGGCGGCCATCGGCCTGCGGACCCGAGACCACGAGAACGCGATACAGGCCATCGGTCAGCCGTGTTTTAAAACTGGTGACGCCGGTCAGGCCGTCGTTGAAGGGCGCGCTGCCAGACTTCAAATCGAAGGCCGCGACCTTGGTGCCATTGATCTCTTTCGAGTTTGGCGCGACGCGGGAGAAATTCTTTGGCAGTTTGTTGGATGTTGGCCCGAAATCCCAGCCCATGGCGGTTTTTTCAGGGCTGAAATCGCTGGTCGATCCATAATTGACGCGATAGGCCGAGGCCATGGCGCGGGCGACGCCTTCGGCGACCCGCTGGCTCGCAGCGGCCACGGCGGTGTAGTCATGGCGAATGTTGCTCGTGCTCAGACCTTCAAGAAGGCGGCCCGCGAGACGGCGCAGGATCGGTTCGTCGCCTAGCGCGCTGTCAAGGTAGTTTTGCAGATCGCCAAGGCCAGCCTGATCGCCCTTGATGCTGCCGGTCAGGGCTTTGTCGAAATTCGGCGACTCTAGAAGCACGAAGCCGTTATCGGTTTTGTCGGTCCAGGTGTTGGCATAACCAGTGGTGATGTTGGTTTCCTGGCCTGCCGTGCTGGCTGAGGCTGGGGCGCTGTCGTCTGTGTCGCTGGCAGCCGCGGGTAGAGTGGCCTGATTCCAGGTCACTTCATCCGATGAAGCGTGAGAAACTGGTATATCGCGATGCAGCAATGCATAGATGCTGACAGTGGCCAGGCCGGCAACCGCAATAGCACCTGCAACAGCCCATTTTCTTGTCACCATTTCGATCGGCTCCTAGTTACAGCAATTTCCTGTTGCATCTCTTTTGGATTAATCCTCAAAGATGCCGTCGGCGCTGCTCTCTGCTTGGGATGTCCGACATGTCGGTCTCGGCAGGAGCAACTCATAGATTTATAGAAGCAATTCTTGTGCCACAGAACGGCGGTTGGATTTTATCGGGCACGTGCTGGGCGAACGTGCAAGTGCATCCTTGCAATAATCAGGAGCTTAGAATGGATTTCCTTAAGATCGTATTGATTTTATTGATTAATTATTGAAATGACTTAAGGGAATATAAAAAACTCAAATTCCCGTTCGATGTTGAGAGAAGTTTGTGACCTTTTCCCAACCCATGTCACGTTATTATGGTCTTGTGTCAAATTCGACCGTAAGTGTCGTCAAATCTTACAATGTCATCTTCACCGAGATAGCCGCCGGACTGTACCTCGATGATGTAAAGGGGGATTTTGCCCGGATTTTCAAGCCGATGGGTTGCACCTACGGGGATATATGTCGATTGGTTTTCATGCAGCATGATGATCTCGTCATCCCGGGTCACTCTGGCCGTACCCTGCACGACCACCCAATGTTCGGCGCGATGCATGTGCTTTTGGAGTGAGAGCTTTTCACCCGGGTTCACCACCAACCGCTTGACCTGATAGCGGTCGCCGCTATCGGCTGATTGATAGCTGCCCCAGGGACGATAGACAATTGTATGGCTCAGATGTTCGGTGCGCTTGCGGCGCGTGAGTTCCTCGACCACCGCTTTGATGTTCTGGGACTTGTTTTTATGGGCGACGACTACGGCGTCATCCATGGCCACGATCACGATATCCTCAAGCCCGACGGTGGCGACGACCGGCCCTTCGGAGCGGATGTAATTGTTGTCGCTGTCGATGGCGATGACATCGCCACGGATGGCGTTGCCGCGGTCGTCCTTGTCGGCGAGCAGGCAGAGAGCGCTCCAGGAGCCGACATCGCTCCATCCCATATCGACGGGCACAACGGCGGCGTCGGCGGTCTTTTCCATCACCGCATAATCGATCGAGTCGGAGGGCGACGCCTTGAAGGCGGCGGCATCGGGGCGGGTGAAGGACAGATCCGTTTTCGCGCCTGCGAGAGCCGCACGGCAGGCGTCGAGAATGGCTGGATTGAAGCGCTCAAGCTCGGCCAGATAAACATCGGCGCGGAGCATGAAAATCCCGGCGTTCCAGGAATAATTGCCGTCGGCAATATAACCTTCGGCGGTGGCGAGATCGGGCTTTTCGACAAAGCGGGAGACCGCAAAAACGCCCTGATGGCCGGGGAGCGCCGGGCCTGCTGCGATATAGCCATAGCCGGTTTCGGGAGCGGTCGGGGTGATGCCGAAGGTGACGAGTTTTCCGGCTGCAGCCGCGGCTGCGCCAGCGCTGACGGCATTGGAAAAACTGTCTGTGTTTTCAATCACATGATCGGACGGCATGACGAGCAAAATGGCTTCCGGATCACGGGCGGCAAGATAAAGGGCTGCGAGCGCTACGGCCGGTGCGGTGTTGCGTCCTTCGGGTTCAAGAATGATGCTGTCGGGGGTGATGCCGGACTGGCGCATCTGTTCGGCGATGATGAAGCGGTGATCCTCGTTGGCGACAATCAGCGGGGCACTGAAACGCGCGGCGTCGCTGATGCGGGACACGGTTTCCTGAAGCATCGAGCGATCGGTGACGAGAGGCAAAAGCTGTTTAGGAAACTGCGCCCGAGAGAGCGGCCAGAGTCGCGTGCCAACACCGCCCGACAGGATGACCGGATGAATGGTTGCGCTCACGGTATATGTCTCCCAAACGGTCGTTGAAAAATGCTGTCTGCCAAGCAGCTTATAATGCAAAGCCTAAGTTTTGGTAATGTCGAAACGGTGCACCTCGACAGAAGATAGTAATTACGTTAAAAATGAGATGTATTTTCCGTATAACATAAAATAAGTGTGTAATGAAATGACTGCCGAAGACCCTGAATTGCCGCTTGCCAATCTGCCGCGCCTTGAGCCCGGTTGGGTCTGGCTGGCCGGGGCAGGGCCGGGGGATCCCGGACTGTTGACCTTGCATACGTTGAACGGTCTGCGTCAGGCCGATGTGGTAGTCTATGACGCGCTTGTGGGGCCGGAGATCCTGACCCTCGCGCGGCCCCAAGCGCAGTTGCAATTCGCGGGCAAGCGCGGCGGCAAGCCATCGCCGACCCAGCGGGATATTTCGACGGCTTTGGTGGAGCATGCGCGGGCGGGACGCCGTGTGTTGCGGCTGAAGGGCGGCGATCCTCTGGTGTTCGGTCGCGGCGGAGAGGAGGCGCGGGCGCTTGTTGCCGCTGGCGTGCCGTTTCGTATTTTGCCGGGGATTTCAGCCGGGGTCGGCGGACTCGCTTATGCGGGTATTCCGGCGACTGACCGGCAGACCAATTCGGCGGTGACCTTTCTGTCCGGGTATGGTGCGGGTGGCGGGTTGCCCGCTGACATTGATCTTGTGGCTTTGGCGCAAAGCGGGACGACGCTTGTGGTCTTCATGGCGCTCAGTCATATCGCCGAGCTGGTGGAGCGGTTGCTTGCGGGCGGGCGTTCTGCGGCTGAGCCGGTGGCTCTGATCTCGAACGCGACCTTGCCGACGCAACGGGTGGTCGAGTCGACTCTGGGTGCCGTGGTGGGGCTCGCTGCCGAGGCCGGGATCGCCACGCCAGCCATGATGGTGGTGGGCGAGGTGGTGCGGTTGCGGGCGGCGCTTGACTGGTATGGGGCGCTCCATGAGGGGCGGACTCTCGTGGCCGATCCGCTTGGGATGCAGGCGCGGAAGGACGCCATCTGAGCGGCGGATGGGTGCTGGTTTTCCGGGTTGTGAGGGGCTATAAAGGCGCGACTTTATTCGTAAGTGAGTGGATCCATGAGCCAGCCGGACAACACCGCCCTCGGCCTGACAGGGCTGCCTTTTGATGATGTGAAGGCGGTTCTGCGCCATTTTCCCGATTGCAATGCCGCCATTGCGGCGGATGCGCGGGCACGGATGGCCGATCTTGCGGCTGATGATGTGCCGCTTGGCCGTCTCGCCAGTCTCGGGCCCTGGCTTGCCGGGTGGAAGGGCAATCGGCAGCCGCGTCTTGAGCGCATTGAACTTGCGATTTATGCGGCGCTTGCGGCTCCACATGACGATGCCGAAGCTCAGGAGAACGCGCGCAATCGCCTGACCCTTCTGGCGGCGGGTGGACATCCGGCCAATATCATGTGCCTCCGTCATGGGGTTGGTTTGAAGGTTTATGACCTCGCCCTTGATGTGCCGCATAGCGACTATCGAAGCGCTCCGGCGCTGTCGGAGGAAGACTGTGCCGCCACCATGGCGTTCGGCATGGAGGCCATCGTCAGTGAACCTGATCTTTTATGTCTTGCCCGTTTCGGTGCAGGCGGAGAGGCGGCGGCGACCGCCCTTGCTGCCGTGTTGCATCCGGAGCTTGCCGAGGATTTGCTGGCCGGGCTTGCCGTGGCGGACCGGGTTCATGCCCGTACCGGCATGAACCAGCATCAGGGACAAAGCGATCCGTTTGAACTGATGCGCCGTTTTGGCAGCCGTGACATGGCGGCCATTGTCGGCTCTATTCTGGCCGCGCGCACGCAGGGCGTGCCGGTGGTGCTCGATGGGTTTGTGCCGCTGGTGGCGGCGGCGGTTCTGCATGCGGCGTCCGACAGCAACATTGCCCATTGTTTGCTGGCGACACCGGGCAGCGTGGCGCAGCAGCGGTTGGCGGCGGCGCTTGGTCTTGTTCCGCTTGTGCAGGATGAGGCGGTGGGCGAAGGGGTTGGTGCCTTGCTTGCGGTGCCATTGCTGCGGGCGGCGGCTGATGTGCTTGCCCATTCCGTAACTCAGGCCGATGTGGCGGCGGCGGGCTGATGAGCGCGGCCCGGTTCGACCGTCTGCTGGCGGATATCCGGGCCTGCCGCATTTGCGTTGACTATCTGCCACTCGGCCCCAATCCGGTGATCCAGGCGAGCCGCACGGCACGCCTGATCATCTGCGGGCAGGCGCCGGGCCTACGGGTGCATCAGACCGGCATTCCCTTTAACGATCCAAGCGGCGATCGGTTGCGCGACTGGATGGGTCTGGACCGCGCGACCTTTTATGATGCGGCGCGCATCAGCATCATTCCCATGGGGTTCTGTTATCCGGGGCGTGATCCACGGGGCGGCGATATGCCGCCGCGGCCGGAATGCGCGGCCCATTGGCATGACCGGATTTTCGCGCAGCTGCCAAACCCGCGTCTGGTGCTTGCCATCGGCCAATATGCGCAGGCCTATCATCTCGCCGGGCGGACCAAGGGGAGTGTCGCCGCCACGGTGCGCGCCTGGGCCGAATATGGCCCCGATATCATTCCTCTGCCGCATCCATCGCCGCGCAATATGGGTTGGTTGCGCCGCAATCCCTGGTTCGAGGCCGAGGTCGTGCCCGTGCTGCGGGCGCGGGTGGCGGCTTATCTGCGGGACTGGCCGTCTCAGATGTGACGGCTGATGACTTTGCGCCAGGTCAGCCAGGCCACAAACAGCAGGCTATAGATCAGGAACGCCGCGCTTGATCCGAGGATGTCCCATAAAAGTTGCTTGAGCGGCTTATTGAGAAAGCTGAGGGCGCCGTTTCTGTCGGGGTCGACAGAGACATCCTGGGCCGGCGAGGCGAGCGGGTGGTTGCCGCTGTCATGACGATTGAGATCGGGGCTTGGGGTGAAATTGACGTTGGTCTGCATCACCAGCGCTTGACTGCTTCTGTTGTCGAGCATCATCAGCTGAGAAGATTTCGGATGTTCAATCAGCACAAATTGACGCAGCTCGTGCAGGCTTTCGGCCACCATGCCGCTCATGCGCAAGATGGGGTGCATTGCCTCAAGACCGAGCGAGCCGAGTGTCGTCTCGCCAGGAGAGGCGGTTGCGGCTGCTTTCTGAGGGTGGGTGGTGAGGATTTCCTGGCCCGTTGTTTGGGCGGATTGTTCGGGCTGGATGAGGGCATAGTCTTCGTCGGAGTCGTTGCCGTTGGCGGCGGGGTTCCGGGCGCGGACGGCAGTGGCAAAGAGACTGTTGGCGGTACGGTTCAATTCCCCGAGCAGATCCCCGTTCCCTGTGCTTTTGGCACCGCCGAAGGCGTCTGCTTCGTCGTCGCTGAGAGAAAATCCGCCGCCCTTTGATCCGTGCGACCGGGCAGCGCTTGCGAGGCTGTTATAAAGCGAGCGCATGGCGCGGCGTTCGTGACGGTCGAGCGCACGGTCAGGGCTCGATTGCACCGAGCTGGCCGAGGAACTGAAGCTGTTGGAGAGGCTGTCAGCGGTAAAAATCGCATCGAAGGAACTGCGGTACATCGGATCGCCAACGAGGGCGGCCCAACCATCGAGATCCGATTGATAATTGGCCAGCAAATTTGTTTGCGGGTCATAGCGAAAGGTCGGCACGGCAAGCGCTGTATGAGCGGCGGCTGCCAGGCATAAAAAAGTCACGGCCGCGTAGCGGACAAGGCGCACAGTTCCGCGCCTGCTCTTAACCAAGGTTAAGAGCCTGAGTCTTATCAAGTCAGTAGGATTCCCCACACCCATAAAACTCTCGCTCCCTGCGAGAGGTTTGTCGCAAACAGTCCTAATTTCAAGCTGCTTCCGGAGCAGTTTTGCCTCAGGCATGGTTAGGCACCGGGAAGCTGCCGCAATGGGAGCTCTTTAAACAAACCTTAAGAACGTTTCTGGCAAACTTTAGCACATACCAACGACGCGTTGGAATTTGAAAGGCTTAGTGAAGCTCATGGTTTTTGGCGCGCAGACATCAAATGGCCAAGATGTTAGTCAGAATAATGATGTAAAATCCCTATTGTCTGGCCAGGCCAGCTATTTGGAAGAAGGCCAAAAACTCGTGGACTTATATCGGAAGTGGTTCGATGTGATTCCGGCGCGGACAGATGACCTCGTGCGTTTGTCTCAGGAACTGCGCTACCAGGTTTATTGTGTCGAAACCGGCTTTGAAAATATTGATGAATTTCCGGATGGATTCGAAACTGATGCTTGTGATGAGCATGCGGTCTGCAGCCTGCTTATACATAAGCCGACGGGCATGGTCGCGGGCACTGTGCGCCTTATTTTGCCGACCGCAACGGCCAGTCTGCCAGTCCTGAATGTATCGCCCGAACTTTCCACCATGGGGAACGCTGAGTTGCCGCGGGAGCTTACCGGGGAAATTTCGCGATTCGCTATTTCCAAACAGTTTCGCAAGCGGCGCGAGGATACACTCATTCCGGCGCTTTATGACACCAGTGATCCGGGTCATGACCAGCGGGTCATTCCGCATATCACTCTGGGCCTTATGCAGGCGATTCTCAGCATGAGCATCGAAAACGGCATCAGCCATCTTGCGATTATGGTCGAACCGGCTTTGGACCGGCTGATCCGCAAGCTTGGCATTATTTTTACGCCGGTCGGACCCTTGATCAATTATCACGGCAAGCGCCGGGTGCATATGCGCGAGATAGGCAGTCTTCTGGACGATGTTTTCGCCCGGCGACCAGAAATCTGGGAAGTCCTGACCAACAGTGGCAATCTTTGGCCGGCACCGCCTGACCGGACTTGACGGCACCCATCATAAACGAACTTTAAAGCTTCTCTGTGTAAATATATAAGCCTGAGTACAGGGTCTGTGCCGACATGCGTTGTCGATGACCTGTGCCTGGGCTAAGGTCGTGCTCTTCTCGCCAGGGTGGCGATAGGGTCGCAGAGATAGCAATTCTCACGGCGTCGCAATGACGGTTGCATAGGTGGGGTGGATAGTGACTTCAGGTCCTTTGAACAAACAAGCTCGTATCAGCACATATCGGTCGTCTTTACGTTCGAAGCTTCCATCGGTTTTGTCTTCGGTGATGCTGTTGATGGCTGTGGGCGGCATGACGCTCGGTCTTGCGGCTTGCGATCAGAAGGCCAGCTATACCCTTGAACAGCATATGGACCGCGCCAAAGACTTTCGCATGAAAGGCGACCTCAGGGCGGCGACGATTGAGTTGAAAGCGGCGCTGAAGGATACGCCCGATGCGGCGGCGGCGCGGTTGCTGCTGGGCCAGGTCTATATCGACATGGAAGACGGTCTGGCCGCCGAAAAGGAGCTGCAACTGGCGAAAAAAGCCGGTGTTGACCCCCTTTCGGTCATGGCGCCACTTGCCGAGGCCTTGCAGCTGCAGGGCGAATATCAGAAAAACCTCAAAGAGTTAATCATCGGAACAGATCTGCCGGTGCCAACTCAGTCAGCACTCTATGTTGTGCGGGGCGATGCCTATCGCGGCCTGAGCAATTACGATGAGGCGCGGGAAGCTTATGAGACGGCGTTGAAGCTCAATTCAAACAATGTGCTGGGCTATGTTGGGCTGGCCAATATTGACATTGCGCGGGGCAATCTCACGGACGCCAAAAAATTCCGCGATCTGGCGGTGCGGGTCGATCCGAGCCATGTGAAGGTTCTGACCCTTGACGGCGATCTTGCGGCGGCGGGCGGCGATTATAAAACGGCTGCTGCGGCTTTTGAAAAACTGATCAAACTGCGTCCTGACAGTATTTTCATTCGTACGGTTCTGGCCTGGTCGCAATTGAATAACAATCAGCCCAAAGAGGCGAAGGAAAATATCAGCAAGGTTCTGGCTGTTGCACCGGATTATCCACCGGCGAACCATGTGGCCGCGGTCGTGGCTTATCAGGGCAAGAAATTTGCTGAAGCCGTCGACTATGCCGACCGTGTTCTGGCGGTGGCCCCGGATCGCATGCCGAGTCTGTTGGTGCAGGGAGCCGCGAACTTTGCCCTTGGCCGCAAGGAACAGGCCTATGCCGCCATCAACCGTTATCTGGCGGCTGTTCCTGGCGATATTGGGGCGCGCAAGCTGATGGCCCGGATCCAGATGGCGCTCGGCCGTTCGGATGATGCCTTTCAGACTTTGAACATCCTGGCGAAATCGGACAATAAGGATTCGGAGCTTTTGAACCTCCTGGCTCAGGCCTCGCTGCAAAAGGGCGACCTGGCCATGGGCCGGAGCTATCTTGAGCAGTCGCTTGAGCTCAATCCTGCGTCGGCGTCCACGACGGCTCAGCTTGGCATGACCCAGATTGCCAGCGGTAATGTGGACAAGGGACTTAGCGAGCTTGAAAAGTCGATCACCATGGACCCGAAGTCTTTTGAGAAGCGGGTGATCCTGACGCTTGAACAACTGCGGGCCGGCAAATCGGATGAGGCCATCGCCAGTGCGCGGCAACTTCAGAAATTGGAGCCGAAACGCGCGGCCGGGTTCACCCTTGAGGGGATCGGGCTTGCGGAGAAGAAAGATCTGGCTGGGTCTAAAGCCGCGTTCGAGGCCGCCCTGAAAGCAGAGCCGGGCAACCAGAATGCGAGCTTCAATCTGGTGCGCTTTGCTGTGGTGGAGAAAAAGCCGGATGAAGTCAAACGTCTCCTCGAAGGCGTGCTGAAGGTCCATCCGAAAGATCAGAAGGCGCAGTTGATGCTGGCTGACCTCGCGCGGGAGGGCGGCCATCAGGTGGAACGGATCGCTTTGCTGGAAAAAGCGGTGGAGAGTCAGCCGGGGGCTCGCGAGCCTGCGATCTTCCTGGCTCAGGCCTATCTTGAAACCCGCGATTACATGAAGGCGCTTGCCGTCACCCAGAAAGTGCAGTCGATCTATCCGAATGACCCGGCCTTGCTTGAGGTGATCGGGCAGGGCGAAATGATGGCGGGGCAACCTGAGAATGCCATCATCACCTTTGAAAAATTGACCTCTGCGGCGCCGCGGGATGCGCAAAGCCACTATCTGCTCGGGTCGGCACTGTTGGCCCAGGGCAATCTGCCGCGTGCCCGGGAGGCACTGGACGGGGCGCTGCGGATTAACCCGAAGCATACGGCCGCACGCTTTGCCATGGTGCAGGTGCTGGCCAATCTTGGACAGGTTGAGCAGGCGAACGAACTGCTTGCGACCTTGGTTCATGATAAGCCCGCCGGCCTCAGTCCCGTCAGTCTTGATGAGGCGCAGGGTTATGTGGCCTTGGCGAAAAAAGATTATGGGCAGGCGATCACGAGCTTCGGCACGGTTTATAAGCTGCAGCCGAACAGTGTCAATCTGCGGCGGCTGTCGGAGGCGAAAATGCTTGGCGGCAAGCCGGATGCGGCGGTGGCGGACCTGACTGCCTGGCTCGTGAAGTACCCGAATGATACGGCGACGCGGTTTCATCTGGCCAATACGAACCTTGGCCTCAAGCGCTTTGACGCGGCGGCGCAGGGCTATGAAACCCTTTTGAAGACGGAGAAGAACAATCCGCTTGTGCTGAACAATCTGGCCTGGACCTACCACAACAAGGGACAAACGCCCGAGGCGGTGCGGACGATCGAAAAAGCCTTGGCGCTGCGCTCCGACCAGCCTGATATTCTGGATACGGCGGGTAGTATTTATATGGGGGCCAAACGGTTGGGCGATGCTGTGACAATCCTGCGGAAGGCGGTCGATCTCGCACCGCAAGCTCTCGACATTCGCCGCCATTATGCGGAAGCTTTGCTCGCGGCGGGTCGCAAACGTGAGGCGGGCGAGGTTCTCCGGGATCTTCTTGCTGGAAACTATGCGATCGACAACCGCAAGGAGATTGAGCATATGCTGCAGCTGGCCAATAGCAAGTAACAGGCGGAGCACCCTCAGATGTCCGTTCCCGAGCAGTTCAAGTCCTCGGCGGCCGCCATTGTCGGCGCTGATAATGTCCTGTTCGGGGATGATTTCCCGCAGCCGCCCACGACCAGCCCACGGGTGCGGAGTCTGGCCGGGCGCGTCTGTCCGGGATCGAGCAGCGAAGTCGCGGCGATTTTGAAACTGGCCACGGCGGAAGGGGTTGCCGTTTATCCCGTCAGTACCGGACGCAACTGGGGCTATGGCGATGCCATACCGCCGCGCGACGGGGCCATATTGTTGGACCTTGGCCGCATGAACCGCATCCGGGCGGTTGACGAACAGCTGGCCTATGCGGTGATTGAACCAGGGGTGACGCAGGGCGCGCTTTATGATCATCTGCGGGAACGCGGGCTAAAATTATGGCTCGATTGCACCGGCGCCGGGCCTGATGGCGGGATCATTGGCAATGTGCTTGAGCGCGGGTTTGGCCATACGCCTTATGGCGATCGGTTTTTGGCGGTGGCCGGGCTTGAGATCGCGCTGCCCACGGGGGAAATCCTGAAAACCGGCTTTGGCCGCTATGACAATTCCACGGTGACGCATCTTTATCCTTACGGTGTCGGCCCCGTGCTTGACGGCTTGTTCAGTCAGTCGGGCATGGGGGTGGTGACCAGTCTTGGGCTATGGCTGATGCCGGAGCCGGAGTATTTCTGCGCCGCCGTTGTGATGGTCAAAGACAGCGCCGCGATCGCGCCCTTGATCGAGCGGCTGCGGCCCTTGAGGCTGGACGGCACGCTTAAAAGCATTGTGCATATTGGCAATGACATGCGTCTGATTGGCGGGCGTCAGCGCTATCCCTATGAAGCTTTGGGGGGCCTTACACCGTTGCCCGAGGATGTCCGAGCGGATCTTCGCCGGCAATATGGTATTGCGGCCTGGTCCTTGACGGCCGGTTTTTACGGCAGTCGCAGCCAGGTCAAGGCTGGGGTCAAGCGGCTGCGTCAGGCTTTGCAGGGGCTTCCGGCCAAAGTTATGGTTGTGGATGAACGTCTGCTGGCGCTTGGTCGCCGGGCATCCGGGATGCTGCCGCAGGCCGGCATGGGGGAGCGCCTCCGCCGCATGGTGGGGGAAGGCGAGGAGGCCATCGGCCTGTTGCGCGGCAAACCGACCCGGCATTTCCTGGCCGGAGCATATTGGCGCAACCGCCGCGCCTCTACGGGGCCGAGCTTCGGGCATGATCCGGCCGCGGACGGCTGCGGTCTGTTGTGGCTTGCCCCGGTTATTCCCATGACGGGCGATCATGCCGCCCGGCTGGTGGCGTTGGCCGAACTCATTCTGCGGGATTACGGCTTTGAATGTCCGCTGACCTTCAGCATGGTCACGGCGCGTGCTCTCGCAGCCATCATGACCATCTGCTTTGACCGCGACAACGAGGAAGAAGCAGCGGCCGCCGCAGCCTGTTACGAGGCAGCGACCAAGGCCTTTATTGCCGCCGGTTACCCGCCCTATCGGTTGGCCAGCCAGTTTATGTCATCGGCGGTCCAGGATCCGGCCGATCCTTATTGGCAGACGGTGTCGCGACTCAAGGCCGCGCTGGATCCGGCGGGGATATTGGCACCCGGCCGGTATCAGCCGTAACACCTCGCATTGTTCGGCCCCCGCCCCGGTGTTCGCCGTCATTATGGGCCGCGTGAGCGGCATGGCGATCCAGACCTTTGTTGGGCGGTGGTCTGGATTGCTTCGGCTGCGCCTCGCAATGACGGGTGAGGTTTTGACACTCGGTCTTTTTATACGGGCCCATGCCGCCAAAAAGAGAGCGGGAGCAGCTTGCGCTGCTCCCGCTTGAAACTCTTCATTCTATTCCGTCAGCTTAGGCTGAGCGGCGGCGGCGCCAGGCCAGACCGATCAGACCAAGGCCGAGGAAGCCGAGAGCTGCAGGTTCTGAAACGCGCTTGGTTGCAGTTGCCTTGGTGTTGTGGGTCAGGTTGAAGTCGTAGCTATGACCTTCCTGGAGACCCGAAACCGTCAGGATAAAGTTGTCGCTGCCGTTGTTGGTGTTGTTGGTGCCGGGACCGAACAGCGATTGTGCCTTATTCAGATCGCTGAGCTGACCAGCGCCAGTGAAGCTGATGATCGAGGTCACGTCGGTCTGAGTGGTCACGTCGAAGAGGGTGATGGCCCACTGTGTGTCAGCCTGTGTAACGCTGTTTATTTCGTCGCTGAAGAGATAGATGTCCCAGGCAGCGTCAAACTGAAGGGTCAGGTTGCCAGTGTTGCCAGCAACAAAGCTGATGCCGAAGTTTGCAGCGGACTGGATGCCTGAGGCACCGGTGCCTGAACCGACCTGGTTCAGTTCGACTTCCGCGACTGATTTGGCATTGGCGCCGCTGACTGGGGTCAGGATGTTGCCCGAGAGGTCTGCGTCAGAGCGAGCAAAGTGAGCGCCCGTATTCACAGCGGAATAACGCGCAAAATCATCCTGGGGGATGCTACCGCAAACGCCACCTGCGCCAACGCAGGACTGAAGCGCATTGGAATTTGAAGTGATGTCCTGTGGGTCGTCATGAGCCACATTGCCATAACTGGCCAGGACAGCGGAAGTATTTGTGTTGTTCTGTCCCTGGATGTTGGTGAGGATTTGAGCGCCATCGGTGATGAAGAAATTCGTGACCTGCAGGGTCGAATAAGCGACCACGCGGGCTTCGGCCTTTTCGACCGGGAGGGCCAGAGCGGCAAGGGCGACGCCGGCAGCGAGACCAAAGGCGATTGTCTTGAAGAGTTTCATCGGAGTTCCTCCTGAACTTAGAAAGAAGAATTTCATTTGCGGCTGGTTGACTACGTACTGAACGTAGCCCCAGATCAGCGAGCCGTTCGCAATGAGTAATGCAGGGACCGTGCCAGAATGCTTTTGTGCCAGGGAAATTCCATTAAATATTATAGAAACCAACATGTTAGTTTTTCATTCTTCTGCTTATGTCGGCGCGAGCCAATTTTTGACGAGCAGTTTTGTCAGATTATGTAAAATATACCGACAGCTATGCAGGGGGCTGTTTGAGGCTGTTGAGATGAGGCAGGGGCTGGAATAGTCTGGTCGACATAAAATCAAGTTATAACAATTAGTTGTGATTATTTCTCTCACCAATTCAGGGTCGATTGGACGCTGTAAAGATTACCGACAAGGTCTGGGTTTCAAGGATTGCCACAAAGTTAACCATCATGACGCAGGTAGCGGCGGTGGCTGGTTCTATGGTAGCTAACGGGTCTAAATGCCACGGATGAAGGCTCTTAGGGCGTCGGCAGGGGGCAATGGAACCTGCGTTTCTGGTTTCTGGCGGGCTTAACCAAGGCCATGATTTAATGTGTATTTTAATGAGATTTAAACCCGCACCGGGTATATAGGGACAGATAGAAAAGCTCGAAAGGCTTGATCAATGGCACCCTTGCAGGACAGGTAATCGAAGAATTCGATGATACGGCTTTTCAAACATTACATTCCCAAGCCTGTTTTTGCGTTGGGCTTTGTAGAGATTGTCATCCTGGCGGTGGCCATCACGATGGGTCTTACTGTCAGATTTACTCAGCTGGACCTGCTGCCGATTCAGTACGGCCATCACCTGCCGGTCTTTGCCACATTTGTCATCATTGTCTATGTGTCGATGTTGGCGGTTGGGCTTTATCAGACAGAAAGCTGCCGTGATATTCGCATTATGGTGGTGCGGTTGCCGATTGCCATGCTGCTGAGTTTCATCATGATGTCGGTGGCGTCCTTCGTGCTGCCGGACGTCAGCATCTGGCGCAGTATCTTTGCTTACAGTATCGGCTTTGCCATCGTCGGCATTGTGATTTCCCGCATTGTGTTTACTCATGTCGCCGATCTCGATTTGTTCCGCCAGCGCGTGATCGTGCTCGGTGCAGGAGCCCGGGCGGAGCGTATTCGCAATATGGAAAAATTCAGCTCCAACAGAGGCTTCTATTGCGTCGCCGCCGTGCGTATGACGGATAACGAAACCCAGATCGCCGGGGCCAGGGACTTTGACGATGTGCGGCCGTTGGTGAAGTTTGCGGAGGCCCATGAAGCCAACGAGATCGTGGTCGCGAGTGAGGAACGGCGCGGCACCCTGCCGGTTGCCGAATTGCTCGCCTGCAAGATGGAAGGCTTCAAGATCACCGACGCCACCACTTTTATCGAGCAACAGACAGGGGCCGTCGATCTTGAATCCATGAGCCCGAGCTGGTTGATCTTTTCGGATGGCTTCGTCGGCTCAAGCCAGGTGGATCTTGTGCTCAAACGCGGCTTTGACATTCTGGCCAGCCTGATTTTGCTATGCATCAGTCTGCCCATTCTGATCGGCACCGCAGTGGTCATCCGGTTGACGAGCCCCGGTCCCATTTTCTACCGTCAGGAGCGGGTGGGGCAGGGCGGCAAACCGTTCATGGTGATGAAATTCCGCAGCATGCGCACCGATGCCGAGAAGAACGGGCCGCAATGGGCGCAGAAGAATGATGCTCGGGTGACCCCGGTCGGCCAGTTCATCCGGGCTTCGCGTATTGATGAAATTCCGCAGATTTTCAATGTTTTGAAGGGCGACATGAGCTTTGTCGGCCCGCGCCCCGAACGCCCTGTGTTTGTCGAGGAATTGGCGCTTGAGATCCCCTATTTCCATGAACGTCACCGGGTCAAGCCGGGGATCACAGGCTGGGCGCAGATCAATTATCCTTATGGGGCCTCGGTCGAGGACGCTCGCCACAAGCTGCAATATGATCTCTATTACATCAAGAATTACACCATCTTTCTCGACTTCCTGGTGCTGATCCAGACCCTTCGGGTGGTGATCTGGCCCGATGGAGTGCGCTGACTCCTGAGGCGGGTTGCGCCTTTTGCTTGTTAACGCTTCGGATGTATTCTTCGCACTGCAATTTGCTATGATACACCGATGGCGGCCTGTGGTGAGGCTGGCTTTTGGGCCGATCGCCTGAAAGCGAATTAGGGGATAGTTGTTCTGATCGAAGTCACTTTTGTAACGCATGCCGTTGCGGCGGTTGCTTATTTTTTCCTGACCCTGCTTCTGGTCGCCAGCTGGAAACGCAGTGGGCCGGGGTTGTGGCTTATTGTCGCCAGCGTGTCCATGACGGTCTGGGCCTGCGTCAATGCGTTCTCCTATTATCTACCCGGGATTGCCCAGATTTTTGGATCTCTGAGCGAGACCTTCAGGACCGCAGGCTGGGTTTTGTTCCTTTTGGCCTTGCTGCGGGTGTTCTGGGCCGAATATGGGCGTCCGGATTATGAGCGGCAGACCCGCTATATTATTTTGGGTGCATTATCCTTTCTGGTCGGCCTTGACGTTCTTGTGGCGCTTCAGAATCTCGATATTATTCCGCGCACCTACTTGCTGCCACAGGTGGTTTTGCTGTCGCGGATGGCGGCCTCCATTGGCTGCGTGTTTCTGGTCGACAACTTCTATCGCAACACGGCGGCCAAAAACCGCTGGGGCATTCAGTTGCTCTGTCTCGGGTTGGGCGGCATTTTTCTTTATGACTTTTTCTTTTACGCCGATGCGGTTCTGAGCGCTCGCTTCAGTCGCGCCTTTTTCGAAGCGCGCGGCGCTATCAATGCTCTGATTGTTCCCCTGATCGCCTTGTCGGCGGCACGCAATCCGGGCTGGCGGCTTGATGTGTCGGTATCGCGCGGGGTGGTGATCCATACCGCCTCTCTGGTCGGCAGCGGTGTTTATCTCGTGCTGATGGGGGCTGGGGGGTATTATCTGCGCGATCTGGGCGGCCGTTGGGGTGGCATCATCCAGTTCAGTTTCTGGTTCGGCGCACTTCTGCTGTTGGCGGTCATTCTGTTTTCGGGACAGTTCCGGGCGCGCATGCGGGTGTTGATCAACAAGCATTTCTTCAGCTATCGCTATGACTACCGGGCGGAATGGTTGCGCTTCATCAATACGGTGTCGGCGAGCGATTTGGCGCTCGGGCTTCAGGAGCGGGTGATTCAGGCGCTTGCCGACCTTGTGGATTCTCCGGGCGGCATGTTGTGGCAGCGCGAGGAGAGCGGCTATTTCGTACGCGTCGCAAGCTGGAACACACAAAGCAAAGTCAATGGGACGCTGGCGTCGAGCGATCCGTTCCTGCGCTTTATCGGGGAACGAGCCTGGGTCGTCGATCTCGACGAGGTGCAGAGCGCGCCGGAGCTTTACGAGGGTTGCCCGATTCCGGAGTGGATCTCCGCCGATGACCGGGTCTGGCTGGTTGTGCCGCTTTTACATTACCGTGACGAACTCATCGGCTTTGTCGTTCTGGAAGAGCCGCGGGTGCCGCGCAGCCTCAATTGGGAGGATCGCGACATTCTGAAGACGGTGGCCCGGCAGATCGCAAGTTATGTGGCCGAGCAGGGTTCGGAAAAGGCACTGGCGGAGTCGCGGCAGTTCGACGAATTCAACAAAAAATTCGCCTTCATCATGCATGACATCAAAAATCTGGCGAGCCAGTTGTCGCTGATGGTGAAGAATGCTGACCGCCATGCCGGAAACCCTGAGTTCCAGCGCGATATGATTCTGACGGTGCGGGATTCGGTGGGCAAAATGAACGGACTGCTGACACGTCTCAACCGCTTGCGGGACAGTGACGGCAAGACCGCTTTGGTGTCTGTCAACCTTGCGGACCTGCTGAAAAAACTGGTTGGCGACCGGCCCTCCGACAAGCTTGGGTTAACCTTTTCGGGTGATACTGCTTTGGTCTTTGTCAAGGCGGATGTGGCTCAGCTTGAGACTGTCTTCGGCCATCTTTTGCAAAATGCGCTTGAGGCGGTGGGCGACAGGGGACGGGTCGATCTCAGCCTTGGGGTGCAGGATGGCTGGGCCGTGGCGGTGGTTGCCGATAACGGACCGGGCATGGAAGAAACCTTCGTACGCGATGAATTGTTCAAACCATTCCGCACCACCAAGGAAAACGGGTATGGCATCGGCGCGTTCGAGTCTCGTCAGATCGTGAGATCCTTCGGTGGCCGTCTTGATGTGGACAGTGCCGTCGGCAAGGGAACCGTGATGACTGTGCGGTTGCCCTTGATCGATCACAGTCCAGTTGAAGCGCCGGGGAACGATGTTGAGCATAATGTGTAAAATGCACGGGCGGGGTGTAAAGGCTGCGTTCATCAAGTTAGCGATCGGATGATCATGTCCCTTCAAAATATGCGTACCCAGGGGGCGAGGAATGCCTGAAGCAATGCAAAAGCAAAAGCTTTTGATCGTGGAAGACGATGTCGGATTGCAGCGGCAGTACCGTTGGAATTTCGAAACCTATGAGGTCTTTGTTGCCGGAACGCGGGCTGAGGCACTTGAAATTCTGCGGGCTGAGATGCCGAAGGTGGTGACCCTTGATCTTGGCCTGCCACCGGACCCGGACGGTACCAGCGAAGGGTTCGCAACGCTTGAAGAAATTTTGCGTCTGACGCCGGACGCCAAGGTCATCGTCGCCTCGGGCCATGGCGCGCGGGAAAGCGCGCTTCGGGCGATTGCGATCGGGGCTTATGATTTCTACCAGAAGCCGGTCGATGCCGACGAGCTTGGGTTTATTGTTCGCCGTGCCTTTCATGTGCAGGCGCTTGAGGCGGAAAACCGTGTGCTGGCCGATCAGCGGCAGTCGGCGTCGCTCAAGGGCATCATCACCGGCAGCCAGCAGATGATGAAGGTCTGCGAGATGATCGAACGGGTGGCCCCGGCCGATGTGGCGGTCATGCTGCTTGGCGCGAGTGGCACCGGCAAGGAACTTCTGGCCCGCGCGGTGCATGATCTGAGCCCGCGGCGCGGCAAATCCTTTGTTGCCATCAACTGCGCGGCGATTCCGGAAAATCTCCTTGAGTCCGAATTGTTCGGCTATGAAAAAGGGGCCTTCACGGGGGCCATCAAACAGACTCTCGGCAAGATCGAGATGGCGGAAGGTGGCACGCTGTTTCTGGATGAAATTGGCGATATTCCGTTTCCGTTGCAGGTCAAGCTGCTGCGCTTCCTGCAGGAGCGGGTGATTGAACGCATCGGCGGCCGGCGCGAAATTCCCGTTGATGTGCGGATCGTCTGCGCCACCCATCAGGACTTGGAACGGCTGATCACGGAAAACAGATTCCGGGAGGATTTGTTTTATCGTTTGAGCGAAATCACCATCGACATTCCGGCGCTTAAGGAACGCGACGGCGATCCGACGTTGGTGGCGCAACATTTTCTCAATAAATTCTCGCAGGAACATACCCGCAATCTCAAAGGCTTTTCGGCCGATGCGCTGACAGCGATCACCGCGCATGCCTGGCCGGGCAATGTGCGGGAACTTGAAAACAAAGTGAAGCGCGCGGTCATCATGGCGGAAGGTACGCGGGTCACTGCCATTGATCTCGGTCTCGACAAATTTGGCGAGCCGGTGATCCTCAATCTGAAACAAGTGCGCGAAGAAGCGGATCGCCGGGCTCTTAAAAACGCGCTGGCGAGCGCTGACGGCAATATCTCTCAGGCGGCCAAGCTTCTGGGGATCAGCCGCCCGACGTTTTATGATCTTTTGAAACAGCATAACATTCAGATTTGATGCCAGACGCGGAACCGGATTATCCGGGTCGGCGAGATGAAGTCACGCAGAAAAAATACAGGGAATGCGATGATGAAAATGACGGGAAAATCAATGAACGTGCCATCAACCAGTCTTAAAAGCGCGCTCTTGACCGCCGCGATCCTGGCTGTCGCGCTTCCACCCGTGGCAGCGGAAGCTGCCCGTCCGGTGTCTGAAAAATCTGTCGGCTATTACGAGACCGCGCGGCAGCATGTGGCCAAGCGCAATTGGAACAGTGCGGTCATTGAACTGAAAAACGCATTGCAGGCCGATCCGAACAACGTGAACGCCCGGCTGTTGCTTGGGGATGTTTATGTCAAGGTGAAGAACGGGGCCGCGGCTGAAAAGGAATATCGCGCGGCGCTTGAGCGCGGGGCCGACAAAAAGCTTGCAACCCTGAAGCTTGGCGACGCTTATCTGCTGCAACGTAAATTCAAGGAAGTCATCGACGAAATTCGGCCAGCCAATGTGCCGGCCGCGAATTTGTTTGATGTCCAGGTGTTGCGCGGCAATGCCTATGTGGGCTTGAGCCAGTTCGTGGAAGCACATGCGGCTTATGCCGAGGCCGAAAAAATCAATCCGAATTCCGCTGCTGCCAAGATCGGTCAGGCGCGTCTTTATGTGATTGAAAAAAACATTCCAAAATCCACCGCCAAAATCGATGAAGCCCTGAAGCTCGAACCACGCAATGTGGAGGGGCTGTTGATCAAGGGCGAACTGGTGCGGATGCAGAATAAGTTCAAAGAAGCGCTAGTGCATTTCGATGCAGCACTTGCGGTTGATACTGAAAATCTCGGGGCTTTGCTTGGCCGTGCTGCGACGCTTGTGGATCTCAACCGAACCGATGAAGCGCAACGCGATCTCGATCTGATTTTCAAGCGCATTCCGAACCACCCCATGGCTCATTATCTTGCCGCGCGGATCGCCTGGCAGAAGAAAGATATCGCGCAGGCGCGGGAACATCTGCAAGCGACGGGCAATACACTTGACGGTTTCCCACCCGCCATGTTCCTGAGCGGTATCGTCAATTATGCCGACAACAATCTGGAACAGGCTGCCTATCATCTGTCGCGGCTGCTTGAAATCCTGCCGGGTCATATCCAGGCCCGGCGCGTGCTGGCCATGACCTATCTGCGTCAGGGCGATCCGAAACAGGCGATCAGCACGTTGCAGCCGGTGATCGACCAAAGCAAACCCGATGCTCAGCTCTATTCGATCATGGGCTATGCTTACATGCAGGCGGGTGAGCTTGATAAAGCCACGAGCTATTTCGATAAGGCCGTGCAAACGGATCCAAGTGCCAGCGGCAACTGGACGCGACTGGCTGTAAGCAAGTTTGCCAGCGGTGAATATGGCGATGCCGAGGAGGATCTTGAAAAGGTTCTGGCCAAGGATCCGAAGGCGCTGCAACCGGCGATCATTCTGACCATGGTCTATCTGCGTCAGAGCCAATATCCGAAGGCGCTGCAAATGGCGCAAAAGCTTAAAACCCAGCATCCGGCAAATCCGGTGGGCACCTATCTTGAGGGTGAAATTTATCTGAAAGATAAAAAGTTGCCCCAGGCGCGGGCGTCTTTTGACGCTTCGCAGAAACTGGATGCGAAGAATTTTGCCCCGAGCCTGAAACTGGCGCAGATCGACCTTTTTGAAAACAAGCTCGATGCGGCCGAGGCGCGCTATAAAGCGGTGCTCGCGAAGGATAAGAAGAGCGTTGCGGCAATCGTTGGTCTTGCCGAACTGTCGCTCCGCCGCAAAAATACGGCGCAGGCCGTCACCTGGCTTGAACAGGCTTCGGAAGTCGATCAGGACAATATCAATGTCCGCTTGCAGCTCATCAGTCTTTATATGGAGCGCAAGGAAATGGACAAGGCGGACGCGGTCGCCAATCGTCTGGTGCAGCGTTTCCCCGATCAAGCGGTGGCCTTTGAGGCCCTTGGCAAAGTGCAATCGGCACGCGGTGCCCATGCCGATGCGGTTGCAAGCTTTGAACGTGTGGTGGCACTCCGTCCCGATAGCGGTGCGTCCTATCAGCTTCTCGCCCTTGCGGAAGTGCGCAATAAAAATTTGACGGGCGCCCGCGAAGCGCTTGAGAGCGGTCTGAAACATGCGGCCAAGGCACGCACGTTTGAACAGGACGTGGGCGAGATCGGGTCGCCGGCGTCGCTGACCACAGCGCTTATCGATCTTGATGTCCGGGAAAAGAAATTCGATCAGGCGCTCACCCGGGCGGATCAGCTCAATAAAATCTATCCGGCATCGCCCGCAGGCGTTGTGACCCGTGGCAATGTGTTGCTGGAAAAGGGTGATTTTGTCGCCGCGCTTAAGGTTTATCAGCCGTTGCTGGCCAAAAATCAGGGCGGCGCGCAGGTGGCGATCAATGCTTACCGGGCGCAAAAAGGCGCGTCCGGAGCCGCCAAGGCTTTGGCCGATCTCGATGCCTGGGTTCTAAAGAACCCCAAGGAAGTGGTGGCGCGCAACGTGCTGGCGAGCGGCTATATCGAGAGCGGGCAATATGACAAGGCGATTGAGCATTACACAACGCTCCAGCAGGGCAGCCCCAAGGATCCGTTGATCCTGAACAATCTTGCCTGGCTCTATCAGCAGAAGAAAGACCCGAAGGCGGTTACGGTGGCGGCGGAAGCCTATAAGCTCGCCCCGCAGTCGCCGGAAGTGATGGATACCTATGGCTGGATTCTGGTCAATCAGAACCAGGCTCCGAAGGGTCTTGAGATTTTGAAGAAAGCCGCGCTCCTGCGTCCGGGTGCTGCGGATATCCGCTATCATCTGGCGGTGGCGCTTGAACGCAACGGTCAAAAGAGCGAAGCGAAGCGCGAGCTTCAGGATCTGTTCGGCCTTGGGGTGAGCTTCCCGGATGAAAAAGAGGCCCGGAGCATGCTCGACCGGCTGTCGAAGAACTGATTCCTGACGGGAGCAAGTCATGAAAAAGGCCGCCAGTTCATGCTGGCGGCCTTTTTGTATCTGATCTATCAGAGTTCCGGCAGATCATTGCCGCCGGTGAGGGCGCGCAGTTTTTGAAAATCCACGGCGAGGGCCGGTTTTGGCGGTGCGGCTTGATCAAGGCCGGCTTTGAGTGACTGCAGCGCTTTCAGATGATCGAACGGTTGAAAGTTTGAGGAAACGGGAAGGGCCCGTCCATTCAGGTCTTCCTCCGTCATCCTGGGGTTTTTGGACTGTTGGCTTGCGACGGCATCGAGCAGGGCCTTCTGCGTCGCGAGCATGTCCTGCATCAGAGGTTCAAGATTGCGGGTGAGCGCATCGGCCCCGGCGGTCGCGTTGGTGAAGGCCGAGGCGCTGTGGTCGAGCTTTTCAGTGATGATCTTGAAATCGGCCCCGAATTCGCGGCGGCTTTTTTCTTCGAACGAGGTCAGGGCGCTGCGATAGGTTTCGAGCGCCTCTGTCATGTCCGTCGTTTGAGATTTGGCGAATTTGCTCATGGCCCGTGTCGAATCGGTTAGGCTGCGATCCAGCTTATGGGCCAGCGCGCTTGAGTCCTTGAGGATCTCATGGAGGTCCGTCACCTGCTGGCCGATCAGACCGTGCACTTCATCGACAAAGCTTTTGAGCGTGGTGCGCAGGATCTGTTGCACCTGCGCGCTCTGGTCTTCGGATAGTTGGGTGCTGGCGGCGGTCAAGCGGGCCAGCGGCTCGCGCAGGGAGCTTTCGATCGCCTGCGCCTGTTCGCGGGTGGCGGAAACGAGGGTCTGCAAGGGTGGTTGTCCGGGAACAAATCCAAGCAGATTGTCCAGTGACAGACAGAGCCCGGCCGCCTGTAACCGCCGCCAGCCGCCGATCAGCCGTGTTGTCACCCGCAGGATGACGCCCGTTGCCATGGGTAAGGCCAGGCACCAGGCGGCGCTGGCCACAAGATCGGACCAACTGGGCGTGATGCCCCCCGCGCGAGCAAAGGTGAGGGCGGCAGCCACCAGGCCGAGGCCCCATAACAACGTGGCAAGTGGGGTGAACAGCCAGAGCAACAAGCGGCTTTCCACCAACCGGGCCGGGCTGAAGAACCGTTCGGCGGGCAGCAGGGCCAGAACCTTGCCTGTAGGCTCCTCCTCAGGGGTGACGAACTGTGCGGCAGCTCGTGCGGCGACAGTATTGAGAAAGGGAGACCCCGCGAAAATTTCGCGGAAATCGTCATTGCTGAGGTGCAGATTGTCCTCGGCATAACGGTTGATCCGATGCTGGGCGAGGCCGATCTGAACCCCTTCCACAACGGCCGGGATGACAAACCCCGACAGCAATAGAATGAGTGCACCAAAGGCCGCAAGTGCGACATATTGCACCAGCATGTCACCCGGCAGAGATGTGCCCGTGAGCGTTTCAAGGAACGGCGTCGCGGCGTCACGAACCGGCGCGGCAAGAACAATGGCGGCAGCGGCGCTAAGCGCGAGCCAGAATAAACGGATCACGGGGGCGATCTCCCTCGGGTTTTATGAATCTCCTACTCAGGATAGCACACCGAAAGTGGGCGACCAACGCATCAACAGTTCGCCTCGGATCGTGTGTTTTCGATTCACGGCCGGAGGTTTCCCTGTTAAACGAGGGGGGAGTGGGGAATTTGGGAGCGAGAGATGACTGTCCGGCATTTCGTTCATGTGTTGCCGACCTTTGCCGCTGGCGGGGTGCAGATACGTCTCAGCTATCTGATGAATCATCTGGATCTGCCGGTCCGGCATACGGTCATTGCCATGGACGGCAATTTTTCCGCCTCAAGCCGCATCGGTCCGGATGTGGAGATCGGCTATCGTGAACCGCCCAAAGGACGCACGCTGGCCGGGCGGCTTATGTCCTATCGCCGCACGTTGAAGGATCTGAAGCCCGATCTGTTGTTGACCTATCAATGGGGCGCGATTGAATGGGCGCTTGCGAACCGAGTGGGACAAATCGCGCCGCAGATGCATCTGGAAAGCGGGTTCGGGGCTGCGGAGGCGGTGACACAGCTGCGTCGCCGGGTGTGGATGCGGCGGCTGGCGCTCGGGCATATCAAGCTTCTGATCGTGCCATCCCTGACCCTGCAGGAGATCGCGCGCCGCGACTGGCATGTGGACCCGGCCAAAATCCGCTATATCCCGAACGGCGTCGATTGCGAAAAATATGCGGCGCTGCCGGTGGCCGGTGGTATCCCCGGATTTGAGAAACAGCCGGGGGAAAAAATCATTGGCACCCTCACGCCGCTCAGGCCCGAGAAAAACCTGGCCCGGTTGATCAGGGCTTTTGCAGACATTTCCGGCGACATCGGCCCGGCCCGCCTGCTGATTTTGGGGGAGGGCGGGGAGCGGGCCAAACTTCAGGCGCTGGTGGCCGAGCTTGGGCTTGGGGGGCGGGTGTTGCTGCCCGGCCATGTGGATGCGCCGGAAAAGGCGCTCGGCTGGTTCGATCTTTATGCCATTTCGTCGGATACCGAGCAGATGCCGAACGCCGTCAATCAGGCGATGGCGGCGGGGAAGGCCGTGGTGGGGCTGGCCGTCGGGGATGTGCGCCATATCGTCTCGGACGCGAACAAGCCCTTTATCGCCGCCAAGGGCGATGACGCCGGGTTCCGCGATGCCATGCGCAGGCTGCTGCAGGATGATGATCTGCGCCTGAGCCTTGGTCAGGCCAATGCCGATCATGTGCGGAAAACCTATGCGCTTGAAGGCATGTTGCGCGCATATCATGAGGTCTGGGCGTGAGCAAATTGAAGATCCTGACATTTTCCAGTCTGTTCCCGAACGTGGCAATGCCGAGCTTTGGCGTGTTCGTGGAAAACCGCTTGCGCCATCTGGTCGAGAGTGGAGAAGTTGAGGCTCGCGTGGTTGCGCCGGTGCCGTGGTGTCCGGGGGCTTATAAAAATTATCAGGCCGCTCCCGCACAGGAAATCCGTCATGGCATCGAGGTTGTTCATCCGCGGTATCTGACTGCGCCCGGCATTGGCATGTATATCCAGCCCTGGACGCTTTACCGCGCGGCTTTGCCGGTGCTGCGCCGGATCATCCGCGACGGTTATGATTTCGATCTGATCGACGCCCATTATTTCTATCCGGATGGGGTGGCGGCCACCTGGCTCGGGAAGGCTTTGGGCAAGCCGGTGGTGATCACGAGCCGGGGCACGGATCTGACGCTCATACCGAATTACGGATTGCCGCGGCGTCTCATTCAACAGGGAATCAAGGACGCCGACGGGCTCATTACCGTGAGCGGATCCTTGCGCGACAAATTGTTGGAACTTGGGGCGCCGGTGGATAAGCCGCGGGTGCTGCGGAACGGTGTCGATCTCGGCATGTTTCAGCCGCTCGACCGCGAGGCCATCCGGGCGCGGCTTGGCATCACCGGCACCACCTTGCTTTCGGTCGGTTATCTCATTCCGCGCAAGGGCAATGAAATCACCGTGGGGGCCTTGCCGGACCTGCCTGATGTGACTTTGCTGCTGGCTGGGACGGGTGAAGATGAGGGGATGCTGCGCAAGCTCGCCGCTGATCTCGGGGTTGCCGATCGCGTGCGGTTCCTTGGGGCTGTCGCCCATCATGATCTCGCGGATTATTACAACGCGGCGGATATTCTGGTGCTGGCCTCAAGCCGCGAGGGCATGGCCAATGTGTTGCTCGAAGCCATCGCCTGCGGCACCCCCATTGTCGGCTCGCCCATCCCCGGCATGGATGAGGTGGTGGACCCGCCTGAATCCGGCGTCATAATGACCAGCCGCACGCCAAAAGCCTGCGCCGAGGCGGTGGCGAAATTGCTTGCGAACATGCCGGACCGGGCAGCAACCCGCGCTTATGCGGAAAGCCTGAGCTGGGACGCGACGACGAAGGGGCAGCTTGATTTGTTTCGGGACATCCTGGCGAAGCGACCAGATGGATACCCGGGTCAAGCCCGGGTATGACAAATTTTAGTGCCTGTCATACCCGGGCTTGACCCGGGTATCCATCTGGCGGTCAGTGGGCTCAGGCTTTTTTCAGCAGCTTCGGGTAGACCTGTTCGTAATTGGCGACGCTTTGGGTCCAGGTGCGTTCTGTTTCCACATAGCGGCGGGCGCGGTCGAGTTGGGCGGGCCAGTTTGCACGGTCGGCGAAAATGCGGGCCACGGTGCGGGCGAGGTCTTGCGGGTCGTCGGCCTTGAACAGATGCCCGTTCACGCCGTCGGTGATGAGTTCCTTATGCCCGCCGACGTCTGAGGCGGCGACCATCTTCATTTCGGCCATGGCTTCAAGCGGCTTCAGCGGCGTCACAAGGTCAGTCAGGCGCATGGATTTGCGCGGATAGATGAAAAGATCCACAAGACTGTAATACCGATCCACCTCTTGATGGGGAACGCGGCCGGTAAACAGCACCATGTCGTCCAGGCCCATGTCCGTGGTGAGGGCTTTCAGTCTCTGTTCCTCTGGCCCACCGCCGACGAGGACGAGGCGGGCTTTGGGCAGGTCCTGACGGATAAGCGGCAGGGCACGGAGCAGCGTATCCAGTCCCTCGTAATCGTAAAACGAGCCGATGAAACCGAGCACGTCCGCGCCGTCAAGCCCAAGCTCGTGGGCGAGCGCGGTATCATGAGGTTTCACGCCGGAGAATTTGCTGAGATCGACGGCGTTCGGAATGATGGTGATCTTGTCGGCCGGGATGCCGCGGGTGATGAGATCGGATTTCAGCCCCTCGCAAATGACGGTGACCGCATCGGCTTTTCGTGCGGCGCGAGTCTCAAGGAACTTGGTGGCACGGAACCGCAGGTCGCCTTCGCGGCTGGTGCCGTGAGCGGCTGAGGCATCTTCCCAAAAGGCGCGGATTTCATAAACAAAAGGCAGGCCAGCGCGACGGGCGGCCGGGAGGGCGGCCAGCGCGTTCAGAACCGGCGAATGGGCATGGATGATATCCGGCTTGGTCTCGGCGATGACTTCGTCAAGTCGGCGCGTGGTGGCCTGGATTTCCGCCAGTTCGCGCAGGACGGGCACATGGGTTGCAAAGCCGGTCGGCGCTGGCGTGCGGTAAAATCTAAGCCCGTCCACATCCTCGATCAGCGGGCCGGGCTTCACATGGCGGGGGGTCGTCACGTGAACGGTGTCCCAACCGCGGCGATGTTGCTCGGTCAGAATGCCGTAACTGCGGAAGGTGTAGCCGCTATGGAGCGGAATCGAATGGTCGAAAACATGAAGAATACGCATGTGCCGATTCTGGTCCCCGCGCTAGCCGGATGAAAGTCTATGCAAATTAGTGAAAGATGCAGGAAATGTCAGGGCTTTTCCTGCGTTATTCTGGTTGTATCCTCATACCGTGGCAAACCCGCCCCGGGTGGCAGGTTATCGGGCTTGAGGTCGACCAGGGGTGCGGGTTCCTTGGGTGCGGTCTTCGGCTGCGGCGCGGTCTGTTCGGCGGCCTTGGGGGGCTGGACAGATTGCACCGGCGCTTTTGCCGCGCCCTTGATCGCAGGTTCGGCGATCGCCTGGCGTTCCCCATTAAGCGGACCGCCAGTGGGATATTCAATCAGGATAAGATGGTAGCGTTTGGCGGGTAACTGGATCGCCCATTTGCGTTCCGCCTCGCTCAGCGCGATCAGCACCGGCATATGGGGGTCGGGAGTATTGCAGAACATATTGGCATGACCGATGTACCAGTCGCCAGATGCCCAATTAGTGTATTCGCCGCTGCGGAGGGTGCGCCCATCGATCCAGACCAAGGATTGCGTGCCGCAGTCATAATAGAGCCCGATCCACATATTCTGGTCGGGGCGCAGATTGAGGCGGATGAACATCTCAACTTTGGCTGAAGGGATGATGCCAAGGCGTCCCTGCGCTTTGCCAAGGGATTTTTTGCTGGCGACGGTGGAGGCTTCACTCCAGTTCGGGCCTTGGCCGGAATTCATGTAGGCGGCGTCGACGACTTCGAAATAGCTTTTGGTTTCGGGATTATAGACAGGCTTATCCAGTATGGGCGCGGCCTTTGCCGATGCAATCACGGAGAGCGCAAACAAGCCGCCGGTCAGGAGGGCTCGAAGCCTGATCATGGTCTATCCCTTCGTTGGAAAATGATGGTGTAATATACAGTGTAACAGAATACTTAAATACACAGGCAGTATAGAATAAAACGGATTGCTGAGGCGTTAATAGCCTTTTAAAGCTTTGGCAGTCTACCTAGGGGTTGCGGTCAGTGCATGCACGGGCTCAGAATAACAGGCAGGTGATATGAGTGAGACCGCGAGCCGTGGTGCAAACTCCCGGAAATCCATGAAGATTTTGCTCGTAGCCGGGTTTTTCCCGCCCTATGCGCCGGTGTCGGCGACCCGTGTCAATAAGCTGGCCAAATATCTGCTGGAACGTGGCCATGATGTGCGTGTGCTGGCTCCGCGCAATCTTGGCTATCCGCAGGTCATGCCGCCGGAAATCCCAGCCGAGCGTATCACGTTTACCCCGGTGTTCGAGGTGCTTGAACTGCCCGGTCGTCTGAAGGACAAAATCAAGGGGCTGGTAGGGAAACGACCTGCGGTTGCTTCGGCCGAACCATCGACAGCGTCAAGCCAGCCTGCTGATTCTCGGCCGGGTTGGTGGTCGGGGGCGCTGGCGTTATACGGCGACATGGTCAGCATCCCGGATTCCCGGATTGGCTGGTACAATCAGGCCATTCGGGCGGGGAAGTTGTTGCTCGGAACCTGGCGGGCGGATGTGATTTATGCGAGCGCGCCGCCCCATACCGGGCTTTTGGTGGCCTCCAAACTTGCCCGTCAGTTTGATATTCCCTGGGTCTGCGAATATCGCGATCTCTGGGTGGATCATCCTTATTATGATTCAGGCCGGCTGAAGCGGTTCATCGAGGCTCGGCTTGAGGCGGCAACGCTTAGGAACGCCGCAGGTTTCGTGACCGTGACGCGGACCTGGGCCGATCATCTGAAAAACCTGCATGGCAGACCGGTCGAGTTCGTGATGAACGGGTTTGATCCCGCGGATTGTCCGGACGTTGTGCCGCCGCCGCTCGATGCCGACCGGCTGACGATCCTCTATACGGGCGTGATTTATCCCGGCAAGCGTGATCCGTCGGTGCTGTTTGCGGCCATGGCGACGCTGACGCCGGAGCTGCGGTCAAGAATTCGCGTCATATTCCATCTGCCGGATGCGGATGTTGTGGGCGATCTTGCACGGTTGCATGGGGTTACGGATCAGGTTGAAATTCATGGTCTCATTCCGCGTGGGGAGGCCATTCTCAAGCAATGCGCGGCGGATGTTCTGTTGCTGTTGCGCTGGGACGATCCGCGTGAAGATGGGGTGCTCGCGGGTAAATTGTTTGAATATATCGGGGCCCGGCGGCCCATTCTGTCCATTGGCAGTGAGACCGGGGAAGCGGCGGATATCATCCGTGACAACAAACTCGGGGTCGTCAGCAAAAGCCCGGCCGTGGTGGCGGCGGCGCTTGAGGACTGGCTTGCCGAGCGTGCGGCGGGTCCCTTGCCCGCCCCGAAGGCGGACGCCGCAGCCTTCGCCCGTCCACGCCAGTTCGATAAGCTCGAACCGTTTCTTGAGAAGGTTATCGGGTAGGGCTGAGGCCAGACATCCCTTCTGTTCGCAAGAGCCGTCATCGCGAGCCGCGTAAGCGGCGCGGCGATCCAGACCTTTCGGGCGGCCGGTCTGGATTGCTTCGGCTGCGCCTCGCAATGACGGGGAGTAGTTGCGGCTGTCTCTCAACCGTCATCGCGAGCCGCGTTAGCGGCGTGGCGATCCAGATTCTTGGTGCTTCGGCTGTTCAGTTCCCGCTGCGTTTTTTGAGGCTTTTGACGATGCGGGCGGCGGTTTGGCCGTCCCAGAGGTCGGGGCGGCGGCCGTGGGGCCATTCGCCGCGCATGACGGTGGCGACGTTTTCAAGCAGGTGCTCGGGCTTCACCAGCCGGTTGGTGCCTTCGGTCACGGTGATCGGGCGTTCGGTATTGTCGCGCAGTGTCAGGCAGGGGATGTCGAGATAGGTCGATTCCTCCTGCACGCCGCCTGAGTCCGTGATGACGAGCTTGGCGTTGCTCACAAGGCTCATGAAGGGGACATAACTGACCGGCTCGGCGAGGGTCATGTGCGGGGCGGTCTGAAGCTGGGTCAGAAGGCCGAAATCTTCAAGCCGCTTGCGGGTGCGCGGATGGACAGCGAAAAACAGCGGTACAAGCTCCGACGCCTTCAACAACTGCTCCACAAGCAGGGTAAGCGTCGCCTTGTCATCCACATTGGATGGCCGGTGCAGCGTCACCACGCCGTAATTGCCGGGGGTAAGGCCATGGGCTGCCGGGGCATTTTCACGGGTGATGCGGTCGCGCAGCAGTTCGTAGGAATCCATCATGATATTGCCGATACGTTCGATGCGCTCTTCGGCAACGCCTTCGCGGCGCAGGTTCTCGTCGGCGTCGGGGGAGGGCGTCCACAATAGATCGGCGATGGCGTCGGTGACCAGACGGTTGGTTTCCTCGGGCATGCGGCGGTCGCCGCTCCGCAATCCGGCTTCGAGATGAATGACAGGGATCAGCAGCTTCGCGCCGACCATGGCGCAGGCGGCAGTTGAATTGACATCGCCGACCACGATGATCCAGTCGGGGCGGTCGCTCAGACAGATTTTTTCATAGGCGATCATGACCCCGCCGGTCTGTTCGGCATGGCTGCCGCTGCCGACGCCCAGATGGAAATCCGGTGCGGGCAGGCCGAGGTCCTGGAAAAAGGCGTCGGACATATTGGCATCGTAATGCTGCCCGGTGTGAACAAGCTTCACATCGCACCAGGGCTCCCGCTTCAGGGCATGATAAACCGGCGCCACTTTCATGAAATTGGGGCGTGCGGCGGCGATCAGATGAACGGTTGTGGGCATGACGGTTAACTCTTTTATAAAGAGGATGACGAACGATGGGAGCTTTGCGCGGCAGTCAATGACTTGGCCGGATGGAACCGCATGTTAGGCGGAGCAAAGGGTTGTTTCACTCCGTTTTCCTTTTCCTTCAGCGATCTGTCAACCATAACGCGCAGGATCGCAGCCATGGCGATCACATGATAATAAAGGTCGAAGGTCGCCAGATTAAGGAACGCGCCAGCGACCGCATAGCCGACCATACTGACCTGCAACATAGACGCTAAGTCGCTTTGCCATTTGAGGTCGGGGTAGTCTTTCGTGCGTTCGATGACCACATTGCAGGCGAAATAGGTGGTTACGGCCAACAGCAGGAACAGCAGAAGGCCCACATAGCCATGTTCGCCGAGAACCTCGAAATAGATCGAATGCACGGCGCGGCCTATGGCACCCGGTTCAAGATAATGGGCGCGCAGACCTTCATCATAGAACACGTCAAACCCACCACCCATGATGGGATGATCGTTGGCGACGTCGATGGCGAATTTCCACATGGTCAGACGGCCTTGAGCCGAGGCGTCTTCCTGATAATCGGAAATGGTCGACATGCGCTCACGCCATGCGCTCGGCATGAAAACAAGCCCGATCATCCCGACGGACATGAGAATGGTGATGCCGAACAGAAGTTTTTTGGTCTTCCAGGCCATATAAAGGGCCATGGCGACGACGGCGATGAGCGCGCCGCGCGATTGCGTGCCAAAGATGGAAAACAACCCGGTGATGAACATCCCGATCGTGATCCAGCGCAGATATTTGTTCGTGGTCTGAAGCTGCAAGTAACGGATCAGGGGCAACAACATGGTGATGGCCAGCGCGAACTGGTTGTTGTCTTCGAAAAAGGTTTCCGGAGGGCCCCAGACTCGTGCCGTGCCGCCACTCAGGAGGGTGAAAATCCCGCCTTTGACGGCAAAAAACCCCATGGACAGGGCGATCACCCACACCAGCGACAGCAGCCGGTTTTTCGATTGCATCAGCGCCATGGTCATGAAGGTGAACAGAATGATCTTGGCAAAACGCTCCCATTTCGACCAGGGATCTTCATACAGACCGAAAAAGGCGGTGACCGTGGTCCAGAGGAAATAGATCAGCAGCAGCCAGACGATCGGATGGCGCGGAAAGGATTTGGGCTCGCGGGCGATGAAGAAGCCGAGGATGGTGGCCCCGCCGATATAGTTGAGAAAGCCAAAACTATAGGCGAAGCCATAGGTGAGGCGATGTGGATTCATATAAGAAATCCACGACCACAGCAAAACACCCACATGTGGTTTGAAGAGAACTACCGGCAGCGCGGCGAAAATCGATATGGCGATAAAAAGGCTGCGCAACATAGGCGCGTCATTCCCCCCGAGGCCCGCCAAGGCGGTGACCAGCTTTAGCACCTTGAAAGATAAGATGACCTACCTTAATTTTTGGTGCATTCGATAATCGGGGCAGCGGTTCGATTGCCGCGCCGGACGATCGCGTAATTTATAGCTTCGGTTGCCGGAAATAACTACGGTAAACTCCACGGACGGGTAGCCGCTGCTGTCTTGACCGATGTCAGGGGGCCGATGTCCGGTTCGGTTTCTGGAAAGTTAGGTTCATGTTCGAAGCTCTTGCCTTTTTGATCTTTGCGTCGGGGATCTGGTACGTGATCATCTGGTCGGTGCGGAATGACGACCGGGTGCCGCCGGACAGCAAAAAAGGTCGCTTTGGTCTGCGCCAGATGCGGCGGCCTTCTGGTAAAGATCAGGCTTCGACGACGGATCAGCGGAAATGAGTTTTCAAAATCCCGCACTGCGTGACGGCGACGCCCGCCGTCCGCTGAGACCGGCACGATTTGACAATGGCGCTCCCTTACTATTGGTGGTCATCGATACCGAAGAAGAATTCGACTGGTCGGCCCCCTTTGATCGCAAAAATCGCGCCGTCACCAATATCGCTGAGCAGGTACATGCTCAGGCATTATGTGAAAGATATGGTGTAACCCCTACATATATCATTGATTATCCGGTTGCATCGACGCCGGAGTCGGTGGCTGTTTTTCGCGATTGGGCGGCTAGTGGGCGGGCGGTTGTCGGGGCTCATCTCCACCCTTGGGTGAATCCGCCTGAGATCGAGGACGTTAATCGGCGCAATTCCTATCCTGGCAATCTTGAACCCGAGGTCGAGCGGGCGAAGCTTGAAGCCCTGACCCGGACCATAGCGGAAAATGTCGGGCAGCGGCCCACGATCTACAAGGCGGGCCGGTATGGTATCGGCCCCAATACGCCGGGTATTCTGTCCGAGCTTGGGTATGACATCGACCTGAGTGTGGTGCCCGCGACCAATTACGATGGAGATGGCGGGCCCGATTTTCGCGGCTTCCCTCATGAGCCCTATTGGTTCGGCCCCGACGCAAGCCTGTTCGAGGTGCCATTGACCCGGGGTTTTCCCGGTGCCTTGAGCCGCTGGGGTGAACCGATTTATGAGCTGGCGAGCCAGGCAGCCCTGCAACCCTTGCGTCTGCCGGGCATTTTGAGCCGTCTCGGTCTGGTGGAACGCATTCAGATGACGCCCGAGGGCATCACCTTGGCCGAGAATATACGGCTGGCGCGTCATCTCGCGCGGATTGGGCGGCGGGTGTTCACCTATGCCTATCACAGTTCAACCTTGCTGCCCGGTGGTTCGCCCTATGTGCGGACGATGGCTGACAGGGAGAGATTTCTTCAGGATATTGAAGGGTTTCTGAAGTTTTTTACAACCGAACTCGGAGGTCGTGGCACCACGCCTCAGGAGTTGAAGGCGCTGGCTCAGGCGGCTTAAGGAACAGTCACGCCCATGTGCTGCGCCAACAGTTCAAGGGTCATCAGGCGATTGATCTGGACGTTGTCGCGGAGGGCGTCGCGGACAAAGAAATGATCCATCACAGGCGTTCCCTGCGGTAGATAGTGCTTGCGATAGTCATCTTTGAAATGATCATTTATTTCAAATGATTGACCAATAATCTTAATGTTTTTCATGAAATTTCGGCTGGGCAATGGCCAGAGATAGGCGGCCCAGTCCCTGACTTGCCGGCTGAGCGGCGGGCGACCGAGAAAGTCATGACCGTATGACGACGGATAAGCCGCCAGTCGCGGATCGACGGCGGCGATCATGGCCGCTTCATAGATACCGTGATTTTTGAAGCGTATGGGCACATGGATCGCCGCGCGGGCAATCGCAAGATCATGAAATGCCGAGACCACCGGGCCAAAGGCGTTGGCGACTGAGATGTCGGGTCCATAAACATATCGGCTGCGGAAGCCCGGGTAGAGATATTCGATCTGCACCCGTGTCAGTTCATGCCAGGGGTGTGGAAAGATGGCGGCGATTTTCTGTTCGATCCGTTTGTGGAATTGTGGTTTGGAAAAGCTCGCGCTTGTAGCACTTGCGGTGATCTGGCCGCAAAAGATCGGCATCAGATCGCGGATGGTGAAGGCGCGCGGTGGCAGATCGAGAAAATTGCGGAACAACAGGCCGCCACTGCAATCAAGGCTGAGATTGCCGCTCTCATGCCGGGTTTGCTGGGCGGCGAGATCGCTGCCCGTGCCGACAACGCCGCCGGATGGGCAGCCGTCGAAGGCCCAGAATTGTGCGTTGACCGCTGCGGCGACGCTTTCGGGCGTAGGGGCGTCGGCAATGTCCGCGCGTTCGGGCAGTGGCCTTAGCCCTTCGCCGCTGGCGATGGCTTTGGCGGCGCGGCCTTGGGGGTCGCGGGCGGAGCCTTGCAGATGAAGCTGCGGGGTTGCGCCATGGGCCCGCAACAGGGCGAGGCTCAGCCGGGAGTCATAGCCGCCGCTGAGCGTGGTTTCGATATGACTGCCGAAACTGTTGGCCATGGCCCGGTAACGGCTGCGGAGGACAGCGAGGCTGCGGTCCGTATGAAGGCGCAGCGGTTCGCCGGTGATCGCAATGTCGATGGCGGTCTCGCGCGGTTCCGCCAGAAATCCCGGTTCCAGTCGCATGCTGTTTTCTGGGCCGAGGACGGATAGTCCCTCTATGAGCGATCCGTTGCCGAATGTTGCTCCATGAAACACATATTCATAGACGGCCTGACTGTCGAACCGCGGCTGCGGGACGGCGCTCAGGCTGGCGAGGAAGGAGCTGGACCAGACCGCCTTGTCTGCCGTGTGATAGATTTTATAAGTTCCAAGGCCATCGCCGAACAGGCTGAGCTTGAGCCCGGTCTTGACGATGACGGCATAGCTGCCGAAAAAAGCCGTTTCATCGATGCGCTCGGATTTGGCATCAGCTAATAGATGAGCCAAAGCCTGTAAGCCGAAGCTTTCACGATAAAAAATCGTTCCAGTGACGGCGACGAAATCGCCGCTTTCGTCGCTGAAGAAATTGGGCGTCGGGGTGATCAGCTTGTTGGCGAGCAACAGGATGTGATCGCGGGTGTCGATGCGGCGCGGGGCGGCAAAACCGCGTTTGCGCAGGGTGGCGGTCAGGCGGTCTGGAAGGGTTGGGTCCGCATCTTTGCGGATCAGGGCGAAAGCTCCCACGCCTCAGACCTCGCTCGCGGCGAGATCGCGCACGAAATTGAGTGTGGCATCGGCGGCGGCCTGACGATGGGGTTCGCTTGAAAAGGTATGATCCGATCCGTTGACATCGATGCGGACCACCTTCGGGGCTTTGATCAGCCCGGACCAGAGGGGGGCGCTTGCAGTTACATCCTCGAACTCGCGGGCGACAAGATCATGTTCGCTCATGAGCAACAGACAGCGGCCTTGATAGGCGCGTAGACCTGCGGCCATGCGATCCGGATAGGGGCGGTTATCGGTCGCCGTGGCTTTGGCACGGGATTGCTTCACCAGCCCGAACACGGAGGCGACCGAGCGCAAGAGATTGACCTCGCCCTTCAGGACGCGTTTCCACATGTTGGGGCTGAGGATGCGCTTGCCGTAATAATGTTTGAGATAGGTCTGGGCCTCGGCGCTTGCGGTGCGGACCCAGGGGTTCACGAGCGCCGCGCCGCGCACGAAGGGGTTGCGGACGCCGTCGATGAGGATGGCGGACGCCCCCTCGCACATGCCCCAGAGCACGACTCCGCGCAAATGGGGCAGGCGGGCCTTGAAGGTGTCGATGGCGGCGTCGATATCGGCGCCGAGATGTTCAAAGCCGGGATAGGTCCCCTCGCTGTCGCCAACGCCGCGATAGTCGAAGCGCATGGCAGCGATGCCCGAGGCGGCGGCGGTGCGGGCGAGATGAAGATATTGCCGATGCGCGCCGACCCGGTACTGGGGGCCGCCGACAAGAATGAGAAGCCCGATGGGGCTGGGATTGTCCGGCAGATGCAGGAAGCCCAGGAGGGCGTCGCCCTGACAGTCAAACGTGAAGGCTTGTTCGGTCATCGCACGGTCTCCGGCTGGCGGAGGGCGTCGATAGTGGCCCTGATCAGGGTCGGGGCCGGTTCGGGTTCCAGCAGCGACCAGAACTGCGGCGCGGGCACGGCATGGGCCACGGCATTCCAGGCGGCTTGCAGGCGTTCGGTCGCTGGGGAGAGGCCGTCGGTCTGGGCATCGAGGATCGTCACGCTGGTGCCTTGCGGCGGCATGAGCCCCGCGAGTTTGGTCGTGGCGAGCCAGTCGGCGACGGCGGGGGTGAGATTATAGCCACCGATTTCGAGGGTTTCGCCTGCGTCCAGTCTGGCTTTGAGATCCTTGGTGGTTTCTCGTGCAGCCTCGTTGCGGCCGAGGCCTTCGGCCACGCGGATGCGCAGGAACTGAGTCAGGAATTGCTCTCCATTGCTGATCGGCGACCACAGCAGGAGATGCGGGGTCGGGGCACTGTGCACGAGGTCGGCGGCGAGCAAAGCTCCGCTCCGAAGTGCGACAAAGCCGAGAAACGGGCCGTGATGCTGTTCAAGATACTGACGCGCGCGGGACAGATCGTCGCGCCACAGGGTGGGGCTGCCATCGCCGAATTCGCCGCCGCTGTCGCCCGTTCCGTAAAGATCCAGCAGCATCAGGCCATAGCCCGCCTGTTGAAGCGCACGCCCAAGCGCCGCCATCACATGGCGGGAGCGGTTGAGTTCCTCGGCAAAGGGCGGGACAAACAGAAAACTGCCCTGAGCATCACCCGGAGGTGCGAACAGATTGGCGAATAAAGGTCCGGCCTGGCCTTCGAGATAAAACGGATGCACAGCCTTCCCCAATCAGACGAACCTTAGGCGGCCATCTTCTCCGCGACGAAATCGCACAGGCTGCCAAAAGTTTCAAAGGTTTCGGCGCTGATTTCATCATCGTCGATCACGATATCGAACTGGTCTTCGATTGCGGTCACCAGATTGACGACGGCCATAGAGTCGAGTTCAGGCAGATTGCCCAGAAGAGGAGTATCGGCGTCGAGGCCCGTAGCCTTGTCTCCGAGCTGGAGAACTTCGGCCAGAATGCGTCTCACTTGTTCCGTGGCGGACATCCAGTATGATCCTGTTAAATTCTTGTCCTTACAGCCCTGATCCATATGTCCTGACATAGTCTTGCAGGCAGGATGTGATCGGGAATGCGGTTCGGCTTGTCGTTGCCGCCCGATTTATACTAGAGAGATGACGGTGAAGAAAGTCCGAACAACAGAGAAGTTCACAGTCAAGGGGGGACATGTTCGCAAAAGTCACATCCGCAGTCCGGGAATTCGGGCTTAGCGACGGCCTCGGCTATCTTGTGGATCAGCTGCTCGCGCGGCGGGGTTGGGGCGGGTATTCCCGTTATCTGCTGACGGCGCAGCCTGTGCCGGTTGCGCCCGGCAAGCTGCGGCCCGGCAAAATCGAGATCGTCGAATTGATGGCGGGCGACCCGCGTCTCGGCGATCTGCCGGTTGAACCCGATGTGCTCCGGGCCCGGTTCGCGCAAGGGGCGATTTGTCTTGCGGCGGTTGAGGAGGGGCGGGCGGTGGCCTCAGCCTGGTTTACCTTTGGGGCTTACGATGAGGATATGGTGCGCTGCCGGTTCGTGCTCAGCCCGGCTGGGGCGACGGCCTGGGATTTTGATATCTATGTGGCTCCCGAACATCGCATGGGCCGCACCTTTGCCCGGTTGTGGGACGGTGCCAATGCGGAGCTGCGGGCGCGCGGTGTCACCTGGTCCATGAGCCGGATCTCGGCTTATAATGCGGGGTCCTTGAAATCCCATGGCCGCATGGGGGCGCGGGTGATCGGGCGGGCGGCGTTCTTGTCGCTTGGGCCGGTGCAGCTTGCCTGGGCCAGCGTTCCGCCTTTTCTGCATCTGTCATTTCAAAAAGGGGGGCCGGATTTGCGCATCTCTGCCCCGGATATGCCTTAATTTTCATGTTTTTATAAGATATGTCGCGCTATGGTCGCGGCAGTGATTGCAGCTTGGAACAAATTGCTATGGCCACTCTCATTCCCCATCTGATCCGCGATAGCGCGCTCCGCCAGCCGGATGCGGTGGCGCTTGAATATCGGGACCGCAAGCTGACCTATGCCGAGCTTTGGGCGCTGGTGCAGGGAACGGCGCAATCTCTGCTCGCCTCCACCATCGGGCGCGGGGAGCGGGTGGCCATCTATCTGCCGAAACAGATCGAAACCGTGGCCGCCATCTTTGGCGCGAGTACGGCGGGTGCGGTCTATGTGCCAGTCAATCCAGCGCTCAAAGGACGGCAGGTCGCTTATATTCTGGCCGATTGCGATGTGCAGGTTCTGGTCACAAGCAATGATCGCCTGATCGGTCTGGCCGAAGATCTGAAACATTGCCCGGCGCTGAAGCGCATTGTGGTCACCAATGATAAGCTCGTGACGGTAGATTTGCCGGGGGTCGAGATCGAGATCTGGGCCGAGTTCATGGCCCGTGGGCAGGGTGGCAATTTGACGCCGCATCGGGTGATCGATGCCGATATGACGGCTATTCTTTATACATCCGGCTCGACCGGCATGCCGAAGGGCGTGGTGCTGTCGCATCGGAATATGGTGGCGGGGGCGAAAAGCGTCGCCGAATATCTCGAAAACGGTCCCCATGACACTATTCTGAGCGTGCTGCCGCTCAGTTTTGATGCCGGGCTGAGCCAGCTCACCACCGGCTTTTGCTCGGGGGCGCGGGTGGTGCTGATGAATTATCTGCTGCCGCGCGACGTCATCAAGGCGGTGGTGCAATATAAAGTGACGGCCATGACCTGTGTGCCGCCCCTGTGGATTCAGCTCGCGGATCTTGATTGGCCGGAAGAAGCAGTCAAATCGGTGCGTTATATTTCGTCGACCGGTGGGCGCATGCCGCGACCGATCATCCAGAAGCTGAGGGCGCATCTGCCGCAGTCCAAGGTCATCATCATGTATGGCCTGACGGAGGCGTTCCGCTCGACCTATCTGCCGTTTGAGGAAATCGACAAGCGCCTCGACAGCATGGGCAAGGCCATTCCGAATTCGGAAGTCATGGTGGTGCGCGAGGACGGGACACTTTGCGACGCCGACGAAATCGGTGAGCTGGTGCATCGCGGGGCACTGGTGGCCATGGGCTATTGGAACGACGCTGAGCGCACGGCGGAGCGGTTTAAACCGGCTCCCGGGCAACCGGCTGGCATTCCGATCCCGGAGATCGCCGTCTGGTCGGGTGATAAGGTCAAGCGCGATGCGGACGGATATCTCTATTTCGTCGGCCGCAATGACGAGATGATCAAGACCTCGGGTTACCGTGTGAGCCCGACGGAGCTTGAGGAAACCCTTTATGCGAGCGGTTTGATGGGTGAAATCGTGGCCCTTGGCATCGATGATCCGGCGCTGGGGCAGGCCATTGCCGTGGTGGCGACGGGCAAGAACGGGGCGACCATCGACAAGGACGCGGTTCTGGCGTTCTGCCGCAAGCAGCTGCCGACCTATATGGTGCCGCATCATCTGATTGAATGGGAGAGTATCCCGCGAAACCCGAATGGCAAGCTTGACCGCAAGATGATTGGGGATCAGATCCGTTTGGAACTGGTGAAAAGTTAATCCTTACTGTCATCCTCGCGAACGCGGGGATCCAGAGCGGTAGTGAAGACTGGATTCCCGCCTACGCTGGAATGACAGGTCGAGAGATTACGGAGAGAACAGTTATGTCGGCAGATTCTGGCATCAAGAAAGAAGCCCCGAAGCACGCGGACCGCATCGGTTTTCCGGTCGAGGGTCAGGAATTGACCGTGGGCGGCGTGCCGGTCAGCCGGTTGGCGGCGCGGGTGGGCTCGACGCCGTTTTTTGCCTATGACCGGGCGCTGATGACGGCGCGGGTTGAGCGGCTCAGGAAGGCGCTACCGAAAGACGTGCATCTGCATTACGCGATGAAGGCCAATCCCATGCCTGCGGTGGTGCAGCATATGGCGCGGCTTGTGGATGGGCTTGATGTGGCATCGGCCGGGGAAATGCATGTGGCGCTTGATACCGGCATCGACCCCGCAACCATCAGCTTTGCCGGGCCGGGCAAGACGGTGCATGAGCTTAGTCAGGCGGTGGGTGCCGGGATCATCATCAATATGGAATCCTTCAATGAGATGGAGACCATCGCGAGACTTGGGGCCGAGCTTGGCGTGCATCCGAAGGTGGCCATCCGCGTCAATCCGGATTTCGAGCTTAAGACCTCGGGCATGAAAATGGGTGGCGGGCCGAAGCAGTTCGGTGTCGATGCCGAACTTGTGCCGCAGATGCTGAAACGGCTGGGCGATCTCGGGCTTGATTTCTATGGGTTCCATATCTTTTCGGGGTCGCAGAATCTGCGGGAAGATGCGCTGCTCGATGCTCAACAAAAGACCATCAATCTGGCCATCGAGCTTACGAAACATGCGCCGCGCGCGCCGCGTCTGGTGAATATCGGCGGCGGGTTCGGGATTCCTTATTTCCCCGGCGAGCGTCATCTGGATGTGGAAGCAGTGGGCGAGGGGCTTGAAGCCCTCATGCCGCGCGCCCGCAATGAATTGCAGGGGGCCGAGATTGTTATCGAGCTTGGCCGCTATTTTGTTGGCGAGGCCGGGGTTTATGTGTCGCGGGTGGTGGATCGCAAGGAATCGCGCGGCACCATTTATCTGATTACCGACGGCGGGTTGCATCATCAATTGTCGGCCTCGGGCAATTTCGGGCAGGTGATCCGCAAGAATTACCCGGTGGCCATCGCCAACAAGATGGATCAGGCGGAGGACGAGGAATCGAACATCGTCGGCTGCCTCTGCACGCCGCTTGACCGGCTTGGCGACAAGGTCGGCTTGCCGCGCGGCGAGATCGGTGATCTGGTGGTGGTGTTCCAGTCGGGCGCTTATGGCCGGAGTTCGAGCCCGACCGCGTTCCTTGGTCATCCGGCGCCCATGGAGGTGTTGGTCTGATATGGCGGGCTTGACGGGCTGGTTTGGGGCGGCGGCTGAATCCAATGTGCTCGGCCGCATGGCGGCGGAACTGTGGCGCGGCGAAGGGGCAGGCGGGGCACAAAGCGAGCATCTGACCACGGGCGGTGTTGCCGCCGTCAGCGGTCATGCTCTGGCTGATGTGGCCCGTCGCGGGGCACGGATTGCCGCCATCCATGGCCGTCCGCGCTGGGATGATCCGGCGTTTGAAGTTCTGGCCGAACGTGACGGTTGGGCAGCGAGCCTGATTGCGGCTTACGAGGCTCATGGTCCGGATTTTCTCACCAAACTTGGCGGCTGGTTCGCGGTGGCTGTTTATGACGGTGACAGTGGTCAGGGGCTTGTGGCCATCGACCGCGCCGGGATTGCCACGCTTGCATACGGGCGGGCGCGGGACGGGGGTTTTGTCTTTGGGTCGACCACCGATGCCGTGCGCAGTTATCCGGCCATGCCCGCCACGGTGTCGGGGCAGGCGGTGTTCAATTTCCTTTTTACCTATACCGTGCCGTCGCCGACAACGATCTATGACGAACAGCGGAAAGTGCTGCCGGGGCAGGTTATTCTCTGGTCCAAGGACGGCATGCGGCCGGAATTCTATTGGACCATGCCTTATACCGAGGCGCGCTCGGGCAATGCGCGTCAGCTGATCCCGGCTCTGCTTGAGCAATTGGGGGACGGATTCCGACGCTCGGCGGCCGGGGTGGATGCGGACGAGGCCGGGGCCTTTCTGTCGGGTGGGCTTGATTCAAGCACTGTGGCCGGGCTGATGGCGCGGCATTATGGCGACGCCCGCACCTTCACCATCGGCTTCAATGAGCCCGATTTTGATGAAAGCGGCTATGCGCAAATGGCCGCCACGCATTTCAACACCCGTCAGCATGTCTATATCCCGACGCCGGATGACGTGCTCGCGCTGGTGCCGCAGATTGCCGAGATCTATGACGAGCCTTACGGCAACACCTCGGCGGTTCCGGCCTATTGCTGCGCTCGCATGGCGCGAGAACAGGGCGTGTCCGTGATGTTCGCGGGCGACGGCGGGGATGAGATTTTCGGCGGTAACGAGCGCTATGCCCATATGCAGACTATCGAGCAATATGGTGCTATTCCGGCGTTTCTGCGCGCGGGGCTGCTGGAGCCGTTGCTCAATTTACCGGGGATGGCAAGCTTGCCGCTGGTGGCCAAGGCGCAGAGCCTCGCCCGGCGCTATGCCATTCCCATGCCGGACCGCATCTTTTCCTATGGCTTTCTGGCCGACGCGCCGCTGCATGAGGTGCTGACCGACCATATCGCAGGCGGCGTTAATGCCGGTGAACCCCTTGAAATCCTGCGTGAAGTCTACAATCGGCCGCAGCATGCCGATATCTTGCAGCGCATGATGCATATGGACCTGAAATCGGCCTTGGCCGACAATGATCTCAGGAAGGTCAATCGTATGTGTGCCCTGGCCGGGGTGGAGGTGCGCTATCCGTTCCTGGATGACAAAGTCATGGCGTTCGCCGCCTCAGTTCCGTCGAGCGTGCTGCTGCCTGGGTCCAACTTGCGGAAATTCTATAAGGACGCCATGCGCGGCTTCCTGCCTGACGCCATCCTGACCAAGACCAAGCATGGCTTCGGCCTGCCGTTCGCGCAATGGATCAAGGGCCATCGCGGCCTGCAGGAACTGGTGCGGAGTTATCTCTCGGATGCCGGAAAACGCGGATATTTTGAGCCTGCGTTCCTGGCGCGGGTGCAGGCGGCGGCCAGCGATTCGGTGTTCAGCGATCTCGATGGCTTCGCCTGGGATATCGCCGTATTGGAATTGTGGCTTCAGCGCCACGCTGACCGGAAAACTGACGAAAAAAATGGTTAACGGTAAGTCTGGCGTTGGCTCGATATTGGCTTATAAGCTCTGAAGGACGACAATACCGCCCGCTTTAGTCTGTCTGACAAGTACGGATGTCATGGATTAGAGTGATTTTTGTTGTATCTTCAGGGATTGTTAAATACTAGACCTTTATAGCTAAGGGCTTGAAGGTGGTATCGTTTCGCGGTGAAATTTGGTGTAGGACAAACGCCGGATGAACTGAAGCGATTCAGACTGTTGGCAAGGTTAGTAGAAACAGGGGATGCGGTCGTGGTTAAAACGTTCCACAAATTCAATTCGGTTCCGACACTGGCCGCTGGGCTGACGGCTGTTGCGCTCCTGCTTGGCGGGTGCAGCGGGTCGCATGAGAATCTTCCCTCGGCGAATTTCGTTCCGGAAAAAGAAGGTCCGGGACCGAATTACATCGTCGGCCCGCTTGACAGCCTGAGCATCTTCGTCTGGCGCAATCCCGAGCTTTCGACCGCAGTGACTGTGCGTCCGGATGGCCGTTTCTCGGTGCCGCTGATTGACGACATGGTGGCAACCGGCAAGACTCCGACCGAACTCGCGCGCAATATTGAAGAACGTCTGGCCCAATATATCCAGAGCCCGATCGTGACGGTCATCGTCAGCGGCTTTGTCGGGCCCTTCTCGCAGCAGGTGCGCGTGGTCGGCGAAGCGGCTCAGCCGCAAGCCATTCCTTACCGTGCCAATATGACGCTGCTTGATGTGATGATCGCGGTTGGCGGTCTGACCGAATTCGCGTCTGGAAACGGTGCAACGCTTGTACGCACCGAGTCCGGCAAGCAATCTGAATATTCGATCAAGATCTCGGATCTGCTGAAGGATGGGAACGCCAGGGCAAACGTCAATATCATGCCGGGCGATGTCATCATCATTCCAGAAAGCTTCTTCTGATCCACACGATCTGATGTGCGACGCCCCTCTCTGAGGGGCGTCGCCCGTAAAGCCCCAGGCCCTGAGTAGAGGGCGGGCTTTGGCAAGGTGCCGAATGTTGGGGCCGGTCTGTTTCCAAGTCGTTGTGTTTTCTTGGGAAAGTGGATGTGTCTTTTAAGCGGCTGTTAACAGAGCAGCAGTACTGTCGGAACAGATTTTAAGCGTGGCCGGATTTTGGTCAGGAAAGATGGCGACGCGCGATGCGATGCATGAAAGCTCGGGCTGGGGGCGCTGGTGGACAGATAATCTGCCAGTATCTCTCTGGGAAACCATCAGATGAATGAAATATATCAGCAACTCGTCTCCATACTTTATGCCATTTGGCAGCGTCGGACCTATGCGCTGATCACCGCCTGGGTGGTATCCGCTTTCGGCTGGTTTCTTGTGGCTCAGATTCCGAACCAGTATGAAGCGGCGTCGCGCATTTATGTCGACACCGAATCCATGCTTGGCAACCTTATGCGCGGCATGGCGGTGAATACCGACATTCTGCAGCAGCTCAACATGGTGCGCCAGACCCTGATCAGCCGTCCGAACATGGAAAAGGTCGTCCGCATGACGGACCTTGACCTCAATGCGAAGAACGATCAGGACCTTGAAGCGATCGTCGTCAATTTGCAGAAGCGGATCAATCTGGCATCGTCTGGCGCCAATCTGTTCCGGCTGTCGTTCGAGGACAAGGATCCGGTGATGGCGCGCAAGGTCGTGCAGTCGCTGTTGACCCTGTTTGTCGAGGCGAACATGGGCGCGAGCCGCAAGGATCTTGCCGGAACCCGACGCTTCCTTGATGATCAGCTGCGCAAGCATGAGCAGGAACTGGCGTCTGCGGAACGCCGCAAAGCCGAATTCCAGCAAAAGAACTTGGGCATGTTGCCGGGCGACGCCTCCTATTTCACGCGTCTTCAGCAACTGCGCGGGGAGATCGTGGTCGCCAATTCCGACCTGAGCGATGCCCGCGTGCGCCGCGATGAAATGCAGCGCCACCTGAGCAATATCCCGCCCTATGTCACAGCGACGGGGTCTAACGGCGGACCACCGGTCGGCGGCAACTCGAACGATCTGGCTCAGCGCATTGCCGGCAAGCAACGTCGTCTTGACGAGCTCCGGGAGCATGGCTTTACGGACCGGCATCCTGATGTCGTGATCATGAAAGAAAGCATCGCGCAGCTTGAGAAAGACCTGACCAAAGAGCGGGCCGTCATCGCCGAACAAATGAAAAGCGGCAATATGGATCCGCTGCCGGGAACGGGTGCTGGCAATCTGGTGCCGAACCCGCTTTATGAACAGCTCAAAATCCGCATCATCGAGATGGAAACCCAGGTTGCGAGCCTTCAGGGGCGGGTGGAACAGAAACGCCAGGACATGGCAAAGCTTGAATCCGTGGCCCATCAGGTGCCTGAGGTTGAAGCCGAGCTGGCCCGTCTCAATCGCGATTACGGGGTGATCAAGGCGAATTACGAAAAGCTGCTGGAACGTCGGGAATCGGCGCGTCTCGCGCAGGATCTTGAAACCAAGACCGATGGCGTGCAGATCCGTGTGATCGATCCGCCGCAGGTGCCGCGTCTGCCGTCGAGCCCGAACCGGCTGCTGTTGGTGACCGGTGTTCTGGTGGCGGGTCTCGGCGCGGGGGTTGCGGTTGCCTTCCTGATGAGCCAGCTTCACACCACATATACCTCCGTGCAACGGTTGCGGGATACCTTTGCCTTCCCCGTGCTGGGTAGTATCTCCGCCATCATTACCGCGCAGGAGGAACGGTTGCGCCATCGCAATCTTGTTGCCTTCGTGATCGGGCTGGTCGGGTTGTTCGGCTCCTTTGGGGGTGTCATCCTGATCGAAATGTTGCGCGGCAATTTGCTGGTAGGGTAAGAACGGCTGCGGCCTGACAAGGATCGAACCATGGATCTGATCGAACGTGCGGCGGAAAAGATGAAGAAAGCGGGCGGCTCTTTGGTCGAACGGGCTGCCGAGAAGATGGCCCAATCGACGGAAAAGAAGTCAACCGTTGGGTCGCCGGTCATTCATCCGTCTCCTGTGGCGGCTGAAGCGGTGGCGGCAGTCGAAGCCCCCATGTCCGCGCCGCTGACCGGCAGTGAGCCGGAGCGGCGCCCGGGCAAACGGGTCAATATCGACATCGCAAGTCTGAAAGCGCGCAACTTCATCACGCCGGATTCCGAAACCACGACCATGGCTGAAGAGTTCCGGATCGTGAAACGGAGTCTGTTGCTGAACGCCTTTGCCAAGGGGGACGGAGCGATCCGCAACGGCAATCTTATTCTCGTCACCAGCACCCAGCCGGGCGAGGGCAAGACCTTTTGTTCCGTCAATCTGGCCATGAGCATTGCGTCTGAACGCGACACCACGGTTCTGCTTGTGGATGCTGACACCCATAAACCCGAAGTCCTGCGCACCCTTGGGGTTGAAGGCGGCAAGGGCTTGGTGGACGTGATCTCGGACAATAATCTCGATCTGAGTGACTGTCTGATGCGGACCAATGTAGAAAACCTGGTGCTGTTGCCGGCCGGTCGTCAGCATAATTCGACCACGGAACTCCTGGCCAGCGAGCGTATGGGCGACATCGTCGAGGAAATTGCCAAGCGTTATCCTGACCGTATTGTCATTTTTGATTCACCGCCGGCGCTCGCCAGCAGCATTTCCTCCGTGCTTGCCTTGCATGTGGGGCAAATTCTATTTGTGGTCGAGGCGGAGCGGACACGAGAACCCCAGTTGAAAGAAGCGTTGTCTCTGGTAAGTTCCTGTCAGCATATAAATCTTTTGCTTAACAAGTCGCGTTATTCAGCCGGGGACAAGAAATTTGGCTCGTATTACGGTTACGGTGCCTGAAGACATGGTCTTCAGGGGGGAACAGTCACAACTTCGTACCATGTTCGGACCGGGTCGCGTTTTAAGCCGTTTGTCCGGATATGCGCTTTTATGCTCGGTTGCTCCGGCGTTTTGCGTGGGTGCCATCTCGGCGCAGGCTGGTCAATGGCGCGTCATTCCAAGCCTTGAGGTTGCGGAGACCTATACCGATAACGTTGAACTCTCACCGGTGAACCAGAAGTCGGATTTCATCACCCGCATCAGCCCCGGCATCAATGTGACGGCCAAAGGGGCGCGGCTTAATCTCAACGTGAATTATGTGGCGAACTTCCTGATTTTTGCCCGCGATAATGAGAACACAGACCTGCGGCACAACCTGAACGCGGGCCTTACGACGGAACTGGTGAAGGATTGGCTGTTCCTTGACGGCCGGGCTTCCATCAACCAGCAGTTTCTGGATCGCGGCGGCTCGATTTCAGCCAGCGACGCCAACGTGACCGACAACCGCCAGACGGTGCAGACCTATACCATCTCGCCGACCATCCGGCGGCGGCTTGGTAGTTTTGCCGATATGCGGCTTGGCTATTATTTCGGCTATGTGAAGGCTGGTAAACCGGAAAATCCGGTGTTTTTGCCGGTTGATCTGTTGCAGGACACGGTGTCCCACAGTGTCAATTGGGGGCTCGACAGCGGCAAGCGCTTCGCCCGCATCCGTTGGGGCACGAGCATTGACTACCGTCATGAGCAACGGGCCAAAGGCTTCCCGTCAAGCGAGGATCTTTATTACCGCTTTTATGGTGAATATTCCGTCAATCGCTGGCTGACCCTGCTCGGCAGCGCCGGGTACGAGGATATCAAGGACCGCACGCTGACGCAGAATCGGGATGGCTTTGTCTGGGATGTCGGGGTTCGGCTGACGCCGGGGCCGCGCACCGAGGTCAGCCTTCGTGGCGGTCGGCGTTATAACGACACCAACTGGAATATGCAGGGTGTTTACCGGCTGTCTGAACGCACCGCCTTCAATTTCAGCTATTCCGAGGAAGTGACGACCTCAAGCCGGGTGCTCCAGCAGCAGCTGGCCATTGATCGCAACATTGCGGCGATTGATCCGGGCGGGTTCTCGCTGACCGAAGGGGCCTTCCTGCGCAAGCGCGCGCAAGTCGGATTTACCGGATCGCGCAAACGCAATGTGTTCGGGGCCAACCTGTTCCACGAAAAGCGGACTTCGGATACGGCCTTCAATCAGGAAACCAGTTATGGGGTGGATGCCAATTTCACGCGCAGTTTGTCGCGGGCGGCATCGGCCTTCGTTTCGGGCACTTATCGTCATTCCACATATGATCAGGCCGAGCACCGACAGGATGATTTCTATTCGGCGCAGGCTGGCGTCAATTATAAACTGTCCGAATATCTGTCGGGTGGCGTGACTTATTATTACACCAACCGCGATTCGAACCAGATTCTGCGGAAGCTTGAAGAAAATGCAGTTAAACTTAGCGTGAAGGCCACCTTCTAGACTACAAATCTTCTTTCCGAGACCTGGCCAGAGAATTGGGATGTATGCTGAGTTTTACAATCTTTCGAGTAAGCCGTTTCAGCTAACACCTGATCCGCGGTTTTACTACAACAGCAGCACGCATAAGAAGGCGATGGCTTACCTGACCTATGGGTTGAACCAGGGGGAAGGGTTCATCATTATCACAGGTGATATCGGCGCGGGCAAAACCACGCTGGTGGGTCATTTGTTTGATGAGCTGGATCGCGATCGCTTTGTGGCCTGTAAGGTCGTCACCACTCAGATCGGGGCGGATGACACCTTGCGCATGGTGGCGGCCGGGTTCGGCCTGCCAACCGAAGGGGCTGACAAGGCCACGCTTCTGCTGCGTATCGAACAGTATCTTCGGGCTCAGTATCGCGCCGGAAAGCGTGCGCTTCTGGTCATCGACGAAGCGCAGAATCTGCCGACGCGGGCGCTTGAAGAGCTGCGCATGCTGTCGAATTTTCAGGAAGGCGAGCACGCGCTGTTGCAAAGCTTTTTGCTAGGCCAGCCGGAATTTCGCGAGAAATGGGCGCTTGATCCCGAGCTTGAGCAGTTGCGTCAACGTGTGATCGCCACTCATCATCTGGAGCCCATGACGGCCGAGGAAACGCGCGGATATATCCTGCATCGGCTGGAACTTGTGGGCTGGAACAACGACCCGCATTTCTCCGAGGAAGCTTTTTCGGCTATCTATAAATATACGAACGGGGTGCCGCGCCGTTTGAACAGTCTGTGCGCGCGTATCATGCTCTATGGTGCCATCGAGGAATTGCGCACCATGTCCGCTGAGGTGGTCGAGGATGTGATCGCCGATCTTGAGCGCGACAACCGCGCGGCTTCGGCCAAGCTTCAGGATGCGTCCCAACTCAGCCAGCTTAAACATAAGCTTGATGATGTGGCGGCTACGGCCGGGTTCCGCAGCAATGGCACTGGCGGCGATTATGGCGCATCGCTGGATGAAATCAGCCGTCGTCTCGATGTGCTTGAGCAATATGTGCGCATGCATGATCAGACCATCAAACAGGCCCTTGACCTCGCCGCCAAATGGTTAGAGGACAGCGGGGAGCAGCATGACAAGCCAGCCGAATAATATGACAACCGCCACACGTCCGGTTGGTAAGGCCCCAGTCCGTAACGCAATGACCGTGGATATCGAGGATTACTTTCAGGTTCAGGCCTTTGAAGGGGTGATCGATCGCAGCCGTTGGGACAGCATGCCGTCGCGGGTCGACCGGAATACCAACCTGGTGCTCGATCTGTTTGCTGAGACGGGCGTCAAGGCGACGTTTTTTACGCTGGCCTGGGTGGCAGAACGCAATCCGTCCTTGATCAGCCGCATCGTGGCCGAAGGTCATGAACTGGCGAGCCATGGCATGAGCCATGTGCGGGCCAGCGATCAGGATCGTCCGACCTTCAAGGAAGACGTGTCGCGGTCGAAAAAGTTTCTGGAAGACATGGGCGGGGTGCCGGTGCGCGGCTATCGTGCCGCCAGTTTTTCCATTGGCGAACGCAATCTCTGGGCGCTCGATGTGCTGGCCGAAGCGGGCTATGAGTACAGCTCCAGCATCTATCCGATTTATCACGATCATTACGGCATGCCGGATGCGCCGCGATTTGCCTTTCATCCGCTTGACGGGGAAAAGCTTGTGGAGATTCCGGTCACCACGTTTGAATTGCTCGGACGGCGCTTTCCCTGCGGTGGTGGTGGTTATTTTCGGCTGTTGCCTTATGGTTTGTCGCGCTGGGCCATGCGCCGCGTGAATGCCGAGGGGCAGTCCTGCATTTTCTATTTTCATCCATGGGAAATCGACCCCGACCAGCCGCGCCAGAGCGAGGCGAGCGCCAAATCGCGCTTTCGCCATTATACCAATCTGGATGTGATGGCGGCCAAGTTGCGTCAGGCACTTGGGGATTTTTCCTGGGGCCGGGCGGACGAGATTTTCCTGCCTGCCGCAGCGTTCTGAGAGGGCATCTGACTTGGATATCAAACGGCTTTCTTTGAATCAGAAGTCGGCGTGGGACGCTTTCGTGCTGGCCCATCCTGACGGCACGTTTTTTCATCGCGCGGGCTGGTCCGATGTGATCAGCGAAAGTTTTGGGCATCGTACCCATTATCTGATGGCCATGTCCGGCGGTGAGATCCGTGGCATCCTGCCACTGACGGAAATTCGCAGCCGTTTGTTCGGTCGCTCGCTGATCTCGAACGCTTTCTGTGTTTACGGCGGGCCCTTGAGCCTGGATGAGGAGGCGGACGCCGCCCTCGACGCCGCCGCCTGGAAGATCGCCGAAGAAAGTGGCATACCCGTGCTTGAATACCGGAGTCGCCGACGCACGCGGCTCGATTGGCCAGCCAAGGACAATCTTTATGTGACCTTCCGCAAAGAGCTGAGCGGGAGCCATGACGACAATCTGAAAGCCATCCCGCGCAAACAGCGGGCCATGGTGCGGAAGGCCATTGATCGCGGCCTTATCGGCGTGGTCGATCCGACCCCCGATCGGTTCTTCGCCATGTATTCGGCAAGTGTCCGCAATCTTGGCACGCCGGTGTTCAGTCGCCGTTATTTCGAACGGTTGATGCAGGAATTCGGCAGCGAGGATTGTGACGTCGTCACCATCGAGCATGACGGACAAGCGGTCTCAAGCGTGCTCAATTTCTATTTCCGCGATGAGGTTCTGCCTTATTACGGCGGCGGCACGGCGGCGGCGCGTGGGCTTGCGGCCAATGATTTCATGTATTGGGAAGTGATGCGGCGGTCGACCGAATATCGTGGCTGCAACCTGTTTGATTTCGGCCGCAGCAAGATTGGCACCGGGGCTTTTTCGTTCAAGAAGAACTGGGGCTTCGAGCCCGAACCGCTGGTCTATGAATATCGTCTGGCACCCGGGGCCGAGGTGCCGGATATCAATCCGCTCAATCCCAAATACCGCTTGATGGTGGAGACATGGAAACGCTTGCCGCTGTGGCTCGCCAACAGCATCGGGCCGTTCATTTCGCGGGATCTTGGATAGGCCCATGGCGGATATTTTATTCCTCGCCCATCGCATTCCCTATCCGCCGAACAAGGGCGATAAGATCCGCTCCTGGCATATGCTGTTGCATCTGGCCAAGCGTCATTCGGTCTATCTCGGCTGTTTTGTCGATGATCCCGAAGACATGGCCCATGTGGCGTTCCTGCGCACGATCTGCGCTGATGTCTGCGCTTTGCCGATCAACCCTTTGCATAACAAGATCCGCAGCCTTCAGGGGCTGCTGCGGGACGAGGCGCTGAGCGTTGCCTTTTATCGGGATGCCCGCATGACCGCCTGGGTCGATCGGGTTCTGGGGCAGGGGCCCATGGCGGCGACCGTGTTGTTTTCGTCGCCGGTCGGTCAGTTCATTCTGGGCCGGGGCCGCGTTTGCGGGCGGACGGTGATGGATTTTGTCGATATCGACAGCGACAAATGGCGCCAATATGCCGAAAACAAGCCATGGCCCATGTCCTGGATCTATCAGCGGGAACAGCGCAAGCTTCTGGCCTTCGAACGCAAGATGGCTGCCACGGTGCAAAGCAGCCTGTTCGTGTCACCGAAGGAAGCCGAGCTGTTCCAGAAACTCGCACCCGAGGTTGCAGCGCGGGTCGGGCATCTCAACAATGGCGTCGATTTCAATTATTTCTCACCCGATCATGTCTTCCCGTCGCCCTATAAAATGGGGGAGCGGGCGCTGGTGTTCACCGGCGCCATGGATTACTGGGCCAATGTGGATGCGGTCGACTGGTTCGCCCGCGCGATTTTCCCGCAGATCCGGGCCGCAGCACCCGACACGGTGTTTTACATCGTGGGCGGCAAGCCCATGGCGGCGGTTCAGGCGTTGCGCAGCCTTCCCGGTGTGGTGGTGACCGGCCGGGTTGAGGATGTGCGGCCCTATGTGGCCCATGCGGCGCTTGCAGTTTGCCCGTTGCGGATTGCGCGCGGCATTCAGAACAAGGTGCTTGAAGGCATGGCCATGGCGCAGCCGGTGGTCGCCACCCCTCAGGCGTTCGAAGGGATCGAGGCCACACCCGGGGAGCATCTTCTGGTGGCGGACGGGGTGGATGACTTTGCGGCGACGGTGCTTGATGTGTTGAGCGGCCGGGTCGATCCGGAACTTGGCGCACGGGCGCGGAACTGTGTGATGACGAACTATAGCTGGGACCAGAATCTGAAGGTCCTGGATATCCTGCTGGATATTCAGGACAATGATTGAATCCGTTAATAGGGATAGGGACGCGCCATGGTAGAACAGGCAGTGATGGGAGACATCCGCAGCCGGATATGGCTACGCGGCGGACTTTTGTGGCTGGCTCTGTCTGTGGCCCTGCTCGGGTTCTATAGCCAGACGACGTTGGCCATGTTCGAAACCTGGTGGGTTTCGGTGTCCTATCAGCATTGCCTGCTGATCCCCCTGATCGTCGCCTTCCTGGTGTGGGAACGCCGAGGGTTGTTCAAGTTAACGGTGCCGGAGCCATCTTATTGGGGTGTCGCGGCCTTGGCCGGGGCCGCCTGCCTGTGGTTGCTCGGGCGGCTTGTGGGCGCGCTTGTGGTGCAGGAATTCGCCCTTGTGTTCAGCTTACAGGCGCTGGTTCTGGCGCTCTTTGGCTGGACCGTGGTGCGGGCGCTGATTTTCCCGTTGTTCTTCATGCTGTTTCTGGTGCCCGTCGGAGATGTGCTGGTGCAGCCCCTGCAGAATATCACCGCTGATATGTCGGTCTGGTTGCTGCAGATCCTGAATGTGCCGACCTTCCGCGAGGGCGTGTTCATTTCGACACCATCGGGCAATTTCCATGTGGCCGAGGCCTGTTCGGGCGTGCGCTATCTTGTGGCGATGCTGCCGCTTGGTCTGTTGTTCGCCAATATGTCGTTTACGAGCATTTGGCGGCGGGGGGCGGTTGTGGCTCTCGCGCTGATTGTGCCGATCATTGCGAACGGGATCCGCGCTTTCGGCATCATCTATATCGCCTATCTGTCCGACAATGAATATGCGCTGGGCGTCGACCATCTGATCTATGGCTGGATCTTTTTTGCTTTCGTGACCTTGCTGCTGATCGGCATCGGCATGATGTTTTCCGACAAGCCGCTGGATGCTCCAGCGGCAGATTACAGTTGGGTTCGCGCTCCGGTCCGTCAGCCATTGGTGGCACGCGGGACAGGGATTGCGGCGATCTCGGCCATGGTGATGGCGTTTGCGGCGTTCGGCGCCATGCGGTTTGATGCAATGCCTGCGTCCGTGGTCATGCCCCAGATGACGCCGCCCGCAGTGTCAGGGGCTTGGCGCTATGCCGGGACGGCCGAAATTGATGACTGGCAGCCGGTCTTTAACGGAGCGGCTGGCCATCTGAGCGCGCGCTATGTGCGCGAGACGGATGGGGCCGGGGTGATCCTTTATTACGCCTATTATCCCTATCAACGGGACGGGGCGGAGCTTATTCAATTCAGCAATACCCTGACACCCGAAGGCTGGGACTGGAACGGCACCCGCAAGATTGCGCGCAAAGGGCTGCCGGTCATGGAAAGCCAAATCGCAAATCGCGGCAGAAACCGGTTGGTGTGGAGCTGGTATTGGGTCGACGGCCAGCAGAGCGCGGATCGTATCCAGACCAAGCTGTATCATCTCTGGGCGCGGCTTTCGGGCGGACAAGATGCGGGGGCCGTTGCGGCTTTTGCCACCGACGTCGGCCACCGGACCGAGGATGCGCCGGCAACACTCGATGATTTTCTGGCCCATGCGACAAGCTCGCTTCCGGGCTTTCCGGTAAAATAAACGTTCCAACGGAGTGACGGCACCATGTGCGGCCTAGTGGGCATATTCGATACGCGCGGCACACGGTCTTTCGACCGTGGGCAGATTTTGCGGATGAACGACCGGATTGCCCATCGCGGTCCTGACGATTTCGGCACGCATCTTGAGCCGGGGCTGGCGCTTGGTCACCGGCGTCTTGCCATCATTGATCTGTCGCCCGCCGGACATCAGCCGATGGAGAATGATGCCGGGGATCTGGTCATTGTGTTCAATGGCGAGATTTTCAATTTCATGGAGGTGCGGGCCGAACTCGAAGCGTTGGGCCATCGCTTCCGCACCCATAGCGATACCGAAGTGATCTTGCACGGCTGGACGGAATGGGGCGAAAAATGTCTCGATCGCTTTCGCGGCATGTTCGCGATTGTGCTGTGGGACCGCAAACAGGAAGTCCTGTTTCTCGCCCGCGACCGGCTTGGCATCAAGCCGCTTTATTACGCGCAGATGGCAGACGGCCGCATTGCCTTTGCCTCGGAACTGAAGTCGCTTTTGGAAATTCCCGACCTGCCGCGCGATCTTGATCCCATGGCGGTCGAGGATTACTTCGCCTATGGCTATATCCCGGATCCGAAGTCGATCTTGAAATCTGTACGCAAGCTTGCGCCGGGGCATCTTATGCTGCAGCGCCGGGGGGCCTCCCATGCGACGTCGCGGCCCTATTGGGATGTGACCTACAAGGCCGATCCGCGTCTCAATTCCCATGAGGCGGTCAAGGAAGCGCTTATTCCGCTGTTGCAGGACGCGATCAGACTGCGTCTCGTGTCAGACGTGCCGCTTGGGGCCTTTTTATCCGGTGGTGTCGATTCAGGCGCGGTGGTGGCCATGATGGCGGGCATGATGTCCGACCCGGTCAACACCTATGCCATCGGGTTCGAGCATCGCGATTATGACGAGCGCCGCTATGCGCAGGAAGTAGCCGACCGCTATCACACCCGTCATACAACGCGGGTCGTCAATCCCGATGATTTCGATCTGGTGGATCATCTCGCGGCGCTTTATGACGAGCCGTTCGCCGACAGTTCGGCCATGCCGACCTATCGCGTCTGCGGGCTCGCACGAGAGCATGTGACGGTGGCGCTGTCGGGGGATGGCGGCGATGAATTGTTCGCGGGCTATCGTCGGCATCGCTGGCATTCCTACGAACAGGGAGTGCGCGACCGCCTGCCGCTCTGGCTGCGGCGGCCGGTGTTCGGGACGCTTGGTAAATTGTATCCCAAGCTCGATTGGGCGCCCAAAGTCCTGCGTGCCAAAACCACCTTTGAATCGATTTCCTATACGGCGGCGGAAGCCTATTTCAACAGCGTCTCGGTACTGCCGAACCGCACGCGCCCAAAACTGTTTTCGTCCGCCTTCCGCAGCTCGCTTCAGGGCTATAACGCGCTCAGCGTGTTGCGGGGGGTGATGGACAATGCGCCGGTGGAGCATGAGCTGTCACGGGTTCAATATGCCGATCTCAAGACCTATCTGCCGGGCGACATCCTGACCAAGGTGGATCGTGCCTCCATGGCGCACGGTCTTGAGGCGCGGGTGCCGCTGCTTGATCATAAGTTCGTGGAATTCACAGCGACCATCCCGCCCGAGCTTCTGCTTGATGGTCGGCAGGGCAAGATGGCGTTTAAAAAGTCTCTGGAACCCTATTTGTCCCATGAGACGCTTTATCGGGACAAGATGGGATTTGCTGTGCCGCTTGAAAGCTGGTTCCGGGGGCCGCTCAAGGACAAGATCCGGCAGGCGGTGCAAAGTCCGGTGCTGGCCGACAGCGGGTTTTTCGATCAGCGCTATCTGACGCGGCTTGTGGATGAGCATCAATCCGGACGCTCCAACCATAGCGCGTCACTTTGGGCTATTCTGATGTTTCAGTCGAGTTTGAAGCACTTGCGTGTCGGCTAACGATCACGGACGGGGAGATGATCATGCGGTTCAGGCAGTGCGGAGTGGCGGCATTTTTTTGCGCGGTTTTGTTTGGGGGGGCGCTCGGGGTGACGGGAGCCTCGGCTCATGATACCCCGGCTTCGGCGGATCTGCCCGCACTGGTGCGTAACATCAAGCAAAGCCTTGTTGGAATTGGTAGTTTTGCGGTCATGCGTACGCCGGCCCTCGAACTCAAGGGGACGGGTTTTGTGGTTGGTGACGGGCGCTATGTCATCACCAACTATCATGTGATTGCCCGGCAGGTCGATAAATCGGCCAAGGAAAAGCTGGTGGTGATCGTCGGTACGGGGCGTCAATACCGTGATCGCGAGGCGGAGATCGTGCAGATCGATCCAGATCATGACCTAGCATTGTTGCGGATGGAAGGGGAGCCTTTACCGCCAGCACTTCTCGGCAGCGGGGCTCTGTTGCCCGAAGGCACATCGATTGCCATCACCGGCTTCCCGATCGGTTCGGTTCTTGGCGTTTATCCGGTTACCCATGTGGGGGTGGTGGCGGCGATCACACCAATCCGCGTGCCGCAGGTCAATTCGCAGCTGCTTGATTCACGGATGATCATGCGTCAGCCGTTCGATGTTTATCAGCTGGATTTGACGGCTTTCCCGGGTAACAGCGGCAGTCCTTTGTATGACGCGCGCACAGGCCGGGTGGAGGCGATTTTGAACAGTACATTTGTTAAGGAAACGAAGGAACGCGCCCTGTCGGAGCCTACTGGAATATCCTTTGCAATTCCAATTGTTTATGCTCACCAGTTGATGAAAAAACAGGGGCTGTGAGGCTGTTTTCAAGTCAAAACGCACTTGAAATTCAAGCCGCGCTGGTCAGTGTTTGTGCACAGCCGGTTTCGAAGGGCCAGCCGCGGGTTCGATAGCATTCAACTCGTCGGCTTCTTTTGGCTGAGCGATTGTTTTTTTCTGGTTGGTATGTGGTTCGCTGGTATTCGTGGCCACCGCACGGTCGCCCTCATCTCTGATGATGGAATAGACGGCCACCACGGCCACAGCCCAGCCGAGAACAGCGCCAAAAACCCATACCAGAAGCGAGTTTCTCATCGACATGCGATTGCTGTTGTCGTCCTGAGACAAATTTCCCATTGCTTCCATTCGCCCCTCTCAATCCGACAGTCGGTTGTATAAAGATTTCCCCGAATAATGAAATTCGGATGACACTCAAGATCACCGCTGAAGTCCCCCCAACCCAAGCGATGATACTATATTCTGCGTCAGGAAACCAGATATCCACCAGATATGCCGGGCAACGTTACACCATACATTACTCTTTCCAGATCGCTTCCGTCCTAGACGGAGCTAATCTCATAGATAGCAAAGCAATTTCTGCGCCAGTTTGATTTTTGTGGTTAAAGTGCCGGAAAGTCGCGCGTTCGGCTGCCGTGCATAAAGATACGGACTTATGACTTTGTAAAAAAACGCGACAGTTTAAGACGTTATTTGGAGTCAGGCCGCATCGCTGTCGAGGGCGTAACCTGCGGCGCGCACAGTGCGGATGACGTCCTGGCAGCCTTCGATATTGAGGGCTTTCCGCAGGCGGCGGATATGCACATCCACCGTTCTGAGTTCCACATAGACATCATGACCCCAGACAGAATCGAGCAATTGTTCGCGGGAGAATACCCGGCTCGGATTTTCCATGAAATGGCGCAGCAGCCGGAATTCGGTGGGGCCAAGATGGATCTGCTGATCGCTACGGGTGACTTTGTGCGAGGTGCCGTCAAGCATGATGTCGTTATAGCGCAGGGTTTGGCCGGTCAGGGCAGGGCGGATGCGGCGCAGGATGGCATGAATGCGGGCAATGAGTTCCCGTGGCGAGAACGGCTTGGTGATATAGTCGTCAGCGCCGGTGTCGAGGCCGCGGATGCGGTCGGCCTCTTCCGTGCGGGCGGTGACCATGATCACCGGCACATTGGCGGTCGCTTCATGCCGGCGCAGACGCCGGCATATTTCGATGCCCGACAGATTGGGCAGCATCCAGTCAAGCAGAACAAGATCCGGCGGCGTTTCCTGGGCCAGCATCAAACCTTCCTCGCCGTCGGTGGAACTGGCGACGACGAACCCTTCATGTTCGAGATTGTAGCGAATGAGTTCCGTCAGGCTGAGGTCATCTTCAATCAGCAGGATGCGCGGCTTCATGCGTGTGTCTCTCGTCGCTTCGGGGACAGGTTTCAGGTATTCGCGGGTGGCGGCACCACGGCAAAGCTGGTGTCGTCACTTTTCGGGCGGTTCATGTCGAGGGTTTCGCCCTTGACCTGGTAATAGACAATCTCGGCCAGATTGGTCACGTGATCGCCGATGCGCTCGATATTCTTCGCAATAAACAGGATATGCGTGCAGGGGGTGATCAGCCGCGGATTTTCCATCATATAGGTCAGAAGTTCGCGGAACAGGCTGTTGTAAAGTTCGTCGACACCCTTGTCGCTTTCCCACACCATGATCGTCTTCTGAGCATCGCGGTCGATATAGGCGTCAAGGGCATCTTTCAGCATGACCTTGGTCAACTCGACCATCTGCGGAATGAGGACGGCCGGTTTCACATGCTCCGACTGATTGAGCACGATGGAGCGTTTGGCGACGTTTTTTGCGTAATCGGCAATACGTTCCAGCGTCGAAGAGATCTTGATCGCGGCGACGATTTCCCGCAAGTCGTCAGCCATGGGCGAGCGAAGCGCGATCATCTGGATGGCCTGAGACTCGATTTCCTGTTCAAGAATATCAAGCGACCGGTCGGCCGCGATGATGCGCTGCGCCTTTTCAGCATTGCGTTCCGTCAGAGCCTCGATCGCACCGGTGAGCTGCGCTTCGGCCAGGCCGCCCATGCGCGAGATCATGCTGCGGAGCTGGTTCAACTCTTCGTCATAGGATTTAACAGTATGTTCCTGAGCCATCGTCCTAACTCCTCAATCAGCCATAACGCCCGGTAATATAGTCCTTGGTCTTTTCTTTCTTGGGATTGGTGAAAATATCGGCAGTGGCGCCATATTCGATCAAACGGCCAAGATGGAAGAACGCGGTCTTTTGTGACACGCGGGCAGCCTGTTGCATGGAATGGGTGACGATGACAATGGCGTAACGGCCGCGCAATTCGTCGATCAGTTCCTCGATCCGGGCGGTGGCGATGGGGTCGAGCGCCGAGCAGGGCTCATCCATCAGGATCACTTCCGGATCGACGGCAATAGCGCGAGCGATACAGAGACGCTGCTGCTGACCACCGGACAAAGCCGTACCCGGCTGGTCGAGGCGATCTTTGGCTTCGTCCCACAGGCCGGCTTTCTTAAGGCTGGTGAACACGATCTCGTCCAGTTGCGCGCCCTTGCTTGCGAGGCCATGTATGCGCGGGCCATAGGCCACATTGTCATAGATCGATTTCGGGAACGGGTTCGGTTTCTGGAACACCATGCCGACGCGGGCCCGCAGATGCACAACATCCATGGAATTGTCATAGATATCATGAGCGTCGAGGGTGATCTTACCCTCTACTCGGCAACCCTCAACAGTGTCGTTCATACGGTTGAGGCAGCGCAGGAATGTCGACTTGCCGCAGCCCGAAGGGCCGATCAGCGCTGTGACCTCATCCTTGAAAATCTCAAGGTTCACATCATGAAGCGCCTGTGCTTCACCATAGAAGACGTTGACGCCGGACGCCGTCATTTTCGATATGCGCGTTCTGGCGGCGGCTTCTGTTCTTGCGTCCATATTCATGGTTTTCGTTCCAGTCTGTTCAACTCTGTCCATACTACCAGCGGCGTTCAAATTTCTGGCGCAGCATAATGGCGATCGCGTTCATAAAGATCAGGAACATAAGCAAGACCAGAATGGCGGCGGAGGTTTTTTCCACAAAGGCGCGTTCCGGGCTGTCAGCCCAGAGATAGATCTGTACCGGCAGCACGGTGGCGGGGTCCATGATGCCTTGCGGCACATCGACGATAAAGGCGACCATGCCGATCATCAAAAGCGGCGCGGTTTCACCCAGGGCATGGGCCATGCCGATGATGGTCCCGGTCAGGATGCCGGGCATGGCGAGCGGCAGCACATGATGCATGACCACCTGGACTTTGGACGCGCCAAGCCCGGTTGCGGCCGCACGGATCGACGGCGGCACGGCCTTGATGGCGGCGCGGGAGGCGATGATGATGGTCGGCAAGGTGATCAGCGCAAGCGTCATGCCGCCGACCAGAGGCGCCGATCGCGGCAGCCCCATGGTATTCAGAAAGACGGCAAGCCCGAGCAGACCAAACACAATGGACGGCACAGCGGCGAGGTTGTTGATATTGACCTCGATCACATCCGTCCATCTGTTCTGCGGGGCAAATTCCTCAAGATAAATGGCCGCGCTCACACCGACCGGAAAGGCAATCAGAAGCGTCACGGCCAAAGTCAGGAGCGAGCCGACAGTGGCCCCCCAGATCCCGGCCATTTCCGGCTCACGGCTGTCGCCAAAAGTGAAGAAATGCCAGTTGAAGCGGGCCTCGATGCGATGATCTTTTTTGAGCGCTTCGATCCAGCTGACGGCGTTGTCTTTGACGCGGCGGTCGTTTTCATGTCCGGACCCACTGATCGAGCCCTTGATATACATGTCCACATCGGCCGAGGCGAGCAGCCAGAGGGGTTTGGTTTGTCCCACAAGGCTTGGGTCATCCAGCACCATTTTGCGCAGTTCAACCCGTGCGCCGGCGCTCATGAGGCTGGTGAGGGCGCGCAGATCACGACGTTCGGTGACTTCGGGGAAGGTCTTTTTCAGGCTGTCGCGCACCAGAGCCGCATAATCGGCGTCTTCCGCCAGATGCTTGAAATCCGGGGCGTTCGGATCGCCGATTACGGCCGGATCGAAATGGATGTCCAGCCGGACCTGGGTTTGCGTAAAGCCGCCGAGACCCTTGCTGAGAATGGTGGCGAGAAGAATGAGCAGTGCGGCGACCGCAAACAGCACCGCGCCGAGGCCCATGGCCTTGAACCGACGTTCGGCCGCATAGCGACGACGAATGCGGTTACGCATGTCGGGAGAGTCCCAGATGGCATTGTCGGTTTTGTCCTGAACGATGCTCATGATGCGCTCACTCATAGGTTTCGCGGTATTTGCGGACGACCCGGAGGGCGACCACATTGAGGGCCAGCGTGACCGTAAACAACAGCAGACCGAGGGCGAAAGCCGACAGCGTTTTCGAGCTGTCGAATTCCTGGTCGCCGGTCAGAAGGGCGACGATCTGCACAGTCACGGTGGTCACAGCTTCGAGCGGATTAAAGGTCAGGTTGGCGGACAGCCCGGCGGCCATGACGACGATCATGGTCTCCCCGATGGCGCGCGACACGGCCAGCAACACTGCGCCGACGATGCCGGGCAGGGCGGCGGGGATCAGGACTTGCCGGATGGTTTCGGATTTGGTCGCGCCCAAGGCATAAGAGCCGTCGCGCAAGGTGCGCGGTACGGCCGCGATGGCGTCATCGGACAGCGACGACACAAAAGGAATGATCATGATGCCCATGACGATCCCGGCGGTCATGGCACTTTCCGAGGCGACGGAAATACCGATGCTTTCGCCAAGCCCACGAAAAAACGGTGCCACCACCAGGGCGGCAAAGAAGCCATAAACCACAGTCGGGATGCCGGCGAGAACTTCGAGCAAAGGCTTGATGATCTTACGCCAGCGCCGGCTTGCATATTGGGTCATGAAAATGGCGCTCATGAGCCCGATCGGCACCGCCACCAGCATGGCAATGAAGGTGATGAGCAATGTGCCCACCACAAGCGGGACTGAGCCAAAGGAGCCGGAGCTGCCGACCTGGTCGGAGCGCATGGCCGTTTGCGGGCTCCAGTTCGTGCTGAACAGAAACTCCTGGATCGGCACCCGTTCGAAAAAGCGGTAGGCCTCGAATATCAGCGAAAAGACGATCCCGGCGGTGGTCAGAATGGCGAGGGTGGAGCAGGCAATCAAAAACTGCGTTAAAATCTTTTCGACACGCTGCCGGGCCCGGTAATCTGGCGAAATCAGGCGCAAAGCCAATAAGGCGCCAATCAGGCCAAGGCCAACCGCCAGTGAGGTGGTGGCCCAGATGCCCTGATTTTGCAGAGATTTGTATTTGGTCGCGGCCTGGGCCAGGGGGCCGTTCGGATCCTCGGCCTTGATGACCCCTGAGGCAATATTATGGACGTCATTCAGAAGCAGCTTGAAATGCCCGTGGCTATCCTGCGTCAGCGTGGTCTTGAGTCCGGCCATGATGCGGCCGTCGATGAAGCTGTTGCCAAAGGCAACCCAAAGGAAAAGGACCGCCACTGCCGGGAGCAGAAATGCGGTCGCGGAAAACCAGCCGTAATAAGTTGGCAAGGAATGCAGGGACTGAACCCGCCCATGTGCCTGCGCCAGTGCGCGCGATCGGCCAAGATAATAACTGGCGACCGTCAAGACCAGGATCAGAAGAAAAAGTGTGCTGATCGACATGGGGGCCTGTCTCTAGAAACAATGAACGCTAAAAAATGCATCTAAGCATATGGTATGAGCGGTCTTAATCAAGAATGATGCCGGAGGCAACGGTCACGTTCCCTCCGGCATCCTAACAATCTTATTTCGTCAGCTTCAAGGGCGTGAAGGCATTGGCCGAAACGGCGACTGCATCACGATCTTTTTTCGGCAAGGGGATCAGGCCCTTGTTCGCGAGGTAACCTTCGTCGCCCCAGGCCTTCTCGCTGGTGAATTCCTTCACATACTGCTTCAGGCCGGGAACCGAACCGAGGTGGGCGTTTTTCACGTAGAAATAGATCGAACGCGACACTTCATATTTGCCCGCGGCGATATTGTCGAAGCTCGGGGCAATGTTGTCGATCAGGCTGCCCTGGATCACGTCGGCGTTCTGATCAAGATAGCTGTAACCGAAGATACCATAAGCGCTGGCATTGGCCTGGAGCTTCTGGACGATCAGGTTGTCGTTTTCGCCAGCTTCGATATAGCCGCCATCTTCACGCAGGGTCTGGCAGGTGGCTTTGAATTTCTTTTCGTCGGACTTCTTGAGTGCGGCGATTTCCGGGAAAGCTTCGCAGCCCTTGTCCATTACCAGTTCAGCAAAGGCGTCGCGGGTGCCGGACGTCGGCGGGGGACCATAAACTTCGATTTTCTTGTTCGGCAGGGACGGGTCGATCTCGTTCCATTTCTTGTAGGGGTTCGCGACCATTTTGCCCTTAACCGGGACTTCCTTGGCCAGTGCGAGCCACAGTTGCTTCAGAGTGTAGTTGCTCTGTTTGTTGGACTTGGAATTGGCGATCACGATGCCGTCGAAGCCGAATTTGACTTCGGTGATCTGGGTGATGCCGTTCTTCGCGCAAGCATCCATCTCAGAGCTTTTGATGCGGCGCGAGGCATTGGCGATGTCCGGGCTGTCGACGCCAGCACCTGAGCAGAACAGCTTGAAGCCGCCGCCTGTACCGGTCGATTCGACGATCGGAGTTTTGAATTTGCCGCCGCGCCCGAATTCTTCTGCGACCGCTGTGGAGAACGGGAAGACCGTGGATGAGCCGACAATGCGGATCTGGTCGCGCGCAACGGCGCCTGTGGACCAGGCCGAGGCCAGAAGACCGACGCTGAGGACAGCGTAGAAGGATTGTTTCAGCACGTTAACTTCTCCAAATTGTTTCCAGATGGCTGTCTGGGAAGATTTGCGGCTTCGGGATATTTCTAACCCCCTGTCCGAGTGGGTCTTCCATCAGATGCCGGGACGGTAACGAGCGGCTATGAACCTGATACGACGGTTTTGTGACAGTTCTATTACAGGCGCGGGGTTCGATGTGGATCAAGGGAGGAAAACGCTGCTAAGCTGTTGATTTCAGATAAAGTGACAATCTGAATTATTGTGACGGACTGTCATAATTCAGCTCCGATTGGCTTGCTTTTGCTTGCGGAAGATAGACAGTCACCGTCGTGCCGACTCCAAGGAGGCTGTCGATATTCATCGCGCCGCGGTGCCTTGTAATAATATGTTTGACGATGGCAAGGCCAAGCCCGGTGCCGCCGAGCTTGCGCGAGCGGGCGTTGTCGACCCGATAAAAGCGTTCGGTCAGGCGGGGCAGATGTTCTGCTGGAATGCCGTCACCGGGGTTGAATACTGTCACCCCGACGCCAGGCCCGCTGCGGCCGGGCATGTTATCTATGGCGTTTGCCGTAATTTCGACAGGCTCTTCGGGGCGGCCATATTTGATCGCATTGTCGATCAGGTTCTGAAACACCTGGGTAAGCTGGTCACGATCCCCCCGCACTGATGGCAAATCCGCAGGTACATGCAATGTCACCAAAGGAGCCGGATCGCCGCCGCGCAGCTCAAGCGTATTGGCAAGGCCAGTCAGCAGAGGCGCCAGGTCCACAATGCCTTCGGGCGGTAAATGCTGGTCCATTTCGATTTTGGACAGCGACAGGAGATCGTCGATCAAGCGCTGCATGCGCGAGGCTTCGGCCATCATGATGCCAAGAAAGCGCTTCCGCGCCACGGCGTCATTGGCGGCGGGGCCATCGAGGGTTTCGATAAAACCTATGACGGAGGCGAGAGGCGTGCGCAGCTCGTGGCTGGCATTGGCGACAAAATCGACCCGCATTTTTTCCGCCAGCTTGATCTTGGTGATGTCGAGAATGGACAGGATCAGATACTGGATCGGTTCGGAATCCTCCGAGTTTCCGGAGAATTCCGGTCCGGTGGCGTCTTTGTCGGTGGCGTCGATGATGGTCACGCGCATGAGAAACGCGCGTTCCACGGGATCGAGCAGGGAGATTTCAAGTTCCCGGGGCGCGCCGTCCGCGATGGCCTGTTCGATGGCCTTGAGCGCCAGGGGATGCCGCAGATAAAAGGCGATGTCCTTGTCGACGATATGGTTACCGAGGAGCTCACGGGCAGCCCGGTTCGCCTCGACAACCCGGCGCTTCATATCAAGGAGTATGAGCGGATCGCCCATGCCTTCAACGATATTGGTCAAAAAGGCGGGGGTGTTTTCGACACGCTGTTTCGTTGTCCAGGATCGGCGGGTCGACAGGATCCGGGCTCGTCTTTGCTCGTTTTCAAGATCCGTGGTGTAGCGGTTATAGAGCGAGATTAGCGAGATCGCGGTCGCGAACCATAAAAGAGCAGCAACCCAGCCTCGCAGTTCCCCGAGAACGGTCAGCAAAAAAAGGACGATCAGAAGTGCCGCCGCCGCAGCAAGCAAACGCAGGAAATGAGACTGAGAAACGTTATTTGGCATGTCTTGCTACATGAATATGGGGGAAAGCAGGGCGTCTTTCGCTAGTTTAGCAGACAGTGGACGGACAGATAGAGTCTTAGGGCTGGTCAATTACGGTTTTATGACAAAGAGGACGGCTGCAGTGGATTGTTTACAGTAAGGGCATGCACTGTCGGATTACTTTACAGTTTGGAGGCGTCAATAGTCCGTCCAGATTGTGTCAGTAACGGTAGAACTATGGAATTGCTAAGAATTTGTATTCTGGCGTGAGTTTTGCTTAACTCAGTCTCAAGGATGTGCGGCGGGTTTTGCCGCAAGGTTTGTGTCGTCCAAATCAAGCGCTGAAAATGTCTGTGTACCCGTTTGTGGCCAGGCGGAGAGGCGGATGTCGACATCGAAGAGGGGTTTTCCATCATGACTAAACAACCGATTGATCGTGAGGTGGCGCAAGCTCCGGAAACGGCAGCGGCTGACGCGGCGCGTATCCTGCGGCGTCGCTTGCTCGTGGCTGGTGGTATTGGTGCGCCATTGGTGCTGACCTTCCGCTCGACTTCGGCCTGGGCTCTTTCTACCGGTTGCATTGTTGGGGCTTCCGGCCAGCTTCCTATTCCAGGGGCGATCATTGCCGTCGACCAAAGTGGTGCGCCGATTCCAAATCCCAATTCAAGTGGCCCTGGCGATCAATATCTGTTGATCCAGGTGGCCCAGAGCCCCGGGGATGCCGTGACCACGACAACCGACCCGAACGTCTTGCGGGCCCTCGTTTACAACAACAATATCGGCATAACCTGTTTGCAGTCGATTATGTCCGCTCCAACCTTGTGATTGTTATGTCGGGTGAGGCTCTGAGGGACGTTTTATGGGCAGGGGCAGGGGCTTCCGGCTTTCTTTGGCGTGAGTTCGGCTCTTTTTCCGTTCTTTATGACCCGCGATCGGGCGAGACGCATTTGCTCGACCCCTTGGCGCGGGAAATTCTGGATCTTTTCATTGAACAGCCACGTACCGAAACCGAGGTCGTGGCGCAGCTAGCCGAACTTCTGGGTTCGGAGGGCGGCGACATTGCGTCGCGCGTCGCAGAAGCCATTGCGGAATTCGATCGCCTGGGGCTTATATTTCCGGGGGTCTTGCAAAAGCCTGATTGCTATTAATTTCTTCTCAATCTGATGGCAATATCATACAAGGCGTTTAGGTGATTGGCTTATCCTTGTGATACAGGAAGCAAGATGTCCGACATGAATAAAGATGACCATAACGCCGACCGTGATATGCGGCGGCGACTTTTGCGTCTTGGCGCTGTTGGCGCACCTGTGGTTCTGACGTTTCGCTCGACCTCGGCCTGGGCTTTGTCCTCCGGGTGTCTCGTGAAAGATGGCACCCTGCCGATACCGGGTCAGCTCATCCGCGTTGACGAGAATTTCCAGCCGATCCCGAAAGCCGGCATAACCGCGGCCGGGAATAACGGCAACAGTGGGAATTGCGGCAATAACGGGAACCCAAATGGCAATAACGGGAATGGCAAGGGAAAAGGGAACACGAACGGGAACGGGAACAATGGAAATAACGGGAGTTGCGGCAATAACGGCAACGGGCCAGGTTCAAGTGAACTTGCCTGGTATGACCAGTATGAAACCGTCTTTGTAACCCAGGATCCCCATGGGTCTGCAGGGGATCGGGTGGCGGATCGCAATACCGACATCAATGGCCTGCGCGCGCTAGTGTATAACGGAAATATCGGCACCACCTGCCTGCAATCCATCAACGGGTTGTCGTAACAGCAGGATTTTCCCCTACACTCAGGCATTCGGGGCGCTCAGGTATCCGGGCGGTTACGCAAAAAGCATGCGGGGGGAATAGACCATTATCACAGCGTCCCATGAGCGCGTTTTGCGCGGCGAGGGCCTGGCTTTTCGCGTCGGGCCTTTTTCGGCACGGGTTCAATGCGCGGTGCCCGCAGTGGCCCGCGATATCTTGAGCCTTTATACGGGCTATGCGACGGTCGGTGCCGATGACTTCATCGATTATCATCTGAAAGTGCGGCCGGTGTCGCCGCTCCGGCGCTGGGTCCGGCCGAGCGTCATGGCCGACGCGGGCATGGTGAACACGCCCTTCGTGCCTTTGCCCGCCGATATCGGGGTGCTGGCCCATGAAATGGGTCTGAATTGGCTGATCGCCACCACTGCCGATGATTATCTGATTTTTCATGCCGGGATTGTTGAAAAGAACGGCCGCACCATTCTGATGCCTGGCGCGTCGGGCAGCGGCAAAAGCACATTGACGGCGGGGTTGGCTTTCTCCGGCTGGCGGCTGTTTTCCGATGAATTCGCCGTGCTTCATCCCGAAAGCTTTCAGTTTTTCCCTTATCCACGGCCGGTGTCGCTTAAAAACAGCTCGATTCCAGTGCTTGGGGAGCGCATCCCCGACAGTCAGTTCAGCCGCATTTATGAGAAGACGCCGAAGGGCACCATCCGCTATCTACGGCCATCGGCCGAGGCACTGGCTCGCGATCGGGAACCCGGGCGGCCCTTTCTGATCCTTTACCCCGAATACCGGCCGGATGCGGCGCCACAGGCGATCGAGCTGCCGAAACCCGAAGCCTTCGCCATGGTGCGGAGTGCGAGTGTCAATTGCGACCGGCTGGGGGCCTTGGCTTTCACCACCCTTGCGGATCTCGCCGATCAGTGCCGGGCGTTTCGACTGGTCTATCGCTCGCTCGATCAGGGCATGGCCATGGTCAATGATCTGGCGGAGCAATTTGCATGAGGTCGTCAGATCTGTTGTTGCGTGCGCTTCGGGATCCGGCGAGTTTGGTGGCTGTGACGCCCGCCGACTGGTCGCGTCTGGTTTATCTCGGCCGGGCGTCGGTGCTGCTTGCGCGGATCGCGGCGGATGCCCGCGCGGCTGGAATCTTTGATCAGTTGCCTGCGAACATACAGGGACAATTGCGCGCGGCCGAGCGGCAGGCGGCGCTCAGCCATACCCGCATCACCTGGGAAATCGACCGTCTGAAGCGGGCCTTCTGGGGGCGGCGGCAGAAGATCGTGCTGTTGAAGGGGGCGGCCTACATGGCCGCCCAGATGCCCTGCGCCGTGGGCCGACCGAGTTCGGACATCGATATCCTGGTGGCACACGCGGATCTCACCCTGACGGAGGCAACATTGATGGCGGCAGGGTGGGAGCCGCTGAAAACCAGTGACTATGATCAGCAATATTACCGCGACTGGATGCATGAGCTGCCGCCGCTCCGTCACCCTGAGCGCAACAGCATGATTGATGTTCATCACACGATTCTGCCCCTGACCGGACGGTTGCGGCCGGATGCAGACAAGTTGCTGGCGGCGGCGGTGCCGCTCGATGATGATCTCTACCGGCTGGCCGACACGGATATGCTGCTCCATAGTGCCGTTCATCTGTTTCAGGATGGCGAGGTCCGGGGCGCGCTCCGCGATGTGCTGGATCAGCGCGATATGCTGCGTGATTTCGCCGGTCGGGACCCGAATTACTGGGGGCGGCTCATCGCCCGTGCCGAAGAACTCGGGTTGGGCCGGCCGCTTTATTACAGCCTTCGCTATGTGGAGCGGTTATTCGCTGTCAGTCCGCCCGCGACTGTACGCCCGGCGCTCGATCGTCTGGGCCCGCCCGCGCCGGTTCGGGCGCTGATGGATCGGTTGGTGGAATCGGCATTGTTCCCGACATTTTTGTTTGAACATGCTCCGGGCCGGAGAATCGCCGGGGAGCTGCTCTATCTGCGGTCGCACTGGCTGCGCATGCCGCCCCTGATGCTGGCGCGGCATTTGTCGACCAAGGCGCTTAAAAAACTCGGTCTTTCGTCAAAAGCCTGAGGGCGGCGGGAAGGTCTGCGTAAGCGTCGATCACAGCGTCGGGCAGGAGATCGGCCACCGGGGTTTCCGAATAGCCGAAGGTGACACCGATCACCAGCATGGGGGCTTTTTTGGCGGCTTCGATATCGTGAATGCTGTCGCCGACCATCACGGCCTTTGTGGCCGGAATGTCCAGAAGCCGCAACGTTTCCAGAATATGACGTGGATCGGGCTTGCGAAACGGCAGGCTGTCGCCTCCGAGCACGGCGGGGAACAGGTCGTCGATCTGGAGCGCACGCAACAGTTGATGGGTCAGGGAGATCGGCTTGTTGGTGCAGATTCCAAGGCGCACATTGGCTTCTGCAAGCTCCAGAAGGACCGCGCGCGCACCGGGGAACAGGATGCTTTCATCGGCCACATGGTCCGAATAATAGTCGAGGAAAAGCGGCAGCAGGCGGGCGATGTCGTCTTCCGTCGCAGCAGCGCCGGTGGCGGCCATGCCATTTTCAATGAGCACCCGTGCGCCGCGCCCAACCATATGGCGGACCGCTGCAAGCGGCACCGGCGGGCGGTTTTCGCTGCGCAGAACAAAGTTGAGCGCCCCGGTCAGATCAAAGGCGGAATCGACCAGGGTTCCATCCAGATCGAAAATAACTGCGGCGGGAAAATCGTTGGTCATAAATTCGCCTTTTGTCTTGAGTAGCTCATTATGGAAATCTTAGAAGCTTTGTGGCAGGTTTTGGCACAGATTTCTTACTGTAATCAATCATTCCTGACGGGCTGTTCATGACCTCATCAGACATTGCTGCCATCATCCTTGCCGCAGGCAAGGGCACCCGCATGAAATCCAGCCTGCATAAGGTGCTGCACCCGGTGGCCGGCCGGCCCATGCTCGACCATGTGATGGCCGCCGTGGCAAGCCTTGATCCGGTGCGACAAGTGGTCGTGGTCGGCAACGGCCGCGAACAGGTGGAGACCGCAGTCAAAGGCCGCGCCGATACCGTGGTGCAGGAGCCGCAGCTTGGCACCGGCCATGCCGTGCAGCAGGCCGAGGCAGCCTTGAAAGACTTTATAGGGGACGTCCTGATTCTCTATGGCGATGTGCCGCTTACGAGTGCGGAGACGCTGCGTCGCATGATTGACGCCCGCCGCAGGCCGGGAGCGGACGGTCAATGTCCGGCCCTTGTGGTGCTTGGCTTCCGTCCGGCCGATACGCTGGCTTATGGCCGGCTGAAGCTTGCGTCCGACGGCAGTCTTGATGCGATTGTTGAACATAAGGATGCAAGCGAAGACGAGCGTCGCATCACCCTGTGCAATTCGGGAATCATGGCGGTCGATGGCAGACTGTTGTTCGATTTTCTGGGGAAACTCACCAATAACAATGCGAATGGCGAATATTATCTGACCGATATCGTCGCCATTGCCCGCGCGCGCGGCCTTTCGGCGGCGGTGATCGAGACGGATGAGACCGAGGTGGTCGGCGTCAATGCTCGGGGTGAACTGGCCATGGTGGAGGCTATCTATCAGCGCGCTGCCCGTGCCCGTGCCATGGCCGATGGGGCGACCTTGATCGCGCCGGAGACGGTGTTTTTCTCCTATGACACCAAGCTTGGCCGCGATGTGGTGGTGGAACCGAATGTGGTGTTCGGGCCTGGGGTCACGGTTGGCGACGATGTGACGATCCATGCTTTTTCTCATCTGGAGGGGGCGACGGTGGCTGCGGGGGCAGAAGTCGGTCCCTATGCCCGGCTGCGTCCAGGCGCCGATCTGCGGGCAGGGGCCAAGGTCGGAAATTTTGTTGAAATCAAGAAATCGGTGCTTGAGGAAGGCGCCAAGGTCAATCATCTGACCTATATCGGCGATGCCCGCGTCGGCTCACGCGCCAATGTGGGGGCGGGGACCATCACCTGCAATTATGACGGTTTCAACAAATTCAAGACCGAGATCGGGGCTGGAGCCTTCATCGGATCGAATTCATCACTGGTCGCGCCGGTCAAAATCGGCGACGGTGCCATCATCGGGGCCGGCAGCGTGGTGACCAAGGATGTGAACACGGATTCACTAGCCGTCACACGCGCCGAACAACGCGAGATCGGCGGTTGGGCCGCGAAGTTCCGCGCCCGGAATAAGAAAAAGTAATTTTGCCTCGAAAGGGTTGGACGCTTATGTGCGGCATTATTGGTATTATCGGCAAGAGCACGGTCTCGGATCGCATTCTCGACGGCTTGAAGCGCCTCGAATATCGCGGCTATGACTCGGCCGGGATTGCAACCCTTGTGGATGGCGAGATCGAGCGCCGCCGGGCCGAGGGCAAGCTTGGCAATCTCGTGACCAAGCTTGCGGCTCATCCGTTGCCGGGCAGCATTGGCATCGGCCACACGCGCTGGGCCACTCATGGCGCACCGACCGAGGTCAACGCCCATCCTCATGCAACGCCGCGCGTGGCCGTGGTGCATAACGGCATCATCGAAAATTTCCGTGAACTGCGCGAGGAACTGATCGCCAAGGGTCACAAGATCCTGTCGGAAACCGATACCGAAGTAATAGCTCATCTGGTCACCGACAATATCGACGGCGGCATGTGCCCGCGCGATGCGGCGCTTGCGGCTTTGAAGCGTCTCCATGGGGCCTTTGCGCTGGCCCTGATTTTCACCGGCGAGCATGATCTGATGGTCGGCGCCCGCAAGGGCAGCCCGCTGGTGCTTGGCTATGGCGAGGGCGAGATGTATCTCGGCTCCGACGCTATTGCTCTGGCCCATCTGACCAACCGCATCACGTATCTTGAGGAAGGCGACGCTGTCGTTCTGACCCGCAACTCGGCCGAAATCTTCAATGTGGACGGCGAGCCTGTATCGCGGCCGGTCACCATTGTCAGCGTGGCCGGGGGCCTGATCGACAAGGGCAACTATCGCCATTTCATGCTCAAGGAAATTTTCGAGCAGCCGACGGTCGTGGCCCAGACGCTTGGGAGCTATATCAATCCCTTGCTGGGCCGGGTCGAGCTGCCGGAGTTGCCGTTCGACCTCGGTGCTGTGGACAAGGTAACGATTGTCGCCTGCGGGACCTCCTATTATGCCGCGATGGTTGCCGAATACTGGTTCGAACAAATCGCTCGCATCGATGCGCAGGTGGATGTCGCGTCGGAGTTCCGTTACCGCGATGCGGTTCTGAAACCGGGCGGGCTCGCCATCTTCATTTCCCAGTCGGGGGAAACCGCGGATACGCTGGCGGCTCTCAGATATGCGCGGGCAAATGGCCAGCATGTGGTGTCCGTGGTCAATGTGCCGCAAAGCTCCATGGCGCGGGAATCCGATGTGGTGCTGCCGATCCATGCCGGGCCGGAAATCGGGGTTGCTTCGACCAAGGCCTTTACCTGTCAGCTGGCGGTGCTCGCCTGCCTCGCCATCGCCGCAGGCGTGGCCAATGGCAAGATCAGCGCTGAAAAGTCGGCGGAACTGACCCAGCATCTTCTGGATGTGCCGTCGCGGCTCGCTGCCGTTCTCAACCACGATGGGGCCATTGAAAAGCTTGCGTATGAGATCGCCAAGGCGCGGGATGTGATCTATCTCGGGCGTGGGGGCGATTATCCGATTGCCCTTGAAGGGGCGCTCAAGCTCAAGGAAATCTCCTATATCCATGCCGAAGGCTATGCGGCGGGGGAGATGAAGCATGGCCCGATCGCGCTCATCGACGAAGGGGTGCCGATCATCGTCATCGCGCCGTCCGGGCCGTTGTTTGACAAGACGACGTCGAACATGCAGGAAGTCATTGCCCGCAAAGGCCGGGTGGTGCTGATTTCCGACCGTGAGGGCATCATGGCCCAGGGCGCTCAGGCCGAGGCGACCATCGAGCTTCCGAAACTTCATCCCCTGGTGACGCCCATCGTCTATTCGGTGCCGGTGCAGCTTTTGGCTTATCATACGGCAGTGCACAAAGGCACCGACGTCGATCAACCCCGCAATCTCGCCAAATCGGTGACGGTGGAATAGGGCGGAGGAGATTAGAAAGCCTCCCCGCCCGGGGTGAAATTTCAGGTTTGGATGGAGGCAGTTGGGGGGTACTATTGACAGTATTCGGCATGACGTACTGGTGGGAGGTCGTCTGTGAATACTGTGGAAATTACCCTGGTGGTGATATGCGTCGCTTTTTTGATGTTCGGGGTCGGTTTTAACTGGTGCCACCGTCAATGGGGGGTGACGCTTATTACCATGGCGATAATCTGTGTGATGTCTGTGGTTGCTTATAAAATGTATCTCACGTTTCATTGATGCTCTTTATATGCAACGTAAAGGGTCCTTGTGTGCTTGCACGCCGGCTGCTGCCCGCTTCTGACCAATTATGGAATTTTTGTCATCATGCCCCTTATGGCCGTTTCAGCTGGTCGGGGCGTCTCCTAAGTCTTGGGCGGCGGGCTTGCAGGGCTTGAGGATCAGTCCTTTGATCTCGTGTTCTCGATCAGTGTCCTTGAACATTGCCTTTGGGTGACCTGAAGGCGGTGGTGCGTGATGCCTATCGGGCTTTGAAGCCGGACGGTTTATCATCACGCTTGATCTTTTCCTTGATGTCGTACCATTTGCGGTTGAGGAGACCAATGTTTTCGGCCGAGCATATCCGCGCCCATCTTGATCAGTATATGGTCGGGGAGGGATATTCCGCGCTCGCGCAATGTCTGGTGCTCAAGAAGCCGGGCTGATCAGCCGCCTTGGGATGTTGGTGGGATTGTTCCGTGGAGACTGGGAAAAAGGGCTTTTGCGCGGGGCAAAGTCAGGCTAAATATAGAGCATGCGCTCAAAATAAAGGAATTTTTCATGTCGCTCCCCCTCAAGAATGGCAATCTGTTTCGGGAACATGGTTATATCGATGGTGCTTGGGTTGGGGCTGATAGTGGGGCCACTCTGCCGGTGACCAATCCGGCAAGCGGCGAGACGCTCGGCAGCATTCCGAACATGGGGCTTGAGGAAACCCGGCGCGCCATCGCCGCCGCCGAGGCCGCATGGGCCGACTGGCGCGGCCGCACGGCGCGGGAACGGGCGGGGGTTCTCCGGAAATGGTACGACCTCATGATGGCTAATCAGGAGGATCTCGCGGTGCTGCTCACGGCCGAGCAGGGTAAGCCGCTTGCCGAAGCGCGGGGGGAAATCGCTTATGCCGCCTCGTTCCTTGAGTGGTTCGGGGAGGAAGCCAAGCGCATCTATGGCGACACCATCCCAGGCCATATGAAGGACAAGCGCATTCTGGTGTTGAAGGAACCCGTGGGTGTGGTGGCGGCCATCACGCCGTGGAATTTCCCGGCGGCCATGATCACCCGCAAGGTCGGCCCGGCGCTGGCCGCAGGCTGCCCCATTGTTCTGAAGCCCGCGACCCAGACCCCCTATTCGGCCTTGGCCCTGGCGGTTCTGGCCGAAGAAGCGGGTGTTCCAAAAGGGGTGTTCAGCGTTGTCACGGGCAATGCTCGCGCTATCGGCGGCGAAATGACCTCAAACCCGAGTGTGCGCAAGGTGACCTTCACCGGCTCGACCGAGGTCGGCAAGCTTCTGATGGAGCAATGCGCGCGCACGGTCAAAAAGACCTCCATGGAACTCGGCGGGAACGCGCCGTTTATCGTTTTCGATGATGCCGATCTTGACGCGGCGGTGGCTGGTGCGCTCGCCTCCAAATATCGCAATACGGGTCAGACCTGCGTTTGCGCCAACCGGCTTCTGGTGCAGGACGGGGTCTATGATGCCTTTGCCGAAAAGCTTACCGCAGCGGTCGCTAAGCTTCGGGTCGGCGACGGCTTGAAGGGTGAAACCGATCAGGGCCCGTTGATCGATGAAAACGCCGTTAAAAAGATCGAGGAACATCTGGCCGATGCGCTTGAAAAAGGCGCGAAACTGGTCACGGGCGGCAACCGGCATGCGCTCGGCGGCACTTTTTTTGAGCCGACGATCCTCACCAATGTCACAAGCGCCATGAAAGTCGCCCGCGAAGAAACCTTCGGCCCGCTCGCACCCTTGTTCCGCTTCAAGACCGAGGCTGAGGCCATCGCCATGGCCAATGACACCGAATTCGGCCTGGCCTCCTATTTCTACGCCCAGAACATGAGCCGCATCTCGCGCGTCATGGAGGGCCTGGAATATGGCATCGTCGGCGTCAATACCGGCATCATCTCAACCGAAGTCGCCCCCTTCGGTGGCATCAAGGAATCCGGCACCGGCCGCGAAGGCTCGAAATACGGGATCGAGGATTATCTGGAAATTAAATACGTCTGCCTGAGCGTATAACAACTGCCCGTCATTGCGAGGCAAAGCCGAAGCAATCCAGGCCCGTCGCCGAAGGAAGGTCTGGATCGCCACGCCGCTAACGCGGCTCGCGATGACGGTTGTGGTGGTGGCGGTGATGACTACTACTACCACCATTGTTCGATATTGAATGTCTGCCGGGGCCTGTAACAAACCGCCGTCATTGCGAGGCGGAGCCGAAGCAATCCAGTCCTGTGTCCGAGGAAGATCTGGGGCGACTGGCTATGTCATGCATGGTTATGCCCCCTGTCATTGACTGGCACAGGCGGTCTGCCCCCACAGCCGATATCATATTCTGCTTGGAATAGTATGGCGCTTCCAAGGCATTCTCAAGGAAGCAAATATTAACCCTCAGCTTTTAAATTGCCGGGCATTAGAGTGCCTGAGGACTTAGTCATGCCACCCATATCTGCTGTTATGAGCCGTTTTCGGTTCGGTTCTCTGCTCGTTCGGGAAGATGCGCGGCTTAATCTGTTGCTGGCAGCTGTGGTGGCGGTTTATGCGGCGGTTGTGTATCTGGTGGCCTACGGCGCCGGGCTGCAAGCGCATGCCAATTATTCTCTTTATTCGAGCGCCGCGCAATCGGTGGCTGGGTTGAGTTTAGTCATTTTTGTCATTGGCTATGTGGGGCATCTTGCGCTCGTGCGGCGGGTGCCGCGTCCGGTGCGGGTGATCTACAGCGACGTGACGGGGCTTTTGCGCGATCCGGTGGTGCTTTTGAATGGTCTTTGGCCGCTTTTGATCATTCCGATTTTCATGTCGAGCTTCACATCTTTCAAAAGCATGATCCCGGTTCTGCATCCTTTTTCTTTCGATCCGCTGTTTGCCGATCTGGATCAGATGCTGCATGGCGGGGTTGCGCCCTGGGAGCTGACCCACGCCATGTTTGGTTCGCCCTTTGCCACGGTGGCGATCAATGCTGCTTATAATCTATGGTTTTTTGTGATGTGGGTGTTTCTGTTCCTGCAGATAGTACGGGTTTACGCCCATCAGGAACGGGTACGGTTCATTCTGGCCTTTGTGCTTTGCTGGTTGGTGATCGGGTCATTGTTCGCTTTTCTGCTGTCTTCGGCCGGGCCCTGTTATTTCGGGCGCGTGGTGCTGGGGGTGGCTGATCCCTTCGCGCCTATGATGACGCGGCTTGAGGTGATTGATCAGGGTTTTACTGCCACAGGCAGTTATTTCGGCGTCTGGGCGCTCGATACCCAGAACCTGCTGTGGGATATGGCGAGGAGCAGTGAGACCCATGTCGGCAGCGGCATTTCCGCCATGCCGAGCATGCATGTGTCGGTGGCGACCCTGTTGGCGCTGTCGGCCTTTCGCATTCGTCGCTGGTTCGGCTGGATCATGGCTGGTTATGCGGTCATGATCCAGATCGGGTCTGTGCATCTTGGCTGGCATTACGCGCTTGATGGCTATCTGTCGGCGGTGTTGACCGTCATCATCTGGTGGCTGGCCGGACGGGTGGTGCGGTCGGTCGCTTAATGGGTGATGCGCGGCTGTGGCACGATCCGTAGATAGGGTTTGAGCTCTTTCCAGCCGCCCGGAAACTTCTTGCGCGCTTCTTCGTCCGTGACCGAGGGGACGATGATCACATCATCGCCGAGCTTCCAGTCCACAGGCGTTGCCACCTGATGCTGAGCGGTCAGTTGCAGGCTGTCGATGACACGCAGGATTTCATCGAAATTGCGCCCCGTGCTTGCGGGGTAGGTCAGCACCAGTTTCAATTTCTTGTCCGGGCCGATGATGAAGACCGAGCGCACGGTCAGGGTGTCGCTCGCGTTTGGATGGATCATGTCATAGAGATCCGAAACATGATGATCGCCATCGGCAATGAGCGGGTAATTAAGTGCGTAACCTTGGGTTTCTTCGATATCCGAGGCCCAGGCTTCATGGGATTTCAGCGGATCGACTGAAAGGCCGAGGACCTTGACACCCCTACGGTCGAACTCGGGTTTGAGCCGGGCGACTTCGGCCAGTTCGGTGGTGCAGACGGGGGTGAAGTCTTTCGGATGCGAGAACAGAACACCCCAGGATTTGCCGAGCCAATCATGGAAATGGATCGGTCCAGACGTGCTTTCAGCATTGAAATCCGGGACGGTATCGCCGAGGTGAAGCGACATGGCTGTATCCTTTCAAAAAAGGTGAAAATGGCTACAGATACTCATGACGACATGTACAGTCAGCCGGCCCGACTGAGTCGGCGGCGTGAGGCATCCTGAGCCTAGACCCGTGGCCTGCTGACGTCCAGCGCCTGGCGCGACGCTTTGGCGTTGCAGCGCTGGCTCAAGACGTTACAGTGCGGCGGAGAGCAGCAGCGGAAGGATTGAGACCAGTGGAGCAATACGATCTTTTTGTCATCGGGGCCGGTTCAGGTGGTGTGCGGGCCAGTCGTATGGCGTCGGCCATGGGCGCGCGGGTTGGAATTTGCGAGGATTATCGTGTCGGCGGCACCTGTGTCATTCGCGGCTGCGTGCCGAAAAAGCTCATGGTCTATGCGGCCGAATATCGCGATGCCTTTCGTGATGCGCAGGGCTTTGGCTGGGGCTCGACCACGCCGGGTTTTGACTGGGCCGCGTTTATTGCCAACAAGGACAAGGAAATCGATCGCCTAAACGGGCTTTACCTCCAGACCCTTGGCAATGCTGGGGTGACGCTCCATAACGGGCGCGGGCGGCTTCTCGATCGTCATACGGTTGAAATCACCGGGCATGATGGCATGGAAACCATACGTGCCGACAAGATCCTGATCGCGACGGGCGGCTGGCCGGTCATGCCATCGGTTCCCGGTATCGAACATGCGATTTCGTCGAACGAGGTGTTTCACCTGCCCGAACTGCCGGGACGGGTCGCGGTGGTTGGTGGCGGCTATATTGCGGTCGAGTTCGCGGGCATTTTCCATGGTCTTGGCGCGCGTACGACCCAGCTTTACCGGGGCGAGCAGATCCTGCGCGGCTTCGATCGGGAAGCCCGTGACTGGACGGCCCAGGAAATGCTGAAAAAGGGCCTCGACCTGCGCGTGAATATCAATGTCGAAGCCATTGAGAAAAAACAAGATGGTCTGCATCTGGCCCTCAATGACGGTACTGTGCTTGTGGTTGACGCGGTGATGTATGCGACCGGCCGCAACCCCAATACTGCGGGGCTTGGTCTTGAAGATGCGGGGGTCAAGCTTGCGACGAACGGGGCCGTGGTGGTGGATGACTATTCCCGCAGCTCGGCCGAAAATATTTATGCTGTTGGGGATGTAACGGATCGCATCGCGCTTACGCCTGTGGCAATCAAGGAGGGCGCGGCGGTGGCCGAGACGCTTTTCGGTCGGGGTCCGCAGACGGTGGATTACCGGGATGTGCCGTCGGCGGTGTTTGGTCAGCCGCAATTGGCCTCGGTCGGCTTGACGGAAGAGGATGCCCGTCACACATATCAAGAGATCGACGTTTATAAATCGACCTTCCGCCCCATGAAGTTCACGCTAGCCGGACGGGAGGAGCGGTCGCTGATGAAGTTAATCGTCGATCGTGCCAGTGATCGGGTGCTCGGCGCTCATATGGTCGGACCGGACGCGGCGGAGATTATCCAGGGTGTCGCTATCGCTATCAAATGTGGGGCGACGAAGGCGCAGTTCGATGTCACCGTGGCTATTCACCCGTCAGCGGCCGAAGAGTTTGTCCTCATGCGGGAGCCGGTCAAACAGGCCAAAGCTGCCGAGTAAAGAGGCAAAAAGTCTGGTATATTGGGCCTGGGCAGCGTATAGCTGCGGCCCATGTTGCTGATAAAGAACTGATTAAAGACAAGCACTAGAGATTAAGGGCACGCAAGATGAGCAGAAGCTGGAACCCCAAAGGCTGGCGCGAAAAACCGGGGCTGCAAATGCCAGCCTATCCGGATGCGGCGGTTCTGAAGGCGGTCGAGGATCAGTTGGGGGTTTATCCGCCACTGGTGTTCGCCGGTGAGGCGCGGCGGCTCAAGAAATCCCTGGGTGAAGTAGCGGAAGGTCGTGCGTTCCTGTTGCAGGGCGGTGACTGCGCCGAAAGCTTTGCCGAATTTCATCCGAACAATATCCGCGATACCTTCCGCGTACTGCTGCAGATGGCGGTGACCCTGACTTTTGCCGCCTCATGCCCGGTGGTCAAAGTGGGCCGCATTGCCGGTCAGTTTGCCAAGCCGCGTTCATCCAACACCGAAGTGATCGACGGTGTGGAGCTCGACAGCTATCGCGGCGATATCATCAATGGCATCGAATTCGAGTCCAAGACCCGCACCCCCGATCCCGAGCGCATGATCCGCGCCTATTCGCAGTCGGCGGCGACCCTCAATCTGTTGCGGGCCTTTGCCCAGGGCGGTTACGCCAATCTCCATAGCGTGCATCGCTGGAACCTCGATTTCGTGGCCAAAAGCCCGGCCGGGACCCATTATCGTCATATCGCCGACCGGATCAGCGAAGCGCTTGATTTCATGCGCGCTTGCGGTGTCGATCCGGAAGTGACGCCAGCTTTGCAGGGCACCGATTTCTTCACCTCCCATGAGGCGCTGCTGCTGCCTTATGAGGAGGCTTTGACCCGCGTCGACAGCACCAGCGGCGATTGGTACGACACCTCGGCCCATATGCTGTGGATCGGCGACCGCACGCGTCAGCTGGATGGTGCTCATGTGGAATTCCTGCGCGGGGTCAAAAACCCTATCGGCATGAAGGTTGGCCCGAATATCGATCATGACGATCTGCTGCGCCTGATCGATGTGCTCAATCCGGCCAACGAACCGGGGCGGCTCACGCTCATCTGCCGCATGGGCATCGACAAGATCGAAGACAAGCTGCCGGGCGTTCTCCGCACCGTCAAGCGCGAGGGCAGGTCAGTGGTCTGGTCTTCGGACCCCATGCATGGCAACACGATCAAGTCGACGTCGGGCTATAAAACCCGGCCTTTCGATCGGATTCTGACCGAAGTGCGGAAGTTCTTCGAAATCCATCGCGCCGAAGGCACCTATGCGGGCGGCGTTCATTTCGAGATGACTGGTCAGGACGTCACCGAATGTATCGGCGGCGCCGAAGCCATCACCGACGAAAAGCTGGCCGACCGCTATCATACCCATTGCGATCCACGGCTGAACGCCAGCCAAAGCCTTGAACTTGCCTTTCTCATTGGCGAGGGTCTCAAGACTGAGCGCCTGGCGTTGGCCGAGCTTGCGGCGGCGTCATAAGTTTGGTTTCGTTTGGTTCGTCAAGCTTGCGTTCCCGCGGCCTCGGAAGCTGCTCTCTTTGGGATGATCTGAACCATGACTGATCGCCTCGTCATTGCCATAGCGCAACTTAACCCCGTGGTCGGTGATGTGCCCGGCAATCTGGCGCTGGCGCGCCGGGCCCGTGCTCAGGCCGCAGCCGAAGGGGCGGACCTTGTGGTGTTCAGCGAATTGTTCCTCGTGGGCTATCCGCCGGAGGATCTGGTGCTGAAACCGGCGCTTTCGGCCCGGGCCATGGCGGCGACCCGCGCCTTTGCCGAAGAAACCAAAGATGGCGGCCCGGCGGTTCTGATCGGGACACCGTGGCGGGAAGGCGAGGCGCTGTTCAATACTGCGGCGTTTTTGGTTGATGGCAAGGTCGCGGGCCTGCGCCATAAATATGACTTGCCGAATTACGGCGTGTTCGATGAAAAGCGCGTGTTTGTCCCCGGCAATCTTGCCGGGCCAGTGGCGTTTCGCCCTGAAGACAGCGGCATCGTGCGCCTTGGGGTCATGATCTGCGAAGACATGTGGTCCGAAGAGGTCGCCGAATGTCTGGCCGAGACCGGGGCCGATATCCTGATTTCCATGAACGGATCGCCGTTCGAAGACGCCAAGCGGGATGCGCGGATCGGTCATGCTGTGGCCCGGGTGCGGGAAACCGGCATGCCGTTGCTTTATGTCAATCAGGTCGGCGGACAGGACGAGCTGGTGTTCGACGGCGCGTCTTTCGTGCTCAATCACGACAGCACGCTGGCGGTGCATCTTCCGGCCTGGCAAGAGGCGCTGGTGTTGACCAATTGGGCCTATGATCCGCACAAGGGCTGGCGCTGCGATAAGGGTGAGATCGTGCCGGTGGCCGAAAACCACGAGGCGGTCTATCAGGCCATGGTCCTCGGCCTGCGCGATTATGTGGAGAAGAACAAGTTTTCCGGGGTGATCCTTGGGCTTTCGGGCGGTATTGACAGTGCGTTGTCGGCGGCGGTGGCTGTGGATGCCCTTGGGGCCGATCGTGTGCATGGGGTGATGATGCCATCCCGCTTCACAAGTGTTGATTCTCTTGAGGATGCGGCGGAAAGTGCGGCGCTTCTCGGGCTCAAATTCGACACCGTGGCCATCGAGCCTGCGGTTGAGGCGTTCGGCGGCATGCTTGAGGAGCTGTTCGCCGGAACCGAGCCGAACGCGGCCGAGGAAAATATTCAGGCCCGGGTGCGCGGCATCGTGCTGATGGCCATATCGAACAAATTCGGCCGTATGGTGCTGACCACCGGCAACAAGTCGGAAATGTCGGTGGGCTATGCGACGCTCTATGGCGATATGGCGGGCGGTTTTTCGGTGCTGAAGGACGTCTATAAGACCGATGTCTATGCTCTGTCGCGCTGGCGCAACACCCATAAGCCCACAGGCGCGAAAGGTCCCGAAGGGCCGATCATGCCGGAGCGTACGATCACCAAGCCGCCGACGGCGGAACTGCGGGCCAATCAGACCGATCAGGACAGCCTGCCGCCTTATGACGTGCTGGATGATATTCTGAAGGGCCTAGTTGAGGATGAACGTTCGGTCAAGGATATCGTGAGATGCGGCCATGCGGTTGAGACCGTTGCCCGGGTTGAGAAAATGCTCTATGTGGCCGAATATAAGCGGCGTCAGGCACCGCCGGGCGTAAAAGTCACGCGCCGCAATTTCGGGCGCGACCGCCGTTATCCGATCATAAATCGCTTTAGAACGGTCGAATAAGTTATTGTTTTAATATAAAAATGAGCAGTTCAATATGACAGTAAGAGTGCGTTTTGCCCCCAGTCCCACCGGGCGGCTGCATGTGGGCAATGTGCGCACGGCGCTTGTGAACTGGCTCTATGCCCGGGCCCATGGCGGTGTGTTTGTCTTGCGGCTCGATGATACCGACAGCGAGCGCTCGACGCAGGCTTTTGCCGATGGCATCGAGACCGATCTGACCTGGCTCGGTCTGGGCTGGGATGACTTCATGCGCCAGTCGGACCGGTTTGACCGCTATGATGCGGCGGCGGCAGCATTGCGGGCGTCCGGGCGGCTTTATCCTTGTTATGAGACTGCGGAGGAACTGGACCTCAAGCGCAAGCTTCAGCTCGCCCAACGTAAGCCCCCGGTCTATGACCGCGCGGCCCTGAAGCTCACAGACGCGGATCGCGCGGCTTATGAGGCCAAGGGTTTGAAGCCCCATTGGCGGTTCAAGCTCGATGAAGGCAGCCGGGTAACCTGGCGGGATCTCGTTCACGGCGAACCGAGCGTCGATATGCAGAGCCTGTCGGACCCGGTTCTGATCCGGGCCGATGGCACCTATCTTTATACCCTGCCGTCGGTGCTCGATGACATCGACCTTAGCATCACCCATGTGATGCGCGGGGAGGATCATGTCACCAACACGGCAGTGCAGATTCAGATATTCGAGGCGCTTGGGGCCAAGGTCCCGGCCTTCGCGCATTTCTCGCTCCTGACCGGGGCGGAGGGCGAGGGGCTGTCGAAACGCACAGGCGCGCTCAGCGTTGCCGAAATGCGGGAAGATGGTATCGAGGCTATGGCCATCCTCAGTCTGTTGGCTCGTCTCGGCACAGCCGATCCGGTGGAGCCGCGTGTCAGTCATGCCGACCTGATCGCGGGGTTCGATGTCAGCCGTTTTGGCCGTTCAGCTGCCAAATTCGATCCTGAGGAACTGCGCAATCTGAACGCCAAGCTTTTGCATGTCCTGCCGTTCGAGAGTGTGGCCGGGGAACTCCGGGCGCTCGGGCTTGAGGCGGCGGACGAGGCGTTCTGGGCCGTCGTGCGCCCGAACCTCAAGACCATCAAGGATGCCCGGGTGTGGTGGCAGGTGGTGGAGGGGCCTTTGACACCGGTTGTGAGCGATGCTGATTTCATGCGCACGGCTGCGGACCTGTTGCCGCCGGAGCCCTGGGATTCTGAGACCTGGAAGCAATGGACGACTGCGGTCAAGGACAAGACCGGAGCCAAGGGCAAGGCCTTGTTCCTGCCGCTCAGGCTCGCGCTGACGGGGCTTGAGCATGGGCCGGAATTGAATGTGCTGCTGCCCTTGATCGGGCGGAAACGCGCGCTCGAACGTCTTAGCTGAGTATGTCACGGCCTGACTATAACCTTATGTCATTACCGGGCTTGACCCGGTAATGACATAAGTGGCCTCTGGTAATGACAAAACGTAAGAGTGATATGATGATCCTCCAGCTCTACAACACGCTCACACGCGACAAACAACTATTCGCGCCTATCGACCCCAAGAATGTGCGCATGTATGTCTGCGGGCCGACGGTTTATGACTATGCTCATGTGGGCAATGCGCGGCCGGTGGTGGTGTTCGATGTGCTTTATCGGCTGCTGCGTCATATCTATGGCGAGAGCCACATGACTTATGCGCGCAATATCACAGATATCGACGACAAGATCATGGCCCGTGCCGCCGAGACCGGGGGAGAGATCGCGTCGATCACCGACAAATATGCTCAGGCCTATCGCGATGATATGGGAGCCTTGAATGCCCTCCCGCCCACGATCGAGCCGCATGCCACCGGCCATGTGCCGGAGATGATCGATATGGTGGCGCGTCTGATCGAGCGTGGGCATGCCTATGCCGCCGATGGACATGTGCTGTTCAACGTGCCGTCGCTTGCGAGCTATGGAAAACTTTCGAACCGCAATCGGGACGAGATGATCGCCGGCGCCCGGGTCGAGGTCGCGAGCTATAAAAAGGACCCGGCCGATTTCGTGCTGTGGAAGCCATCGGCCGAGGATCAGCCGGGCTGGGACAGCCCCTGGGGCCGTGGACGGCCGGGCTGGCATCTTGAATGCTCCTGCATGATCGAGAAGAATCTGGGCGAGACCATCGACATTCATGGCGGCGGCATCGACCTTGTGTTCCCCCATCATGAAAACGAAATCGCCCAGAGCGTCGGGGTCCATGGCGCGCCGCTCGCGAATTATTGGGTGCATAACGGTTATCTGACCGTGAATGGTGAGAAAATGTCCAAGTCGTTGGGCAATTTCTTCACTGTGCACGAGCTGCTGGAAGAATTCCCCGGCAAGGGCGAGGCGATCCGCCTCACGCTGCTGTCGGCTCATTACCGTCAACCGCTCGATTTCACCAAGGACGGCATCCGCGCCGCAGTCAGCCAGCTAAATCGTTGGTACCGCTTGCTCGATGGTATCGAAGCGGGTGCAGTGCCGGACAGCATCCTTAACGCGCTTGGGGATGACCTCAATACACCCCGAGCCATTGCCGAATTAAATAAACTTGCTAGTGAGCGCGATCTCCCTGGTTTGCGGGCTGCCTGCGATTTCATGGGACTTGTGCAGTTAGAACTGGATGTTTGGGAGGGGAGAAAACAGAGTTTCTCCGATAGTTTGACTTTTACGGATTCTGTTACTTTTGTTCTAAGCAATTCTTATGTTGATGAATTGGTTTCTAAACGAGCAGAAGCCAAAAAATCCAAAGACTTTGCCACCGCTGACAAGATCCGCGCCGATCTGCTGGGTGAGGGGATTATTCTCGAAGATAGCCCGCAGGGCACGACGTGGCGGCGGGGATGAGGTTGCTGACTATCGTCGTTATTCTGTCATCCCCGCGAAAGCGGGGATCCAGTCTTCGGGCGGCGAGACTCTGGATCCCCGCTTTCGCGGGGATGACGATTAATGGCGGGGATGACATTCGAAATGAACGCTAGCACCACCCCCGTCATCATTCTGGTTCGCCCCCAAATGGGCGAGAACATCGGTCACGTCGCCCGCGCAATGGCCAATTTCGGGTTGCGGGAATTGCGGCTCGTGGCGCCGCGTGACGGCTGGCCCAATCCGGCTGCCGAAGCACCTTCGGCTGGTGCGACCTGGGTTCTGGATGAAGCCAAGGTCTATGCGACGGCTGAGGAGGCGGTGGCGGATCTGAGTGCGCTATACGCGACCACCGCGCGCAACCGGGAGATGATCAAACCGATCGTCACCCCGCGTCATGCCGCCGGGAACATGCGCGGGCAGGTGGCTGAAGGCCGCCGGGTTGGCATCCTGTTCGGGGCCGAGGCGACGGGGCTCACGAATGATGAACTTGTGCTGGCGGAAACGCTGGTGACGGTGCCGGCCGCGCCCGATTTCACATCGATCAATATCGGGCAGGCGGTGTTGCTCATGGCTTATGAATGGTTTCAGGCCGGGGATGCGACGCCAGCGGTCGTGCTGCCTGCCGGGGGTAATAAACCGGCCCGGCAGGAGGAGCTTGAAGGGCTTTTCCAGCATATGGAAACCGAACTGACGCTGTCGGGGTTCTTCCGTCCGCCAGAAAAAGCCCCGCATATGCGACGCAATGTGCGCAGCCTGTTTCAGCGCATGGATCTTCTGGATCAGGACGTGCGGACCCTGCGTGGGATCGTCAAAAGCCTTGCGCTTTATGGACGGTCGGCGGGGAAGAAGCGGGATCAGGAGTGAAGCTGGATTGCCGGGTCAAGCCCGGCAATGACAGAATAAAACATTGTCATGCCCGGGCTTGACCCGGGCATCCATCTTTAACCCTCCCGCGAAACTTGCCCAAGGCGGCATCGACCACGCCTTCGAGACTGTTCTGCATCTCATATTGCCCCCGGAGATAGCGGGCGTCGCTGCCGTCGTGGGTCATGGCGATGAGATGTTCGGCGGCGCCGAGGCTGGCGAGGTCTTTGAAATAGGGCTCGATATGGCGGAGCGTGGTGAGCACATCTTCCCTTAGAGACAGCGTTTCCTTGCTGCGGGGATGGACGAGGGTGCCTTCGAGCCCGAACCGGCAGGCCTGGAAGCGGTTGTAGGTATAGACCAGATAATCGTCACGTTCAGGCGGCGGTTCGTTGCCGTCGAGCAGATATTTGCAGAGCGCCTGCAGGTAACAGGCCAGCGCCGCGGCTTTTTCCACCGTAAGCGGGGTGTCGCAGACCCTGAGCTCGATGGTGCCATATTCGGGCTTGGGACGGATATCCCAGTAGAAATCCTTCATGCTGTTGACGACGCCGGTATGTTCCATCTTGGCGAAATAATCGCTCGTGAATTCGTCCCAGTTGAGGATGAAGGGGGCGGTGCCGCTTAAGGGAAAGGCATAGACGGTATTAAGCCGCGACGAATTGAACAGGGTGTCGACGCCCTGAAAATAGGGCGACGACGCCGACAGCGCGATGAAATGCGGGACATAGCGATTGAGCGCGTGCAGGAGATAGAGCGCCTCATCCCCGGACCGGCAGCCGATATGCACATGCTGGCCATAGACCGTGAATTGTTTGGCGAGATAGCCGTATAGGATAGAGACTTCCTTGAAGCGCGGCTTGGGGAAAATCTGGCGTTCGAACCAGCGCTGGAACGGATGGCTGCCACCGCCGCAGACCCCTACATTGAGCCGATCTCCGGCCAAAACAAGTTTGTCACGAATATCGCGCAACTGATTGAGAATGCCGTCGTAATTGCGCTGCACGTCGGTGCAGATTTCAATCATGCTTTCGGTGATTTCCGGCGTCACATTGCCCGGAAAGGGCGCGCGCCGCAGCAGATGCAACATATCTGTGCTGGCGGAGGTAAGGTCGAAGCTCGTGAGATTGACAAGCTGGAGCTCAAGCTCAACCCCGACCGTGAGGGATTCCGAGGTTGTGAAGGATTCAAGCGGCACGGGGTCAGTCCTCTTTGCTTTTGGGCGTTTCCCGCGCCCAGATCAGGGCGCGCTGGATAACGATGGGGCCAAAGACTTCCAGAATAAGTGACATGGCGGCGAGCGCCGCGAGGTCTTCGACCAGACTGATGCCGATGTCTTTTGACTGGTCGAGCATGACCAGGGCAAAGACCGACAATGGCGTAAGGGCGAGGCCCGTCAGCATGCCTTTGCGCCAGGATATGCCGCCGAGATGGGCGAAAGCGGTGGCCCCGATGGTCTTGGTGACAAAGCGGGTGGCGACGATGGCGACGGCTATGCCTGCGCCGTTCACGACTTTGTGCCATTCGATGGTGGTGGCCACAAAGACAAACAACAGCACCACGAGCAGATTGCCGAGCGCGCCGAAATTCCGCTGCGCTTGATCCAGCGCCACACGGCGATGCCGCACCATGAGCCCGAAGGTGAGCGCGGCCAGCGCAGGCGAGAAGGCCAAGAGATGCATTATGCTCACCAGCATGATGACAGCGATGGCATAGGCGACGGTGGCGTCGGGGCCGTGAATTTTCAGTTTGCGCATCAAACCGGGAACGGCGATGCCAAACAGGCTGCCGGCGGCGGCCGAGGCGGCGAGCAGCACCAGACTGCTTAACAGCGCCTGACCCAGACTGCCGGTATGTTCAAACACCCAGAACCCGAGCACGACCTTGAACACAAACAGCGCCAGCACGCAGTTGAAGGCGGTGAGATGCAGGGCGCGTTCGGTCACCTGGCCCGAGCTATGCTGTTCGTTAATGACCCGGAGCACCACGGCGGGCGAGGTCGACATGGCGAGGGAGGCGAGGAGCAGGGCGGGCAGAACCGCCATCCCGAACCAGATCGAGACCGCATAGACCGCGGCAAAGGTCAGACCGGCTTCAAGCAGGCTTGTTGCGCCGAGCCAGGGATTGCTGCGCAGCCAATGCAGATTGATGCGATAGCCAAGCTCGAACAGGATGAGGCTGAAGGAAATGCTGGCGAGCAGCGTGATGGTCATGCTGCCGGACGGCGACAGCAGGCCGAGTTGCCCGGCCGCCATGAGAAAACCCACAAGACCATAACTTGTGAGGCGGGGGATGCGTAACAGCCGGTATCCGAATTCACCGGCGATCCAGGCGATCGCGAGGGCGAACGGCCAGATGAGGTCTGGGGCGATGATAGAGATCACATTCGGCATTTGGCCTCCTGTTGTGGCTGCGCACGGGCCGGTGCTTATTTGCGCGCGATTGCTCCCACTTTAGCGGGTGAGGGGGATGTAACGGGTTCGCCAAGGGCGATTTTGGCCAGACTTTTGGCCAGAGCCAAGGCACCTTTTAAACGATCGGCAGCGGACGGCCAGTCACGGATGATGACAAGTCGTTGATCAGGCTTGAGTTTAGCCGTGCCACGCTCGCGGCTCAGCATGTCGACGAGGCCGAGCGGGTTGGCGAACTGGCCCTTGCGGAAGGTGACGGTGGCGCCGCGCGGCCCGGCTTCGATCTTCTCGATCCCGGCCTGACGGCAGAAGCCTTTGATCTCGATGATGACGAGCAATTGTTTCACTTCGTCGGGCAGCGGACCGAAGCGGTCAATCAGCTCGGCGGCGAAGGCGTCGATTTCCTCCCGCGAGGTGAGGTCAGCGAGGCGACGATAAAGGCTCATACGGACATTCAGATCGCCGACATAGCTTTCCGGCAGCAAAACCGTCGCGCCCAAGGCAATCTGTGGCGACCAGTGTCCTTCAAATTCGGTCTCAAGACCACCGGCCCGGGCTTCGGCCACGGCTTCTTCCAGCATCTGCTGGTAAAGCTCAAGGCCGACCTCGCGGATATGACCCGATTGCTCATCACCCAGCAGATTGCCCGCGCCGCGAATATCAAGGTCGTGGGACGCGAGCGTAAAGCCCGCCCCGAGGGTATCGAGTGTTTGCAGAACCTGAAGCCGCTTTTCGGCGTTCGCGGTCAGAAGCTTGCCCTGCGGCAAGGTCATATAGGCATAGGCGCGGGTTTTCGACCGCCCGACACGGCCGCGCAGCTGATAAAGCTGGGCCAGGCCGAACATGTCGGCGCGATGGACGATCAGGGTGTTGGCGGTGGGAATGTCGAGACCGGATTCGACGATAGTGGTCGACAGCAAGACATCGAACTGGCCGTCGTAAAAGGCATTCATCACCTCGTCCATGGCGCTTGGGGCCATCTGGCCATGGGCGATGGCGATCTTCACCTCAGGTACGGTTTCGCGGATGAAGGCCATGACTTCGTCAAGGTCCGAGATGCGTGGCACCACATAGAAACTTTGGCCGCCGCGATAATGTTCGCGCAGCAAGGCCTCGCGGATGACCATGGGGTCCTGCGGCAGCACAAAGGTGCGGACGGCCAGACGATCCACCGGCGGGGTGGCGATCAGGCTCAGTTCCTTCAGGCCCGACATGGCCATATGAAGCGTGCGCGGAATCGGCGTCGCCGTCAGGGTCAGCACATGGACGTTGGATTTCAGCTGCTTGAGACGCTCCTTGTGCGAGACGCCAAAATGCTGTTCTTCGTCGACAATGAGCAGGCCCAGATTCTTGAATGCAATGGCCTTGCCCAACAGGGCATGGGTGCCGATGACGATATCCACCTTGCCGTCTGTGAGCCCCGCCTTGGTGTCGCGCAGTTCCTTGTCGCCCACAAGGCGTGACAGTTGGCCGATGCGGATGGGCAGTCCCTGGAAACGTTTTTCGAAGCCCTTGTAATGCTGGCGGGCCAACAGCGTGGTTGGCACCACCACGGCCACCTGAAAGCCGCTCATGGCGGCGACAAAGGCGGCACGGAGTGCCACTTCGGTCTTGCCGAAGCCGACATCGCCGCAGATCAACCGGTCCATGGGACGGCCCTGTCCAAGATCGTCGATCACATCGCCGATAGCGCGCAACTGGTCTTCGGTTTCGGCATAGGGGAAGCGGGCGCAGAATTCGTCATAAAGCCCTTCGGCCGGGTCCATGACCTCGGCCTGCCGGAGCGCGCGGGCGGCGGCGAGCTTGATGACCTCGTCGGCCATCTCGCGGATGCGCTTCTTGAGTTTGGCCTTGCGGCTTTGCCAGGCCGTGCCGCCGAGCTTATCGAGGATAACGCCGCTGTCTTCCGAGCCATAACGGCTCAGGACCTCGATATTTTCGACCGGCACATAAAGCTTGTCGCCGCCATCATAGACCAGCATCACGCAGTCATGGGGCGCGTCCATGACCTCGATGGTTATGAGCCCTTCGAAGCGGCCGACTCCATGGTCAACATGCACAACATAATCGCCGGGAATGAGTGCGGCGGCTTCGGTGAGGAAATTGTCGGCGCGTTTCTGACGCCGCGCTTTCCGAACCAGACGGTCGCCCAGCACATCCTGTTCGGTGATGAGCGCAAGATCCGCGGTTTCGAAGCCATGTTCAAGCGGCAGCACCAGAAGCCCGAGGATCTGGCGGTTGACCTTGCCGGCCTCGGCCCAGGCCTCAAGCGGCAGGGTGGCGCGCAGGCCATGGTCGCTGATCACGCCCTGCAGGCGTTCGCGGGCCCCGGCGCTGTAGCTTGCGAGAAGCACGCGTTTGCCGGATGCCTGCAGTTCCTCCACATGCTGGCGGAGGGCGTCATAGATGTTGGCGTTCGGCGTGTTGCGCTCGATGGCGAAATCACGGCCGAGACGGCCGCCGAGATCGCGGGTGACGCCATCTTCGGGCAGGTGATGGGGCGTGAAGACACGGACATCGCGCCCGGCCTGCGCCGTCTGCCAGTCGTCGGCTGTGAGATAAAGGCTTTCGGGCGGCAGCGGCTTATAGGGGGCGATGCCGCTGGCGCTCTTGAGATTGGCCTGTTCCTTGCGCGATCGGTAATAGTCCGTGATGGAGCCAAAGCGTTCGGCCAGCGCATCATCGGTTAAGGGATCAAGGGTGAGGATCGCATCCCCGGCATAGTCGAAAATGGTTTCAAGCCGCTCATGAAACAACGGCAGCCAATGTTCCATGCCGATATGCTTGCGGCCTTCGGAGACCGCCTCATAGAGCGGATCATTGCCCATGACGGTGCCAAAGGATTCGACATATCCCGCGCGGAAACGGCGGATGGCCTCGGGGCTTAACAATACTTCGCTTGCGGGCACGAGGTCCACGCGTTTGATTTTGGCGCTTGAACGCTGGGTCAGCGGGTCGAAGCTGCGGATGACGTCGATCTCGTCGCCAAAGAGGTCTAGCCGCACAGGCTCCGGCGATCCGGCGGGGAAAATATCGACAATGCCGCCGCGAATGGCGAATTCTCCGGGTTCCATCACGGTACCGGTGCGGCTGTAGCCGTTGGCGGCGAGAAAAGAGGTCAGCGCGGCAAGATCAAGCGCTTTGCCGCTGACCATGGAGAAGGCGGCGGCGGCCATGACGGCGCGGCTCGGGACGCGTTGGGAGGCGGCGTTGACGGTGGTGAGGATCAGGCGCGGGGTTTTGGGCGTCCCACGCTCGGCAAGGAGGGCGAGGGTGCGCACCCGACGGGCGGCGATATCGGCATGGGGAGAGGAGCGGTCATAGGGCAGGCAGTCCCAGGCCGGGAAGCGCAGGATTTCAATCTCGGGCGCGAAAAAGCGGATGGCGTCCACAAGCGTTGCCATGCGGGCGTCGTCGCGGGCCACATGAAGCGCCGTGCCGCGCGCCCGCACAATGTCCGCAAGCACCAGGGCGTCATAACCCTCGGGCACGCCGGCAATGGTCAGGCGGCCCTGGGTTTCGCTCAGATCTGTCCAGTCTTGTGGGGTCATCGGTCCAGATAATCGAGTTTGCGCAAGATGGTCATCACGTCGGTATCAAGATGCGCGGGTGGGGTGCGAATGCTGCCGATCCAGGCCACAAGATCAATGTCCTGTTCTTCAAGCAGGATTTCAAGCCGGTCCAGCTGGTCGTCGGTCAGTCGAACCATAAGCTTGTCAGCAAAATTGCCCAAAAGCACGTCCGCTTCCTTGATGCCCCGATGCCAGCAGCGAAAGCGCAGGCGTTTCAGGCGGATAGGGCGGTCTTCGGTCATGCTTTGACTCCCTCAAGGCTAGGTCTTGGAGCGTGGGGCGGCTTCGGGTAAGCTGTGCTCCGTCCGATATGTCCCCGTCTATTTAGGTGTCCTGCCGTCATGCGTCCAGAAATTTTGTTCCCGCTTTTCCGCGCGGTGACGGCGCTCAAGGGTATTGGCGGACGTACAAGCGCCCATCTCGCACGGATTGGAATCGTTCGCGTCAGCGATTTGTTGTGGCATTTGCCGGTCGGTCTTGTGGATCGCAGCTATGAGCCCGAGATCGCCATGGCTGAAAATGGCTCGGTCGCCACCCTGACGGTGTTCATCACCGGCCACAGCCCAAGCACGCCGAATTCCAAAAAGCCCTACCGCGTGCAGGCAACGGATAACAGCGGCGATCTTGATCTGGTGTTCTTCAAGGGCCAGCGCGATTACCTGATGGAAATGCTGCCGCCCGGCACCACGCGGATTGTGAGCGGCAAGGTCGAATGGTTCAATGGCCGCCTGCAAATGAGCCACCCGGATTATATCCTCGCGCCCGACCATCGCGATCGCCTGCCTTTGATCGAGCCGGTCTATGGCCTGACGGCGGGCTTGACCTCGCGCTCGCTTGGGCGGGCGGTGGATATGGTTCTGGCGGATCTGCCGGAACTGCCCGAATGGCATGATCCAGATAGTCTCGCCCGCCAGCAGTGGCCAGCATGGGGGGCGGCGCTCATCCGTCTGCATCATCCGGAAGACAAGGGCGATCTGAGCATCGACAGCCCGTCGCGCACCCGGTTGGCCTATGATGAGCTGCTGGCCAATCAATTGGCGCTGGCCCTGGTGCGCGAACGCATGCGCCGCCGCAAGGGGCAATCGGTCAAGGGCGACGGCCGGTTACAGGCGCGGGTGCGCGCCGTGCTGCCCTTTCCACTGACGGGGGCTCAGGAACGGGCGATTGTCGATGTGATCGCCGATATGGCCGATCCGGCTGCCATGCTGCGGCTGTTGCAGGGTGACGTGGGCAGTGGCAAGACGCTGGTGGCGCTGTTTGCCATGTTGGCGGCGGTTGAAGCGGGTGGGCAGGCGGCCATTCTCGCGCCGACGGAAATTCTGGCCCGCCAGCATCTCGAAAGCCTCAAATCCTATTGCGAGGCGGCGGGGGTGACCATCGGGCTTCTGACCGGGCGCGACAAGGGCAAGGCGCGGGAGCGTATTCTGGCCGATCTTGCGGCCGGGAACATCCAGATTCTGGTCGGAACCCATGCGCTGTTTGAACATGACGTGCTGTTTCAGAACCTGCTGCTGGCGGTGATTGATGAACAGCATCGCTTTGGCGTCCATCAGCGCCTGAAGCTTGCGGGCAAGGGGCAGGGCCCGGTCGATATGCTGGTGATGACGGCAACGCCCATTCCGCGCACGCTGGCGCTGACCGCTTATGGCGATATGGATGTGTCAAAACTTGATGAAAAGCCGCCGGGACGGCAGCCCATCGACACCCGCACGGTCTCGGCTCAGCGGTTCGAGGATGTGGTGGCGGGCGTCGGCCGTGCTGTGGGGCAGGGCCAGCAGGTCTATTGGGTCTGCCCGCTGGTGGAGGAATCCGAAACCATCGACCTTGCCGCCGCGACCGAGCGCAAGGCTGACCTTGAACAGCGCCTCGGGCTTCCGGTGGGGCTCATCCATGGCCGCATGAAGGGGCCTGACAAGGACGCCGCCATGGCCGCCTTCGCGGCGGGCGAGACGCGGCTTCTGGTGGCCACCACGGTGATCGAGGTCGGGGTTAATGTGCCGAACGCCACCATCATGGTGATCGAACATTCAGAACGCTTCGGGTTGGCGCAGCTCCATCAGTTGCGTGGCCGGGTCGGGCGCGGCACCGGCAAAAGCAGTTGCATCCTGATCTATAGTGGCCCGCTTGGGGAGACCTCCAAAGCTCGGCTTGCCATCATGCGGGAGACCGAGGATGGGTTTCGTATAGCTGAAGAGGATATGCGCCTGAGGGGTGCCGGGGAGCTTCTTGGCACCCAGCAAAGCGGCTTGCCGGAATTCCGCCTCGCCGATCTTGCCCATCATGGCGATCTTCTGGCTATGGCCCGGGACGACGCGCGGGCGGTGATCGAGGCTGACCCCGAACTCAAATCCCCGCGCGGACAGGCGCTCCGCGTGCTGCTCTATCTGTTCGAACGCGACGCAGCCATTCGTTATTTGCAGTCGGGCTAGAGACGGAGAGTTTTAAACAGATGTGGTAGTATCGGTCGGTAAGGATTCAAGATTGCTCGGATTTTCCGGCCGGGGTTCGCGGCGTGGGGGGACGACGATGCCGCCGGAGATGACGAATTTCAAGCCGTCATCCACGGACATATTCAGGCTGATCAGATCCCTGCGCGGGATGAACAGCAACAGGCCCGAGGTCGGCAAAGGCACGGTCGGCAGGAAGACGCTGACCACATCGGGGGCGGTGCGGTCTTTGACCTCCCCAGTGTTTTCATTGATGACGAAGGCCATGCTCCAGCAGTTGGGGCGCGGATATTCGATCAGGACCACTTCCTTGAATGAGCTTGCGTCCGACGATACCACCATCTGGAAGACCTGCTTCAGGGTGGCATAAAGGCTGCGAATGATCGGCGTGCGGTCGATCAGATTATCGCCGAGGGCCAACAGCGCGCGACCAAAGAAATTGGCGGCAAAGGCACCGAGCAGGATCAGAACGGTTACGACGATCACCAGCCCGAAGCCGGGCAGCGGAAACGGCAGATAGGCTTCCGGCATGAGATGTTTGGGAATGAGGGGAGCCACCAGGCTGTCGATCGTGGTGATAAAGCTCCAGACCAGATAGGCGGTGATGCCGACCGGCGCGGCCACGACAATCCCCGTTAAAAGGTAATTGCGCAGGCGGCGCATCATGGATTTGCGAGCTGTTTTCATCATTTTCATGCGGCGCTGTCCTTGGCCGAGCGCGCTGTCAAGATGGCCTCGACCTGAATGAGATCGGGAATGCTGTCGACGTCGATTGCGGCTTCCGGAACCGGCATGCGGATGGCTGCGGCGGTGACACCCAGCATCTTGCCCGCGCGTGAAATCAGTCCGTCGGTGGTATCAAGCCGCAGCAGATAGCGGATCATGTTGCCAAGGCCAAAGGCGCGGGCAAGTTTCAGGGGATGCTTGCGATCCTGTTCGAGATTGGCCCAGAAATCGAGAATGCGCAGCGAGTTCGGGGTGAGAAACGCGAACATATTGCAGCTTTTGAAGCCTTCACCCCGGCACTGAATAAAGGTGCGCTTGGCCGTAGGATAAGCCTTGCGGAACAGGGTTTCCGGCACGATGCCGAGCGCGAAATCGACCTGTTGCTGTTCGGCGGCGGCGAGAAAATGATCGATGAGCGCCGGGGTCAGCAGAGGGTGATCGGCGGTCGTCAGAAAAAACGGTGGTTTCAGATCGGTATCAGCCAAAAGCTTCTGGATGCTGTGGCAGATCGATCCGATCGACGGCTCGATGCTGCGAACAGTGTCGAGGGATGGGACGTGATCGCGGAGGGCGGCCGGATCGGCGGCACTGATATAGATCGGGCCGGCATAGTCGCTGTCCTTGAGGGCGTCGAGTACCCAGGCGATCATCGGTCGTCCGGCGAGGGGCACGATGGCTTTGAAGCTGACTCCACGCGCCTCGGCCACGGCGTCGATCCCTCGGCGCTTGCCAGCAAGCAACAGAGTGCGGAAATCATGTGCCATTACAGAAACCTTGTTACCCGAACGCCTTATTATCCCCAGGGCGCCTTATTATCCAAGCTCTTTGCCGTAAACTCGATAGGTTTTATAGGGCACGGAGTGAATTTTATCGAGAATGCCGCGCATACGCAGATTATCTTCGAGAATCCAGGATAATTCAGCATAGTGGCTGCCGCGTGCAGCCGCATTGCAGCGAATTTTTTCGATAAGCCCAAAGGACACAGCGGCCCCGAGCGGGCTGTTCTGGATGTCCTGCATAACCCCCATGAGCGGCACGCGCAGGCTGATCGGGTAATCGATCTTCAGCCATTTCAACAGCCGTAGCCAGCCAAAGGGAAACAGCTTGCCGTCAATGGTCTTGAGGATTTCATTGAGGTTCGGCAGCGTCACCATCATGCCCACCGGCTTGCCTTCGAAATAGGCGATATAGGTCAGCTCCTCGCGGACCAGAACCTTCATGCCGTCGGCGGTGTGCTTCAGCTCGGCTTCGGTCATGGGCAAATAGCCCCAATTGCCGGACCAGGCATCGTTGAAGATTTCAAGAATGATGTCGAGATCCTGCTGATAGCGGGACATCTGGACCGAGCGGAATTCCAGCCGGCCGTCTTTGACATAGCGGTTGGTCAGCTTCTTGATGCTTTCCGGGATGACGTCGCTGCGGATATCCACGTAATAGGCATAAAGGTCTTTGGCCTTTTCATACCCTGCCTGCTCAAGCTGGCGGGCGGTATAGGGCAGGCTGTGGCCCATCAACATCATGGGTGGCTTGGAAAAGCCATCGACCAGAACGCCGGGTTCTTCATTGAGGGTCGGATTATAGGGGCCAAGAACACGGGTCTTGCCGAACGACCGCAGCCAGTTTTCGGCAGTGCTCAGCAGCGCGCGGGCGGCTTCGTCATCGTCGGCCACATCGAAGAACCCGAAATGCCCGATCTGTTCGCCGTGATGTTCCGGAACGAGATGATCGACCTGGGCCGTGATGCGCCCGATGGCCTTGCGGCCGCGATAGGCGATGAAGGCCTGTAGCTCGGCATGCTGGAAATAGGGGTTTTTGTTGGGGTGCAGGCGCTCTTTGAGTTCATAGGCTAAGGGCGGCACCCAGGACGGATCCCCGGCGTAAAGCGCGCGCGATAGATGAATGAATTCATTGAGTTGTCGACCGGTCTTCACCGGCTCTATGCGCAGCGTTTCCAACTTTGGTCCCCCCAGACGACAGCTATATTAAAATGGTCAGACTTGTTGGCGACGCTCGCGCGGGGTGTCCGGACCAAGCCCGCCGGAAAGTTCAGCCACCCATGGATAAAGTGCGGCTTCTTCTTCGCTGTAACCAAGATTGAACACCGTGGGGCTTTTGCCCATTTTGGCATTGTTGTCGTAATAGGTGCCAAACACGCGGTCACAGATGTAATTGGTGATGCCGTAATTGCCATTTTCGTTATGAAAATGATGCGACATATGCAGCTTCTTGATGTCCTTCACCCATTGGATCTTGGGCTTGTAGGACAAATGCTGCGTGCAATGGAAGAATTCATAGAAGATCGTGGTGAACAGCCCGGTGGCCAGCCCGGCCGCCGCACCGCCAACACCGTCAAAGGCATAGCCGATGGGAATGGTCACCATGGCGATGGTCGGCAGCGTCGTATAAAGCGCGCCGAACAGCACTTCGAGGTCATGGGGATCCTGATGGTGATCGTAATGGATGCGCTTCCACACCGCGGCGGTCAGCTTGGACCGGAACAGATAGCGTCCATGCAGCACAAAGCGGTGGAGCAGATACCAGGCGAGCGGATAAACCATGATCGACAGGGCGATGACGGCAAGGGTCGGGAGGATTGCCGTGACATGGGTCACCGCCACATAGGTCGAGATAAGACCCACAACGATATAAGCCTGGATGGCATAATACTGGAAGAACGCGCGGATAAGCTCATTGAGCGTCATCTTGTTCAGATAATGCTTCTTCCGTTTCCAAAAGCCGAGCCGACCGATCACTAACGTTACCCTCCGTTATTGCGCCTGCAGTATAGGGGCCCAAACCCTCTCAGGTATAGGCTTTAATACGGGCACAGCATTCGGGCAAGGTTGTGGGCGATCAATACGGCGGATTTATGTCCGGATCAGTTGCGGATCCAGCGCGCGAATTTGCCGAATACGGCGGCGTCGCGATCGCTAAAGCCAAACCGCAGCAGCAGGATATAAGCCGCAAAGAATGCGGTGGCGCCCACGCCCATGCGGATAGCGATTGACGCGCTGCCCACGATGGCAACGGCGATGAAAATCATGGCAGCACCGGAAAAAGACCAGATTGCCGGGCGAATGAGCCTGCGGTCATAGGGTTGAAGGCCATAGAGCTTGTTGATCTGCTGAAGGCTGAGCAGGCTCGGCACATTGATGCCGATGGCGGTGGCAATGGCGGCGCCAACACTTCCCCAATGGGGCGTCATCCACAGCATCATAAGGGCGGTGACGGCAAAGCCGATGAGCCCGTTTACGAGTGAGACGCGGGAGCGCGTCAGCATTTCCTGAAGAGCCTGAGAGGGACCCGTTGCGGCTTCAACCGCGCGCCCCAGGCTGAGAATGGCAATCAGGACACCGGCACCTGCAAAGGTCGGCCCTACGAGGCTCGCAATGTCATGGCGAAGGGCCACAACGAGCGCCCCGGCCGGCATGAACAAGGACCAGATCAGGCGGGTTGAGAAAGCATACATGTCCCGGAGGGCGGCTTTTCCCGACAGCGCATTCTCAGCCGAAGCCAGCGGCGCGATCACATATTCAAAGCTTTGGCGAATGACCTGCAGTGCGCTCACAACCTTGCGGGCGACGGCGAAGACGGCAACGGCAATGGCCCCGGCAGCACCCGGAATGATGAAATTGAGGACGAAGATGGGGAAATTCGAATGAAACCGCTTCATGACGTTCGCGCCTGTCATGGGGCTGCCGAACTGCACAAGTTCACGGAACAGTTCCGGCGACACCCTTGTGGCCCAAAGTCGCTTGAGGTCGTAATGCTGCCCAAGCAGGCGTGTGCTCAGGATGCAGGCGACAAAAAGAGCCAGGAGATGGGACAGGAACAGACCATAATCGGCCAGACCGATGAAAAAAAACAGAACCCCGGAGATGATCCGCAGACCCTGTTCATAGAAAATCCGCACCTTGACCTCAGGGCCGAAGGCGTGGCGGGCACGGACCGCGGCGGTGCTCACTTCGATATAGCACCAGAGCGGAATGGCCCAGGCGTAGATCGCGATGATGGTCGGCAAATCTTTGCTGACCTCGGGGGCGGCATTGACATATTCCGCAAGCCAGGGGGCGAGGACGGTCAGAATGATGGCGAATAACAGGCTGAGCACACCGCTGATGAGCAGGGAGGCTTTGAGGACGGCATGGATGCGGTCTTCGTCGCGGGTCGATGGCACAAAGCGCTGAAGGGCGGTGCTCATGGCCAGATCCGACGCTCCGGTCGAGATCATCACATAGCCCCAGAACAGCATAAAAACGCCAAGCGTTGCCGCACCATAAAGATTGGCGAAGATAATGACGCCAACAGGCTCGATTACGGCACCAAGCTTGCCGAGGAAGGCAAGGCCAGCGCTTTTCGCCACCATATTGTCGCTTGTGGATCTGTTGGCGTCGGGACCTTGGGCGTCTTGGGTCACAGGCCGCCTAATCCTCGGTATAGACGACGACCATCAGGCCTGCCGCCAAAAATAACAGGAATGGTGCCCAGGCCGCGATCATGGGCGGCATGCGGCCGAACTGGCCCATGGCCAGCAACAGATTATCGACGATGAAGTAACTGAAGCCAAAGGCCATGGCGATGGCGATGCGGATGAACATCATGCCGCTGCGGACCACGCCGAAGGCCGCCAGAGCCGCGAGCAAAGGCATCAGCAGCGTCGCCGCCGGAGCCGCAAGCTTGTGATAGAGCGAGGCCGAGAGCGCACGGGTCGAATAGCCTTCCTCGTCAAGGCGGACCATGGCCGACAGCAGTTTGCCAAAGGACACCTGCTCGGGCACGACAGCGAGGGCGAGGAAACGTTCGGGCGGTATGCTTGAATTCCAGTCCATCTGCGGCGACGACGTCACCTCGTTATTGCCCATGTTGAAATGGCGCACGCGGAACAGAGTCCAGCGGTTATCCTGGTAAAGTCCGAAATCCGCCTTGGTGATGCCGGTCAGCTGGCCTTCAGGATTGCGTTCATAAATCGCCACATTGTCGATGACCAGCATCAGGCCATTGCGCGACACGCTGGCCGCTTCGATGAGGTTGTTGCCGTCGAGAACCCAGGTTTGCGCCGCCCCCTCGGGCGCGGGCGGCACGTCGAGGGCAAAGTTGTTGGCCTCCCAATGCCGGAGTTCGGCGGTTGAACTGGTAACCACGGTCTCGTTGAAGATGAAATGGCAGAAGGCGATCGCCATCGACACCATGACCAGGGGCGCAATGATCTGATAGGCCGATAACCCGGCCGCCTTCATGACCGTGATCTCGCTATGCTGGTTCAGCGTCGAATAGGTCAGAATGGCGGCCAAAAGGGCCGTGAATGGCACGAACTGGGCCAGAAGCTGTGGAAAGCGCAGCTGGATGTAATGCAGGATAGACATATAGGTCGCCCCGGGAGGCGACAGGATGTCTTCGGATGTGGTGAGGAGATCCAGAATTTGCAGGATCACCGTCACGCTGATCAAGAGAATCAGAAAATTGATCAGGAACGAGCGCCCGAGATAACGCTCGATCGTACGCGGCGCGCGGAGTTGGAGATCCATTATCATACTGCTGTCCTCGGCTCTTTACGGCGCAGCCGTGAGGCAAGATCCAGGATGGCAGTCCAGATATTTTCAAGCCATTGTAATGGCGATCCGCCAACCTTGGAATCAGAGATATAGAAAAGTCTGAGACTGCTGATAGCGAAGATCGCAAGCGGCAGCCACAGGAAAGCATAGACCGAGCCGCGACCCATTGCGGCATAAATTTCCCCGAATTCCAGGACTTTATGCAGAACCAGCATAAGCAGGATGCCAAAAAACATCCCTGTCGAGCCGGTTGTGCGTTTGGCGACGACGCCAAGAGGAATGCCAAAGAACGGAATCGCGAGCAGCATCAGAGCCCGGACGATGCGGGCGTGAAAGGCCGCTTTTGCGGCATTGGCATGAGGTCCGCCCGCCTGATAGGAGGTATAGAGTTCCGGCAGGGTCATCTCAAGCGTCTGATCGGCGCCGCGCTCGCGGAATTGTTCCGCATGGGGCAGGGAGATGATGAAATCATGCGAGCGGAAGGTGAGGACGCGCGGGTTGGTTTCGCGTTGATCGAGATCGACAAGAATGCCGTCTTCGAGGCGCAACACGAGATGGCCGAGGTCCCCTGTGGTATGGAACTGGCCGGTGCGGGCGGTGACCGCTGTCACGCGGCCGGTGGAGGCGATCCGTTCGATAAAAATACCGTTCATGATATCGCCGCCCTGTTCGCTACCATCAATCCGGAGCGTCAGGCCACTGCCGAGCTTGTTGAATGTTCCCGCCTTGATGCTGGCGCCGAGTGTGCCGCTTTGGACGTCGAAGGCAAGGGTTTGGTAAGCGTAACGGCTGTATGGCTGGAGAAAGCCTGTCAGCAGTATGGAGGCACAGCTTAGAACCAGAGCCAGCCCGAGCAGAGGCGGGAGCAGACGGTGCAGCCCGATGCCGCTACTTTGGATGGCATCAAGCTCGCTCGATTGCGACAGTTTGCGGAACCCAAGCTGGATGCCGAGGAAAAAACCTATGGGCAGGGCGAGGCCGAGATAATGCGGCAACAGACTGCCAAGCATGCGCCAGACCACGGAAAACGGGCCGCCTTCGTTGATCACGAAGTCGAAAATGCGCAGCATGCGTTCCAGAAGCAAAAGTAGAGCGGCAATCCCAAGCGTCACAAGGAGCGGGATTATTACCTGTCGGAAGACATAGCGGTGAATGCGGTACACGCCAGGCCCTTTTCCCAATCGTCCCTCTTACAATCGCTTTCCTTTTCCCAATCTGTCCGGCCACAAGCAAGGAAAAAAATGGATTCCGGGAGGATAAACTGGATTAAGTCGCAAGAAAGGTCGGTGATGATCATAGTCTTGCCAAACTCGGGGGGTAAGAGACTAATCGTGGATAGGGTGGGGTTGGGTGTGAGGTAAGATCAGGACCATGATAAAATATTGGAGCCTTGTGGGAGAAGGCGCCGCGTTATTGCTGTTTTCAGCCAGTGTCTGGGCGGGGGGCAGTATGATGCCGACGGCAGCCTATGCGACTAATGTGGGCCATGATTCTGCACAAGGGTTGATCGGGACCTCTCCGGACGAGTGCCAGAAGCTGTCTGGACGGCCGGATCTGCTGGTGCGGGCGACCCAGTTGAAAAATTTGAAGGGGACGGTCCGGTTCGTGCTTTATGGCGATAACCCAAAGGATTTTCTGAAAAAGGGCAAGCGTCTCGCGCGGGTGGAGATTCCGGCCAAAGAGGGGGCTATGGTCTGTATTTCCTTGCCGAAACCGGGTAATTACGCAATTGCGGTTTTGCATGACATCAATGCCAATGGAAAGTTCAATCTGGCCTCGGACGGGGGCGGGTTTTCGAACAATCCAAAGATAATGTTCAGCCGCCCGAGCTATGATGAGACATCTTTCGCGGTTGGGGATGCCGGTATCATGCTAGATATTAGGATGCGCTATCTATCGGGCGGGAAATAAAGGTTATTTTGACAGTTTTCTATAAGAAAGTTCAATCTTGATAGAGAGTTATCGAATCGATACTGTCTCTCCGCGTTCCGGTTCACAACCGGAGCGGCCACTGGTTCGATCTGTTTCCGGCCAGTTCGGGAGGATAGTGATGAATTTAGTGGGTGTTTTGAGCAATCCTCGCAGTACGCGAAATCAGTCCGGGCTGGACCGTGTACGTGATGTGGTTGAAGATTTCGACGGCGTATTCCATTTCGAAATTGATAGTATCTCGGATATCTCTCTGGCGCTGCGCCGCTTTGCTGAACAGGGCGTTGACGTGATTGCCATCAATGGCGGTGACGGGACCATTCAGGCGGTCTTCTCCTGTCTTCTGCGCGAGCGGCCCTTTACGGTGATGCCGCCGATTGCCGTCCTGCCCGCTGGCAAGACCAATATGATCGCGGAAGACCTTGGGGCGATGTCCGCAAAACCTCATGTCTATTTGCGCCGCCTGTTGGAACTGTGCCGGGATGAGCGGCTTGCCACCCGGATCGTCCGCCGCAGCATCCTGAGAATCGAAGGCATTCCAGGCGCCCCCGATCTGAATGGCATGTTCGTTGGGACGGCCGGGATCGTGCGCGGCATCGAATTCTGCCGCCAGATCATTTATCCGCTCGGGCTGCCGAATTTGCTGTCGCACCCGCTGACCGTGGGATTGCTGTTTTTTGGCAGCATGTTCGGCGGGCTGTTCGGTCGCTCGCCCCTGGCGACGGAGCCTATCGCGGCAAAGTTCGGCACAGTGGAACATGAGCCGCAGCAATATTTTGTGATTACGGCAACGACGCTCGACCGTCTCATTCTCGGGTTGCGTCCGTTTGGAGATACTGGGCAAGGCAGCATCAAGCTGTTGGCGGTGCCGCAACGTACGTCGACCATCACCAAAGCGTTCCTGCGGACCTTTAATGGGACGCTCGGGCGCAAGCCGATCAAGGATGTGACCACCATTCGCACAGATGAAGTTCGGCTTAAGTTGAATTGTCCGATCACTGTCGATGGCGAGCTTTTTGATGTACCACCGGATACAGAAATCCGGATCAGTGGGAATGAGGCATTGCATTTCGTCAATTTTGCCTCTGTTTAACCTGCGCTTTGAATAGACTGACAATGACCGTTTTGACGACCCAGACAGAGCAACGCGCACGTCTTTTCGACGTTATTCGTAAGGAACTTGCGACTCCAGTTGATCCGCGTGTTGGTGCGGCGGTCGAAGACCTGGCCAAGCGGCTGGGTGACGCGGTGGTCGGCGTGATGTTTTACGGCTCCTGCCTGCGGACCGGAGACCTGTCGGAAAAAATTCTCGATTTTTATGTGATTGTTGAGAGCTATGAGGCTCTGTGGCCCAGGCGGAGGTTTCTGCGGCTGGCCAATCGCCTCCTGCCGCCTAATGTCTTTTATGCCGAATGCGTGGTGGGTGGGGAAACCCTCAGATCCAAATACGCGGTTCTGTCCCTTGCGGATTTCGAACGCCTGTGCGGGCCAGACACATTCAATTCATCGGTCTGGGCGCGGTTCGCACAGCCTGTTCGCATGGTTTGGGCGCGAGACAAGGCGACAGAGGTTCGCCTGGCTCGGGCGGTGACCGACGCTGTTTTAACCACGATCGGGGAAACCCTGCCTTTGAAGCGGGCGACATTTGGTCCGGGTGAGCTTTGGCCGCGCGCCTTTACCGAGACTTATGCCGTGGAACTCCGGTCCGAGAAACAGGACAAGGGGCAGGAAATTGTTGCGCTCTATCAAGAACGCTATGACGCGCTGACGCCGATTGTGCTCGCCTGTTTCGGCAGCCGGGCGGTGGATGGTGGCCGCTATTCGCGTCCTGAGAATCTGCCCTCGCTGGACAAAATCACCAGCCGTTGGAGCCTTCGCCGGCGGCAGGGCAAGATCTTGAGCGTCCTTAGACTGATCAAGGCCGCCTCGACATTCGAAGGCGGCCTTGATTATCTCGCTTGGAAGATCAGTCGTCACTCAGGCGTGCCGCTTGTGGTCACGCCGTGGCAGCGGCGACACCCTGTCCTGGCTGGCCTGACGATGTTCTGGCGTCTGCACCGGAAAGGTGCGTTTCGCTGAGAATGCCAAGCGCCGCGCCGACTTCGGCGAATTTCTCCAGCATGATCTCGATCTGTTCCGCGGTGTGGGCGGCCGACAGGCTGCAGCGCAACAGATAGACCCCGGCCGGAGTCGCGGGCGGGAAGGCGAGGTTCACATAGACCCCGGCCTTCAACAGCTGCGACCAGAAATGCATGGCGCCTGCCTGGTCACGGACAATGACGGCGCTGATCGGGCTGACCGGCGCGCCAAGCTCGAACCCAAGATCTGAGAGGCCTTGATGGAGCTGGCGGGCATTGTCCCACAGCTTGTCCTTGATATCGGCGGAGGACCCCATGATGCGTATGGCAGCTGTGGCGGATGCAACGACTGACGGCGGCAGAGAGGCGGTAAAGAGATAGGGCCGGCAGACATAGCGCAGCACTTCGAATTTCGGATGGTTGCTGACACAGAAGCCGCCGATGGTGCCGACGCTTTTGCTGAAGGTGCCGACGATGAAATCGACTTGATCTTCAATGCCTTCTTCCTGGACGACGCCACGGCCGGTGGCCCCGAAGACACCCATGGAATGGGCTTCGTCGACCAGAACCGCAGCGCCATGGGCCTTGGCCACGGCAACCAGTTCCTTCACCGGAGCCTTGTCGCCGAGCATGCTGTAAAGGCCTTCGATCACCACGAGGCGTCCGGCCTTGGGGTCGATGCGCTTCAGGCGCTTGTCGAGGTCGGCGGCGTCATTGTGCTTGAAGCGGATGACCGTCGCGTTGCCCATCTTGCAGCCGTCATAGATCGACGCGTGGCTGTCAGCGTCGATCAGGATGAAATCATCCGAACCGCAAAGCGTTGAAATCATGCCCAGATTGGCCTGGTAGCCGGTCGAGAACACCATGGCATGCTCGGTGCCGTAAAATTCGGCCAGTGTCTTTTCGAGCGTGCGGTGGCCCGAATAGGTGCCGTTCAGCACTCGCGAGCCGGTGGTTCCGGTTCCGTCACTGTCAAGCGCAGCCTTGGCGGCGGCGATGCAATCGGGATGGAACGTCAGGCCAAGGTAATTGTTGGTCCCCGCAAGGATGGTCCGGCGGCCATTGATGATGGCTTCGGTCTGCGAGATGACTTCGTCCATGCAGAGAGTGAAAGGATTGCCATCTTCGAACGGAAGACGGGCTTTCATTGCAAGGACGGAATTGAATTTATCAAAAAGATCCACGCGCCTTACCCCTGAATGATCTTTTGTACGGCGGCGGATACCTGCCCCAGGCGTTCGAGATCCGGCAAAATGTTCAGTGGAACAGTGATGTCGTAATGGTCCTCGATAGCGGCCAACAGATCCATGACCGCGAGAGAATCAAGATCGAGATCGGACGAAAAGCTGGTGTCCCGGGTGATGGCGATGTTCTTTTTATTGAACGGCGCAATCAGCTTAAGGACTTCCGCGAAAATCTCTTCTTCGGACAGGTTTTTGATGTCGGCTTGCATAGCGAGGGCGTTCTCCATGGGGCAGTGCCCGGATGATTGTGCCGGGTTATCTTGGTCGGCAAGGTTATACCACATGAATGTGCGAAAACACTATTCCTAGCATGGGCCAAGCAAACAGTTACAAAAGGCGGTCGTGCGGCGGATTTAACAGAGTTAAAACAGAAAATTATGGCGATACCAAGCCAAGGTTTCGGCAAGACCGTCCTGAAGGCCGATCCGGGGGTCCCATAACCCCGATCTGTTGAGGAGCGGCGATTGTGCCACCCAGTCCGGATGGGTCAGTTCCCGGGCCTTGCCCGGCGTCAGCATGGGGGCCTGGCCGGTGAGGCGGGACAGGATTTGATTGAGCGCGCCTATGAGGCCGAGAAGTCTGGCCGGTACGGGCAGCAGATGGACGCGGCGGCCGAGGATGGCGGCGGCGATCTCATAAACCTCTGCAAGGCCATAACCGTTCGGGCGGCCATCATCGAGTTCGAAAATCTGGCCCCGGACGCTGGCTTGCGGTGCATCGAGGAGGGCGAGCACGGCCGCCATCAGATCCTGCACATGAATGAGCGACAGGCGGGCCGCGCGGCCGCCGGGCAGGAAGCCGACGCCGAATTTCAGGCTTTTGAAAATCTTGAGGATTTCCATGTCGCCGGGGCCATAGACTGCGGGTGGGCGCAGTCCGCACCATAAAAGGTCTGAGGTTTCATGGAGGATGGTTTCACCCGCCGCTTTGGAGGCTGCATAGTCGGACAGTCCTGGTTCGCGGGCGGCGAGGGATGACAGATGGATGACACGGGCCGTCGGGGTCTCCGCCCGGACATGGCTCAGGAGACGGGCGACGGCATCGGCATTCGCATCAAAGAACGCGGTCTTGGACCGGGCCTTCACGAGGCCTGCGCAATGAATGACGGCATCGGCGCCGCGCACCAGTCGGGCAAGGGCGTCGTCATCGGCCATGTCGCCGGAAATCCAGCGGATCCCGGCTTGGTCCGGTCGGGCGCGGCGGGTCAGGGCCTGCACATGATCGCCGCGCGCCAACAGGGCGGCCATGATATGGCCACCGATGAAGCCGGTTGCACCCGTGATGGCGATGGTTTGCTGGGGCATGGGGGCTTACTCGTGAAAAACAAAAGGCGGAACCTTGGTCCCGCCTTTTACTGTATCCAGGGCAATCACTTACTGCACTATGAAAGCGCCGGACAGATAATTGTTCCGGGCCTTGGAGCGGCTGAGCTTGCCGGACGAAGTTTTCGGCAGCGAGCGCGGATGCACCAGAATGACCTCGCAGGCCATGCCGAAGAACTGCTGCACGGTTTCCTTGATCTGACGCTGCAGGTCGGCGCGGGCGTCTTCGTCACGGAGACGGCATTGCACTAGGACCATCGGCACTTCCTCGGCATTGCGGCCGGGGACTGAGATGGCGGCGCTGTCGCCCGCCCGCAGGCCGGGGAGCTGTTCGACCGCCCATTCAATGTCCTGCGGCCAGTGATTGCGGCCGTTGATGATCATCATGTCCTTGAAGCGCCCAACGATGAACAGCGAACGGCCATGCATATAGCCCATGTCGCCGGTATCGAGCCAGCCATCGCGGCTGAGCGCCTGACGGGTGGCTTCTTCATCGAGGTAATATTCGCGCATGACGCTGTTGCCGCGCAGGAAGACCCGGCCGATCTGGCGATCGCCCAGAACATGGCCCTGCTCGTCGCGGATGTCGATTTCATATTCCGGCAGCGGAATGCCGCAATTGACTACGGCGCGGTAGGCGACATTGTCATTGCTGGTCTGATGGGCAAAGAAACCCGAAGCCATGTCGGCCAGCGCGTGGCCGTTGGTGCCGCTTTGGTGATGGGTGCTTTTCTGGGTGCTATGGAGGTCGCCGGACAGGACACGCTCGTCAACCATGTCAACTTCGACGCCATGGCCAAGCTGAGCAAAACTGACCGCAAGCGTGCATTCGGCCAGACCGTAGCTTGCCACGAAGGCCTTTTCATTGAACCCGGTGGGGGCCAGCGTCTGGGCGAAACGTTCAAGCACGTCGGGACGGATCATGTCGCCGCCGATGCCAGCCACACGCCAGGAGCTGAGATCAAGGCTGTTGATGGCGGTTTCACCAGCGCGGCGGGCGCAGATTTCATAGCCGAAGGTCGGGCTGTAGGAAATCGTGCCACGGTTGGCGCTGAGCAGATTGAGCCATTGCAGCGGACGACGGGCGAAGTCTTCGGTAGCCAGGAAATCAACCGAAACCTGACAGGTCACCGGCACCAACAGGCAGCCGACGAGGCCCATGTCATGGTAAAACGGCAGCCAGGACGTGCAACGATCATCGTCATTGAGCTTAACGCCCGACGCACCCATGCCATGGGTATTGGCCAGCAAGGACCGATGAGTGACGGCAACGCCATGGGGGAAGCGCGTGCTGCCCGATGAATATTGCAGATAGGCGAGATCGTCCGGCGTCGGCAGGCGAAGCGCCGTGTTCACACCGGTTTCAAGCTCGCGGAATTCGTCATGAGTACCGCAAAAGGCGAATTCAATGCCTTCGGAGGCTTCACGCAGGAAGGTGTCCATGCCGGGCGGGGCCAGGGCCACCGTCGCGCCACAGCTTTTCATTTGCAGATTGAGCTGCTGGGTATAGCCATCGCGCCCGCCGAACGAGGTCGGCAGGGGCAAGGGTACCGGTAAGACCGAGGCATATTGGCAGCCCAGGAAAGCCACGGCAAAGTCAAAGCTGGTGTCGGCAATCAGCGCCACCCGCGTTTCTTTTTCGAGACCAAGGTGGAGAATGCGCTGCGCAAACTCGATCGCGCTGTCGCGGACCAAAGAATAGGGCGCAGCAACCTCAAGCTGTCCGCGGGCTGAATAAAAATTCAGACCACGTCGGCCATTGGCGGCGTAATCAAGCGCATCGGGAAGTGTTTCAAAATCCGCGAAGCGCCGCTTTTGCGTGTCATCACGCGTCGGCGTTGGTGCGGGCATCATGACTACCAAGCAAGTCTACCATTCCTTAACCAAGGGCATCCACGCGCAGCAACGCATTAAACCCAAACCAACTGGTCAAATAGCGTCACTAAAACATGAGTGCAAGTGTTTTATCCGGCGAGGAACAAGCAACTTCCTATGAATTTCACTGTTATGCACGTGAAATCACATCATAAGTCTGCCCCCGTTGAGTGCAGTGAATATTGGTGGAATTTGTCAAGAATAAGGTCAGAGGGGGGAGGTTATTGCAAAAGAACAATTTCTTTACAGAAATCGGTCGATTTTGAGGCTTTTAGGACACAGTTTTGCGTTTTGAGGTCACGGCGATCCCAATCAGGATTAGAGCGCAAGCCAGAAAATCGGCTGTGCTAAGATTTTCATCAAGCCAGAACACACCGGCAAGGACGCCGATCATCGGCACCAGATAATTGTTCAAGGACGTGATGGTCGCGCCAACGCGGCGGATCAGGGCCACCATGACAACCATGGCAACAGCGGAGCCGATCACCCCGAGATAGAGCAGGGATAGAGTGGCCTCGACCGTCGGTTTGAGATGCCAGGGGGCTTCGAGCAGAAAGCTGAGCGGCAGGAGACAGGCCGTGGCCGAGACCAACAGGGCCGTTGTCAGTTCGAGGCCGTCCATCCCGGGGTTGTCGCCGTTGCTCATGCGCCGGATCATCAGCCCTTCGAGGGAATAGCTGAAGGCGCTGAGGAGAATGGCGGCAATGCCTAGGATGGCGGAGCTGGACCCGCTGCCGTCGATGCGGCTTGAAAACAGCACCATGACGCCGGCGAAGCCGATCAGGGTGCCAAGCGCCCGGCGTGGAGTCAGCTTTTCATCGGCTGTGAAGATATGAGCAAGCGGCAGGGTATAGAGCGGCACGCTGGCCATGCAGATGGCCGCGACGGCGCTGTCGATGCTTTGCTGACCCCAGCCGATCAGGCTGAAGGGCAGCACGAGACCGGCGCAACTGGCTGTCAGGATAAAAAGCCATAGCTTGCCGCCGCGCGGCAGTCGCCGCCCGGTCAGACGCAGATAGACCAGCATGATGATGGCGGCGAGGCCGACCCGGATGGCGGCGATGGTGACCGGGGGAAAGCTGGTGAGGGCGATCTTCAGAAAGGCAAAGGCGGTGCCCCAGATGGTGGCCAGCAGCACCAGCAAAAGAATGTCGAACGGGGTGACGGAGGTGGATCGGCGCGTCTGCATGCTTATCCTGATCTTGCTAATCGTCTGAGCCTTAGGCACTTTGGGGCCATGACATCACATAGGCCCGAGAGATCGACCCAAAACGTAAGGCCTCTGTCCGAGGCTGATCTGCGCACGGCTGCGCTGCGCTATCTCGCGCGATTCGCCACCACCGAAGCCCATCTCATGCAGGTGCTACTGCGGAAAATCAAGCGTGGGCTTGGGTCCGGGGCCGAGGCGGAGCAATTGGAGGCCGGACGCGACATGGCGGTGCGGGTGGCGGCAAGCTGTCAGCGCATGGGGCTTGTGGATGATCGTGCCTATGCGATGGGGCGGGCGCGGCGGTTGCAGGCCGAAGGACGGCCGCTCTCTCGTATTGCGCGCGACCTCGCCGGGCGCGGGGTGGGGGCGGAGGATGTGGCGGCGGCTCTCGCCAGTCTGCGGGAGGAAGAGGGGGCGGGGCGCGATCTTGATTTTGCGGCGGCCGCGACCTTGGCCCGTCGGCGTAAGCTTGGCCCCTATCAGATACGCGGCGACCGGCGGGATCCGGTGTTGCGGCGGCGTGCCTTTGGGGTCTTTGCCCGGGCCGGATTTCCGCTCGATCTTGCGCGCCGGGTTCTGGATGCCGAGTCTGTCGATGCGCTTGATGCCCTGTTGGATGAGACTTGATGGCTTCAGTTGCGGTTCGGTTGGGCGGTCTTTATGGCGGCTATTTCCTGTTTCTTGGGCTTTTTTCACCCTATTGGCCCTTGTGGCTCAAATCCCATGGCCTTGGGATCGAGGTCATCGGCTGGCTGGTGGCGCTGACCCAGATCCTGAAGGTGATGAGCGCGCCACTGATTGCGCAATTGTCCGATCTGACGGGGCGGCGGCGGGTGATTTTGTTGACGGCTGCGCTGCTGTCGCCGTTGCTGTTCGGACTTTTCGGGTTGGCTCAGACGGTTTGGGCGTTGTTTCTGGTGACGGCGCTTTTGCATCTGGTGTTGCCAGCCATCATGCCTTTGAGCGAGCAGATGGCGCTGGCCGCGGCGCGGCGGGGAGAGCTTGACTATGGCCGCACGCGGGCGGTCGGCTCCCTTACATTTCTGGTTGCAGCTTACGTCGGCGGGGTGGTGATCGCGGTCAGTTCGGTCAACAGTTTGTTCTGGATGCTGTGGGCGGCGCTTGGACTGACGGCGCTTGCGGCGCTGTTTCTGCCGCAAGACGATGCGGCGCCACGTTCCACGGGGGCCGGGCGGCTGTCTTTCGGTCCCATCGCGGGACTGCTGCGGCAGCCGGGCTTTGCCCGCATGCTGGCGACGGTGAGCCTGCTGCATGCGAGCCATGCCATGCTTTATGTGAGTGGCACGCTCCATTGGCAGGCCCATGGCATTGGCACCGCGACCATTGGCGGCTTGTGGGCGGTGGGCGTGGTGGCGGAAATCCTGCTGTTCCTGAGTGCGAGACGCTGGATCGAGCGTTGGTCCTTGTCACATATTCTCATGGGGACGGGGGCGCTTGGGGTTGTGCGCTGGGGGGTGACGGCGGTCACGCTGGATCTGACGGTGCTGTTCGGCATCCAGATTCTGCATGGGGTGACTTATGGGGTCACCCATATGGCGGCGATGCGGTATCTCGGCCGGGCCGTGCCGGAGCATCGGACGGCCACGGCACAGGCTTTATATAGTGCCATTCCCATGGGGTTGGCATCGGGCACCGCTTTGGCGCTGTCGGGCGTTTTTTACGACAGGTTGGGTGGGGGCGCTTTCTGGATCATGGCGGGGTTCTGCGGTCTGGCGTTCTGGATTGCGCGCCGGATCAGGTTACCGGCGTCTTAAGTGCAGTGGTCAGCGCCTCGAACGGCAGGAGCACGCATTTTTGACGGGCCGCATGGGGTTGCACCGGGGCAAAGACCGAGAAGCGGGTGAAGGCGGCGGGGAGGGCTGTTTCCGGGCCACCGCTGAGAAAGGCGCGAATGGCTTCCTCAGTGGCGTGGCAGGCGGCGGGCTCAAGGCCAGGCAAAGTTTCCGCCAGCAAAGAAGCGCTCGCCTGACAAAGCACGCAGGCGCGGGTTTTGTGGCCCACTTCGGTAATGACGCCGTTCTTAATCCTGAGATCAAGGGTGATGCGGTCACCACAAAGCGGATTGCGGATGTCTGCACTGGCATCCGGAGCCTCAAGGCGACCAGCGCCATGGGCCGTTGCGGCAAGTCGCAAGATTTCGGTCTGGTACAAGGGATCAATCATCAGAGACGATACTCAGATCATTAGGGTCAGAGCGGTGATGGCCGTCATGATCACGATAGTGGCAAGGATCCATACCGGCGCAGACAGGCCAGCGGAGTCAAGGGTATCCTGTTGGGGCAGGGGCTCGGGGGCGTCTCGGGGCGGTGCGGTCATCCTGGGATCCTTGGGCGTCGGGGACTACTATTATGGCAGGAAGCATAGAGTCCTCTCAGGCCGGGGAAAAGAGGTTTGCCGCAGAAAGCTTTGTATCTCTATCGTAAATTTTTGAATGCTGTTTTTAATATGCGGCTTCTAATACGCGGCGCGCGAGCTTAGTTTTTTTCTTAAATTCGGGGATAAGTGATTCTCTAATATTATCAAATATTTGAATTATTATAATTTAATCTGATTCTAATAATTTTTTTATGCCTAATAATTAAAAAAAATTACCTTACTATATGATTTATATAAACATTCTTTACATATTATTCATTTAACGGGGGGTTAGTTATAGTTAACATGCTCGTTATGAGTGACCATATAAAGACATAACACCAATGGCTTGGTGATCATTTTAAAGCGTGGTAATCTACACCTCCGCGACGTGGGAGGTATAAAGTGACAATGATTGCTTGTGATGCTGAGGGCGTAACCAGTACCACCGTAATGATGGATGCAGACTTGTCTGAAATCCGCGGGGTGATCAAATGGTTCGATGCCGTAAAAGGTTATGGATTTATTGTTCCGTCAGATGGTGACGGCGATGTCCTCCTTCATTTCTCCGCCCTTAAGGAAATTGGACGGCGTTCAGTTCCTGAGGGAGCAACGATCCAGTGCTGTGTCGTCCGCAGATCCAAAGGACGGCAGGTTCTGAAAGTCCTTGATGTGGACCTGTCCACAGCAATCGTACCCGCTGCACGCGAAAAGCAAATGCGGTCAAACCAGGATATTTCTCCTCTGAATGATGGAGAGGTGATGGTGGCGACCGTAAAATGGTTTAATCGTTTGCGGGGGTATGGGTTCGTCTCGCTGGGTGAAGGTGAACAGGACATTTTTGTTCACATGGAGGTTCTGCGGCGAGCCGGGCTCGTCGACCTTGAACCTGGCGAGCGTGTTCAAGTCGTCATCGGACGCGGCGAGCGCGGGCTTCTGGCCACAACAATCCAGCCTATGGCTCCTCGGCCCTGATATTTAAAAGCAGTTCGTCTTGATTTCGGATTTGGTATAACTTGCAAGGGTTATACAGTCAGATGCAGGTGATATGTGTCTGCAACCGGAATCAGGAGATCTGCAGCATGACGGATTTTCGAGGCTTGATCCTCGGGTCAACCCGCAGGCGTTCATTCGCTTGGGGGTTGGCTGCACTTCTCGGACTTCTGCCGGTGTCATATGAAGCTCATATGACACCGCAAAGTGCTTTTGCGGGCGAGGCGCTGAGCCGTTTGACGCTGCTGTCTCAGGACGGCGGGAAGGACGTTCGTCATTTATTTCAGGTTGAGATTGCCGATACGGACAAGGAGCGTTTGCGGGGGCTCATGTATCGCAAGACGCTTCCGGATGATGGCGGCATGTTGTTCGATTACGGGGAAGACCGCGAGGTCGCCATGTGGATGAGAAACACCCTCATTCCACTTGATATGCTGTTTATCGACAAGGCGGGGGTGGTCCGCCATATTCATGAAAATGCTATTCCTCATGATGAAACGCCGATCGCTTCCGGCGTGCCGGTGCGGGCTGTTCTGGAGCTTAAGGGCGGCACGGTGGCGAAGCTCGGGTTGCGTGAGGGCGACCGTGTGATTGGGGCGTTATTCGGGGACAAATAACATCCGGCAGGTGTGGTGCGAGGTGAAAGTACTTGACCTCCTTGCGCCTCTCCATACTAGACTGACTGCAAAACGGGGCGGACGTTATGCGGTCAAGGGTGAAAAGTCAGACGAAAGCGGAGGCGGTTTGTATTGAACCGGCGTCTGATGAGCAGGGATCATCGTCCCGTATTGCCACGCTGTTCCGGCAGCATGGGTCGGAAATTCTGGCTTTCATGACACGCAAGCTCGGCAACCGGGAAGACGCGTCCGAAGCGACACAGGATGTTTTTCTTAAATTCTGGAATCAGGAACGGCAAGGGCGGCTTGAGGGCTCCTCACGCGGGTATCTGTTTACCATTGCCTTCAATACGGCCAAAGACAGCCGGCGGCGGTCGCGCGTGCGCGTGGCCGAGAAACACGAGCCCCTTATCGAGCAGGATATGGCGGAGGATCTGGTGACATCCGAGCAAGCTGTGCTATGGCGTCAGGGACTCGAGGGCGTTGTGGAGGCTTTGCGGGAACTGCCGGTCGAAACACGGAAGATATTTATGCTCTATCACGCTCATCATTTGAGTTATCAGAACATCGCCGACAAGCTTGGCATCACCACACGAACGGTTGAACGCCATATGGCCAAAGCCATTGCCCATTGCAAGGGCCGCATGACGGAGTATCTCTGATGCAGGGAGGGCAAGCTGTGAGCGGGCCGAAATCCATTCCGCAGACTGCGGAGGAATGGTGTGCCCGCATGCATTCGGGGCAGGTGACGGGTGCTGATCGGACGGCCTTTGCGGACTGGATGGACGGAGCCCCGGAAAATCGCAGTGAGTATGATGCCACTCAGAAACTGATGCAGCTGTCGCGCGGACTTGGCGGCTATCCCGATCTTGGGGCGGCGCTTGGTCTTGAGCAGAGCAGAACATGGCGGATACAGCCTGCGTTGATCGCGGCATCGGTGGCGGCGGCTTTGATGATCGGCGGCGTTGGCATCTGGTGGCAGTATCGCGTCATTGATTATGCAACGCTGGTCGGAGAGCAGAAGACGGTCACGCTGGCTGACGGCTCGGTTGTGGATCTCAATACCGATACGACGCTGGATGTGGCGATAGGCGGCAGCAAACGCCAACTGGTGCTGGAGAAAGGGGAAGCCTTTTTTGTGGTGTCGCCCGATAAGGCGCGTCCCTTTGTGATCAAGACCGCGCAGGGCGAAATTCGGGTTGTTGGGACCAAATTCAATGTGCGCACCGATGGCGAGGCCATGGTGGTCACCGTGCTTGAGGGCCACGTCCGGGTTGCAAGAGGGCAGGAGGCTCCGTTCGATCTGGTTGCCGACGATCAGCTGCGCCTTGATGCGACGGGCGCGGTGCAGAAAAAATCCGGGGCGGATCTTGCGCAGGTGGCCGCCTGGCGGCGCGGGCAGGTTTATTTCGACAATGCCTCCCTTGCCGAGGTGATCGGTGAGTTCAATCGCTACAGCGCGCAGAAATATGTCCTGCATAATAAGAAGCTGGCGCAGTTGAAGCTGTCGGGGGTGTTCCGGACCGGGGATCCGAATGCGCTGTTGTACGCCTTGAGCGAAAGTTTCGGCATTGTCGTTGAGGTTCGGAGCGCGGAGGCGGTCTATTTGGGCCTGCCGCGCACCCGATTGTAATTATTTTTCATCTGACCTGTCGGGTGGGTCGGTTCGGCTGCGTAGCTATCTCTGAAGGGGAAGGTGTGTCTGGCAAGGATGCACCCTATAACAACCAGGGGGGATAGCATGAAGAATACCCACGTGAAGGTACTGAAGCGGCTGCTTGGAACCACCATCCTCACGGGTGGCCTTGTCCTGGCGACGCCCGTATTCGCGGATTCCGCGCGTCATTATGAAATTCAACCGCAGTCCCTCGCGTCGGCCCTGAAGGAATTGGCCAACGCTGGTCACATTCAGGTGGCCTTCGCCCCGGACGTTGTGACGGATTTGCATGCTGACGGGCTCAAGGGTGATTTCACCATCAAGCAGGCCGTTGAAGGGCTTTTGAAGAATACCGGCCTGACCTATAGCTATGACGGCGAGGATGTGATCGTTATCCGCCGCGAGCACAGCTCGGACCTGTCGGGGGGCCGGATTCGTCTGGCCGGTGCGCCGCAGACCGCTGCACCGGCGCGGGCCGCGCAGCCCCGGGAAAACGCGGCTTTCATGATTGAGGAAATCGTTGTTACCGCACAGAAACGCAGCGCGCGCCTGCAGGATGTGCCGCTGAGCGTAAGCGCGGTGGGAGCCGAGGCGCTGAGCGTTCAGGGCGTCACCGATTTCAAGGATATATTGCGCAGCGTTCCGGGGGTATCGTTCTCGGGCACGGATTTCGGGCAGAGCAGTTACAACATCCGCGGCATCAGCACAGCCTCGTCCAGTCCGACGGTCGGGGTTTATATGGATGATATCTCGCTGGTCACGGTGGCGACCAATTTCAGCGGCGCCTCAGACCCGATATTTTTTGACTTTGAGCGCCTTGAAGTGCTGAAAGGCCCGCAGGGCACGCTGTATGGCGGAAGCACCATGGGGGGAGCGATCAAATATGTGAGCGCTCAGCCCAAGATGAATGAAACTCACGTGACCGTGGCCGGGGGTGTTTCCGCGACCCAGGGTGGCGCTGCGTCCTATGAAGGTCAGGGCATCGTCAATCTGCCGGTTGTGGAAGATAAGCTCGCCGTGCGGTTCGGGGCGCTTTACCGTCACCTCGGCGGTTATATCGATCAGGTGGCCGATGCGGAGGGCATCGATTGGCGCAACAGCGATCCTGATGGCCATGGCGGATTTGCACCGCGCACTTTGAAATCGGGCAGCACCTGGGCGGAAAAAAATGTCAATTCGAGCGAGATGTTTGTGGTGCGCGGTTCGGCCAAATGGCAGGTCGATGACAGCCTGAGCGTTATTCCGTCGGTGTTCTATCAGGAGTATAAGCTCGACAACGCCAATCTGTTCCGCACCAATCTGCCGGAATTCCAGCAGTCCGATCGTCTTCAATCTCCAACGAAGGACAAGCTTGGCGTTTATGGTCTGACGATCGATAAAGACTTTGGCGAGGTGACGTTCACGTCCCTGACAGGGTATGTTAATCGAAGCGTGAGCTGGGGCCGCGATTATTCGTTCTTCATCGGCAGTCTTGTGGGGGACTTGTTCACGCATAACAGTTGGAATGATTCCGACAGCAGCACCAAAACCTTCAGTCAGGAACTGCGTCTTGCCTCGAACCATGAAGGTCCATGGCAGTGGGTTGCCGGGCTGTATTATTCGGATCAGAAGGACCGCCTGATCCAGGCGGTTGACACCGATGGATCCGGCGATGTTTTTGGCGTCGATACCGATCAAGTCTATTATGGCAACACCTTCACCCGCATGAAGCAATATGCGGCCTTTGGTGAATTGACCTATGCCATCACAGACAAACTGAGTGCTCAAGCCGGCTTGCGATTCTTTGCCATCAAGCAGCTGGTTGATGTGATCGGCGATGGGGTGTTCAATGGCGGTCCAAGCTCAGAGCTTGGCAATGTCAGCACGGAAACCGGGCTCAATCCGAAAATTGGTCTGAATTACAAGATCAGCGACAACAATCTGGCGTTTGCCACGGCCACGAAAGGCTTCCGTCCAGGTGGGCCGAACCGCTTTAAGTTTGATCCGAATTTGTGCCGGATCGATCTTGATCGTTTGGGCCTGACTGATGCGCCGGACAGTTTCAAGTCGGATAACCTGTGGAACTTTGAACTTGGCAGCAAGAACCAGTTCATGGACGGCAAGCTGACCATCAATGGAGCGCTGTTTTACACCGACTGGAAAAAGATTCAGCAGACTATAGAACTGCGCAACTGTGGCTTTAACTTCACCGGCAACGTCGGTTCGGCGGAAGTCAAGGGCGGCGAAATTGAAGTGCAGATGGTCCCGATGCCGGGTGTCAATATTGGCGGCTCGGCTACCTATACTGATGCCAAAATCACTCAGTCCGATCCAGGCGTTTCGGCGAAAGTCGGTCAGTCGGTGCTGAGCGTGCCGAAATGGATGTTCAATATCTTTGGCTCATACGCCATGCCGGTCGGCAATGATTACACCCTAACCACGCGTGGGGAATATCAGTATCACGGTTCGTCGTTGCGTAGCTTTGAAAGCGAGCTCACGACCAATATTCCAGACGACGGCATATTGATTGTTCCGAATATCGCGCAACGCGAACATTCTTATGGCCTGGCCAATGCCAGCATTGTGTTGTCGAACGATGTTCTTGAATATCGTCTGTATGTGAACAACCTGTTCAATTCGGCGCCATATCTGAATTTCACGCTTGAAGATGCGATGCTGGCGAGCACGCTGCGGCCGCGCACCTTCGGGTTTGGTGTTCGCGCTCAATTCTAATCTCCTTCAGCACTCAGAGATGCCGGCCTTGGGCCGGCATCTCCATCTTTTGACAAGTTTCATCAGCAGGAAACATGGCATGCCGCTGTCCCGTAGCATTTTCACGACCGTTATTGCATTGGCTCTGTCTTTGTCCGCCGTTGCGGGTGCTGTGGAAAAAACGGCAGGGCAGGTAGATGCTGCGCGGGTCAAGACGGCGGCCAAGGATGGCGCGAACTGGCTGCTTTATGGGCGCACGTCCGATGAAAAGCGTTATTCTCCGCTGCAGACCATCAATCGCAATACGGTGGGTAAACTGGGGCTCGCGTGGGAATTTGATGATTTCGTCACGCGTGGGCGGACGACGCGCGGTGAACAGGGCACGCCGATCGTGGTTGATGGCGTCATGTATTTTTCCAGTTCCTGGAATGCCGTCTATGCCCTTGATGCTAAGACCGGCAAAACATTATGGACCTATGATCCCGAGATTGACGGATCCTGGGCTCGGGTCACCTGCTGCGGCGTGACCAATCGCGGCGTCGCGGTGTGGAAGGGCAAGGTTTATATCGGCACGCTTGACGGATATCTTGTGGCCGTTGATGCGCGGACCGGCAAGCAGGTTTGGCGCGTCGATACCTTCACCGATCGGTCGCGCAATTATGCCATCACCGGCGCACCGCGCGTTGCTGGAAACAATATCGTGATCGGCAATGGCGGCGCGGAAATGGGCGTGCGCGGGTATGTGACGGCTTATGATGCCGAGACCGGAAAACAGTCCTGGCGGTTTTATACCGTGCCGGGCGATCCGGCCAAGGGTGACGAGCATCCGGAACTGACGACGGCGCGGAAGACATGGGGCGCGAACAGCCGTTGGGATCTGGGCGGCGGCGGCACGGTCTGGGATTCCATGACTTATGATCCGGCCTTGAATTTGCTTTATATCGGCACCGGCAATGGTAGCCCGCACCCGATCTGGAATCGCGATCCGGGACATCCGAAAAATGATAATCTTTATTTGTCGTCGATCGTGGCGGTGGATGCCACGACGGGGCGGATGAAGTGGTATTATCAGACCACGCCGGGCGACAGTTGGGATTACACAGCGACGCAGAATATGATTCTGGCCGATCTCGATATCAAGGGAACGCGTCATAAGGTCATCATGCAGGCGCCGAAGAACGGGTTCTTTTATGTGCTCGATCGGGAAACCGGCAAGCTGCTGTCGGCGGAAAAATTCACGACGGTGACATGGGCCGATCGCATCGATATGACAACCGGCCGTCCGGTGATGACTGAACAGGCGGATTATGGGCAAGCCGCCAAGGTGATCTGGCCGTCGCAGGCGGGTGGTCATAACTGGCAGCCGATGGCCTACAGTGATGACACGAAACTTGTCTATATTCCGGTTCTTGAAGCGCCGATGAAATTCATGCGTGCGGTACAACCTGATTATATACGTGGGACTATTGTGCAGGGTGTGGATGCTCAATTTCCACCATATGAGGCGGACGATAAAGCGCAGAAAGGCCAGCCGAAGCCGGTGTTCCGCAGTTTGTTGAAGGCATGGGACCCGGTCACGCAAAAGCTCGTCTGGCAGAGCGAGGAAATGTCCTATTGGAATGGCGGCGTTCTGACCACGGGCGGCGGGCTTGTGTTTCAGGGGCGCAACGACGGCTCGTTCGTCGTTTATGACGCGAAAACCGGCAAGGTTCTGAAGACGATCAAAACCGGCACCGGCATTCTTGCGGCGCCGATGACCTATCAGATCGATGGGGAGCAATATGTTGCTGTGATGGCCGGATTCGGGGGCGCGTTGACGGTGTCTTATCCGCCGGGCTCGGCAGCCTGGGATTATGAAAACCAGTCGCGGCTGCTGGTGTTCAAGCTGGGCGGAACGGAGGTTGCCTTGCCGCCGAAACGGGTTGATTCGGAGCTCGAACCTTTGCCGGAAAATTATGTGGTGAAACAGGATCGTGTGCAGCGTGGGCTTGAGCTTTACAGCACCAATTGTCTGCGCTGCCATGGGTTCCAGGGCAATGTCGGGGGATATCCAAATCTGTGGAATATGCCAGCGGATGTGCATGCGAGCTTCAAGGATATTGTGCTCGGCGGGGCTTTGAGTGCTGCTGGCATGGCGAGTTTCTCGGACGTGCTGAGCGAAGATGATGTCGAAGCCATTCAGGATTTTCTGGTGGAGGATGCGAAAAAACTGCGCGCGGTTACCAAAGAGGGCGGCAAGAAAGAATTCCGCTTTCATTGATCCAGAAATTGGCAATTGGTAAGGACAGGCTATGAAAATTGCAGGTTTCCTCTGTGCGGTACTGGCGGTAGTGCTTCCGATGACGGCCTCGGCCCATGCTGTGCTGACTGCCGGACTGGCAGAGCAACTGGTCAATCATTGCGAGGCCGAGGCGCGCAGGCAAAAGATTGCGCTCTCCATCGTTGTTTTGGATGACGGCGGACATGTGATGCTGGCCAAGCGCATGGATGGCGCGCGGTTTAAAACCATCGAGGTTGCGGAAGGAAAAGCCTATACCGCGCTCAGCATCGGTGCGCCGTCGGCTGTGTTGCAGCAGGCGGTTGAAACCGGCAAGACAAGCTATCTCACGGTGCCGGGCATTGTTGCCATTCAGGGCGGCTTGCCAATCCTGCGTGATGGTGTTGTGATCGGCGCCATGGGTGCGAGCGGGGTTGAGGAGCCGATGGACGAGGCCTGCGTTCAGGGGGCAATCAGTGCCTTGAAATAACAAAAACTCAAGGGGTGACGATGATGAAAAAATATCTTCTGGGGATCAGTGCGCTGGCGCTGATGGCGTTTGGCAATGCGACGGCAGCGGACTGGACCCTGATACAGGCCGGGCACGTGATCGCCGATCCGCGTGAGGCGGCGCTTGGGGCGACCACCATCGTTGTCAAGGATGATCGCATCCTGCGTCTTGTGCCGGGACGGTCGGGCGCTGAAATCCTGACCGAGAAAGCCGACGGGGATCAGGTTAAAATCGTTGATCTCTCCTCCTCGACCGTGTTGCCGGGTTTGATTGACAGCCATGTGCATCTGGCCATGGAACCGGATGATCCCTTTTGGCAGGAGGTGACCAAAACGGAATCTGACGCCACGGTGCAGGCGATCGTGAATGCTGAAATTTCTCTGAAGGCCGGGTTCACCACCGTGCGCGATCTGATGTCGGGTCCGGATTCGGTTTTTGCCGTACGTGATGCCATCAATCGCGGCGAAATTGTCGGCCCGCGCATTCTGGCGGCGGGCCCGGGTATTTCCATCCTGGGTGGCCATGGGGATTCGAACGGCTTCCGCCGCGATGTGTATAAAGTGCTGGCCGAGAATACGGTCCGGGGTGTTTGCACCGGGGTTGACGATTGCGCGCGTGCTGTGCGGGAAGCTTCGAAATTCGGCGCTGATGTGATCAAGATCACGGCGACGGGTGGGGTGACATCTCAGCAGGGCCGGGGGCTTGATCTTCATTTCTCGCCGGCTGAACTGAAATCCATCGTCGATACGGCACATTTGCTGGGCCTCAAGGTGGCCTCGCATGCCCATGGACCACGCGGGATCGAGGCGGCGTCAGCGGCCGGGGTCGATACCATCGAGCATGGCACCTTCGCGGATGACGCCGGGCTGAAGGTGATGAAAAAACAGGGGACTTATTTTGTCCCGACGCTGCTTGCTTTCAATGGCGTGAAGGCTCGTCTCGGCAAGGGGATCTATACGCCGGTGGTTGAAAAGAAAGTGCGGGAAACCTTGCAAAAGGTTGGTCTGACGGTCAAGTCAGCGAAGGCCATGGGCATTCCGATTGCATTTGGCACCGATGCCGGTGTGTTCGAACATGGCATCAATGCGCAGGAGTTTAAATTGCTTGTGGACTATGGCGGGCTGACCCCGCGGGAAGCTCTGGTGTCGGCAACCGTCACCGCCGCGAAGGCCCTTGGTCTTGAAAATGAAATCGGTACTCTGAGCGTTGGTAAATCCGCAGATATCATCGCCGTTGACGGTGATCCGCTGACGTCGCCAGAAGTCCTTGAAAAAGTTGGCTTCGTCATGGCTCGCGGCAAGATCGTAAGCAAGACGAACTAAGAGCGAGATTGCCGTATAAGGCGATTTACGACCGGGAAGCCGGAGCATCCTTATCACGTCCAGCACAAGGCGGGCGTCACTATCAGGTGTTCCAGCTTACCCGAGTTTCTTATCATGAAAATTCACGTTGAATGGACGACCGGTGTCATGCGGTTTCTACTGGATGATTTTGGCGGCAGCTATATATGGTCGGCGACTGTCATCCGCGATGGCAGTCTGTTGACGATCAAGGGCGTGTCGCAGATGCCGGAGAATCGACAAGCGCTGGCGACGGCGCTTCGTGTCTGGTGCCGCGACAATGGCATCGAACATGTGGAATGGGAGCGGCATAAGGAGCGGGTGCGGAAGATGCGTTATGCGGTTCGGAATTAGTTCGGGACGGCGAGGTTGAGATCATTTCTTTGTTTCTTCTCTGTTGTGAAATGAGTTCTTGCCTCCCCCGCTAAAACCCCTTAGAACCTCCTCATTCTTCCAGTGTCGGGGAGTAGCGCAGCCTGGTAGCGCATCTGGTTTGGGACCAGAGGGTCGCTGGTTCGAATCCAGTCTCCCCGACCACTTTCCTTTTTATTACTTTCAGATAAGCAGACCGGCCAGGGGTTCCAGGCCGGTTTCAGGCTTTGGCCGTCGCATGATCTTGCTATGGGGCTCAGGGTCGGGCTATCACTTGGTAGCCTTTGGTTATGCAGGATAAGTTCATGAAAGCTGTGACGGTCGGTTCGGCCATGATCGATATCATCACCCTCGTACCAAGCGAGGATATCGAGCGGGTGACCATGACCAATGCCACCGCGTCTTTTCTGCTGCTTGAGCAGGGACGCAAGGTCGAGGCTGAAAGCATCACCATTCATGTGGGCGGCGGGGCGGTCAATGCCTCCGTATCCATGAGCCGGCTTGGGCTTGCTGCGGGGATCGTGGCCAAGATCGGTCAGGATCTGAATGGCAAGAAGGTGCGGGAACGGCTGGCGGCGGAAAAGGTCGCGGCCGACCATGTGATCGAGACTGATAAGGGCGCCACCGGCACCGCAGTTATGATTTCCTCCCATGACCGTAACGCCACCATTTTCACCTATCGCGGGGCCAACCGTCTGTTGCTGGAACGAGATATCACGCCGGTCCTGTTCGCGGGTGCGGATCTGGTTTATGTGACGGCGCTTTCGGACAATTCGGCTGATTGTTTTCCGTTGATCCTGACGCTGGCGCGGGAGCAGGGGGCCTTTGTGACCGCCAATCCGGGCATCCGGCAATTGACGTCACGAACGCAGCCGTTCCTTGAAAGCCTTCAGAATATTGATCTTTTAACCTTGAATGAGACGGAAGCCTCGGCCCTTGTGCCGGCTTTGGCGGCCAATGCGGCGGCGCGGGAAAGCTTGCCGCATGTGGACATTGCTCGTGACGCGCCGCAGCTTTTGAAGAAAGGGCTGCATTTCGGCGGCTTTGACATGGGGCTTGCGACCTTTTTCGCCATTGTGCGGCGGCTTGGGCCCGGCCGGGTGTTGGTGACCGACGGGGTTCACGGGGCCTTTCTTGCGGACGAAAGCGGGATCCATCATTGCCCGATCCTGAAGGTTCAAGTGGCCGGGACGGCCGGGGCTGGCGACGCCTTTGCCTCGACCTTTGCGAGCTTTACGGCGTTTGGTAGCGCGCCTGAGTTGGCTTTGCGGGCGGCGACGGTCAATGCGGCCTCTGTGGTGTCTTTTGTCGATACCCAGACCGGACTGTTGTCGCGGGCCAATGTGGAGGCGCGGGCCGCAGCGTTCAGCGAGCGGTTGCCGGTGCGGTCCTGGGCCTGGGTTGCGCCAGAGGTCTAAAATATCGGTTGCGGTCTTGTTGGCGATGATCGTTTGCGGTAAAAGAACGGCGAAGTGCAGCCTAACAGACAGTGAGATGAGGGTTATTATCCATGGTGGCCCGTATATACCAACCGGCGAAGAACACGATGCAGTCCGGGCGCGGCAATTCGCGCCAGTGGGTGCTGGAGTTTGAACCTGAGGGCGGAAAGTCGGTCGATCCCTTGATGGGCTGGACCAGCTCGGCGGATACGCGCGGCCAGATTCAGCTCAAATTCGATACCGAGGCCGAGGCGGTCGACTATGCCTCGCGGAACAACCTGACATTTCAGGTCATCCCTCCCCATGAGCGCGTGCTTAAAATCCGCGCCTATGCCGAAAATTTCCGCTGAAGGCCCCTTCAGCGCTTGGTGACCGCCCTTAGCTCAGCTGGATAGAGCACATGCCTTCTAAGCATGGGGTCGTTGGTTCGAATCCAACAGGGCGGGCCAAATTTTTAATAAAATCAATGATCTGAAAGTGACGCGTGGGTAACATATGATCTGCGTTCTACTATGGGTAACGTATGGGTAACGTGCGGCGGTGAGGCTGACCGGAGTACTTCGGTTGACTCGTGACTACGGCGCGTGGGGTTTACGGCCTGCATGCGGGCCGTAAATCTCAGCGAGCGATCGGTTGTACTTTGGGCCGTCAGGGGGCCCGATCAGCGGGGAATTGAGCTGCAACTGCGGCCAGCGGGTTGGTTGTTCGGTGAGCTTGAGAGATAACCCAGATGCGGGGCTCGGTGCCGCCGGCAGCTCTTCTCTCCGGCATTGCGCCGCTCCATGGCCTTCGATAATGGCTCTGAGTTCAGCCGGCATGCGCAACTGACCAGCAAACTCGGCATGCGGACCTTCTTTTGCAAACCCCATGCGCTCTGGCAAAAGGGCGGCATCGAAAACGCCATCGGCCGCCTTTTCCGCGACCGGCAACGAAAATCCGACCTCGCCGCCATCTCCGACGAGGACCTTGAGGACTACATCATCAGCTTACAATATGACGCCATGACGCCAAAAAAATATCTCGGCTTCCAGGCTCCTCTGGAAACCTTCCTCAACCGGATCAATCAAGCAGATGTCGCACTTGAAACGTGAGTTCACAGCCTAATCCACAGTTCCCCATCAAAGCATACAGTAGGCAGGTTGTGGGTCATGGTACTCCGATTGATAGCAATTATTTGTTAGAAAGATCTTTGCACCCCACCCTGGTTTTCTGTCGAAAGATTATACTGAATTACAAAATGATGACTCGAGAAGCCTTCTATCAATTGGGGATATACGCATTGGGCTGGTATTGGCTTTGATTCAGTCTTTGGCATGAGAGGAATTTCAGGTTCAGTCGGCTAAGGATGAAGGGTTGATAATCATATAGAATTATGCCCTATCTCTTAAATTCAATGAAGCAAGAATTCTGGAAGGATCCTTATATACATTCATATGAATAATTAATTAGATTAAATAATTAATTAGTAATTAACTGTATTGCACCCCCGTATTTGGAGTGATATCACGAAAATGTGAGGATTCGTGATTGAGTGTGGGGTTCATCTTGACTGAGGGGGCAGGGCAGTATGCGGGGCAGATTTCCAATCCAGAACAAGATCCTTCAAATACATCAGCTGAAACTGGTCAAGTAGAGGCGCACCCATCTCCAGTCGACACCGGGCTGGCCTGTTTTGTCCTGATGTTGCAGTTTCTGGGGCAGGCGGCGGATGCGGGGCAGTTGCGGCATCAGGCGGGGAAGGGGTCGGAGCCGTTTGATGCGACCGATATCTTGCGGGCAGCCAAGGCGCTTGGGGTCAAGGCGCGGAAGGTTGCGGCGGACTGGGATAAGTTGCCGGGCATTCCCCTGCCGGCGATTGCCTGCGCCAGGGACGGCAGCTTTTTCATTCTCGGCAAGGTTGCGGCCGACAAGGCCCTGATCCAGTCGCCCAATGATCAGGGGCCGCGTACAATATCGAAGGATGAGTTTCTGGCGCTCTGGTCGGGGGAGCTGATCCTTATGACCACCCGCGCCCATATGGCCGGGGCGGCGCGTGCTTTTGACATCACCTGGTTCATTCCCGCTATCGTCAAATATCGCAAGCTTCTGGGCGAGGTCTTTGTGGCCTCGTTTTTTCTGCAGCTTTGCGGCCTGATCACGCCACTGTTCTTCCAGGTGGTGATCGACAAGGTGCTGGTGCACAAGGGGCTGATGACGCTTGATGTCATGGTCTTTGCCCTGGTGGTGGTGGCGAGTTTCGAAGTGCTGATGGGCGGGCTTCGGACCTATGTCTTTGCCCATACCACCAACCGCATCGATGTTGAATTGGGCGCGCGCCTGTTCCGACATTTGCTGGCCTTGCCCCTGAGCTATTTCGAAAGTCGTCAGGTCGGCCAGTCGGTGGCCCGGGTGCGGGAACTGGAACATATCCGCGAGTTTCTGACCTCGAACTCCGTCACGCTCATTCTCGATCTTTTGTTCACCGTGGTGTTTCTGGCGGTGATGTATATCTATTCGCCACTTTTGACTTTGATTGTCGCCTTGTCGCTGCCCTGCTATGTGGCGGTGTCTTGGGTGGTGACGCCGATCCTGCGGGAGCGCTTGAACGAGAAATTCAATCGCGGCTCCGAGAACCAGGCGTTTCTGGTCGAGGCGGTGACCGGCGTCCAGACCCTGAAAGCCATGGCGGTCGAACCGCAGATGCAGCGCAAATGGGAAGAGCAGCTGGGCGGTTACGTGACCGCCGGATTCAAGGCCGGAATGCTCGGCAATATCGGCTCTCAGGTGGTCCAGTATATCAACAAGATCACCATGGCCATCACGCTGTTCATGGGCGCGAAACTGGTGATCGATGGCGACCTCACGGTCGGGCAGCTGGTCGCCTTCAACATGATGGCCGGGCGGGTCAGCGCCCCGGTCTTGCGGCTCGCGCAGCTCTGGCAGGATTTTCAACAGGTGCGCATCTCGCTCGAACGTCTGGGCGATATCCTGAACAGCCCGACCGAGCCCGCCCATAACCCGAACCGGGCAACCCTGCCACGCATAGAGGGCCATGTGGCGTTCGAAGGCGTGCGCTTCCGTTATCGCCCTGACGGGCCGGAGGTGCTGAAACGCACCGATCTCGCCATTCCCGCCGGTCAGATCATCGGCGTGGTCGGGCCGTCGGGCTCGGGCAAATCGACGCTGACCAAACTGATCCAGCGGCTTTATGTGCCGGAGACCGGACGGGTTCTGGTCGATGGCGTCGATCTCGCCATGGTCGACACCGCCTGGTTGCGGCGGCAGGTCGGCGTGGTGCTGCAGGAAAATCTGCTGTTCCATAAAAGCGTGCGCGAGAATATCGCGCTCAGTGACCCAGCCGTGCCGCTCGACCGAGTGATCGAGGCCGCCGAGCTTGCCGGCGCCCATGAGTTCATCCTGCAATTGACCGAAGGCTATGATACCCAGATCGACGAACGTGGCGCCAATCTGTCAGGCGGGCAACGGCAACGCATGGCCATTGCGCGGGCGCTGATCACCAATCCGCGCATTCTCATTCTCGACGAAGCCACCAGTGCGCTCGACGCCGAGAGTGAGGAGATCATCCAGAACAATCTGAAACGCATGGCCGAAGGCCGCACGGTCATCATCATCGCCCACCGTTTATCGGCCTTGCGGCAGGCGCAGCGCATCCTCACGATTGAAAAGGGAGAGATCACCGAGGACGGAACGCATAAAGAACTGCTCCAGAAAAACGGCCGTTATGCTGACCTCTGGCATCGCCAGATGGGTGGCATGATGGCGGCTGAATAGAAGGGAGCAGCATCATGCGCGACATGATCACTCGTCACCTCGAGATCTGGAAAGCCTCGCTGGCCGAGGACAAGGAACGTCTCAAGCAAAAGATCACTGTGCATGAGGCCGAGTTCCTGCCCGCCGCGCTCGAGATTTTGGAGACCCCGGCGTCGCCCATCGGCCGGTTTACGCTTTGGGCCATCATCGGCTTCCTGCTCATCGCGCTTTTATGGGCGATCTTCGGCCATGTGGATATTGTGGCCAGCGCCACAGGGCGCATCATCCCAAAAACCCATGCCAAACTGATCCAGCCGGCGGAGCTTGGCGTGGTGCGCCAGATCGCGGTCCAGAATGGGGACACGGTGAAGGCGGGGGATCTGTTGATCGCGCTCGACCCCACCATCAATGCCGCCGAGTCTGAACGCATCCGCCGTGAGCTTCTGGCCTATCACATCGTCATCGCCCGTCAGACGGCGCTGCTTGATGCGGCGACCAGCGGCAAGGTCCTGTTCCACCCGCCGCAAGGCATCGCCCCCGGCATCGACAGCATGCAGCGGCGGTTGATCGACAGCCGCTTGCAGGAATATCTCGCGGGCAGTCGCGGGCTGCAAAGCCAGCTTGCGGAAAAGCGCGCGGATCTCAAACTGGTCGTCACCGAACTGACCAAACTCCGCGCCATGCAGCCGGGATTGGAAGAACAATTGCGCATGCGCAGGGAACTGATGGAAAAGGGCCTGAATTCGCGCCTCGTTTATCTCGATGCCGATCAGCGCCTGGCCGATCACAAAAAGAACATCGCCCTTGACGAAGATCGCATCACCAAGGAACAGGCGGCGATCCATGCCATCACCCAACAGATCCGCGAGCTGCAGGAAAAGTTCCGCAAGGAAAACCTCGCCGAACTCGCCGACGCCGAAGACAAGGCCGCCGCCGCCACCCAGGAACTGACCAAGGCGACCAAACGCACCGGACTGCAGGAACTGCGCGCCCCGGTCGCGGGCCTGGTGACGCAGTTGAAGATCCATACCATCGGCGGCGTCGTGCAGCCCGGTGAAACCCTGTTGCAACTGGTGCCAGAAGAAGGCCTGCAGGTCGAGGCCCTCGTGCTCAACAAAGACATCGGTTTTGTGCGCGAAGATCAGCCCGTCGAAATCAAACTCGAAGCCTTCCCCTTCACGCGTTACGGCATCATCCACGGCAAGGTCATCCAGATCGCCGACGACGCGCAGGAACTGACACCGACCGATCCACGCCAGACAAGTTCCGCACTACAATCGCGCGAACCACAAACGCTGGTCTATCCGGCTAAGATCAGTCTCAAGGATCTCAGCATCAACGTCGACGGCCGGGCCGTGCGATTGCAACCGGGCATGGCGGCGACGGTCGAGATCAAGACCGGCAAGCGGCGGATCATCGATTACATTCTCTCGCCGATTGTTAAATATACTAGTGAGAGTATGAGGGAGAGGTAGTTCCGCCTATATTTCAATATAAAATTACATATAGTAAGAAATATAATTATTTCAATTATTCAAAGGGATAAATAATATGGAAAATTTAGATTTAACTTATATAAGAGTAAATAAATTTAAGTTATTTATTTACATAATTATTTCATTGTTATTTTCTTTTTTCTCAATATTTTTATCTATTAAAATATTTAATGGATATGAATTATCTGATATTTACATGAAGAAATTCTTTAAAATATTAAATTTTTCAGATTTTTTTGGTTACTTCTTTATAGCATCGTCAACTCTATTTTTATTTTCTGCATTATTTTTAATTAGAAAAATTAGTCTGCCTGTGTGTGCAATTTTGAATTCAAAAGGAATTTGGATTTACAATTTTAATGAAAATCACCCACTTTCTTGGGAGAAAATTACAGGTATTAAGAGTAGAGGTTTTTTTGGTTCAAAAATATGTTTAATAGTTGATTCTGATTTTAATGAAAAAGACTACGCACGAAAAAATCCAGTTATACCTATGATTTTCTCAGATATAAATCTAAATAAAATGGAGAAAATAATTTTTTATTACATTAAAAAATATAAATAAAATTCTAGTGGTAATTAATAAAAATTTTAGGGTGCCATCATGTCAATTGTTAATTTTAAGCCCGTAATGTTTGCTGATCCTTCTAAAACAGGATCGGCATATATTTTTGTTCCTTTTGAAGGAATCGGAGTTGATCTTTCATTTTATTTGGGTGGGAATTCGCCTTCTATAGGGGACCGTCCCCTCACTAACGCTATTGGTGTTGTTTTTCAAGTTTCTGATGCTCAGTGGTCGTTTATAGATGGCGTTTCAAATGCTCAACATGGCACGATCCCAAGTTTTGTAAAAGTTGCTGGAAATTTGGGAACAGCTTATCAGGCTGGCATTGTTCTTGTTGACGCACATGAAGCTGCCAATTCTGGCGGGGACGTTAAACATGTATTATTAAATGGCGGCTTCTCCCTCATGGGTGGTGGTGGGGCTACGCTAGCCGGAGCTGAGTTTGGCGCAGTGATAGGGGCCCCCTTTGCAGCAGCCTCTGGGCCTGCTGCTCCTATTGTCGAGGGGGCTTTTGCCCTTGCAGGAGGACTTATTGGAGGGGGGATTTATGCATATTCTGGTCTTAGTCAGGTCTTGACCGACCTTGTGTTAGGCCCTTCAAAAAATGTACAGGTTGAATTTAATCTTGAGCGTGATTTATGGGGGTCTGTATTTAATATTGGAACGTTACCAACACAACAAAAAATACAGGATGCTCTTGCCAGTCTTGAAGGATTGTCTCCCTCCGCTCTTACGGTAGGTTGGAGTACGACTGGGAACTCTATCGAGACTTTTTCTTATAAAGGCGGATCAGTTGAATCTCAAACAACAGGTGGATTTAATAGTTATAGTAAAGCTTATTTTGACAGTGAAAATATACCAATCATTGAAAATATAATAGTAACACCCGGAAGTAATAACAATTTTATAAAATTTAAATTGAAACCTGATTTTAATATAGGGACAGTTGATGTTGTAGACGCACGATTAAATGATGAGTATTTGAATGATGATATGCGTCGCTCTCTTTTGGTGGCAATCAAGGCGGCGTTGCCTGATTTAAATCAGCAAGAGTTTAAAAATTTTTTTGATGACTATTCAGAATTTAAAGCATCCCTTGAAGATGGCATCGATGGTGCTCGCACTATTTCCGGAAGTGATGCAGACGGAAATTCCTATTTGCTTACTGTCGATAAATACGGAAAGGTTAGAGCAAAGGCCCTTTTTGCAGACACAAATGTGACTGTCGAGAAGATTCAGGGTGATGTAACAATTAGGGAATCGTACAAAGATGGGACGAGAGAAAAAGTTGATGTGCTCATTGGCAGTACAGGTATCTCTTATGGTCAGATCGGCTCAATCTTTGGTTCAACTCTAGGACGCCAGCTTGTTGGGAATGATCCTTTTGCACAAGTCGCGGCAGGGACATTTTTCGGAGCTCTAGGCCAAAATCTAGCTCAAATTGTCGGTTTCTCGGCAATAGACAGTTATAGCTTTAATAAAGCACTTGATGAATCATTTTCTGACTTTGGCCAGGATTTGGGGCAGGCTGCACAAGGAGCTATTACGTCTTTCCTTGTTGGCCAGTTGCTTGCTGAGGTTGGTCTCGATGGCATCGCAGGTGAGGTACTCAATACATCCGCTGGCTTTGTCCTTTCTACGATGGCGAGTAACATCGCAGAGGGTGTCAATGCTTTTAAGGGACTTGAGTTTGTAAATTTCGCCAATGTTATTGGGTCTTATATTGGCTCAAAGCTGGCAGCGGAAATTATAACATTTGATACTCTTGGTGGTCAAATTGGTGCAGCGGTTGGTGGTGCGATAGGCGCATACGTACTTGGTCAATGGGGTGCCAAGTTTGGTATGATTTGGGGGCCCATTGGGGCTGCGGTTGGAGCCTTTGTAGGCTTTATTGTTGGCGGACTTATTGGCTCCGTCTTTGGGGGCGCGCCACGTTCTGGTGCTGACGTCAGCTGGGACGAAACGACGAAACAGTTCACTGTTACCAATATCTGGTCCAAAAAAGGCGGCTCGAAAGATGCGGCGAAAGGGATCGCGGAATCGGTAGCTGGTACATATAATAATATTCTTAGTGCCGTGGGTGGAAAGTTAATTGCCCCGGACGAAGTGCAGGCCGGTAATTACGGCATGCGTAAGACTAAATATGTTTATAAGCCCACGTCGACAAAAGATAGCGACGCTATCACCCATACTTTTGATATGGATGAAAATGGCGCCAAGAAACTGATTTCCTACGGTGTATATGAGGGTCTTTCCGATATGATCGGACAGATCGCTGGTGGCGACATCTATGCTAAGCGCGCAATTGCCAAAACGATTTCAGAGGGTAATTTTGAAAACTCTCTCTTCTCGATTGACACCTTAATTGGCAATATCACCTCCGCACAAGACTATAGCCGGTATCTTGCAAACTCAACAGCTATCAATGCTTTGATCATCGCTGAACCAGATTCAGCTTTTGCTGCTGGTTGGATCATCACCATCGCTCAAGCCAATGAGTTGGGTCTTACTAAGCGTTCTGCAACTGACTGGACGGGGGGATTCTCTATCTGGTTGGATCAACTTAAAGACGGCCAAATTAATGGTGACAGCCTGACAGCGGCGCAATTCTCTGCTGTTTTTGATTTCATAGAATATGCTCGCGAGTGGCAGGTTTTTGATAGCAAAAATTATCTTCTGGGTTCGATCGGGGATACGATTTCTTCGGCTGACAAAGATATCATTGCGGGCACATCGGGTAACGACACCATACGTGTGTCCAGTGATTTTCTAGATGCAACATCATCAGGTGGAATTAATGCCGGTATCACGCTTAACGGTGCTGCCTACAATGGAACCGCCCACAAGATTGGTATTGCAGCGGTAATCGATGGCGGTGCCGGTGATGACGTGATTGAGGGTGGTGACCTTGGCAATGATCTCTTCGGAGGTACCGGTAATGATATCCTTTATGGTGGCAAGCTCGACGACTGGATCTTCGGCGGTGACGGCAATGATACTTTGCATGCTGGTGGCGTCGATGCCAATGCCAAGGGTGGTGATGGCAACTATCTGAACGGCGGTGCGGGGAACGATATCCTTTATGGCCGTGAGGGGTCTGACTGGCTTGAGGGCGGAGTGGATGTCGATATCCTCTATGGCGGTGCTGGGGGAGATATTCTTTCGGGCGGCGCGGGCGATGGCGATGAACTGTACGGCGGGGCGGGGAGCGATCAGTATCTCTTCCGCCTTGGTGACGGTGCGGATATTGCCTTTGATGATCCGGGCAATGCGGGATCCGGGGATCCAATTTCCGCGCGCTTGGCTGCAATTGCAGCAGGTGTCGTAGCTCGTGATTGGTCAGCCACCAATATTTATTCCGAAAATGGCGCACCTAGCGGCGAAGACAGTGTGGTCTTTGGGGCAGGTATTGGACTTGGTGATATTCAGCTGCAACGCTCCCCGACCGTTGGAGGTGTGGATGGCCAGGATTTGATCGTCAAGATCAAGCAGAATAATGTTCTGACCTCTGACCAAGTGGTGCTGAAGGATTGGTTCAACAGCTATAAGAAAATCGAATGGCTGGTCTTTGCCGATGGCCAGGCGATCCGCATTGCCGATTTTGTCTCCTTCACCGTCGGCACCGATGGCGATGATGTGATCATCGGTACGCAGGGCAATGACTTTGCCATTGGCGGTGCTGGAAATGATCTGTTGTCATTGCTGCAGGGTGATGACGTCGGGCTCGGCGGCAAGGGCCAGGATGCCGTCTATGGCGGAGCCGGAGATGATCTGATCGTCGGTGGCGACGATGATGACAAGCTCATGGGTGGCAAGGGCTGGGACGTCATCACCGGCGATAGCGGAGATGATGATATCTATGGCGGAGCCGGCAATGATCTTGTGTCCGGCGGACGTGGGAATGACATGATCGTCGGCGGAGCTGGCAACGATGTATTCCGGATCAGCCGTGGCGATGGCCGCGATACGCTGATGGATGATTACACGGATACTTGGGAAATCGTCTGGCAGAACGCCTATGTAAATGGCTTTAGTCGTAATGAGACCGATAATACGATCGGTCGTGGTGCTGATCTGATCTTTGATGGCACGAACTGGATCGGGTTTTTCGACTATGATGAAGAAACCCACACTCTGCGGCGCCATGTTCCGCCGAGCAGTGGTATCATGGCTGCAGATAACGGCACCAATGATGTGCTTGAATTCGGTTTGGGTATCGATATTCAGGATCTGATGCTGACACGGTCCGGCAATGATCTTTATGTCGGCATCTCCGAGGAGAACGCCACGGTTTCAAGCTTTGCATCACTTCCGGATAGAATCCGGTTACGGGATTGGTATGCGGTCACTCCGCAAATCGAGAAATTCGTTTTTGTAGCAACGGGTGCGCTTGATACTGAAAACACCAAACTCGGTGCGGCGAATGCCGTTGCGACGGATGGGAATGATACCCTGACGGGCACGGGCGGGGCTGACTGGATCACTGGGAATGGTGGTGACGATGATATTTTTGGCGGTGACGGCAATGATATCCTGAATGGCAATGCCGGACGCGATATCCTACGGGGGGGCGCAGGGGATGACGTCCTTTATGGCGGTGCTGGAGATGATCTGCTGATCGGCGGCGTTGGGACTGACACCCTTGTCGGCGGCGCAGGAAGCGATACGGCGTCTTATGAGGACACGGGATATTATCGGGTAGTCGTATATCTGAATGCTGCCCAATATAATGTCGGAATATTTGCGGCTGGGGATACGTACCATTCGATCGAAAATATCACGGGATCACCAACACATGACAAAATCGCAGGGGATGGTGCAGACAATGTCCTGACCGGGGGAGGGGGGGATGATGATGTCCTTGGCGGCCTTGGGGACGATACTTATGTCTGGAACATGGGTAACTCGCGTGATTACATTCGAGATGGAGCCTTCACGATTGAAGAGGTTGTGCATTCGAATGGTCAATTGGTTGATGGCTACACGAGTAATTGGGAATATCTCGAAACGATTGTGGAGTCTGGCGTAACCTATTATAGGTTCCGCCTGACAGTGAGCAGTAGCGATAATGTCATCGTCTATGATTACGACCAGTATAAATTTACGAGCTTTTTCCAGCAAAAACCTGAAATCTCATCCTGGAATACCAGTGGCTGGAAGGGCGGTTTCGCGCGCTCTGGTAATGATCAGCAAGTCACACGAGATAAATTCGATAGCACAATCAATGGTGGCGAAGATACCGTTGAATTTGGCCGGGGCATCAGCCTTTCTGAGCTGTATGGTTATTTCACCGGGCAGAATCTTTATCTCTGGACGCCTTTCGGCGATCTGTATCTTGTCAATCAGACAAATGTGAATTTAGCAATTGAGTGGTTGCAGCTTGATGATGGACTCTCGGTCAGCCTTACGAATTTTAAATCGGTTTATTGGGGCCATACCGTTAATGGTACGAATGGCAAAGATGACCTGATCTTTGGGGATGCTAGCGCTGACACGCTCTCGGGACTGGGGGGCAATGATATTCTGTCAGGCAGTGGGGGCAATGATGCACTCTATGGTGGCGACGGCGACGATCATCTCGAAGGTGGGACGGGCGCTGATGTGCTCGATGGCGGTGCCGGGAATGACACCATTCGCTATGTGACGTCTGCTTCTGGTGTCACAGTCGATCTTACAACCCAAACAGCCTCTGGCGGTGATGCGACGGGCGACACCCTGGTCTCGATCGAAAACGTCGTCGGCTCGATTTATGGCAATGATGTTCTGACCGGCAACGCCGGAGACAACCGCTTGTTTGGCCTTGATGGCAATGACACGCTGTCTGGGCTCGCCGGTGATGACGTGCTCGATGGCGGTGTGGGCAATGATCTGCTATATGGCGGTGCGGGTGAAGACAGCATCGCGGGCAGTGATGGCAATGATCAGGCCTGGGGTGGCGATGATAATGACATCATTGACGGCGGGGAGGGAGATGACATCCTCCATGGTGATGCCGGGGATGACAGTCTGATCGGTGGTCTGGGCGCCGATACATTATATGGTGATGATGGCAAGGATCTCCTGGTCGGCGGGGATGGCAATGACACGCTTTCCGGCGGGGCGGGGGATGACCAACTGGTCGGTGGGGCTGGTGATGACAGCCTGTCCGGCGGTGCCGGGGATGACATCTATCTGTTTGATGCCAAATCCGGCACGGATACGGTGGTCGATGCTGAAGGCGTCAACAGTATCGCCTTTGACGGTTCGGTCGACTATCGCCAGATCTGGATGACCCGGGTCAACAACGACCTGCGCATCGGCGTCATCGGCGGCAATGCCACCATCACGGTACAGAACTATTATGCGGCGGGTAGCCCGAGCCGGATCAAGACGATCGCCACGACCACCCATGCGGTTTATCTGGCTTATGCCGAGCCGCTGATTACCCAGATGACCGGCGCACTGACCACGACACCGACGGCCATGCCAACAGCCGTGACGACAGAACTGCCCAACTATTGGCATGCGGGCGGCAAGGCGGCGCCACGGGTCAGCGCCATCAGCATCACCATCGATGAGGATACGGCGTCTCCGCTGCAGGGCGTCGGTGCGATCGATCATGATGGGAACATCACCGGCTACGTACTCAAGACCGAACCCGCCCATGGCACGGTGACCCTGAACGCGACGACGGGGCAGTTTTCCTATGTTCCGGCTCTCAATTATTATGGCAGCGATGAGTTCTTCATCACGGTGACCGATGCGGACGGCCAATCGGTCGACGCCAAAGTGACCATGACCATTATTTCGGTCAATGATGCGCCGACCGATATCATCCTGACCGCGGCCGAGGCTTTTGATGGCATTCCCGAGAATACACTGACGGGTGTCACCCTCGGGACACTGCAGGCCCTTGATGTGGATGATCCGCTTGAAGGTGACTTCTTCGGTCAGCACAGCTATACGGTGTCTGACGCACGATTTGAGGTTGTCGGTGACAATACCCTACGCCTGCGCGTGGGCGAGAGCCTCGATTACGAGGCCGCGGCGACCATCGATGTGACGGTGACCGCGACCGACCGCTATGGGCTCGGGCTTGCTTACGTCAAGACCTTCACCATCGCCATCAAGGATCTGATCGATGTCATCAATGGCACGGCTTTCGCCGACACATTGATCGGGGCTCAGGGTGTCGATCATATCTATGGGCTTGCCGGCAATGATGTGCTCGAGGGCAGGGCTGGTGATGACCTCCTTGATGGCGGGGATGGCGCTGACATCCTGCACGGGGAGGAGGGTGCTGACACGCTCTTTGGTGGCAGCGGTGATGACAGCCTCTCTGGCGGAGACGGCAATGACATCCTCTGGGGCGGGGCGGGCCATGATGTCCTGGCCGGCGACAGCGGCAATGATGAGCTGCATGGTGGCGGCGAAAGCGATGTGCTGAGTGGCGGCAGCGGCAACAACAGCCTCTATGGCGATGAGGGCGACGATCTGTTCCTCGGCGGTGCCGGGGCGGACAGCTTCAATGGCGGGGCCGGGTCGGATACGGTCAGCTATGACGCGAGTACAGCTGCGGTTACAGTCTATCTCGATGGCAGCAGCAGTGCCACGGGAGACGCCGCCAATGACAGCTTGACGGCGATCGAGAATCTCCATGGCACAGCGTTCAACGACATCCTGAGCGGGGACGCAGGCGACAACCGGCTGGAAGGCCTTGCAGGCGATGACACGCTGCATGGCCTGGGGGGGAATGATGTTCTCCTTGGCGGTGCCGGGGCCGATATCCTCTATGGTGACGCCGGGGACGATCAACTCGATGGGGGTGATGGCGACGATACGCTTTATGGCGGTGCGGATAATGACACGCTGCTCGGGGGTGCCGGGAATGACACGCTCTATGCCGGGGATGGTGACGATATCATCGATGGCGGCACCGGCAATGATACGCTCGACGGCGGACTCGGCAACGACACCTATCTGATGCGGACCAGTTCGGGCGCCGATACCATCTGGAACTATGACCCGAGCGGCAATGACATCGACGTCATCGGCTATCAGGATATCAATTACAACGACCTGTGGTTCGAACGGGTCGGCGATGACATGGTGATTACGGTCATCGGCAGTGCGACCGTGACCACCATCAAGAACTGGTATGTGATCTCGACCAGCAATGATCGCGCCAATTACAAGATCGATTTTATCATCGCCGGCGAACGCTATACCAAGACCATCGATTCTGAATCTCTCGTCGATCTGATGGGCGTCCATGACAAGCCGGAGACCTTGACCGAGCGCGATACCCTGGAACAGGATACGAGCTATAAAAGCCAGCTTGAGACGCTCTGGACCGGCAATCAGGCGCCGGTGGTGACCGCCATCAGCAACCAACAGAAAGATGAGGATCAATCGCTGACGCTGACGGTCATGGCCACCGACGATATCACGCCGAACGCCGGGCTGACGGTTTCGATCGTACCGGTCAATCCGAGCGATCTGACCCAGGAAGACTGGAGCCTGGTCAAGACCGTCACCATCGGCGCGGCCGACAGCAATGGTGATCGTCAGGTCACCATTCAACCGAAAGACCATGTCCATGGCACGGTGACCTTCCGGGTCCGCGCCGTCGATGCCGGCGGGATCTTCTCGTCAGACCAGATCTTCACCCTGACCATCAATGCCAAGGCCGACATGCCGACCATCACCCAGCTTGCGGCCGGAACCGGCAATGCGGCCACGGGTGTGGCCTTGCATATCCAGGCGAGCTTCCCGGATCAGGACGGCTCGGAGGTCCAGGAGATTGTCATCAGCAATCTGCCCTCGGGCCTCAGCCTCAATAAAGGCAGCTACAACGCGACCCTCGACGCCTGGGTGGTGGCGGCCAATCAGCTGTCGGGCCTGATGATCACCGGGCCAGCCAGCTGGTATCAGGATCTCAACCTCAGCGTCTATGCCCGAACCCGGGAACAGAGCAACAATGACAGCGCTCAGACCACGGCCCAGTCGCTGACCGTGGTGATGAATGCAGCGCCGACGGATCTGGCACTGACGGCTTCGGTGTCGGAGTTCACCAGCAATGAGGTCGTGGTTGGCACCGTCGGTTATACAGACCCAGACGGCGACACGAACATGAGCTTTACACTGCTCGATGATGCTGGCGGCCGCTTCAAGATGGATGCCAATGGGGTTATCCGGGTCAAGAACGCAACCCTTATTGATTACGAAACCAACGCATCTCACCAGATCCAGGTCATGATCACCGATCCGGCGGGGCTTACTTATTCAGAGACTCTGAGCATCAATATTGTGGATGAGAACGAGCGCCCGAGCTTCTCCGCCGCAAGCTATAGTTTCGCCAATGTGTCCGAGTTTGCTGCGGTGAACACGGTCGTCGGCAGTGTCAGTGCGACCGACCCGGATCTTGCAACGCAGCCGACCGGCGTCAAGAAGTACTATTTTGTTCATATCAACTCGTCAGTACAGGCGATTACGGTGGACGGCACCTATAGACTATCTCAAACGACGCGTGATGGCCGCTTCCAGATTAATCAGGAAACCGGACAAATCACCGTGGCCGGTGGATTGTCACAGAGTGACAATCAGAGTTTCAATTATACGGTTGTGGTCTGGGACGGCATGGCAAACGGCCGATTGGCGACAGCTACTATTAACCTTGCTGTGACGGACATCAATGAGGCTCCAACAATTGGCAATCAGACATTCAATATTGATGAGGGCGATTATGCGCCAGGGCCACAAAGTGGGTCTATTGCGACATTAGCCTTTGCAGATCCTGATGTTCTGACGGCCAATCGTAATCATAAGTTCACAATTGTGAGCGGGAATCCCAATAACTCTTTCCGGATAGATGATAACGGAAAAATCTGGGCGGATATGATCCTGGATTATGAAAATCTGGCTCATCGGACCATCACACTTGGCGTGCAAGTGACGGATCAAGGCGGTACTGGATTGAGCTCATCTATCGCGACGGTGACAATCAATCTCAGAAATGTAAATGAAGCGCCTAAACCCTACGTGAGTGGTTTGCCGAACAGTCCAACCTCGACATATACACTGCAGTCCATGGTTATGGGTTCGAATATAAATATTCCGGCACAGGTGGACATTCTTCCAGGAGATCCAGACAATAACGGTCCCTTTGTCTATACCGTTCATAATCAGGTAGGGGGAAATGTATCAATAAACCAGAATGGCCATTTGGTCGTATATGGCGCCTCGACTTTCTCCGTTAGGGTCACGGATGCTTCTGGGTTGCAGGGCGTTATTTATTTTGCGGTCGAGCATAGTATCGTTCCGGAATGGCCCATTGTCTTTGACTTGGATAATGACGGCCTGGAACTGATCTCTGTGGCGGCCTCCACGGTGACGTTTGACATGAACAATGATGGCACCCCCGATCGCACTGGTTGGGTTGCGGCGGACGATGGATTCCTCGTTCTCGATCGCAACGGCGATGGCATTGTGACCGATGTATCTGAATTTTCCTTTGTTGCGGATGTTGTTGGGGCCCGGTCTGACCTCGAAGGTCTTCGTGCTTTTGATAGCAACGGTGACAACATGCTTGATGTAGAAGACGCACGCTTCGGTGATTTCCACGTCTGGCGGGATCTTAATCAGAACGGAGTGAGTGATGCGGGTGAGCTCATGACCCTGACCGATGCCGGGATCGCGGCTATCAATCTGACATTGACGACGACGGGAGCTGGTCTGGGAAATATCGAAGATAATGTAATCTATGGCACGGCTGATTACATCCGTACCGATGCCACCATCGGCACGGTTGGGGATGTGATGCTCGCTTATGTTCCAACGCCGCCTCCTGCGCCTAAAGAAGAGGACATAACGCTCGCTCTTCCCATCGTCTTCGATATGGATGGCAATGGTCTCGATATCGCGGCGATCTCCGCGTCGAGAACCTATTTCGACATGGACGGCGACGGCGACCGCGATCGCACCAGCTGGACCAAGGGCGAGGATGGCATCCTGGCACTTGACCGCGACGGCAATGGCAAGATCGAGGGCATCTCGGAAATCTCCTTTGTCAAGGACAAGGAGGGCGCGAAGACCGACCTTGAAGGCCTGGCCGCGTTCGACAGCAATGGCGACGGCAAGCTCTCGGCCCTTGATGATCGCTTTGGCGAATTCCGGATCTGGCAGGATCGCAATCAGGACGGCATCAGCCAGGCGGGTGAGCTGCGGACCTTGGCTGAGGCGGAGATCGTGGATATTGCCCTCAGCAATGCCACGCCAAGCAACGGTCGGAGCGATATCGGCAACAGCAAGATCTTTGCCACCACGCGCTATACCCGTTTCAACGGCACCCAAGGTGACGTGGGCGACATCGGTTTTGAATTCAAGGCCGATCTCAATGCGGCCGAGCCGTTGAATTTCGACGCCAAAATGAAAAAGTATCGCCTCGTGACCCAGGGCGGGGAGCTGTTCATTCGCCGCACCAATACCATGGGGGTCTATGATCCCCTGGCCGGCTTGATCCGGGACGGGGCGCCGCTCACCTTCAAGAACGGCACGGTGACCTATGCGGCGCCGATCATTCTCGATCTTGACGGTGACGGCGTCGAGATGAAGAAGGCCTCGAAATCCAAAGCCCGCTTCGATATGAACGGCGACGGCGTAGCCGACGATACCGGCTGGCTCGGCAAGGGGGACGGGTTCCTCGCCCTCGACCGCAACGGCGACGGCATCATCAATGATATCGGGGAGATTTCCTTCCTCAATGACAAGCTCGGGGCGACCAGCGATCTCGATGGGCTCTCGGCCTTTGACAGCAACAAGAACGGCAAGCTCGATATCGGCGACACCCGGTTCGCCGAGTTCCGGGTCTGGAAGGATGCCAATGACAATGGCGTGACCGATGCCGGTGAGCTGAAGTCGCTGACCGACGCCGGGATTGCCAGCATCGGTCTCGCCTCCCATGCCGTGAACCAGGAATGGAAGGTCGGCAGCAATATCGTTGTCGGCACCGCAAGCTTCGAACGGGCCGATGGCTCCACCGGGACGGCGGGGGATGTGATGCTGGCCTATAAGGCGGCGTCCCGGCCGCCCGTGACCACGGATGCCAGGCTCAACCAGCTGATCCAGGCCATGGCCAGCTTCGGCGCGGAGGGCGACGGCGGGCTCTCAGCCCAACGTGTCCTGCTGGAGGAGCGGGCGGCGCAACTGGCGGCCAGCAGCCTGCATCAGTTCTGATCAAGGACGGGGCTCCCGGGCGAGATGCCAGGGGCCCTTTCCCCCTGCCGCCCGGCATGCCAGAATGCTCACAATCGTTTAGCTAAAGGATGGATCCTCGTGACCGCAAACAACCCCACTGTCAGCCATGTGTTTGGTGAACTGACCTGGCTTCTGACCCAGTCTCCGCTACACCGTCATCTGAAACTCGCCGATCTTGAATGGCTGATCATGCCGCCGCTGCTGCATCGCCAGTTCTATGTGTTCCGCGACGGCGACAAAACCATCGGCGTGGCGCTCTGGGCCAAACTCTCCGACGCGGCTCAGGACAAGCTCAACAAGCCGCTGCTTGAGGCGGAAAATCGCCTGACGCCCGACGATTGGGTCTCGGGCGAAAATGTCTGGCTGATTGATCTCGTGGCCCCCTTCGCCACGCCCGAAAACCGCCATCGCGAAATCATGGTCGCCGACCTCATCTCTGGCCCCCTCAAGGGCCAGCAGTTCCGTCTGCATAAAACCGATCCGCAGACCGGCAAGCGCGAGGTGGTGACGGTCGAGGCTGATGCTGGCGAAAAATTGAAGGCGGTGATCGAGAAGGCCGCCGCCGGGTTGAAAGACGACAAGGTCCATTGAGGGGCAGTATGATGGCAGGACGGGTGTTCTCGATCGGGCCGGGGGCTCTCCTGCTGTTGCTCTCGCTGTCCGGTTGTGTGCAGGGTCCATCCTGCCAAGGACAACCGCCCGGCGAGGCATCGGCGTTGTCCAGTGATGCAGGGGCGCGGACCGCAATCGAAACCAGCTCTCTCGTGAGCCTGCAATGCTGGGCGGATTCGGGAAATCAGATCAGCCAATATCTCCTCGGCTATGCCTATGAATATGGCCTGGGGACCACCCCTGACCGCGCCAAAGCCATCAGGGCCTATCAACAGGCCGCAACCCCACGCAGCAATCGCACCTATATCTATTCTCCGGCCGTCGGCAAGGAAAGCCACGGCCGCGTCATCCCTGTCACCACCGGACCCGACACGCCGGGCCTGCCGCAGGCCAGGGCAGCCCTCGCGCGGCTCGGCGAGCGGTGAGGGGAGGCAGCAGAAGCCCACAAACATGCGGTCGTTCCCTTCTTGACCGTCTGAAATTGCCCAACGGATTTTGAAATCTTGGTCGGGGCTTGCTTTGGGCGAGAATTTAGGGAATATTTTAAGGGCAGCTGGCCGCCCGTCGGCTGTGGGGCGTGGAAACCCCAAAAGAGACCCGCAGGCGATTTCATAATTATGGGCCGGGTCGCGCGAAATGTCCGAGGGTCGGACGATGAGCGGCTGTTCGCAGTCCGCTCGGTTTTCGTCTTGCCTAAAATAGCGCGCCCGTACTCTTTTCGGGTTCCACTACCCGGCCCGCCTTATGGCCGGACGCCCCATTCCTTATGGAAAATGGGGTTTGTCCATGGCGTCCCTCGTCCGATCCATTCCTTATGCTGCTCTGTCCTTACAGTCTGATTTGGCTCGATATCTGCCGTGCGTTCCAGAGACGTCAGGGGGCGGTCATGCATGACAGGTCACCCCGGCCAAATAGTGCAACTGTCGTTGATGATGGCGGAAATCCAATTCAAAAACTTATGATCGAGGACCTTTTTCAGAATCACGCCCCGGATTTATTGCGGTTCTTGCGCCGGCGTATCCAAGATCCTGATCAGGCATCTGACCTTGTGCAGACAGTCTTTGAACGTCTGATTGCCAAATATGCATCCTGTCACCAGATCGAACACCCCTGGGCGTTTCTGCTGCAGATTGCCCGCAATGCACTGATTGATGCGGTGCGCAGAAAACAGACCCGTGACCAGTATGTCGCACAGTATAAAGCCTGTACCGAGGCCGGTCAGCTCTTCGCCGCGGAAAACGATCAGTCACCGGAACATATTCTGTCGCAGCGGCAATCGTTTGATCAGCTCACCACGCTCATTTTGGGTCTGCCGCCCAAACGGCGCAGGATATTTATTCTGAGCCGCATCCATGATCTTCCCGTGGTGGAGATTGCGCGGCAGGAGAAAATGTCGGAACGTGCCGTACGCGGGCATGTGGAGCGTGCCCTCGCAGATATTCGTGCAGCAATGGATCGTCCTCCACCTCAGCGGTCCTGCAGGACAGAAAAGCGATAGCCGAAATGGAGACGGATGCACAAACTCTGCGGATGCGGCGGAAGGCCGCCTATTGGGTGACGCTTTTGGAAGCCGATACCCCGGATGAGGGGGATCACCTGCGCTTCGAGGACTGGCTGGCGCTCGACCCCAGGCACAAACAGGCCTATGACGAGATTGCCGCGATTTGGCGCACAAGCCGTGAACTTACAGATTTGGCGGCCCTCGAGGTTCCGGATATGGCGGGCAGGGGTGGCCTCAAATCCTTTCCGGGAAAGCTCTTCAGGCAGGGCCAGCAGAGACGGATCGGTCTTGGCTTGTCCGCGCTTGCCATTGGCCTCACCTTGATTTTGAGTTCGCTTCCTCAGAGCCTCGATGGAGCGCGCTATGTCACCAAGACGGCGGAAGTCAGACAGCTTACCCTTGCCGATGGCAGTCGCGTGACGCTCGGGCCAAAATCCCGTCTTGAGGTCACGTTCAAAGCGGACCGCCGACAATTGAGCTTGACCGGTGGCGAGGCCTATTTTGTGGTTGCAAAAGATGCGGCGCGTCCCATGCACCTTCAGATCGACGGCGTCGAGATTCGGGTGGTCGGCACAGAGTTCAATATCCATGAGGGCCCCGCAGGCGTGACTGTGGAAGTCGTCGAAGGGGTCGTCGAAGTTCATGTTGCGGATGCGGACAAGGCCGGAAAACGCGATGCGGAAACAAAGATCCGCCTTTATGCCGGACAAAAAATAATTGCTCCCTCGACGGACAGATTTGATCCGCAAGATATCACCTCTGCAGACTATCCCGGCAGCTGGCGGTCGGGGCGTCTCATTTACGAGAACACCGCCCTGGCCGAGGTTCTCGCTGACATGAACCGCTATTCGGAGAGCGTGATTATGGTTGGCTCTCCGGAGCTTGCCAAGCGACCGGTCTTTGCCTCCTTCAAGACGGACCAGATCGATCAGATGATTGCAAGGCTTGAAGGCCAGCTGTCTCTGGTCGCCGATCGCACAACCCCTGGCCGGATCATCCTCAGAGCGAGACCGAGCGCCTGAACTGATGACATTCTGCCAGAGGCTCAAAGAAAATCTTGAGGATTGAGTGCTTCTCTCGTCTTGAATTCTATTTGACGTGCGCAATCGCTTGTCCTGTCTCCATCAGACGATGTGCCGTCAGAAAGTTTGTGGCGGTTCTCACGGGTCGTCCGTTCCTCTTCCTAGACGAAAGATCGACGCCATGGAGCAGCCATGGCCAGCTCGATCTGTCATATGGGGAGAAGATTCATGGGACATCTGAAACCATCCGGTGCAGAGCGCCGATCCGGATATGCAACCGCTGTTTCCGTCATTGCCTTGGCCGTTTTTTATGGAACAGTCCCGGGCCAGGCGGCCTTTGCTCAGACGACTGAGGGGAAGGAGCAGAGCAGAACCTGGGCCTTGAATATTCCGTCTCAGGCGCTGTCCACATCGCTGCTGGCCCTGTCGGAGCAAATGGATCTTCTGGTGGTCGCAACGCCGGACCTCATTGCGGCCAAACAGGCGCCGGAACTCAAAGGACAGTTATCGTTACAAGACGCGCTCGACCGTCTCTTCAAGGATAGCGGGCTCGCCTATGAGGTCACCGCAGATCGCCAACTTATTCTCCATCGCACAGAAGCGCGGCCGGGATCCGCTTTGGAGACAGGCGGATCTGCCATGTTCACCTCCCTCGAAACAAATCCGGGGGAGCAGATCGCCCATGATGCGTCCGATGACATGTCTCCGAGAAAAAAGCCGGCTGTGGCGCTTGACCTCGAGGAGATCGTGGTGACCGGCTCGAATATCAGGGGCGCCAATGTGATCGGATCGAAGCTTTTTGTGTTTGATCAGGAGGATATTCGTCGCACGGGATTTTCATCGGTTCAGGATGTGGTGCAAAGCTTGCCGCAGAATTTCGGCGGCGGCCCCAATGCGATGACGGCACCACTTCAGGGAACCGAAAACGGCGCTCAGTTCGCCAATCGGAATTTCGGCGCCTCCATCAATTTACGCGGACTGGGCGCGGGCTCGACGCTGACCGTCATCAATGGTCGCCGTATCGCCGCAGCTGGCGGCGGAACCTTTGTTGATATTTCAGCCCTTCCGCTGTCGGCTGTGGAGCGGATCGAAGTCTTGCCGGACGGGGCCTCGGCGATCTATGGGACCGATGCCATTGCCGGGGTGACCAATATCATTCTCAAGCAGAATTATGAGGGTGCGGAAACCCGTCTGCGCTATGGCACGGTCACCGAGGGTCGGCAACAGGAGTATAAGGCGAGCCAGCTCTTTGGCACCAACTGGCAGGGCGGCGGCCTTGTTCTGAGCTATGAATATCAAAAGATCGAGCCCCTCTTTAGCGAAGAGCGCGACTTTTCCGCCAGCAGTGACTTGAGATCTTTGGGCGGGAGCGATTACCGCCTGCCGTTCAGCAATCCCGGGACCCTTCTGGCAGGCGGCAAAAGCTTCGCCATTCCGCAGGGACAGGACGGCACATCCTTGACCGCGGGCGATTTTATCTCCAGCACGGCAAACCTTGGCAATGACCGCCGCGGCACGACCTTGTTTCCGAAGCAGGAGCGCCACAGTTTTTATGGCCATCTGCACCAGGAGCTCTCGGGCGGATTGCGTGTCTTTGCCGAAACGCTTTACACAACGCGCAAATTTGAAGCGCGCCGGCCAGCCAAGACCCTCACCCTGACCGTGCCGGCAACCAATCCCTTTTATGTCAACCCGGTCGGCGGCCTGTCGCCCGTGCAGGTCCGCTATAGTTTTCTCGACGATCTTGGTCCGCAAATTGATCAGGGCAGGGTGGAATCCTATGCGCTCGTCGCCGGAGCTTCCCTTGATCTCAGCGCCGGATGGCAGACTGAACTCACCGGAACTTATAATGGCTCCAGTGAGAATGGCGGCTTGCGCAGCGGTGCCGTCAATATGAGCGCGCTCACGAGAGCGCTGGCGGACCCCAATCCACGGACGGCCTTCAATCCCTTCGGTGACGGCTCCCACAGCAATCCCGCAACGTTAAAACAGATCTCGGGATACTCGACCACCAATCGGGGGTTTGATCTCTGGACCCTGGATGTGAAATCGGATGGCCCATTGTTCGCCTTGCCCGGCGGCATGGTCAAGCTGGCGCTCGGCGGCCATTATCGCAAGGAGAGCTGGCTCATCGAGCGGCTGGATTTCGAATTGGCGTCCGATACAAAATTCTCTGTGGCTCAGGACATGACCCGTGACGTGCGGGCGGCGTTCACGGAACTGCTCGTGCCTCTCGTCGGGGACGGCAATCGCCTGCCGGGGATCGAGCGGCTGGATCTGTCCGCGGCTTTCCGTCTCGAGGACTATAGTGATTTCGGCTCGACACGAAATCCGCGCTTTGGCCTTGCCTGGTCGCCGCTCCCCGGTCTCAGTCTGCGCGGAACCTATGGCACCTCGTTCCGGGCGCCCATTCTCAGTCAGCGTGACACCAGTCTCAATCAGGTGTTCTTTTTTCCCTTGAGAGACCCGAAATCACCGCGCGGACTTTCGAACGCAATTCTTCTGACCGGCAATGATCCTGACCTCGGGCCGGAGACGGCAACGACCTGGACCGTCGGCGTCGATTTCCGCCCCGTCACATTGCCGCGCTTCAATCTGTCGCTCACCTATTTCGACACGCGCTTCAAGGATCGCCTGGGGCAGGTGACGGATCTTGGCCTGCTTGCGAAGGATGATATCTTCGCTCCCCTGATCATGCGCAATCCCGCCGCGGCCAATACCTTGGCCTATTTTGCCGATCCGAAACTTGTCAATGTCGTGGGCTCGACCGATCCGGCCGCGGTCGATGCCATTGTCAATGCGCGCCTGACCAATATCGGCCGCAGCCTCGTTCGGGGGCTCGATGTGACGACGCAATATGGTCTCACCACCGGGGTCGGTGACTTCATCCTGCAGGTGAATGGCAGCCTGCTTTTTGATTTCAAGGAGTCGGTGACAGATACGGCCCCTTATGTCGATCTCGTCGACACGCTCGACCGGCCGGTCGATTGGCGCTTGCGGTCCAGCCTGTCCTGGGCCTATGGCGGCTTCACCACGACGGTCTTTGTCAATTATACCGACAGCTATAAAAACAAAAATATCATTCCCGCCGAAACGGTGAGCAGCTGGACCACGGCGGATCTGACGGTCAGCTACTGGACCGGGGATCAGTCCGCGCGCCCCTGGTTGCGGGACCTCGGCTTTACCTTCAGCGCCATCAATGTAACCAATGCAAGGCCGCCCTTTGTCGACAATCCGCGTGGGATCGGCTTTGATCCGGAAAAGGCCAGTCCACAGGGCCGCTTCCTGGCCTTCGAGATCACCAAACGGTGGTAACCGCGCCATGAACACCAGCTGTCCTGGCCGATACCGCCGACGGACGATATGGATCGCTCATCTTTTCACTTTGGTGCTGGGCCTTATGCTCTCGGCCCTGTTCAATCGTGCTGTACTGGCCGAACGCGGCCTAACGGTCGATGATATGTTCGCCCTGGAGGATATCGGCCGGGTCATGTTCGACCCGGCCGGAACGCGGATTGTCTTCGAGCGGCTCGGGCCCTATGGGCAAGCTCCAAGTTTCGGGCGCGAACTGTTGGCCGGCAAAGACCGCTCCCATATTTTTGTGGCTGATCTCACACAGTCCCAGTCGGTTCGGCCGCTCTTCCCGCAGGAGCGGAATACAGGATATTGGCTTGGGCCCGCGTCACCGGACGGGACGCAGATCGTTCTGTTCTGGATTGCAAACGGAGCTGTCGGAACCGGGGTTTATGATTTTGGGACGGAGAGGTTAAAGACGCTCCCTCTCACCCCGGAGCTACTTCATTACGGGCAATCCCCCATCTGGATTTCTGATCATGTGCTGATCTATCTGGCCCTGCCGGACGGGCAGCAGCCGTTCTGGGCCTCATCCGTGCGCAAGATGGCGGACGAGCTGCCCGGGTTGTGGCGTCATGCAGAGCGGGGAGATATGGCAACGGCGAGCGTTCTCGCCAGTGGGGATGCTCTCCCGGACGCCGCCCCGGAGGCCGAGCATCTGCTTCTGCGCGTGGATCTCCAGAGCGGCACGGTCACCAGGATAGACCGCGGCTCTTTCACGGCCCCGGCGCTTGCCCCGGATGGGCGTCACCTGGCCGTCCTGAAGCTCCAGCCCCCGGCTGTTCAAGACCGGCGCCTGCGGCTTCTCGAGCCCCATCCCATGCTGGCTAGTCGAGACCCGGAGCTGATGATTTATCCCTTGGCTGGAAGCAAACAGGCTCCAATCACCTGTGATGCGGCATATCCGCTTGCCGGCACGCTCGCCTGGTCCACCGATGGCCGCAAGCTCGCCTTTCTCTCAAGGTCAGCGGACGGTCGGGCCATAGAAGACCAGCCTCCGGATCAACAGGATCGGCAGGTCATGATGGTCAATGTTCCGAGCCGCAGCTGCCGGAGGATCCCGCATGATGGTTTGCGCTTCAGGGACGGATTTGGCAAATATCTCGATCAGCCCAAGATCCTTTGGCTCGGTGACCGGATTGCAATCGAGGCCCTCTCAAAAGAAACTGCCCGCCCCCTGCATGAAGATCTGCCCCCGCATGAAAAAACGGCGGCCCGGACGGACTCTCCGGACTGGTATCTTCTGCGTGGGGACCTGCCGCCGCTCAATCTGACGGAGCGTTTTGCCGCCTCCCGGCTTCGGCCGCTCGCCGCCACAAAGGGCGGGCTTATCATGCTGGCTGAAGGGAAGTTATGGCGGATCTCCCCTGACGGTGACCGTCATCCTGTGACGGCCACCGCTGGGTCCGCCTTGACGCCCTGGGAGGAGCCGCTCTCGGGGCTCCAGTTGCCGGACTTTGCCTCGCAGCATCGCCTGTCCATGATTGCAACCCGCGAGACGGGGGAACAGAGACTGCTCGTTCTCGATCCGGCGACCCGTCAAACCATCCCGGGCGGCGTGATATCCCGGGAGGATCGGATCCTTGCGGTCTCCTTGCAGAGAGGAACAGCCATTCTCCGCAGAGAGAGCACGGACGGCAGCCGGCTGATGGTCCTCCCAGCTGCCGGGGAGGCGAGGGCACTCCTCCATTTCAACCGCCATCTTGCGGATGTGGCGGACAGCCAGCCGATCCCCATCCGCTATGCCCGCAAAGACAAACCCGCCGCAGAGCTTTCGGGATGGCTTCTTCTGCCGTCCGGACACAAGGTGGGAGTGCGGCATCCTTTGATCGTCATTGTCTACCCGGGAGCGGTCTGGACCGGAGGCTGGCCCTGGAAGAGATCAAGCATCAGTCCGTTCAATCCCTATCTCCTGACCGCCAAAGGCTATGCCGTGCTCTATCCGAGCATTCCTCTTGGTCCCCCGGGACAGGCTGGCGATCCCTTGATGGGATTGGCGGAGACGGTGCTGCCCGCGGTCGAGCGCAGCATAGAGCTCGGATCTGTAGATCCCGAACGTCTGGGATTGTTCGGTCAAAGTTATGGCGGCTATGGCGTCCTCGGCCTCCTGTCCGAGAGCGACCGCTTCAAGGCTGCCGTGGCTGCGGCGGCCCCCGTCAATCTTCTGAGTGCCTATGGGCAGTTTGATCCGCGCTTTGATCGTACCGGACGCCCGGAGCTGTTCATGGATCTGCCAAGATGGGCGGAGGCCGATCAGGGGCGCATGGGAGTGCCGCCCTGGGATGATGCAGAGCGCTATCTCCGCAACAGCCCGCTCTTTTACGTGGAACGGATCAGGACACCACTGATGCTGATCCAGGGGGACCGGGATTTCATCCCGGTCAGCCAGGGCGAGGAAATGTTCTCGGCCCTTTACCGGCTGCAGAAAACGGCCCTGTTCGTGCGTTATTGGGGGGAAGGCCATGTCCTGACGAGCCCGGCCAATATCCGGGACTTCTGGGACCGCCTGTTCGACTGGTATGATCGCTATCTCAACCCTTGATCTCGCCTGTTTGTCCTCAAGGATCCCAGGCGCTCTTTGCCAGGGCTTCCCGGCTCATCCGTCAGGGTCGGGGGAGAACCCTCTTCCTGGCTTCTCTGCTGCAGCCGCCAGAGCTCCCGATAAACGCCCTTGCGGGCCAGGAGGACTTCATGAGTTCCACGTTCGACGATCCGCCCCTGATCGAAAACCAGAATCTCATCAGCCTGCAGGATGGTCTGCAGGCGATGGGCGATGATCAGATATGTCGTCGTCCTGCGAGACTCAGCAATCAAGGTCCGGAGGATTTTCTGCTCGGTTCCACTGTCGAGGGCCGATGTCGCTTCATCGCACACCCAGATCCGGGGGCGCGTCAGGGCCGCCCGGGCAATGGCGATCCGCTGTTTCTCCCCACCAGAGAGTTTAAGGCCACGCTCACCGACGATGGTGTCATAGCCCTCAGGCAGCTGCAGGATGACATCATGAATATGGGCCTGTCGTGCGGCCTCCTCGATCTCGGCCTGATTGCTTCCCGGCCGGCCGAAGGCGATGTTCCGGGCAATCGTATCATGAAACAGCAGGATGTCCTGAGGGACGATGGCGATCGCGCCCCGGAGCTCCCGGAGAGACAGCTCCACGATCGGGATGTCATTCAGGAGGATGCGGCCGGCATCTGGATCGAGGAGGCGCAGCAGCAAGCGCGCGACCGTTGATTTGCCCGATCCGCTCGCTCCAACAAGGGCAATGGTCGCACCAGGCCGCGCCTTGAAACTCACCTCTCTCAGAGTTGGCTCTGCAGGAGAGCAGGCGGATCCATGATAGGAAAAACTGACATTTTCGAAACGGACCTCCAGACCACCGTCCGCCAGCGCCTGCTGGGGACCGCGGGACTGGGCTTCGCCACTCTGGCGCAACAGGCTGATCAGGTTTTCAATAAAAGCCATGCCCTGGGTCATATCGCGGGCGGCGATGCCGAGCATTTCAAGCGGCTTCAGGGTCTGCAGGAGATAGCTGTTGACGAGGATGAAATCGCCGAGGGTCATGCGACCGGAACGGACCTCATGACCCGCGTATAGGAGGCTTGCGGCGAGAGACAGCGTCAGGACGACGGCCACAAGACACCCATTCAAGGTTCTCTGCCGGAAAAAGCAGCGCCATGACTGCTCGATGCCGCGGAGCGCGCCGTCATAGCGGGCTTCGATCTGAGGCCCGGCATTGAAGCTTTTGATCGTCTCCTGATTGAGAAGGCTGTCCGTCAGGAGTGCGCTTGCTGCAACATGGGACCTTGAGATCGCGCGGGCAGGCCCTGCAATGTGACGGAGGCCGAGCCCGAAGGCGAGCCCATAGCTCGCGGCCGCAAGAGCGAGGATCAGCAGGATCCCCGCATGGCCGAAATGCATGAGGATGAGGCCCATCATCACAAGCTCGATGAGCACGGGGAGGGCAGAGAACATCACATGCTGAAGGGTCAGGCGATAGCCAAGAAGGCCGTTCTCCAGGATGCGGCCCATAGCCCCTGTCTGCTGGTCGAGATGAAAGCGAAGGGGAAGGGCGAGCAGATGGGCAAAAAGGCGCTGGCTCAAACGACGCAGAATGCCTTGTTCCGCGCTGGCATGAACAGAGCTTTTGAGCTCAGCCAAAGCGCGCATCAGCCCGAGGGCCAGAACATAGGCAGATAACAGCAGAAGGAGACCATCCGGTTCCCGTCGACTGAAACCATCGACCATCAGCTTGAGCAGGACCGGCGCGAGGATCCCAAGCAGGGATGAGGCGAGGACCAGCAGAAGCGCAATCCCGAGCTTCTGTCGTGACCCGGGGTCACTCGCCTGCCATAAAATGCTCAGCGCCTCGGTGAGGGGAAAAAATTTGGGAGGCGCGTCCCCCTGCAGCCTTTGTTTAGACGTGTCCATCTTCACGGTCTGGCCCCGGTCCCGGTTCTCGCCCCGGATCGCTCCCAGGATCTGAGCCAGGCTTCCGTCGCCAGCAGTTTGAAAAAGCGCGGAATTGTTTCGGGGCGCTGCAGACGGCTTATGGTCAGATAATCCCGAAGGCCCTGGCGGTCGATGAGATCCTGCTCGACGAGGATGCCCTCGAGCAGAAAGGCCCGGGCAGTCTCGAAATTCTCCTCTGCCATCCGGGCGAAATGACGCATGGTGCCGCCTTTGGAGCGACGCGTCAGAATTTCCCGGGGGACTGCGCCGCGAAAGGCGGCCCGCGCCAGCGCCCGGCCTTGCCCGCCCCTGGCGAGAATATAGGATGGGGTCTTGAGGACGAATTCAAGAAGCGGTTGCGACAGCAGGGGATGGATCAGGTCGGCGACCTCAGATCGCGGGGAGGTCTCGTGGCGATGCAGGACTTTGGACAGGGCTGCAATCTGATAGGCTTTCCCCGGGGGCAGTCTGGCGGCCGTCTTGAGCCAGGGATGGGTCATATAGTCAGGCGGAATGGCCTCCCGGACATCGGCTCGGAGATATGGAAATGCGTCACGGTCCTCGCGCGGTTGGGCACCCCGGGGACGGCGGCGGAGGCCCTCAAGAAGGGTGGTTTTCAGAACCGAACTATAGGGCTCTCCGGTCCAGACTGCGACATCATGCATGACACGGAACAGGGCCGACGTCAGGCCATGGGCCCGGGCATAATCCGCGGCGATGAGCGCGGTCGGCATCTGGTAGAAAAGATGATCGCCACCTTCGCCGGATAGAAAGGCCTCGGCCCCTCGCGCCTGTGCGATGTTACATTCACAGATTTGTGTAGGGGTGCCGAAGACGCTGCCTTCGGGCGCCATGGTCAGGGGATGGTTGGCAAGAAGGGACGCGAAGGCTGAGGTCTCCGGCATGGCGATTTCGATCAGTTCTCTGTCTGCCTGGACTGCGGCCAGCCGGGCGAAGATCCGTTCATCGCCATCGGAGGCGGCCGTCCTGTAGTTCAGGCAGGTGACGGTCAACTTTTCTGCAGGGGGGAGACAGGCCAGCACGATGGCGGAATCGAGCCCGCCGGAGAGGTTATGGATCACCTTTGCATAAACTGAGGCCCAGGCAGTGACACAGTCGCGAACGGTCTGTTGCATGCGCTCTGCGGCTTCTTCGAATCCCTCGAGAGACGCTGTCCTGGAAATCTGGGCGGGGTCCCACCAGGTTTCCGTCTCGAGCCCGGTTCCGCTCAAGCGATGACCTTCCCCCGGCAAGAGTTCCGTGATCCCGGTGAGACCGGTCTCTCGGATGACGAGTTCTGGAACGGTCAGGTTAGCGGCGAGATACCGCCAGTTGATCACGGGACGGAGGAGCTCGAGTGACAGAAGATCCTCAGGATCGGAAAAATAGACATGGAGCCCTCCAGATTGCCGGTGAAAACAGGGCAGCTGGCCTGCCGGGTCACGGACGACGGACTGGCTGGTTGCGTCCGAGAAAAAGCCGACATAGCGACCCCAGCAGGATGGGATCAGCGTCTCACGGCTCAAGCTCTCGACCAGGGGATCGGTCTCTGCCAGAAGTTTGCCGCTTTGCCGCAGAAACAGGGTCCCGATCAGAACGCCGCTTTTGAAGCAATAGGCCCGGGCATGTCCGGGCACGCCCGTCGCCTGAAGAACCCGCATGCCGATTGTGTCATGGACAGAAACCCATCCAGGGCACCCGGCCATCAGATTTTCTGCGAGAGCGCGAGCTCTCTCACCCTCGGCCCTGTCAGTCCAGAGAAAGGCAATGAACCGCGGCATGATCTCAGACCGCCAGAATGGGGCTGTAGTGACGGACCTGATCGAGGCGATCATTGAAGACATATCCATTGCCTTGAATCCAGCAATGGGCCTCGAAGGGAAACATGGTCACACCGAAAACCCAGGTGGGGTAAAGACGATATCGGCTCAGAAATTCAAGCAAAGCGAGAGAGTCAAAGAGGCAAAGATAGCGACGCTTGTGGAACGGGCGCAGTTTGTTAAAAATCCTCACAAGGAGCCGCGCCGTCTCGAGATGGTCGCGGGCCTCGGGCTGTGCGGCCTTGCGAGTTCTGACCGTCTCCACAATCTCCTCCATGGAACAATGCTCCAGCATCCGTTTGGCCTGGCGCGACGCCAGAAAGAAGTTCAGAAAATCCCGGGGACTTGCCAGAGGTCCGGGCACTGCCGGATCGGACAGGAGATCATGGGAGGGGGTCTCAATATCTGCATCAATGCGGCCTGCCTGCTCGCCAACACATGCGAGCAGGCCGCGTTCGCGCAGGCGATGGACCAAAGCGAGAGTTTCTCTATCGGGGACTACTGACGTTGATCGGCACGGATCTGTCTCATCTCTCCGGACATGCAGCAGCGGGCATAGCTGTTTCGTATCTGATGGCCGGAGGCTGCAATAGCGATCAGACTTCAAATCCAGGAAGACGAGGCATTCGCCTGACAGGCAGGCATGAACCCCGGGGGACAGAAAATATGTCATCGCTTGTCTCTGGTCTGAGAAAAAGAGTCGGATCTGAGAAAAAGAGGATGCGTGGTTTTTGGTTCGCCACGCATCCCCGATCCTGAAAGCCGGGGACGGAAACATCCGGCCTGTCAGGCTGTTTCAGAACAAAAGTGCTTCAGAACAGCGGCAGAAGCGGATTATCCTGTTCCGCGGCGGCGGCGCCACCACCTTTGGTTTCTTCGGACACGGCACCGAGATCGATAATCCTGTCTTCTTCATAGACTGCGTTCGATTCCATAATGATCTCCTGTTGTCTTCGGGGGATATGCCACCTTCTGTGGCACCTATCAGAATAGGGAAAATCCTTTTTGCCCGCTTCCGCCTGTTCGGACGCGCCCGAATGCGGGATTGACAGGACCGACATCAAGCACCCGTTCATATCTTCAGGAGGCCGAGGGCCACGGCGCGCGCCACAGCCATGCTGCGGTTGCTGACATTGAGTTTATGAAAAATCGTCTTGCTGTAAGAGCGCACGGTATGCTGACTGATGCCGAGAATAATGCCGATTTCAAAGGAGGATTTTCCGGCCGCGATCCAGTGGAGGCACTCCCGCTCACGCCTGGTGAGCAGCAGACCTGGTCTTGCCTGATGTCCGACGCCGATCATGGTGACATAGGCGGCATGAAAAACCGCGGCATAAAACCCAAACCGGCCGAGATGATGATCAAGTGAGATCCCATCGGAATCTGTTGCAAAAGACAGAATGGCAGCCGGCCCATGGGGGCCGGGCAGTGGCACGGTCATACCCTGTTTCAAACCGGCCTCCTGCGCCTCAGCCAGCAGGCGCCGCTCGATCCTGCTGAGCTGTTTGATATGGGGAAGCCATCGCCAGAGATAGGGGGCGCCGATCTCCGCACTATGGGTGAGGATCGGATCGATCGCCTGATAGCCCTGGGCAAAATAACGGGCGCTCCAATCTGCAGGACAACGCAGCAGGATGGCCGGGGCGGGATAGGCGGAGGGCCCATACTGCTCATGCTGGTTGAGCGCCATATAGGCAAGCCAGGCGAAACCCGCCTTCCGGGCCGCCACCTCCAGGATGTGGAAGAGATCGGCAGGCTGCTTGGCCTTGCGAATATGAGTGACGAAGGTCTGGGCATCCATGCTCCGGCCCCGACAAAGACAAGCCTGGCAAAGACAACAATGGAAGGACATGCAGTCACGTTCACTGACTTTGATAGTAGGCCTCGATCTCCCGTCTGGTTGTCTCCGATAAGGCATCCCTGGCGGGCCAGGGTCCTTGCGTGGCTTTGAAAAGCATCGCCGGATCCTGTCCCTCGTAGCCCCCAAGATTGGGACGATGAATGCGATAGCCAATGAGATCCCGCAAAGCTTCCGGGAAGGTTTGTGCAATCGCCGGCGGATAGGCCAGATATTGGTTTTCATATTGCCGGAGCCAGCCGAGACAATAGCTCGCGATCAGGCCGGTGCGCGGATGGGGACTGCGGTTGGCCCCGCCGCAATGGGTGAGGGAACCGAGGAAAACCAGCGCCGAGCCCCGCGGCATTTCGGCCATGACTATCTCGGTCGGATCAATGCTGCGGTCGAGATCGTGAAGCTGGCTCCCCGGCCAGAGGCAGGTGGCGCCGTTCTCCGCCGTGAAATCGTCGAGCGCCCAGATGACATTGATCAGGTGCTCGACGCCGTCTTTTCGGCACGGCCACATTTCCTCGTCACGGTGCGGAACCTGCTGCCGTTCGCCGGGATGAATGCGAACGGCCTGAGTGAGATTGAGCTGATAGTGATCGCAGTGGGGCCCGAGCACCGCATTTATGAGATCGAGCATGAGCTCGTGCAAAATAAGTTGTCGGGACGTCGGCGATTTATTCAGCAGCGATCCGAACCGCGTCGTCCTCCAGCCATAGAAATCGCCCTGGCAACGCGGTGTGGCCGCAAACCAGGGTTCAAGTTCGGCCGCTACCCTGTCGATCACGGGCTGGCTCACCACATGCTTCAAAATCACATAGCCCTGCGCATGTAAATGATCGAGAGCCGTCAAGGTTTGTCCCGCTCTGATATTGCTCATTTCCGTCATTTCCGACCTCCTGCAAGATCGCAGAGCAGACTGTCAGGCGAGGTTGCTCCGATCCCGCCTGGCATGGATCCCATAACAAGGATTCAACCAATACAGTCAACCCAAGGCTGGTGATTTCAGAGAGTTCACGCCACTGCGCGGTCCGGCATCATGCGGAATCGTGTCACAGGTCCCGGGATGCCATGTCTGTCGCGCACTGTCTTGAGCCCGTCCGGAGTAATCTCCGCGGCCACAGCCGTGATTTCATCATCGCCATCAGGTCGGGAACGGCCGAGGACCCGCACGTCCCATCCGGCATCGAGGGTGAGCGGCAAAAGAGCACGGGCGGCGACGAAGGTGACCTGATCAAGGCCGAACAGCAAGCCCACCTCGAGAATACCGGCGATGATCTGCCACAACTGATCATGGCGGTCCTGTCGCATGGTGAGCGACGGGTTCACACAGAAGCGCGAAGCTTCCCAGATGGTCGGTCCGCGTGGCACGGAAACCTCACAGAGATCGGCAAAGAGATCCGACATCAGATGGCGTTGTACTGTGGGCAGCAGACGGGCTGAGCCGAGGATCATGCCGGTTCGAGGCTCTTCGGACAGCAGATAGATGCTGTCCGGTCGGTCATAGGCATCAATCTCGAGGCCCCCTGGAGCCGCGAGAGGCCATTGCAACCGATCGACAAAGACAGCTTTGCGCTGACGATGCATGGCCGTCAGCTCACGTTCGTGCAGGCTGCGGTTTTCCTCCGTCACAATCAGGATCATGGCCCTGTCCCCCTGGTTGAAATATCCAGGCGCAGTGTGCGGGAAACTTGCGGGAGATGCCCATTGAGCCGATCGGACCAATTGCAGCTATCGCCGAGCCGCCGCAGACTAGTGGCCTCTCTGCGCAGCCGTCGAGACTGTTTTAGTCAAGGCGCGGGGCTCTTGGTGATTTTGTCTTCACTCGAATGACATCGCCGAAGGAAATATGATGCTGGAACAGGGCCTCGACGACTGCCTGCGTTCGGCTCGCCACACCGAGACGCTGCTTGGCGCGTTCCATATGATTATGGGCTGTGCGTTCGCTGATACCGAGGATCTGGCCAATAATCCAGTCACTCTTGCCCTGGCCAGCAAGCTCGAGGCATTGCCGCTCGCGGCGGCTCAACCGCGTCTCGGGGAGGGCATGTTCTACTACCGGCATCAGGGTTTCATGGAGATAGGCGGCCATCAGTCGGGCTGCGCTGTAACTCGCGGCATCGATATGCAGTGAATCCGGAACCAGAGAACAGGAGGCGGGCAGGGCCATGGGAGCGTGGAGCGGGATCGTGTAACCCTGAGACAAACCGAGGCTTGCAGCCTCTGCGAGAATGTCGCGCTGCAGCGGAGTGAGGCTGTTGTGAAAGGCCGACTCATTCCAGAAGAAGGGACGGGCCGTGCGGTCGGCGTGACGGAAGATCGGGTCAATGCGCTCGAGTTTCCGGGCGCTGAACATCTCCACCCAGGACGGCGGGTAGTTCAACAGGACAACGGCGCCGTCTGGCGGGGCGAGGGGATCCACATGGGAGCAGAGAGCAAAATGGGAGAAGCCCAAAGTTTCAATAGCCCGGACAAAGGCCGTTGCCAGAGTGTCACGCGTCTGACCAGGCTCGCAAATCTCGATAAATTCCTGCGCGACATCGAATGGATGCATGTCTCCCCCAACCCTTCCGAGTAAAGCTATGCACAACCCACAGAGATAGACTTATTGATTTAGATAAAAATAGCGAGTCAAAAATCATGCCATGCAAACATGGATTGCCATTCTGGCATCCTGTCCATCAGGGACCTTGACGGATCAGGAGATGTGCAAATGCCTCCACAGACCCCGCGCTACAAAAGCCTTCTGTCCCTTGAGGAGTGCGCGCTCCTTCTGATTGACGGGCCTTTTGACGTCAAGGACAGGCATGACGCTGCGACGCCCTCAGCCGGTCTCGCGATTTTGCTTGAGACCGCCTATCTCCATGAGGTGCCGGTCCTGGTCACGTCCATGGTCGCGGACAGAGCACATGCGGAGAGCCGGTTCGGACAGACTACCTCCGTGATTGTCCACGCGCAGGCGAACCCTCTCGACAATGCCCTGGTTTGCGAGACCCTCGCCACATTCGCACGCAGACGCCTCCTGATCGGCGGTGGTCATGTCAACACCTGCCTGGTTTTCGCGGCCTTGAGCGCCCTTGAGCTCGGATATGATGTCTATCTCCTGCACGACCTGTGCTGTGAGGCGGCTTCGGACATGGCTGTCACGCGGATGCTGCAGGCGGGCGCAGTGCCGGTCAGCGTGCCTCAGGTGATCTGCGAATGGCAGCGGCATTTCGCTCCGATGCGGTCAGCTGTGTCCTAGCGGCCCCGGCTCTGTCCAGCGTCAGGCATTGGACGGATTTCGCTGTAGATCGCTTCTATCTCATTAACTTCCTGACCGGTCAGGCCTGCGAATCCCCGTTCACGGGCTCGCCTCGAGAGCAATCCGTCATTCTGGCACAGAAAGCGGAACAACAGGTCCGTGAGTCTGTCCGGCATGTCGACGAGACCCGACACACGCTTTTTGAACTGGTCATAGCATTTCAGGAACGCCGTCTCCATCGGCAGGTCAAACTCGACCGTGTGGGCGATGCAGGCGAACAGGAACTCCGCCTGGAGTGTGGCGTCGAAGAAGCGATAATAGTCAGCCGTTTCGTTCAGAACCTCGATATTGCCGCGATCCGTGGGTCGCCAATGGATCAGCGGCAGCAACCGCCTCGAATAGCTTTCGAGAGCCCGCCGATAGTCATCGATCCGTTCGAGAATGACGGCAGACACAGGAAACACCAGGCCAGACGGATTGAAGCCGCGTTCTGCAAGAACATGGTGGATCATATAGCGATGCAGTCGCCCGTTTCCGTCTTCAAGGGGATGACTGTAAACGAAGCCGGACGAAGGCATAGGCCCCTTTCGCTGCGTCAGGCAGATCGAGCCGCTCCGCGAGCAGCTACTCATAGAGAAACCAGATGCGCCGCGCATAGGCTCCGGTGGGAGCCGCCCGGCCGATATCCGCGATGGGCTCCGGACCGGTCGCGCGGAACAGGGCTTTGAACGCACCGAGGTCAAGCCCTTCATAGGGGAGCGCAAATGTCAGGTGAGCCGAGAGATCCTCGGCTGGCTGGTGGCGGAGCGTATAAACTCGCTAGCCATCACTCTCGTAGACCTTATGCCAAGAACCAAAAGCCGCCAGCATCCGGGGGAGGGGGACGGGCAGTTCATAGGCGTCGATGAGCGCCGCATATCCGGCGGAGCTCGCCTCTTCAGGGAGCCAGCGGCCCTGAAAACGGTCCCTGTTGCCCCGGACGCATGAAATTTGCGGCCATCCTTTGCAAAAATAGTTTCTTGCAAAGGATGGCGTGAAAAACACGAACTGGCGACGAATAACGATTATAAATTTTACATTTTCATGAAATTTAATAACTTCTCGCGAAAGCGAGGCTGAGGGAGCTTGCTATCGGAAGATCCGTCTCTTCCAATATCGTCATACGAGAATTGCCATGCTGTTGATATTTTATTGACGATTGTCGCCGACCATTCTGCTCAGGCAAACAAGCAATTTGTATTGGGCATGAAAGGGACATGATGATGGCGGGAGTGGTTGCGGACGGAACCTTGGGGCGCCAAGCTTATGACTATATCCGCGGCCTCTCCCGCTCCCGGCTGGCCTGGGAATATCTGCGCCGCAACGAGCAATACAGGCGGGATTGGCGCACCGCGGCACCTGGTCGCCCGCGCCCCATAGAGCTGACCACCGGCAGCGTCCTCTACCGCGCCCGCCGCCGTTTTCTCGGAGCGGAGGCCTGGGGCCTCTACTGCTTTCGCCAACCCTGACAGAACAGCGCTTGAAGCCGATGTTTTCTGGCGCTCTGCGGATTATGCCCGGATTGCGTCCGCCTATGTCCGCCGGGTCGAGGAGCCGGGCTTTGGCAGCCTCATATCCCTCGGAGGTCTCGCCTGTGCCCGGGCCATCTTCAAGGCTGCGGACGGCGAACAGCATCTTCTGTTGCGGACAGAGACCCGGGTCGTCCAGATCCATTGTATTGGCGAGGATCTCAGTCTCGACCCCTTCGCGCTCGAACTCGTGCTCGATCAGTTTCCCCATCTCGAAGATCGCCTGCGGCTTATGGCGCGCCTCGCTGAGATCTATCATGGCCGCACTCAAAACCACTCTCTGCGCGCACCAGGCTGGACTGCACAAAAGCTCTGGCATTGGGATGCCCTGATGGCCCTTGATGGCTGGCGTGCGGGACTGTCGCAGCGACAGATCGCCGCAGCCATTCATGGTGCGGCCCGGGTAGAGCGGGAATGGCGTGCACCGGATCAGACCATGAAAAACCGCGTCGCCCGCGCTATCAAGCGGGGGCGGGTCATGGCGGACGGGGGATATCGCAAACTCCTGGCCTGAGGACGACGTCCTGGCCGGGACGGGGCATCGGGCCGGACCATGTTGCATGGCGATGCTCCCCCGGAGTGTCCTCTCGGGGCATCCTCGAACCTTCTGGATCCTCTGTGCAAGCAACAGGAGAGAGAAGATGACGGAGCAGCTCCAATCGGTCATGACACGCCCCTTTCTCACCAGCCGTGAGGCGGCGGATTTCCTGATTCTCAAACCCAATACTCTCGAGAAAATGCGGGTCTATGGCGGCGGTCCCCAGTATCGCAAACATGGCCGCAGCGTGCGCTATCATATTGACGATCTCACCGTCTGGTCGAACCTGCGCAAGCGCGACATGACCCATGATCTTTAGGTCGCGGGACTCCATGTTTGCGGCGGGGCTGCTTGCGGCGGCCGCTTTGGGGTTGGCATCCATATGTCCGTTCCCTCTCAAGCTTGTCTGCAACCTCTCGGCGAGCGCACCGACTGGTTTTTACTGGATTGCGGACAGGTCCTTCGCCCGGGGAGACCTCGTCCTCGCCTGGCTTCCCGCAACTGCGGCGTCCCTCGCAGCCGATCGCGGTTATCTGCCGCTTGGCATTCCCGTCCTCAAACAGATCTCAGCCCTTGCCGGTGACGAGATTTGCCGGTTTGGGGGGAGCTTATTTATCAACGGTCAGTTCGCGGCAAAAGCACTTGCACGTGACAGAAGGGGACGGGAAATGCCGGTCTGGACTGGCTGCCACCGGCTCGGTGCGCAGGAAGTCTTTCTATTGAATGCCCATCCGCAGTCTTTTGATGGCCGCTATTTCGGGGCGATTGCGCAGGATCGGGTGGTCGGCAAGGCAATGTTACTCTTCTAGACGGCCATCGCTCACGCGATGACTTTTTTGTTTGGCCTTCCCGGCGGCGCAGGGTGGGCGACGCTCCCTTATAGGCCCGGTGCGGCAGGCCGCAAGCCGCCGCTGCGCTCCGGCTCCTCCACTTCGTTCCGGTCCTCCGGATGCGGCCCGCCTCTCTCACCGGGCCTGCCGGTCGCCATTCGCCGCCCACCCCGCTTTCCGGGAGGGCCGCGGCGGATTTCAGGATCGGAACGGAGGGCAGCCATGAGCAGGACCGGCACGCAATCGCAGAGCGGAGAGGGCAGGGCAAGCGTCTATCAGGAGGTCACGGATCGTATTATTGCGGATCTCGAGGCAGGCACTGTCCCTTGGGTGCAGCCTTGGGGGCGGGCGGGGCTCGCCCCCGGCCTGCCCCGGAATGCCGCAAGCGGGCGGCCCTATTCAGGGATCAATATTCTGATCCTCTGGGGAGCCGTAATCCAACAGGGGTTTTCGTCTCAGCACTGGTTGACGTTCCGGCAGGCTTTGGCCTTGGGAGCCCATGTGAGGAAAGGCGCACACGGTATTTCGGTCTGTTACGCGGACCGCTTCACTCCGAAAACCGAGCGCGACCGCGCCGCCCGCGACGGCGACGAACCGGGACAGGTGTCTTTTCTCAAACGGTTCACGGTCTTCAATATCGACCAGTGCGCGGGATTGCCTGAAGGGTTTCCGGGCGACCCCGCGCCTTTGCCCGAGCGGGCGCTGATACCGTCAGCAGAAGCGGTCATTGCGGCCACGGGCGCGGACCTGCGGATCGGCGGGGACGAGGCGTTCTATGTGCCAAGCCTTGATTATATCCAAGTGCCGCCGCAACCGGCCTTTCCGGATCAGATCAATTATTACCGCACCTGTTTTCATGAATTGTCCCATTGGACCGGCCATGCGTCACGGCTCAACCGGATTTTTTCGGGCCGCTTTGCGACGCAGGCCTATGGGCGCGAAGAGCTTGTGGCTGAAATGGGCAGCGCCTTCATCTGTGCGACCCTCGGCATTCGGCCCACGGTGCGCCATGCGGACTATCTCGGCAGCTGGCTCGAGATCCTGCGCGAAGACAATCGCGCCATTTTCCGCGCGGCGTCTCAGGCGAGCAAGGCCGCAGATTTCATCCTCGCTGACGCGGAAAATATGGAACAGGTGGCCGAGAGAGGGGAGATGGTGTCATGACCTGCTATCCTTCGCACCTGCCGCCCCTTATTCCCCCCGATCTCCGGGCCGAACTGCTCCGGAACGGGGCGAGGGGCGAGGATCATATCCCTGTCATCAAGCTCTTTTATCCGCGAGGTGCGCCGCTCTGGCTTGTCACTGCAATGAGCCAGGATGGGGACAGGCTCTTCGGGCTTGCAGACCTTGGGTTCGGCTGTCCCGAACTCGGATATTTCAGCCTCAGGGAGATCACCTCCGTTCAGGGCACGCGTGGACCGCTGATCCGGCGCGACCGTCGTTTTGTCGCCCGCTACCCGCTTTCGGTCTATGTGGAAGCGGCCCGCATGGCGGGAGAAATCACAGAAATGGATATCCTGTTGCGTTTGGCTGCAGGGGCGCTCCGCACAGGCCGCAGCACGCATTAGACCACCACAGCATTGCGCCGCCGGAGGCTCAAAGTCCTCGCTTTCGGGTCTGTCCCGGCGGTCCATCAACTGCCGCCCGTCTTTGAAACGGGTTCTCTTGAAACGAACCCTCCTGACGCGAATCCCTCGCATCTGTCCCGTCGATGCGAAGCCGAAAATCCCAGGCCAGAAAGGACCATCCTGTCATGAAACTCGCTCATATCAGCCTCGATCAGCTCGTCATCTCCAAAGCCAATATGCGGCATGGAAAACGCCCGCCGGACATCGCCGATCTCCTGCCGTCCGTGCGGGCGCGCGGCGTGCTCGTGCCGCTTCTTGTCCGTAAAAGCGGCGACGGTGACGACAACGAAAGCTATGAAATTGTCGCCGGACGGCGGCGCTATTTCGCCGCCCGGGCCGTCGCGGCGGAGGGGCAGGAAGTGGACCCCTTGCCCTGTGCTATCATGGAAGCGGGCGATGATGCGACCGCGCTTGAGGCTTCGCTCCTTGAAAACATCGCCCGCCTCGACCCCGACGAGGTGAGCCAATGGGAGGTCTTCACTCGTCTCATCCGGGAGGGGCGAACTGTCGAGGACATCGCCGCGACCTTTGGTCTCAACGCCCTCACGGTCCGGCGCCGTCTCGCTCTCGGCAATCTCCTGCCCGGGATCCGCGCGGCCTATCGCAAGGGGGAGATCGATGCCGCAAGCCTGCGTCATCTCACCATGGCGTCAAAGGCCCGGCAAAGGGACTGGCTCGCTCTTGAAAATGACCCGGAGGCCCGCGCGCCGCGCGGGTCCCAGCTGAAATCCTGGCTCTTCGGCGGGCAGGCCATTGCCGTCACGGCGGCGCTTTTTCCGCTCGAGCTCTATACCGGCGAGCTTCTGTCTGACCTGTTCGGGGAGGAGTGCTATTTCGCGGATGGAGAGCTGTTCTGGCGGCTGCAGAATGAGGCGATCGGGCAGAAGCGTGCGGCCTATGTCGAAGCCGGTTGGCGGGACGCCGTTCTGCTCGGTCCGGATCAGCCGTTCGCTCCATGGGACCATGAGAAGACCGCCAAACGACGCGGCGGCAAGGTCTATCTCAGTGTCTCCCGCCGGGGTGAACTCGAGATCCATGAGGGCTATCTGACCCGCAAGGAGGCTCGCTGCATCCGGACAAAAGAGGGCGAGGGAGGAACGGATGACAGCAAATCGGCCCGCCCCGAGGTCAGTTGCAATCTGCAAACTTATCTTGACCTCCATCGGCACGCGGCCCTGCGTCTGGCGCTTCAGGACCATCCCGGCGTGGCACTGCGGCTTCTCCTCGCCCATGTGATCGCGGGATCGTTTTTGTGGGCCGTCCGGCCGGAGCCGCAACGGGCCTCTCCCGCCATCGCCGAAAGCCTCGCCGCCTCTCCGGCCGAGGCCGCTTTTGCGGAAAAACGCCATGCGGTTCTCGCCCTTCTCGGGCTCGCGCCGGACGAGCCCATGGTCACCCACAGCCTGCGGGGGGCTGACGGAACGGTCACGATTTTCGCCCGTCTCCTGAGCCTTGCCGAGGATGACGTCCTGCGCATTCTCGCTGTCGTCATGGGCGAAACTCTTGAAGCGGGCAGTGCCATGGTGGAAGCCGCCGCTTACCGGATCGGGCTCGACATGAGGCGGTTCTGGCAGCCGGATGAAGCCTTCTTCGATCTGCTGCGTGACCGTGAAATCGTGACCGCTCTCCTCGCCGAAGTCGCGGGCCCGGCGGTTGCGGCGAGCAACAGGCAGGAGAAACTGAGGACCCAGAAACAGATCCTCCGTGATTGTCTCGCGGGAGACAACGGGCGCCTCAAAAGCGCGCCCTGGCTGCCCGGCTGGATGGCCGTTCCCGCCCGCGCCGTCACAGAGCGTGGCGGCGTCAAGGCCGTGGATCACTGGGCACGGATCGGGGCCTTGTTTGCGGAAGCCGATAATCATTCGCTGGCCGCCGAATAAGGCGGAGGCATCATTTGCCCCATCTTCCCGGCCCTGTGTTTTTTGTTTAGAAAGGCCCCCGCGCATCAAGTGCGGGGGCCTTTTGCTGTGGCGTTTCCGGCCAGGGTATTGGGCTCAGGGCCCCGTCTTTTTTTGCGGGCGCGGTCGGTTGCAAAGCCTGCCGGGGAGGGGGCGGCATTTCCCGGGACATGCGACAATCACGTCTGCTCACCCCGCTTGGATTCGGCCTCGTCTCCGGAGCGGAGACGAGCACAACCGGAACAGCCGGATGGAAGTGGCGGTGGCCTGGTCGGCCGCTGTCCTGCTGTCAGGAGTCCGGGCTTCGCTTGGGCCCTAGAATCTGCCGGAGATGACGCAACAGACCCCGCGACATGGCTCTTCTTCCATCCTCTCTGTCCGGCCGGACCAATCCCGGCTCGATGCTGGAACCTATGGATCTGAGCCCCGCCCCGAAACCATCGCGCCCGGGCTTTTTTCCCCGCCCAGGGCCCTGGGCTCCTCGCGGCGCTGGCGCGTTCAAAAAAGCCCGGGGCTCCGGTCCTCCGCTCACGCTGCGGCCCCCATATATGGGTCCCTCTCTATCAGCTGTGATGGGGGTTCAGAGCGGGACTCAGCTCCATGACGGTTCACCCATCGCCGGGAATGGTCCCGGCGGCAGCACAGGAGAAAACCCATGCCTGCGATTGGAACTGTCACCCGTCAACCCTCCGGCGGCTTCAAAGGCCAGATCCGCACCCTCTCGATCCGTGCCGACATCGATATCCTGCCGAACCGCAGCAAAAGCGCCGACACTCATCCGGATTTCCGGGTCGTGACCGGTGCCGTCGAGCTCGGGGCGGGCTGGATCAAGCGCGGCGAGCAGTCGGGGGCTGATTATGTCTCACTCAGTCTTGCCGCCCCCGAGTTCGGCCCGCGCAAGCTTTACGCCAACCTCGGCCGCGCCGCCGGACAGGAGAATGACGACGTCTTCGCCATCATCTGGAACCCGGCCGACTGACCGCAATCAGGCCCCCGCACATTGCGCGCGGGGGCCTTTTTTGCCTCTTCTGGGCCACAAAATTTTGCCGGAAAATCTCTGAAAGGCGATGATTTTTAGCCTGATTTTCTTCGGTATTTTCTCGGAATTTTCTGCGGATCTTCTTTGCAGTCTGATGCAAAATTTCCCTGGGGGACGTGGTTGTTTTTTGGAAATGCGATCCCTTCGGATGCTAATTTTTTTCTGTGTCCCGGCTGTCTTGGCCGGCGGGACAGGATCCGCCCGGTTGCAAAAAGTCCGGGACGATCAAGGAGCATCCAATATGACGAGCGGCCGGGACGATTTGGAAGCGGATGGCAAGATAAAACCTGATGGTGCAAGGCACCCAATCCTCCTGTCTGCACATTATGTTGGCCTGCACCAGGCAAAAGCGCTTTGTGCAGGTGAGCCCGGGAGAGGCCCGGTTTTCCGTCAGAAATCATGTGCAGAGAAAAACCGCCCTTTAAGTGGGAGTTTCGCATCCCAATCTCCTTTTCATGAGCGACAGGGATGACAGATTCAAACCGGAACTTGGCCGCATTCGCAGCGTCGGCCGAGGGTGCGGGCGACCCTATCTCAATCGCGTGCTGAAAGAGATGTCCGTCGCGGGTCTCGCAGGTTTATCCGGCCACTCCTTCAGCGGCTATCGCATCGGGCGCGGCAATGACGCCGGGCGGCATGAGCGGGCGGGATATCGTCCAGGCCCGGCCTATCGCCGTGTCATCATCAAGACCCGGCTTGTCCGGCTGTCATCCGGCAGGCAAGCCGCGGTCCGGGCCCATCTCCGATATATTCAGCGGGACGGGGTCTCAAGGACGAACGACCCCGGCGAGCTTTATGATTGCAGCAGCGACGCAGCGGATGGCAAGGCCTTCCTCGATCGCGGGGAAGGAGATCGCCATCAGTTCCGCTTCATTGTGTCGGCGGAAGACGCGGCAGAGCTTGATGATCAGAAGCCCTTCATCCGTGATCTCATGGCCGCTATGGAAAAGGATCTCGGCACCAGACTCGACTGGGTCGCGGTCGATCATTTCAATACCGACAATCCCCATACCCATATCCTGCTGCGCGGCAAGGACGAGCGCGGTCAGGATCTGATCATCGCCCGGGACTATATCCGGGAGGGCATGCGACGGCGGGCAAGTGAGCTCATCACCCTTGAGCTCGGACCGCAAACGGAGCTGGAGATCAGGCGCAAGCTTGAACGACAGGTGGCCCAGGACCGCTTCACCGATCTCGATCGCGATCTCCTGCGGTCAGCTGCCGACGGGATCGTCGATCTCCGTGCAATGCCGGAGCCGGCGCGCGACCGCCACAAACGCCTCCAGAAAATCGGCAGGCTGCAGGTTCTCGCTGAGCGCGGGCTCGCGCTCGAGATCAAGACCGGCCGCTGGACGCTCTCCCCCAAACTGGAAGAGACCCTGCGCCAGGCCGGGGAGCGCGGGGATATTATCAAGACCATGCATAGGGCTCTCGCAGATCAGAAACAGTCCCGCGCCATCGTGAGCTTCGACATACATCATGACATATCCTCTGAGCACCCCATGACCGGCCTGCTCATCGGCAAGGGCGTCGCTGGGGATGGACTTGGCGATCGGCTGCATCTCGTGATCGACGGCAGCGATGGGCGGGTGCATTACCTGGAGCTGCCTGAAGCCGCTTGCGGCGACATACCGAGGGGCAGTCTGGTTGAGGTCGTCCGGACCAGGCAGCAAGCTCGCGCGGCGGATCGCACCATTGCTGACCTTGCTCGCCAGAACGAGAGTCTCTATGAGCCGGCCGTTCATCTCCTTATGGCGCGGGAGCGGATCCCGGTTCCGGGCGACAATCATGAGGGCTATGTGGAGGCTCATGTGCGTCGCCTTGAGGCTTTGCGCCGGACCGGGATTGTCGAGCGACTTGGCCCCGATTGCTGGCGGATTCCTGAAGATTATGAGCTAAGGGCAGAGGCCCATGACCGGAGCCGTAACCAGCAGGTCCGCCTCCGGCTTCTCTGTCCGATTGGACTTGAAACCCAGATCACGGCCAACGCCGCCACCTGGCTCGATCGCGCCATCCTGGATCCGGGCTCATTCGGCATCCGGGACGGCGGTTTCGGTCGGGAAGTGTTGAGATCCATGGAGCACCGCAAAGAATGGCTCGCGGGACAGGGCCTCCTGCATCAGGAGGCCGATCGCTGGATCCCGCACCGCAACTTCCTCACCCTTCTCGCCAGACGGGAACTTGAAGAGACGGGGCGAGGCCTTGAGCAGATGGGAGATCTTCCATTTCGTGTACCCGAAAACGGCGAGCGGGTCAGGGGTATCTACCGGCAATCCCTGACCCTTGTCAGCGGAAAATATGCCCTGATCGAAGGCACCCATGAGATCAATCTTGTGCCCTGGCGACCGGTCATTGAACGGGAGCTCGGGCGCCATGTCAGTGGTATTGTCCATGGAGACGGCGTTTCATGGAAGATGGGGAGGGGCCGCGACCGTGGTCCTTGGCGCTAAGAAGGGAATGTTCAAGCGTCAGGAGTTCCTGAGATTTTGGAAAATAGCATCTAAGAATATCTGCATTATATTATAAGGCTTGCATGAAGAGCCGCAGCGTTGGCTCCTTTCCGAATGGAGCGTCGTCACGTTGCGCCGATGGCGGGACTGGTTGTGGGACAGAATATTCCAATGCGACGGGCCTCAAGCACATAGGTCGCGGCGTTGCCCCCTACGCCCTCGTCTGAGGCCTCGGCAACAACCATCTGCACACATATTCCTGATGAATCCGATGACCGACAATTTGATCGACTATTGCAGTATTTTCCCACCAGACAGGATAGTGCTCGTTGTCGATGCGTCTGGCAACATCTCACTCCTGTTGCCCAACTATCCCGCTACCATTGAAGGGCCACTTATAATCCAATTGCTAGCAGCGATGCTGCTAAGGTCCAAAGATGAGGAATGAGGCGAGTAAATGCTGACTGACCTGACGGATGCGCCTCGATCATAAAGAGGGGAAATCACGATGAAAGAGGCGATTTATTCTATTCCTTAGCCATGCTTGAGCACGATTTCTAAAAGCATCTGTCAGCCCTTGAAATTGGTGCAACATATTCCCATTTGCTTCTAGCCGCCAGGAATTGGCCGGGCGGTTAGACTGTTGAGACTGTCAACCTCAATACGGAGATCGGGCACGACGATGCCGAATAGCACCGCCGTGACGGCGACCCAGTTGAGAGAGACATCGAGCATCGCTCGGACCTCCACGGTTACATTATACCACCTCGCGTTTCGAGACCCGTGTCGGCGAGGCGTTCGGAGTTGAGAGAGACGCTGAACGCAATGGCTGGCAGAAGGTGGCGTGCGTTCGGGGGACGTCCGGCCTCGGCCGGAGCCCAGGGTCAGGGCCAGTCCCCCGAACTCTGCGAATGGAGGCGCGCGTGCCGCTGGATTGGCTGAAACCGCGCCGCTATCGGCACTTCGACCTGCCCGTCAACGAAGCCTTCGCCCGGAAGGCAATGATCCCTACCGTGGTGTCTAAGCACGCATTCTCGCCACTCATCCACTACAGCAAGGAGGAAACGCGCTACAAAAAATGTCCCAAAACGGGGACGCGGACGATTAGCCAGAAAGAGCGTCCCATCAAATATGCCGCCCACCGGGACGCCTGCATCCTCTCCTATTATGCTCATCAAATAAATCAGGCTCTCGATGCTCGATACAAGGCAGTAAGTATCTCAGACAACGTAATCGCCTACCGGGCGCTTGGGCAAGCCAACTATAATTTTGCAGCGGAGGCTATGGCTTTCGCCCAGGCGAAGGCGCCCGTCGTAATCTTGGCCTTCGACATCACGAGCTTTTTTGACACCCTCGATCATGGCCTCCTTAAGCGACGGCTGAAATCTCTGCTGGGAGTCTATGAGCTTGCCGACGATTGGCACAAGGTTTTCCGTTTCATCACCCGGTTTCACTACGTCGATCTTGAAGAACTGAAGGTCCATCCGGTATTCGGACAGCGCTTGAAGCAGAAAACCCGCGATCGTATCGCCAGTATGGAGGAATTAAAGGCGGAAGGCGTCACCTTTCATGCCAACCCTGAGCTGGCCAAGGGTCATCGCCGTGGCATCCCGCAAGGGACGCCAATCAGCGCCACTGCGTCCAATCTTTATATGATGGAATTCGATGTTGCGGCCAGAGCCTGTTGCGATCAGGTTGGCGCGTTCTATCGCCGTTACTCCGATGACATCCTCGTCATTTGCGAGCCTGACGATGCACTGGCGATAGAGGCAGAGATTTTGCACCTGATTGCTGCTGAAAAGTTGGTGATCGCACCGGACAAAACCGAGAAGACACTATTCGAGAAAGTGCGGGCCATGCCCCGCACTTCTAAGGCAGCCCAATATCTAGGATTCACCTTCGACGAAGCCGGTCCAGCTATCCGCGAAAGCTCGCTCGCTCGACAATGGCGGAAAATGCGATACGCGATGAAACGCGCCCGGAAAGCAGCCTTATGGCGTGCGAAGGCAGGTCTGCCCGGCAAGGTGTATACGAAGAATCTCTATCGCCGCTTTTCAAACATTAAGGTCAATGATGGTCTCTCGCTCCGAACGCTTCGAAATTTTTCATCATACGGACGACGTAGTGCCGAGGTTTTCGGACAGGGGGAGAAAATTACCCGGCAGGTGAAACGCTTCGAGCAAGCGGCGCTACGAGAAATCTCGAAGCTCAAGACGTTATGACAGTCCGCCCCAGATATGCGTTACGGCACACAAAGGCAAAAATCTAAATCCTGAATGACTTCAGTTCCATGAATTTCTGCTCATCACTTATTTGTTCGATCAGATATTCAACCCATCGATCGGAATACGTATAGTCATTGTGGGCGGCGTGATATACGCAATAATCGTGTTTCGTGTTCTCCGGCTGGGTTGCTCCCTTGCGCGGTCGCACCGCGAATTTACGCCATGCCTGCGTATGGTTGTGTTTGGTGAAGACTTTCCCTGCTTTTTTCTGGACAAGTGTTACTACGTCGCCCGGTTTGTGGGGGTATAGGTGATCGGCCAGCTTGTGCTGGACAAGGACGTTCCGGATATCCTTTCCCTCTACCGAATGAGGCTGAACAAACTGAAAATGCGCCCGTGATTTGGTAACGGCATCGAGCGTGTAAATCACCCTGAACTGATATTCGAGGTCGGCAATCTGGGATTCGGTCATCCCCTCGGTTAGCCGCGCATCAACAGCATCAATGTGTGCCGGAATTTCATAACGGTTAAGGGTCGTAAGCTGCTCAAGATTCATCTTGGTGAACTGAAGCGCAAATGACAGATCATGAGACAAGGTTATCTGATCGCCGAACAGGTCGCATATCGCCTTGTCAAAATTTAGGCAGCAGGCTTGAAACAGACCAAGCCATTTTATGTCGGCGCGGCCGAGGAGCTTATGCTCCACATCATCACGGAGGATTTTCAGCGCCTTAAGATTGTCCTTCACGCCTTTCGACAGTGGGCAATCCTGCCGGTCGAGCATCTGGCTCAGGAGCAATGATCTGCCGTCTTTGCCAACGATCCTTACGTTCCTCCGTTCGTAATACTCATGTAGGAGGTAGGTCCACGCTACATTCATCAGCATGGTGAACACCTCGGACTTGAAGCGCATTGCCGGGCTGTTGAAAACCTGAACCCCAAGAACCATAGCCTCGCGGGCGCGGATCAGGCGCTCATGATCGAACAGATTTAGGCCGGTCTTGGGATCATATGAATTTTTCTTGATTTTAAAGAATTCAACGGCTTCATCGCTCGCGGCGATAATCGTAGCGTCGTTCTTGGTTTCTGTAATGCGAGCGCTGTTGATGGTTGCTTCACGACCTATGTTCACAAGCGCCTGAATGTCCTGATTTCGCCAGCCTTGATTGAGAAGTGCCTTAATTATGCACTTTTCCTCGTATGTTAGCGCCCCATTTTTATTTCGTATCATGGCTTGCTTGTTTACAGTGAAAATTTACGCTTGGCAAAGAGATGTTGAAATCGAATTAGAGTTTATCGTTATTTACTTAAAAAATAAAATCATAGAATAATATTCTAAAAAGTAAAAATATATCCCAATCATAAATTGCGGATGGAAATGTGCAAAAATATAATAAAAAATTTATATTTATGTATTAATTGCGAGAGATTATTTTTTATTTTTGAGCGGTTTTCATATTCCCTACGATATAAACTCCTTTAAGTTATGCAGTTTCTTCTTACAGACTTGCTCAACTATATGCTGCAAAAGATCTACATGAATACCTAACCAGTTGAGCTCTTCCTTCGTGACAGCATAATGCTCGGAATATCTAGCATCGACATATGCTCTCTTCAAAAGCTCAAAGCAGCGACGCTCGTTCTTGGTTTCACGGGGCCAAGCATTAATTAAATTTTTCTCATTAGCTTCTGCCAACGAGCGGAGAAATTTTATGTTATGTGTAGAAGGGCCGTAATTGGTCACTGTCAACAATAGGCACTGGTACAAACGCTCTGTAGCTTGATGCAGCATAAATGCTGCATCATTCCATTTTTCCTCACGTATTCCAAATCGATAAAAATCAATTGCACTCATTGCATTGGCATACCATCTCTCAAAATGCCCCTTTGCAGTCTTATAGGCTTCCTCTGCTGTAATTAGTTTCGGCTCAATCAATGGATAGCCCGGCAGTTCATACAGAACAATCCCCTCGCGCTTGATGTCCGAGAAAAAATACTGCCCCTGTGCGAGCGCGTTGTTCACCTCGTCCATGGTATGGACAATAAAGTTCACTGGCGTCTTGATCTCCGGATCGCGCATCAGGCGATCATCGGCGGTGTGCCAATAGGTGGCGAGGTCGGTCAGATCCTTGTGATTGACGATGACGAGCAGATCATAATCGCTCATATAGCCCTTGGATGTATGGGGCTCATCGACCCAGCCGCCACGCGCGTAGGATCCGAACAGAATAATCTTGAGGATCCGTCCCGACTTCTTGCGTGGGGACGTGGCAAGTTTGAGGACGTCCTCGAATTCCGCGAACAGGATATCCACCGCGCGCGCGAGCTCGCGTTGTTTTTTCTGCGGCAGATGATCCAGATCTTTTCTCATGTCCTCAATGTTACTCAGAGTGCTTCGAAAGCCAAGCATTGAGGCCTGTCACGGATTAAATCCTATCCAAAATAGACTATTGGATCCAGAAATCTCCAAGTCAAGCCATGCCCATATATAACTCATTGGTATTATACTAAAAACTCTGTTGCTTGTGAACCTTCCTCTAAAGCACATTATAGCCTGTCGAACATCGGAAAAGGTGACGCAATGGCGACCCCGAATGCGGAACAGAGGAACGAGGGCTCAAATATGCGCCTCCGCGAGCGAGGGGATAGGCTCCTCAGGATCTCAGACGTCCGTCTCATGACAGCTTTTGGCCGCTCGACCATCTACCGGAAGATCAGCGAGGGCACATTCCCTGAGCCGATCCGCTTCTCCGCCAATGTCGTGCGCTGGCGGGAGTCCGCCATACAGGCCTGGATCGATGGCTTCGGATCCAAATAACGATCAGGCATTCACCAGATAGCCTCGGATCCGCCTCCTGCGGAATGTCCGCGTGATTGCCCCCGCCATTCTGATATATAGACTCTCGTCGATAAATAAGGGCCTGACAATAATCTGGCCGCGCGGGCAGAGGACGAGATGAAGCGAATTCTGAACTTCGAAAAGCCAATCACCCTGAGATCGTCACAGCACCGGCGGCGACGCCTGCGGCCGCAACTGCCGTTGGGCCTGGTCCTCCTCGGGGTCGCACTCGGCGGAGCAGGGTATTGGGGCTTTGGCGCAGGACTGTTTGAGGGAAATGTAACCGCGCAATCTGATGGCAAAGCATTTCCGCGCTGCGGCCACGGGCCACGGATCAACTGCGTCATTGACGGCGATACCTTTTATTTCGAGGGCGACAAAGTGCGGATCTCAAGCATCGATGCCCCTGAAATCAGCTCGCCGCAATGTTCCCGGGAAGCGAAACTCGGGGAACAGGCGACGCAGCGATTGCAGGAGATCTTGAACGCCGGGTCATTCACCCTTGTGCGGACAGAAGATCGCGACCGCGACAAATATGGCCGGCAATTGCGAGACGTGATGCGGGACGGAAAGTCCATCGGGGATCAGCTCGTGGAAGAAGGACTTGCTCATCCTTGGCGCGGGTTCAAGCGGTCCTGGTGCCGGTGAACTCCTGCTAAACCGATCCGATTTTCCGCCAAGGTCATGCGCTGGCGGGAGTCTGCCATTCAGCCCTCGATCAACAGCTTTGGGACCGCGTAAGGCCCAAGCCGTCTTTGGAAATGCACGCTGCAGCGTCGGACCGATCAGCTCAGAAGGGCGCTCGCATCACGGGCGCTGTGCAAGACACGCACTACAAGAATGCCTGTGCCGGTCAGTTCGTAATAGATATTGAAGCGACGGAACGGGTGCCGCCTGAGGCCGGCACGGATTTCCGGAATTTCCCGCCCGATTTCCGGCATTGCCGCTAGGCGTTCGAAAATCGCGGTCAGGTCATCGACAAAAAGTTCCGCGGCGCCCGGATTGTCCTGGCGGATAATCTGCCCGATTTCAAAAAGATCAGCGTAAGCCGCGGGGGTAAGTTTGACCGCGTTCAAAGACAACCCCTATCCCGCAAGTGACGTCTTGAGGGCGGCGGGGTTCCAGTCCCTGGGTTCGCCAGAGTTATACCCCTTCTCAATCTCAGTTCTGAGGCTCGCAAGAGCTTGCTCGCGCTCCTCGACGAGCCGGAGCCCTTCGCGGACAACTTCCGCCGCCGATCCATAGCGACCTTTATCGACAAGAGATTCGATCAGGTGGCGATGATGTTCCGAAAATGAAATATTCATGAGCGCCTTCTATGGTCCATATATGTGCCATTTTGGACATTATAAGCTTTTCTGCCCTGGTGATCCAATCTGTTTTTTCGGCGGCGGAGCAGGGGCAGGGTTCCTCGTTCTGGATGCTACTTCCCCCCTTATCCCCTGTTGGATGGTCATGGACCTCAGTCCGTTGAACCTAAATAAGAAAACGCCCCATCCTGTGCCGCAGTCAGGAACCATCAGACTCCAGAAACGGCACAGCTCCCATGACACCAGGCAAGCTTCTGATCGGACAGGTCATCGTCGTATTCTCGATCGTCATCGGCACGATCTGGGGCACGACCCAATGGACAGCCCACGCGCTTGGCTATCAACCGAGACTCGGAACTCCTTGGTTCTCCCTGGCGGGCTATCCGGTCTATCTGCCCTGGCGGCTCTTCGAATGGTGGTACGCCTATGAAGCCTATGCACCGCGCCTGTTCAATCGCGCCGGAGCCATGGCCGCCATGGGCGGACTTTCCGGGGCAGGGGTTGCCATAGCCGGATCCTTGTGGCGGGCACGGCAGGGGCGGCGGTCCACAACCTATGGCTCCTCACGCTGGGCGCGGCTCTCCGAACTCAAGACGGCCGGTCTGCTCGGACCCCGCGGCCTGTTTCTCGGGGTTTTCAAGGATCATTATCTCCGCCATGACGGGCCGGAGCATGTGATCTGTTTCGCGCCGACGCGGTCGGGCAAGGGGGTCGGGCTCGTCATCCCCACCTTGCTCAGCTGGCCGCAGTCCGCCGTCATCCATGACATCAAGGGGGAGAACTGGCAGCTCACCGCCGGCTGGCGCGCACGGTTTTCCCATTGCCTGCTGTTCAATCCGACGGATACGCGGAGCGCCAGATACAATCCATTGCTCGAGGTGCGCAAAGGGCGCCATGAGGTGCGCGACGTCCAGAACATCGCGGACATCCTGGTCGATCCGGAAGGGGCGCTCGAACGGCGGAACCATTGGGAGAAGACCAGTCATTCCCTGCTCGTAGGCGTGATCCTCCATGTGCTCTATGCGGAGCAGGAGAAAACCCTGACCCGGGTCGCCGCCTTCCTGTCCGATCCGACGCGATCCTTTGAACGCACGCTCCGGGTCATGATGACCACCAACCATCTCGGAGACGAAAACAGTCCAGAAGTCCACCCGGTGGTGGCGCAGGCGGCGCGGGAGCTTCTCAATAAATCGGAAAATGAGCGCTCGGGCGTTCTCTCCACCGCCATGTCCTTCCTCGGCCTCTATCGCGATCCGACGGTCGCCGCAACCACATCGGCCTGTGACTGGCGCATTGCCGATCTCATGGATGGGACGCGGCCCGTGTCCCTTTATCTGGTCATCCCGCCTTCGGATATCTCACGGACAAAGCCCCTGATCCGCCTGATCCTCAACCAGATCGGTCGCCGTCTGACCGAGCGTTTGCAGGGGGAGGCCGGCACCTGTCCGCGGCATCAGCTTCTCATGATGCTCGATGAATTCCCGGCGCTCGGGCGGCTCGATTTCTTTGAAACGACACTCGCCTTCATGGCCGGATATGGCATTCGCGCCTTTCTGATCGCGCAATCGCTCAACCAGATCTCCAAGGCCTATGGCGAGAACAATGCCATTCTCGACAACTGCCATGTGCGGATCGCCTTTGCCGCGAATGATGAACGTACCGCCAAACGCATCTCGGACTCCCTCGGCACGGCAACGGAATTGCGGGCCCAGCGCAATTACGCGGGTCATCGTCTCGCGCCCTGGCTCGCCCATGTGATGGTGTCCCGTCAGGAATCCGCCCGTCCCTTGCTCACCCCCGGCGAAGTCATGCAGCTGCCGCAAGGTGAGGAACTCATCATGGTCTCCGGCCTGCCGCCGGTCCGCGCCAAGAAGCTGCGGTATTTCGAAGACGCAAATTTCAGAGACCGGATCCTGCCTCCTCCCGGTCTCAGGACGGACGGTTCCTATGGGGACCGTCCGTCACCCCGACCTGATGATTGGTGTGGCGAAGTACGTGCGAGCCATGCCTCCCTCCGGAAGGTCTGGTCCCTGCAAATGAGCACTAATGAGGACGGGGACGGGGACGAGAAGGAAGGCGGTCTGCGCCGCTCCCCGACTTTGCCTGAAATCCCGGAGCCTGCTCCGGTGAGTGACCGCGCGCCCGACGACGGCCTGTTTGATGACAGCGTCACCGCGGCGAGTGCAGGACGGCTGCGCGATGTTTTGACTGGATCTCCGGCAGTCCGCCAGGCCCATGCCCTCAATAACGGTCTCGGTCACAAGGCCGATGACATCCTGCCTGAATTCTGAGGAGCCCTTCCATGAAGCCGCGTCTCAATGTGCATGTGTCTTTCGAGCTCTTCGACAAGGTGACAGTCCTCGCCCGTCGTCCTGGTCTCACCAAGGCCTCCGTTGTCGAGGCGGCGCTTCTGAGCTTCTTCGCCAAACAGGACGAAGACCATCGCGACGGTGCCCTGACCCGGCGGCTGGATCGCCTGACCCGACAATTTGACCGGCTCGAACGCAATCAGGCAATTGGACTTGAGACCTTGGCCCTTCATATCCGCTTTTTTCTCACGGTGACGCCACCTTTGCCCCATGGCGAACAGGATGCGGCCAAGGTCGTGGGTGACGAGCGGTTCAATTATTTCGTGCGCCAGCTTGGGCGTCGGCTCGCGGGCGGCAAAAATCTCATTCGCGATGTGCTCGAAGACGTGGTGCGGGATGAGGAAGAGTTGCTTCCGGCGGGGGAGCCTCGGGATGACTAAACGCCTCTCCACAGAAACAGGGCAACGCCAGCGTCTCATGTTGCGGACCGCCATGGGCCCCGTGATCCTCGCGGCACTGGATGACCCATCCGTCACCGAAGTGATGGTCAATCCGGATGGGCGGCTCTGGGTCGATCGCCATGGCAATGGTCGTTCCGAGAGTGGGGTCTCTGTCGCTGCCGCAGAAGCCGAACGCATCATCCGGTTGGTGGCCAGTCATATGGGACAGGAGTGTCATGCCGGGCGGCCCATCGTCTCAGCCGAACTGCCGGAAGGCGGTGAGCGTTTCGAAGGCCTGTTGCCGCCGGTCTCGAGCGCCGCTTGTTTTTCCATCCGCAAACCGGCCCAAATACTCTATCGCCTGTCGGATTATGTGACCGCCCGCATCATGACGCCGCTCCAGATGACGGTACTGAGGGAAGCGGTCGCCATGCGACAGAATATTGTCGTCATTGGTGGCACCAGTTCCGGCAAGACCACTCTGGTCAATGCGCTTCTGGCCGAGGTCGCGACCAGTGGCGACCGGGTCATTCTCCTCGAGGATACCCGCGAGCTCCAATGCGGCGCGGAGGATTTCGTCGCCCTCCGCACCAAACCCGGCGTGGCCACACTGGCCGATCTCGTGCGGTCGACGCTGCGGCTCCGCCCCGACCGCATCATTGTCGGTGAAGTCCGAGGCCCGGAAGCGCTCGACATGCTCAAGGCCTGGAACACCGGGCACCCGGGTGGCATCACCACATTGCACGCAAATTCTGCCCGCGCCGGTCTCTATCGTCTCGAACAGCTCATCCAGGAGGCGGTTGTCACCGTCCCGCGCCCACTGATTGCCGAGGCGATCGATCTGGTTGTCTATCTCCAGGGCCGCGGCGCTGATCGCCGTGTTGAGACCATTGCCGCCGTCGCGGGACTCACCCCTGACGGCGACTACAAACTCAAATCCCTCGTCCCCACAGCGCTCACACCCGTTTCATTCCCCACACCTGTTTCATAAGGAGGATAGGATGTTGCGTCCAAAATCAGGCTCCCTTTGCGCTCTGACCATCACTCTGCTTCTGTCCATGGCTGGGCTTCTGTCCATGACCGGCGTCGCGGAGGCCGCAGGCTCCGGCATGCCCTGGGAGGAGCCGCTCACCTCCATTCTCGAGTCCATCGAAGGACCGGTCAGTCGCATCATCGCTGTGATCATCATCACCATCACCGGCCTGACACTTGCTTTTGGAGAAACCTCCGGCGGCTTCCGGCGGCTGGTCCAGATCGTCTTCGGTCTCTCCATCGCCTTTGCCGCCACAAGCTTCTTCCTCTCGTTCTTCTCCTTCGGCGGTGGGGCTCTGGCTGGCTGATGACAATCCCTGGCTTTGAAATCCCGCTGCATCGGGCGCTGACGGAACCGATCCTGTTGGGTGGAGCCCCCCGTGCCGTGGCTATCCTGAACGGTACCCTGGCCGCAGCCCTCGGGCTCGGGCTCCAACTCTGGATTCTCGGACTTCTGGTCTGGGCCGTCGGGCAGGGCCTTGCGGTCTTTGCCGCCCGCAAGGATCCGCAATTCCTGATGGTGCTCGCCCGCCATATCCGCCATAAGGGACATCTCGCATGCTGAGCTTACGTGAATACAGGAAGCGCTCCGACCGGCTTGCCGATTATCTGCCCTGGGCGGCCCTGATCGCCCCGGGTGTGGTGCTCAACAAGGATGGCAGTTTGCAGCGGTCGGCAGGGTTCCGGGGACCGGATCTCGAAAGCGCGACCGAAGCGGAACTCGTGGCGAGCGTCGCCCGCATCAATAACGTGCTGCGGCGCTTCGGATCGGGCTGGGCCCTGTTCTTCGAGGCCAGCCGACAACCAGCGGGCGACTATCCGCGCTCCGTCTTTCCCGACCCCTTGTCACAACTCGTGGACGACGAACGGCGGGCGGATTTCGAAGAAGCCGGCAGTTTGTTCGAAAGCCGTTATCGTGTGACCTTCGTCTTCCTGCCGCCCCCCGATACAGTCAATCATGCCGAACGGCTGATCCTCGAGCGGCCCGATCCAAAACAGCAGGGTGACGGGCGCGAAGCGCTTGCGGCCTTTATCCGTGAGACCGATCGCGCCCTCGACCTCCTGCGTCCACTGATGCCGGAGGCGGCCTTTCTCGACGACGCGGAGACGCTGACCTATCTCCATGACTGTATTTCCACCCGTCATCATCGCTTGGCAGTGCCGGAGATCCCGATCTATCTCGATGCGCTCCTCGTGGACACGCCGCTGACCGGCGGGCTCGAACCCCAACTCGGCGACCTGCATCTACGCAGTTTGACAGTGCTTGGGTTTCCGGGCGCGACCACGCCCGGGATGCTTGATGACCTCAATCACCTCGGCTTTAGCTATCGCTGGATGACGCGCTTCATCGCGCTCGACAAGACGGAGGCGACGCGGATCATCACCCGCTGCCGCCGGCAATGGTTTGCCAAACGCAAATCTCTCGTGGCCATCCTCAAGGAAGTGATGACCAATGAACAACCGGTCCTTGCCGACAGTGATGCCGACAACAAGGCGGCGGATGCCGACGCCGCCCTGCAGGATCTCGGGGCCGATCTCGTGGCCTATGGCTATGTGACCACCACGCTCCTGGTCTGGGACAAGGATGCCGCGCGGGTCGAGGACAAACTCCGGGCCGTCCGGCGCAGCATCGACGGGCGCGGCTTCACCAGCATTGAAGAGCGGACCAATGCGGTCGAGGCCTGGCTCTCCTCTCTGCCGGGGCAGGTCTATGCCAATGTGCGACAGGCACCCATCAACACGCTCAATCTCGCCCATATGATGCCAGTCTCCGCCGCCTGGGCAGGTCCGGCCTGGAACGATCATCTCGACGGGCCGCCGCTCCTCACCGTCAGGACCAATGGCACCACACCTTTTCGGCTCATGACGCATATCGGGGACGTGGGGCATATGTTCATCATCGGCCCCACCGGGGCGGGCAAGTCCGTGCTGCTCGGACTGATCGCCTTGCAGTTCCGCCGCTACAGGCAGGCTCAGATCACAATCTTTGACAAGGGCGGATCGGCCCGCGCCGTCACGCTCGGTTTAGGTGGACAGTTTCATGATCTCGGGCCGGACTCTCAGAGCGGTCTGGTCTTCCAGCCCCTGCGCCGCATTGATCTCATGTCCGATCGCGTCTTTGCCCAGGGCTGGATCTCAGACCTTTTCACCCAGGAAGGGGTGAGTGTGACGCCCGAGGTCAAGGACGCTATCTGGTCGGCGCTTTCGAGCCTTGCCTCAGCCCCGGAACCCGAGCGGACCCTGACCGGTTTGTCGGCGCTTCTGCAGTCGATCATGCTCCGCAAGGCCTTGCAGCCCTATACGCTCGAAGGCCCCCACGGGCGGCTTCTCGACGCGGATCATGAAGCCCTGAGCTTAAGTGACATGCAATGTTTCGAGATGGAGGGGCTGATGCAAACACCGGACGTGGTGCTGCCGGTGCTCAGCTATCTGTTCCATCGCCTGGAAGCCCGTTTCGATGGCCGTCCCACATTTCTGGTGCTCGACGAAGCTTGGCTTTTTCTCGACCAGCCGGCCTTTGCCGCCCGTATCCGCGACTGGCTCAAGACGCTCCGCAAGAAAAACGTCTCCGTCATTTTTGCGACCCAGAGCCTGAGTGACATTGCCGCGAGCACCATTGCCCCGGCTATCCTGGAAAGCTGCCCCGGCCGGATCTTCCTCCCCAATGATCGGGCCATCGAGCCGCAGGCACGCGTGAGTTACGAAGCCTTCGGCCTCAATGAACGGCAGATCGAGATCATCGCCCGGGCGGTGCCGAAGCGTGACTATTACTATCAGTCGCGCCGGGGCAATCGTCTGTTCGAACTCGATCTCGGCCCCATCGCGCGCGCCTTTGCGGCCGTCTCGAGGAAAGAGGATCAGGCGCGCATGGACGCACTCATCGCCACCCGAGGTCCCGAGCATTTCACCGAGCATTGGCTCCGCGCCCAGAGCCTCGGCTGGGCCGCCGATCTCATCGCCCGCGACAACAACATGAGCACTGGAGCCTCATCATGAAACACATCATCCCGAAACGCATAGTCCTGAGTTGCCTTACGGCCATTGCCATGACGCTGGCCCTGCCACAAAACGCCCATGCCATCTTCGGTCTCGGCGACATCGTCTATGATCCGGCGAACCATGCGGAGAATGTCCTGACGGCCGCACGCACCCTTGCGCAAATCAACAATCAGATCCAGCAGCTTGCGAACGACGCGCAGATGCTGATCAACCAGACCCGCAATCTCACGCGTCTGCCAAGGTCCATCGCCTCCGACCTGCAAAACTCGCTCCTGCGCATGGATGATCTGACCAGGAGTGCCCAAGGGATCGCCTATGACCTCGCGGCCATAGACAATCACTATCGCCGTCTATTCCCGGAAAGCTATGACAATTCGACCTCCGCGTCCCGGATCCTGCGTGACGCCCGGGAAGCCTGGGGGCTCGCGCGGGACGGGTTCAAACACAGCCTCGCGGTACAGGCCGAAGTGGTCGGTGAACTGCGGCGTGACGGGCAATTGTTAGACCGGCTCATGGCCGAGAGCCAGGGCGCCGTCGGCAATCTTCAGGCGCTTCAGGCTGGCAATCAACTGACCGCGCTCGCCGCCAAACAATCCATGCAGTTGCAGACCTTGCTGGCGGCCTCAACCCGGGCCGAAGCGCTGGAGCGCGCCGGGGCTCTTGCGGCACATGAGCAGGGCCGCGCCCGCTTCACGCGATTTTACGGAGACGGCTCAGCCTATACGCGCTGACCGATAAAACGGGAAAAGGTCATGGACGATCTCAATGTCATCGACCAGTTCACTGCAACCTTCGTTACCTATATCGATAGCGGCTTCGGATTGCTTGAGCCGGACGTCGCCTTCCTGACGACCATCTTGATCGGCATCGACATCACGCTTGCCGGTCTTGCCTGGGCCATGACCGAAGACAAGTCGGTTATTCCGGCGCTCATCCGGAAGGTCCTTTATGTGGGGACCTTTGCCCTCATTCTCAATAATTTTTCCACCCTTGCCGGGATCGTCTTCAAGAGCTTTGCCCAATTGGGATTGACCGCGACGGAAGCCGCCCTGACAGCCGGCGACCTGATGCGCCCCGGATTTGTGGCCGCAGCCGGATATGACGCCGCAACCCCTTTGCTCGAAGAGGTCTCGGAGCTCATCGGACCGGTCGCCTTCTTCGAGAATTTTGTCACCATCATGATTTTGATGTTCGCCTGGATCGTGGTGCTGCTGGCCTTTTTCATTCTGGCCATCCAGCTTTTCATGACCATTCTCGAATTCAAATTGACGACCCTTGCGGGTTTCGTGCTCATCCCCTTTGCCCTTTGGAACAAGACCTCCTTTCTGGCCGAACGCGTGCTTGGCAATGTGATTTCCGCGGGCATCAAGCTCATGGTTCTCGCGGTCATTGTCGGGATCGGGTCAACCCTGTTCGGGACGTTTGCCGCGTCTTTTTCAGGCGAGGAGGTCACGCTCCGGGAGGCGAGCGCGACGGTTCTTGGCGCGCTGTCCATTTTCATGCTCGGCATATTCGGTCCAGGCGTCGCCGCTGGTCTCGTCTCAGGCGCACCGCAACTCGGGGCAGGGGCCGCTGTGGGCTCTGTGGCCGGTCTCGCCCTTGGCGGTGCAGCTGCGGGCGCCGTTGCTGCCGGGGGATTGCGAGCAGCAGGCGCCGGCCTCAGCCGTGCAACCCAGGCTGCGGCCGCAACGGCAGGTGGCAGAGCATCACCCCACAATTCCGGTCAGGGAATGTCCGGTTCCGCGGCGGCCAGCAGCGTGACCAGGCCCGGAAGTCCTGGTGAGAAATCCGGTTCGACAGCTGCAACAGGTGGGGGAAGTGCGGCCCCAGCCTGGGCGGCAAAGCTCAACCGCGGCCAGAAGTTCCGGGATCTCGCCAATATCACAGCCCATACCATCCGCGACGGCGATCGCCCGATGTCGGGCGAAAGCCCCAAGCTGACACAGGAGGATCGCTGATGTTCAAAAGATCACCTCTCGCATATGGCAAGACGCCAGTCCCCGTCACGCCCTATCAGAAAGCCGCCCAGGTTTGGGATGAGCGCATGGGGGCCGCCCGCCTGCAGGCGCATAACTGGCGGCTCATGGCCTTTGGCTGTCTGGGGCTCGCCATCCTGCTCTCGGGTGGAGTTCTCTGGCAGACCGGCCGCAGCAGCATCACGCCTTATATTGTCGAGCTCGATGGGTCTGGGGACATTCGCGCGGTCGCTCCCGCGACTGCGGCCTATAACCCGACGGATGCCCAGATCGCGTTTCATCTCGCCCGCTTCATTGAAAACATCCGCTCCCTGTCCACGGATCCCGTCATCGTGCGGCGGAGCTGGCTCGCCGCCTATGATTATGCCGCGGCGAAAGCGAGCAACAGACTGAACGAATATGCGCGCGAGCATGATCCGTTTCGGCAGGTGGGCAAACGCAGCATCACCGCCGAAGTCACAAGTGTGGTGCGCTCGTCCGATGACAGTTTCGATATCCGCTGGCGCGAAGAGAGTTTCGAGAACGGTCTCCGCACCTCAAGCCGCCGCTACAGGGCCGTTCTATCCATTGTCATCTCGCCGCCGCGCGATGAACAGGCGTTGCGCAAAAACCCTCTCGGCATCTATGTCCATGCGCTCGACTGGAGCGAGGACCATATCGCAGGAGATCAGGAATGACCCGATTTATTCAGTTGATGACCATGGTCCTTGGACTGTCCGCCTGTGCATCTGAGAAAATACCGCAGGAGATGCCCTATGATCCGGCGGCGTTCAGGATGGCGGCCATGGCCCAGGATCCGGCGCCACCGGTTGAAATCATTGTCCAGCCGGAACCTCTGCCGTTGCCAGGACAGCTCAAACCCGCAACCTCACTCCAGAAAACTCTGTCTCTCCCGGCTGGCGCGCCCGAGGATCGCATTCTTGCCGCGAATGACGCCGCCCGGATCCAGCCGATCAGGGACGGTTATCTCAATGCAATCCAGATCTATCCCTATATGGAGGGCGCGCTCTATCAGCTTTATGCGGCCCCCGAGCAGGTCAGCGACATCGCCTTACAGAAGGGCGAGGAGATCGTCGCCGTCTCGGCAGGGGACACCGTTCGCTGGATCATAGGCGACGTGGTGAGCGGCGACGGGGCGGACGCGCGGGCCCATGTTCTGGTCAAGCCCATCAAGGAAGATCTCCGCAGCAATCTCGTCATCATCACCGATCGCCGCGCCTATCATCTCGAACTGAACAGCACATCGGACGCCTATATGGCGTCCATATCCTGGACCTATCCGCAGGATGCGTTGCTCGCCCTCAAGCGCGGAGAGGCCCGCAAACAGGCACAGGCAGAACAGGTGATTGGCCAGGGACTGGAGCTTGATCAGTTGCGGTTCCGCTATCGGATCGGCGGAGACAATCCGCCCTGGCGACCGATCCATGTTTTTGACGACACGCATAAGGTCTATATCCAGTTTCCGGATCGGCTCGATCAGGGCGAAGCGCCACCGCTCTTTGTCATCGGCGACAATGGCGGCACCGAGCTTGTCAATTACCGGAAGCGCGGCAACTTCTATATTGTCGATCGCCTGTTCAAAGCGGCGGAGCTGCGTCTCGGCGAGAAGCCGCAACAGGTGGTCCGCATCACCCGCAGTAATGATGTGAGCTCCCGCAAGCCGGGTGAAGAGCCATGACGGGATCCCGGGATGATCAGATCAAGATGGACCTGCCAGAGCCGGGCCCGAAGGAGGATCCGGAGGGGCTCGCCCTTCGCGTCAAGCCCCGACGGATCACGCGGATCAACCGCAAGGTGTTGCTGGTCTTATGCGCGCTCGGCCTTCTCATATTGTTTGGCGCCGCCATCCTGGCGCTGCAGCCGCCTAAGCTGATGGAGAGACCGGCGACCAGCCCAGAGCTCCATAACCTGAGCTCCAAAGCAAAACCCGAAGGCCTCGAAGTCTTGCCCCGGCGTTACAGCGACAAACCCCGGATCCAGCTTGGAGCGCCATTACCAGGGGATCTCGGCAGCCCCGTCCTGCAGACGGAAGCCAATCTGGGATTGGGATCACCCGCGACCTCGGACATGGAGTTCCGCCCCAATGCGGAAGATGACGCACAGCGGGCCGAACGGATCAGACTGGCGCGGCTGGATGCTCAGGCCAGGGAATCGGATGTGTTGTTCCAGTTGAGAGCGAAAGCCGGGGCAGGGGGCACTCCAGCGTCAGCCGCCGAGAGGCCGACAACCATAAGATCGGATCAGATGGGCATCCTGGGACCACAGGCGGTCGCTGATGCCAGCGAAGATCAGAACGGCCAAAAACGCAAGCTCGGGTTCCTCGACTCCAAGGTCGATGACACGATATACAGCGCTCATGCGCTGCAGGATCCTGTCTCACCCTATCAGATCATGGCCGGTACGGTGATTGCGGCCAGTCTGCTGACGGGGATCAATTCGGATCTTCCGGGGCGGGTCATCGCCCAGGTGACGGAGAATATCTATGACAGCGTTTCGGGACGCTATCTGCTGCTTCCACAAGGATCGCGCCTGATCGGCAGCTATGACAGTATGGTCGCCTTCGGACAAAGCCGAGCCCTCATCATCTGGCAGCGCATCATCCTGCCGGATGGCTCCTCGACAGTGATCGATAATCTGCCCGCAACCGACCTCGCCGGCTATGCCGGTCTCGAGGATGCCGTCGATTATCACACCTGGCGGCTCATCAAGGGCGTGGCCCTCTCCACATTGCTGGGCGTCGGCACCGAGCTGACCTTTGGTGGGAACGAAAGTGATCTTGTGACCGCTCTTCGTCAATCCACACAGGACAATGTCAATCGGGCGGGGCAGCGGATCACGGAACGCAATCTCAACATTCAACCCACCATCACCATCCGCCCGGGCTGGCCGCTGCGCGTCATCGTCCACAAGGACATGGTGTTGCGGCCTTATAGAGGGTGAGGAGAGACAATATGACCACGCTCAAGCTTTGCAAATTGCCGGATCGTACACCCGTGAAGCTGTCTATTGTTCTGGACCCCAAAGTGATGGTGTCCCTATCAGAATATGCGGATGTTTATCTGAGAATTTATGGGGAGGAGGTTGCACCTGCCGATCTCATTCCCTTCATGCTCAGCAGTTTTTTGGACACTGATAAAGGCTTTCAGAAAGCGCGGCGGAAAACGGCTGAAAGATCAAGTGACCGGGGTGCGCAAAATCTTGAGGCATGATGAGGAATAAAGGGATGCCCAAATATATTCGTCTGAGAGATATTCCGCAGGAATATGGGGTCAGCCGTATCACGGTTTGGCGTTGGAGTCGGGGCCAAAAACATGGTTTTCCACCGGCTATTCGATTGTCGCCGCGTATCACGGTCTATGATGTGGAGGAGGTGAACGCCTGGTTTTCTAAAAACAGAGCAAGGGCGACTTGAGTCGTCCCCATTATAAGATCTGTAGGGTTATGTACTGCTGACATATATCGGCTCGCCAACCAGGGTGGCAATCTCTGAGCCTAAGGTTTCTAAAGCATGCCGTTTCTCGGCAGCGTAGGAATAGACATTATAGACACGAGCTGTAATTCCCTGTCCGACACTGTGGTTAAGTACTTTGCTGACAATAAACTCGGGGATGCCGAGCCGTGCCATATGAGTCGCTACGGTTCGCCGCAGGTCATGAAGATGCCATTCTTCCCATTTTGCCTCATTGCTTTCGAGATTGAATTTCATAAATTTGTCTAGGCGAACTTTGAATTTTGAGTATCCGCTTACGCAGGTTTCCCCATCTGTGGTGAAAATATAGTCTCCAAGGACAGGGAGGGCTTTGAGATATTGAACAACTAAGGGCGACAAGGGCACGAGGTGTTTTTTCGCATTTTTGGTATCTTTTGCCGACAATATCCATTCGCCCTTATCAAGGTCCAGATCAGACCATTTCATAGACGCCACTTCAGTGCGCCTTTGCCCTGTCAGCAGAAGGATTTTGACCATTGGGCCAAAGGGGTATCCAAGGAGAGTGGCCGCACTCCATAGAAACTTGATTTCCTTTTCTGACAGATAGCGGTCACGGGAGACCTCTTCGGCGGGTTTGTCGACTGCTTCTGCTGGAGATGATTCGATATAATCTTTCCGTATGCAAAATTTGAAAAATGTTTTTAGAAGCACGAGGAGTCTGTTTGCCGAGACTTTGGAGCCTCCGTTAAAGAGGTTGTCTACGATAGCGATAACGTCGGCGCGACGAATTGAATCAACACGCCGTCCCCGCCAATGGGGAAGGACGTGAATTTCAAAGCGTCTTTGCTGTAGGTGCCATGAACGATTCTTGGGCTTCGCATATTGCTCGATAAATTGAGTTGCGACATCTTCGAATAGAGGGACTGGTTGAAAATGCCCTCGATCTGCTGATTCGATCAGGAACTGCCGCGCTTTTTCTCTCGCTTTTGACAGGGAAAGGTTTGGATAGGTCCCCAATGTCTTATTGACTATTTGGGAACCTATGCGGGCTCGCACTATCCAGCTTTTGCGGCCAGATGTTCCGACGCGCAGACGAAGCCCCGTCAAAAGTTCATCGGGATACTCAATCCGCTTGGAGACATTGGCCTTGATCAAAGCAACCCGAGCGTCCGTAAGTTTCATGGCGCGCATCGCAATAGATCCAAAGTTTGTTACCCAGAGGGCTTTTGGGTAACGTGTGGGTAACAAAATTATGGAATACTAGGGAACACACTGAAATTAAGTTTATCATAAAATGGCAGAAATCAGCCAAAAATTAACAAAAAGAAACTTTCAGAATGAGTATATTTCTTAACTTCTAAGCATGGGGTCGTTGGTTCGAATCCAACAGGGCGGGCCAATCTTTATCTGATATCACGATCTACATGGTCATTCGGGTCAGTTTATCCGTCGGGAACTGTTTCGGGACGATGCCGAACTGTTTCTTGAAGGCCAGAATAAAGCTGTTGTGATGTTCATAGCCGAGTTGTTGTGACACCAGATAGATCGGCAGCTCGGGATCGGAGAGCAGGCGGCAGGCTTCCTCCATCCGGATCTTGGTGGCAAAGCTGTGGATGGTCTCGCCATAGAGATTGCGGAATCCGGTTTTCAGCTTTGTCGTGCTCATGCCCACCTGCCGGGCGAGATCGGTGATGGTGGGCGGCGGGTTATACTGCGCGAGCAAAATGTCATGGGCGTGATAGAGACATTTCAGATCGCGTTCGAGAAACTGAGTGTTTTCGAAGCTTGGGGGCAGGCTGGTATAATGTTCGATAAAAGGAAACAAGTCGCACAAGATATCAAGCGACTGGGCTTCAAGTGGTAGGGGCCTTACGGGCGCTGGCAGATGTTTTGATTTGGAACAGTGGATTACATTTCGGATTTTTGCGGTCAGCGGAATGGTTAGGAAACCGATGTCGTCGTCGGACAGAAGATGCTTCAAAATCTGTTTTGAATAGCTGCCGAAATATCTTTCCAGCATGGAGGGGCGGCCTTGGCGTTTCCGGGGCTTGCCTGCCGCCTTGCAGAGGGTAAACTTATCGTGCGGCTGTTGCGAGTAGAGGGCGGCCGGAGGTGTTCAGTACGGGATACGGGGGGGGGGGGCTTTGATGAGCGACCAGACTATTCTTGACCTGACGGGCGTGGATGCGATTGCCGCTTTGAAAAAGGGTGATCTGCGGCTGATTGATTATGTGGATGCCCTGCTTGGGCAGAGTGACCGCCTCCGAGACCTCAATGCCTTTGTGACTCAGGACCCGGACAGGGTGCGGGATGCGGCGCGTAAGATGACGCAGCTTCGCGGACCGCTTTATGGGCTGCCGTTTGTTTTGAAGGACAATATCAATACGGCTGATCTGCCGACCACGGCCTGCACGCCAGCGCTTCAGAACTGGGTGCCGCCTATGGATGCGCCGATTACCCGGAGCTTGCGGGAGAGCGGCGGGCTGTTGCTGGGTAAGGTTGCCATGCATGAACTGGCCTTCGGCATCCGCAGCAACAATCGTCATTATGGCTCAGCGCGCAATCCTTATGGGGCGGATCATATGCCCGGCGGTAGCAGTTCCGGCACCGCTATTGCCGTGTCGGCGCGCATGGCGCCTTTGGGGATCGGTACGGATACCGGGGGGTCCTGCCGCATACCGGCGGCGCTTTGTGGCTGCGTTGGCTTCCGGCCGACCCTTGATCGTTATGACGCGCGGGGCATCGTGCCGCTGTCGTCCACGCGGGATACGCCGGGGCCGCTTGCGCGCAGTGTTGCGGATATTATTCTGATGGATGAGATCTGCGCGGTGAAGAAGACCTCGCCGGTGGTGGCGCGGTCTTTGAAGGGCGTGCGGCTTGGAGTTCCGCGGGGTTATTTTTATGAGGATCTGCACCCGGCCACGGCCAAGATATGCGCCGAGGCGCTGGAGCAGATGCGGGAGGCCGGGGCGGTTCTGATCGAAAAGGATATTCCCCATATAGGCGATCTGAGCGCGGCGGTCGGGTTTCCCATCGCCCTGTTCGAAGCGCCGCGTGAAGTGGCGAATTATCTTTATGTGAATAATGCCCCGCTCAGTTATCAGGAGTTGGCGAGGGTAATTTCAAGCGATGAGCTGCGGCAGCTCATCGCCGGGCTCATGGGGGAGGGCGGGATCACGCCGGAAACCTATCGGACAGCCATGCTTCTTCATCGGCCGAAACTGCAGGATGTGTATGAGCGTTATTTCCGCGATAATGCGGTTGATGCTCTGGTGGTGCCGACGACGCCTCTGCCAGCCAGTTTACGATCGCCGGATGATCGCGATGATCCGGTGGAGCTGAACGGCAGGATGGTCGACAGCATGACGGCCTATATCCGGAACACCGACCCGTCGAGCAATGCGGGACTGCCCGCTTTGTCCGTGCCTGCGGGGGTGACGGATGAGGGGCTGCCGGTGGGCATCGAGTTTGTCGGCCCGGCCTATGGGGATGCGATGGTGCTGGCGATCGGGCAGGCTTATGAGCGGCTGAGGCCGATGATCGCGCCGCCTGCGCTGTCGCGACCTTGAGGTGATCCGATTGTTATTTGGCCTGGGTGAAGTTTCGTGATGTGTCACGCATGAAATAGCCTTACTATTCTAGGCCAATAGATAACAATCGGGGGCTATATGAGCCAGGACGCCATTGACCGTATTCGGACGCATCCGGACTATCAGAGATTGGTGACGCGCCGCCGTCGTCTTGGCTGGCGTCTGACGGTGCTGATGCTGGTGATTTATTACGGCTTTATTCTGGCGGTCGCCTTTGCCCCGGAAAAACTTGGGGCGGCCTTGCCGGGCATGACCATGACCGTGGGCATCCCGCTTGGACTTCTTGTGATCATTTCCGCGTTTATCCTCACCGCCATTTATGTGGCGCGGGCCAATCGTGAGTTCGATCAGCTCACCCGGAACATTGTTGAGGATGTAAAATAATGCGGTTTGGTCTGGGGGTTGCGGCGCTTTTGGGATTTCCGGGCGCGGCTTTGGCTGCGGGCACCATTGAGGGCGGCGTGAAGCAGGCGCTCAATTGGCCCGCGATTGTCATGTTTCTGGCCTTTGTGTCGCTGACGCTTGGGATCACCCGCTGGGCGGCCAAGCGGACCAAGACGACGCGGGATTTCTATACGGCGGGCGGCGGTATTTCCGGCCGTCAGAACGGTCTTGCCATTGCCGGGGACTATATGTCGGCGGCGTCGTTTCTGGGCATCTCGGGACTGGTGTATGCGACCGGGTTTGACGGGCTGATTTATTCCATCGGCTTTCTGGTCGGCTGGCCGATCATCATGTTCCTGATTGCCGAGCCGTTGCGCAATCTGGGCAAATTCACTTTTGCCGATGTGGTGGCCTATCGCCTGGATCGGGTGCGCATGCGGGCCCTTGCGGCTTGCGGGTCGCTGGTTGTGGTGGCTTTTTATCTGATTGCCCAGATGGTCGGAGCGGGCAAACTGATCGAGATTCTGTTCGGGCTGGATTATGTGATCGCGGTTGTGGTCGTTGGCGTCCTGATGGTGCTTTATGTGACCTTTGGCGGCATGCTTGCGACCACCTGGGTGCAGATCATCAAGGCGGTTCTGCTGTTGGCGGGCGCGACCTTCATGGCAGTGGCGGCGCTTTCGGCATTTGATTTCAACCCTGAGATCATGTTCCGCGAGGCGGTGGCGACCCACCCGAATGGCGCTCACATCATGATGCCGGGCACGCAGGTGAGCAATCCTATCGATGCCATTTCATTGGGCATTGCGTTGATGTTCGGTACCGCCGGACTGCCGCATATTCTGATGCGCTTTTTCACCGTGCGGGATGCGCGGGAGGCTCGGAAATCCGTGCTCTATGCCACGGGGTTCATCGCCTATTTCTATATTCTGACTTTCATCATCGGCTTCAGCGCCATTGTGCTGTTGGCGCGTCATCCTGAATTCTTCACCGTGCCGCCGGGGCAGGCGCTGAATATCCTCAAGGATCTTGCGGGCGGCAGCAATATGGTGGCGGTGCATCTGGCCGACGCGGTGGGCGGCAGCCTGTTCATGGGCTTTATCTCGGCGGTGGCCTTTGCGACCATTCTGGCCGTGGTATCCGGCCTGACCCTGTCGGGGGCCTCGGCCATCTCCCATGACCTTTATGCGAGCGTGATCGCGCACGGTAAGGTTGACGAGAAAAAGGAAGTGCTGATTTCGAAAATCGCCACGGTGGGGCTTGGCGTGCTGGCCATTGTACTTGGCATCGCGTTCGAGAAACAGAATGTGGCCTTCATGGTCGGCCTGGCCTTCGCCATCGCGGCCAGCGCCAATTTTCCGGTGTTGCTGCTGTCGATCACCTGGCGTGGGCTGACCACGCGGGGAGCCTTCATAGGCGGGTTCGCGGGGCTGATTACGGCCATGACGCTGGTTATTCTGAGCCCGACGGTCTGGGTCGATATGTTCGGTTATGCTGAACCGGTGGTGAGATTCAAGAATCCGGCGATTTATTCCATGCCGCTTGCGTTCTTTGTGACCTGGATTTTTTCGGTCACCGATCGCTCGGGCCGGGCGGCTGCTGAGCGGGAGGCGTTTGAGGTGCAGGATGTGCGGTCACAAACAGGTATCGGCGCGGATGGGGCGGTGTCGCATTGAGCTTTCTGATCATCCAGACTGGCAGCATTGGGATTAAAAGCGACGCGGGGGATGCTGACCGCATGTTCCTTAGCGCACTTGGCTGGGGACAGGCGGACGCGCAGGTGGTGCGGGTGTTTAACGATGAACCCTTGCCGCCGGCCGGGTCTTTGCGCGGGGTGATCATCACCGGCTCACCGGCCATGGTGACCGACCGCGAGGGTTGGAGCGAGCGTACGGCCGAATGGTTGCGCGGGGCGGTTGCTGGCGGTACGCGGATGCTGGGGGTCTGTTTTGGCCATCAGTTGCTGGCCCATGCCCTGGGTGGGGAGGTCGGCAACAACCCGCGCGGACCCGAATATGGTCCGGTGCGGATCACGCCAACGCCTGAGGCAGCTGACGATCCGTTGCTGTCAGTACTGTCGCAACATAGCACGATGGTTTACGAAGCCCATAATCAGGCGGCGCTGCGCTTGCCACGCGGCAGCATCCTGCTTGCTGAAGGTGATGGCGATCCGCATCAGGCCGTACGCTATGCCGATCAGGTCTGGGGTGTGCAGTTCCACCCGGAATTCACGCTGCCGGTCATGCGTGGACTTTTGGAGGCCGAGCGCGAAAGGCTGGCCCGTGCAGGGCTGGATGTGGCCACGCGGCTTGAGGCCTGTGACACGGAGATAGATAGGATCGGGCGGCGGTTTCTTAAACGGTTTGTAGATATTTGCGGGTAGTTAGATGAAGTAGAAAGAAATTGCACAATAAGGGTAGTTTTATATATTGCCTTTTGTTGGTGCGAGATTGTGTCTGTTTGGGTATTTGTCGTTAGCTTGATTTCGTTGATCTACGATAGAGTGCTTGTTTAAGAAATTCAGATGGGGATAAATAGTGGAATATCGGAAAGACATACAGATCCTGCGCGGTGTCTCTGTCATCTCGGTAGTATTGTTCCATCTGAATATGCGTGGATTTGAAAACGGCTTCCTGGGTGTTGATGTGTTTTTTGTCATCAGTGGCTTTCTGATGGCACTTCTCTATAGAGAGGGTGAGGCTGTTGCCTTCTATTCCCGACGAGCGCGGAGGCTTTTGCCGGCATATTTTGTGACCGTACTGCTTACTCTACTGATTGCTGCATGTATTGTGATGCCGGTTGAGTATGGTCAGGTTGTTGAGCAAGGGTTATTTTCTGCCTTCTTTATATCCAATTTCGGATTTTGGCTTCAGAACTCTTATTTCAGTAAGGCGGAATTTACTCCATTATTACATTTGTGGTCATTAGGGGTTGAAATTCAGTTCTATCTACTCATCCCACTCCTTTTCTTGTTGGCGAAGAAATTCAAGTGGTCCATCTTGGCTCTCTTGATAGTATCCCTACTTATATGTTTTGTTGCCACGACGGTAAGCTCTAAAACCTCATTTTTTATGATGCCTTTGCGCATTTGGCAGTTTTTGATTGGATATTTAGTAGCTTGTCATCTGACTGTGGCAGGAACGCTACGGGATGATATCCGAAACCCTATACTTGGCTGTTTGTCATTTTTTGTTCTTTTGTCCATTCCATTTCTTCCTGTTGATGGTCAATCAACCAGCTTCATAATTGGCCATCCAGGTCTCGCTGCTCTTGGAATCTGTCTTGCCACTGCGGGTGTCCTTACTTTTGGTTTGCCTGATATGTTTGAAAAGGGGCGGATTGGTGATGCCTTTGAATTGGTTGGAAAATATTCTTATTCCATTTATCTCGCACATTTTCCAATTATTGTTCTGTATCTTTATCAGCCATTTTCGGGCACGATTTTATCGCCTTCCACCCCATATGCGATTGCAGTGATTGTTGCCCTGATAGTTATCTTTTCACTTGCGCTCTATCATGGTGTTGAGCGTGTCGGTGCAAATTTCTATTCAGCGCTGCGAGCGATTGGGGTCTCGGGGGTGATCGTTATGTTTTCGCTGTCATCTGAGACGCTCATGCAGAAGCGGTTCTCCTCGTCCGAACAGAAGATCTTTGCGGCTTGGTCGGATCGTTCGGTTTATCGATGCGGTAAGGTTTTTCGCCTTCTTCACCCCACATCGGACCTTTGCGAAATTACGGATGGCGCTGAGGGAAAAAAAGGCACACTTCTGCTTATAGGCAATAGCCATGCCGATTCAATTAAAACATCATTTGCCAAGGTTGCGTCAGCGCATGGTTATCGGGTTTTCTTCAGTGTTGATAATGAGCCGCTTAAAAAATCGCGTGATAGCGTTGAGAGGCTTATCGCTGAGGCAAAAGCACTTAAGGTCGACGCTGTTTTTTTGCATTTCGCAGGGAGCGAGGGCCTGGAAAATGTTATCGATCCTTTCATTGTGCGGTTGGCAGAGGAAGAAACTAGGACAGTCTGGTTAATGCCAGTTCCTACATATGAAAATAATGTTGCGGCGACGCTCTTCAATCATCTTACGAGAGGCGACAAGCTTCCTTCTCAGAATCTTGCCACTTATCATGAAATTAATCGGGATTTGTTTGCATATGCAAAGTCGAAAAAATCCAGTGATTTTTCCTATTACGATCTAGGGAGCGTGTTGTGTCACCCCGAATGCGTTCTAGTAGATCAACAAGGGCGCCCGGCGTATTTTGATGCGGGGCACTTAACGCTCAGTGGGGCTATGTTGTTGGAGAATGTATTTGCAAGCGCAATCGATGGAGTTGCTAGATCGAAAAAGTTTGCCCATTAGAAATCTGGATCATCCACAAGTCCAGTGAGTCTCCGTTATGAAATCGATTTTTGATAATGTGCCGTTTAGAGTCTCATACGGGTAGACTATGGAGCGTGTTTGATCAGCCTCGCTAAATATCCAGATCTTTCACCGCGTCGGCGTTTTCCTGGATGAAGGCGAAACGGAGTTCGGGTTTGCGGCCCATGAGGTCTTCGACCAGGCGGCTGGTGTCGCGTTGGTCCTGGAAATCTTCGGGGAGGACGACGCGGAGCAGCGTGCGGCGCTTTTTGTCCATGGTGGTGTCTTTCAGCTGCGCGGGCGGCATTTCGCCAAGGCCTTTGAAGCGGCTGATTTCGACTTTTCCGCGCCCGGCGAATTCCTTTTTCATCAGTTGCTCGCGGTGGGCGTCGTCGCGGGCATAGATGACCTTGCCGCCCTGGGCGATGCGATAGAGCGGCGGCTGGGCGAGAAACAGGTGACCGCGGCGGACCAGTTCCGGCATTTCGCGGTAGAAAAAGGTCATGAGCAGCGTTGCGATATGGGCGCCGTCCACGTCGGCGTCGGTCATGATGACCACTTTTTCATAACGCAGGTCACTCAGGCGGAATTTGTCGCGCATGCCGCAGCCGAGCGCCTGGGAGAGGTCGGAGATTTCCTGATTGGCGCCGATTTTGTCGAGACCGGCGCTGGCCACGTTCAGGATCTTGCCGCGAATGGGCAGGATGGCCTGTGTTTTGCGGTCGCGCGCCTGTTTGGCCGATCCACCGGCCGAATCCCCTTCGACGATGAAGATTTCGGTGCCCGCTGGCCCGTCGGCGGCACAATCGGCAAGCTTGCCGGGCAGGCGCAGGCGGCGGCGGTTGGTGGCGGTTTTGCGCTGGATTTCTTTCTCGGCCTTGCGGCGGAGGCGTTCTTCGGCTTTTTCGATCACCCAATCAAGAAGACCCGTGGCCTGCACCGGGGCACCGGACAACCAATGGTCGAAATGGTCGCGCATGGCGTTTTCCACGAGGCGGGTGGCCTCGGGGGTCGCGAGCTTTTCCTTGGTCTGGCCCTGAAATTGCGGGTCGCGGATGAAGACGGAAATCAACATGGCGGCCCCACCCAGGGCATCCTCGGGCGTGATTTCCCGGGCTTTTTTGTTGCCCACAAGCTCGCCATAGGCGCGCAGGCCCTTGGTCAGCGCGGCGCGGAATCCGGCTTCATGGGTGCCGCCTTCGGGGGTCGGCACGGTGTTGCAATAGGAATGCATAAAGCCGTCGATTGCGGCTGGCCAGGCCACAGCCCATTCGACCTGTCCCATGTCCTCGGCAAGGGCCGCGCGGCCGGCGAAGACTTCGGGGGTCACACATTGCGCGCCGTCGATGGCGTCGCGCAGGAAGTCGGCGAGACCGCCGGGGAAATGCAACGTGGCTTCGGCCGGGGTTTCATCGCCGGGGCGGATAAGCTCGGGCGCACATTTCCAGCGCAGTTCAACGCCGCGGAACAGATAGGCTTTCGAACGTGCCATGCGGTAAAGCCGCGACGGCTTGAAGGCAGCCGTGGTGCCGAAAATCTCGGTATCGGGCATGAAATGCACCCGTGTGCCGCGCCGATTCTGGGTCGAGCCCTTGAGTTCAAGGGGTGAGGTCGCATGGCCGCGACCATAGGTTTGAACCCAGATCTGGCGGTCGCGGGCGACCTCGATCGAGACCCAGGATGACAGCGCGTTCACCACCGAGATCCCGACCCCGTGCAGACCGCCCGAGGTCTTGTAGGCGTCCGAACCGAATTTGCCGCCCGAATGCAGGGTGGTCATGATGACTTCAAGGGCCGACTTGTCTTTGTATTTCGGGTGCGGGTCGGTGGGAATGCCACGGCCATTGTCGGCAACCGACAGCGATCCATCGGCATGAAGTTCGATATCGATGCGGTTCGCGTGGCCGGCCACCGCCTCGTCCATGGAATTGTCGAGAACTTCCGCCGCGAGATGATGGAAGGCGCGTTCGTCGGTGCCGCCGATATACATGCCGGGGCGACGGCGCACGGGCTCAAGCCCCTCAAGGACTTCGATGTCCTTGGCCGAATAGTCGGTTTTGGTGGCGGAAAGATTCTCGAAAAGATCGGCCATGAAGCGTCCAGAGCAGGAAATCGCAGGAAATCAAGGCGGCAGGGCCTGCCGCTGACAGAGCCTATACCTACTGGGAAACGCTTGGCAAGGCCACTAGATATTGTGGATCTAATCGAACAGGCTGTCGACGGCATCCTGATTCATGCCGTCGGTCGGGGCGTTGTCCGTCATGGTTTCGAGGGTGCCGCCATTGATGATGCGGCTGGCCTTGGCGATGAGCTCGCGGAGCTGGCTTGCGGCGGCGGACACCGTGGCGTGGATGGTGTCAGGGGCACCTTCCGACAAGCCGACGGCGGCTTCGGAGATGGTGCAGAGGATCAGAAGATTAAGGTCATCGATCACAGCTTCAAGGGCGGCGCGGCGTGCGGCGGGGGCATGGGCATAGGCTTCGACCGCGAGGGCCTTGTGCTGGAAATGGCTATGGGCGAAATGCTCCTGATAGCTTTTCGGGGCCCAGTCGATAATGTCCTCAAGGCAGTCCGGCATCTCGGCCACAAGATCGAGAATCATGACCGCTTCATTGAAATGATTGAGGTAATCCGTCGCGAGCAGGGTATCGGGATTGATGTTGGTGCCGGACAGGCGGTCGCGCCAAGCAGTGCCGGGGCATGCTTCGTGGTTGGTGCGGAGAGTGGATTGCTCGGCGTTTGTCAAAGTCTCCAGAGGCCTGTCCGAAAGGGTTGCAGGATTTTCGAGTTTAAAAGCCATTTCCTCCTATTTCGTTAAAGCTCAATTGCCCATGCGACCGGCAAAGGGGGTGCCGGTCAGCAGGGTCACAAGATGCGCCGCCATGGCAATGCTGACCAGAAGGCTAATGAACTGCAGAGCGTTATAGGGAACGGGCCAGACCCGTCCGATGGGCGACGGGCGGCGGGACATGATGTTGGAGACGGCCAGGAGCAAAAGCGCACCCGTCAACAAAATCAATGTGATCGGCAAGTCCATAGTTGTTGCAACCCTCGAAGCTGAGCTTGGCTGACAGGTCGGCCAAAATATTTTCCGATCTAATCCGATCACAGGCGTGCGGGTCAAGGGTCTGAGCCGGTTGCGGGGCCCTGAATATGATCAGTCCCCGGGAATGACCCCGGGGACTGAGTATCTTGAACCTGTTGCTGGCAACCAGCAGCGGTCGTCGTGATCAGGACGAATAGTACATCTGGAACTCGATGGGGTGCGGCGCCATTTCGTAAGCGTGCAGCTCTTCCCATTTGAGTTCGGCATAGGACTGGATCTGGTCATCGGTGAAGACGCCGCCCTTCTTGAGGAAGGCATTGTCTTCTTCAAGCGCGAGCAGCGCCTGACGCAGCGAACCGCAGACGGTCGGAACCTGACGCAGTTCTTCCGGCGGCAGGTGATAGAGATCCTTGTCCATGGCTTCGCCGGGGTGAATCTTGTTCTCGATACCGTCGAGGCCGGCCATCAGCATGGCCGAGAAGGCGAGGTAAGGATTCGCGAGCGGATCCGGGAAGCGGATTTCGACACGCTTGGCTTTGGGGTTGGTCGCATAGGGAATGCGGCAGGAGGCCGAGCGGTTGCGTGCCGAATAGGCCAGCAGAACCGGCGCTTCATAGCCCGGCACCAGACGCTTGTAGCTGTTGGTGGTCGGGTTGGTGAAGGCGTTCAGGGCCTTCGCGTGCTTGATGATGCCGCCGATGTAATAAAGGGCGGTGTCCGACAGGTCGGCATAGCCGTTGCCAGCGAACAGCGGCTTGCCATCGCGCCAGATCGACTGATGGACATGCATGCCCGAACCGCTATCAAGTGCGACCGGCTTCGGCATGAAGGTTGCGGTCTTGCCATAGGCATGAGCCACCTGATGCACGACATATTTATAGATCTGCACGCGGTCTGCGGTTTGGGTCAGGGTGCCATACATCAGGCCGAGTTCGTGCTGGGATGCGGCGACTTCGTGGTGATGCTTGTCCATGGGCAGGCCCATGGACTTGGCGACGGCAACCATTTCGCCGCGGATATCCTGGCAGCTGTCCACCGGACCGACCGGGAAATAGCCGCCCTTGGCGCGCGGGCGGTGGCCCATATTGCCTTCTTCGTAGGTGCGGCCGGAATTGTAGGGGCCTTCAATGTCGTCGAAGGAATAGGACGAGCTGTTGTAGCCGACGTTGAATTTTACGTCGTCGAACATGAAAAATTCAGGCTCGGGACCGAAATAGGCGGTGTCACCGATGCCGCTGAACTTCACATATTGTTCGGCGCGCTTGGCGATGGTGCGCGGGTCGCGGTTGTAGCCTTCGCCGCTGGCCGGTTCCAGAACGTCGCAGGTGATGACCAGGGTCGGCTGCGCCATGAAGGGGTCGAGGACGGCGGTCGTGGTGTCGGGCTTCAGAATCATGTCGGAATCGTTGATCGCCTTCCAGCCGGCGATGGAGGAGCCGTCGAACATGACGCCTTCTTCGAACATATCTTCATTGACGACGGAGGAATCCATCGTCAGGTGATGCCATTTGCCGCGCGGGTCGGTGAAGCGCAGATCGACTGAGGTAAGATCCTTGTCTCTGATCTGCTTGAGAACGCTGTTGACGTCAGACATGCGTGCGTTTCCTGTCGCTTGGGGGGAGGTTGTGCGGGGTGGCCGTGAGGCCAGTATGCTTTGATCTGTGGGACTTTAAACGGCATCCTCGCCGGTCTCGCCGGTGCGGATGCGGATGACTTCGTCAACGGTGCTGACAAAAATTTTGCCATCGCCGATGCGCCCGGTGCGTGCGGCGTTCTGGATCGCCTCCACGGCACGGTCGATGAGCTGGTCCGGCATGACGACTTCGATTTTTACCTTGGGCAGGAAATCAACCACATATTCGGCGCCGCGATAGAGCTCGGTATGGCCCTTTTGCCGTCCGAATCCCTTGGCTTCCGTGACAGTGATGCCGGTCAGTCCGATTTCTTGAAGCGCTTCTTTGACTTCGTCCAGTTTGAACGGCTTGATGATGGCTTCAATTTTTTTCATGCTGTCTCTCTGAGAAATGGCAGAGGATGGGAAAATTGTCGGTCTCAAGTATCGGGTATAAGCATTTTTCGTGCCAGCTGCCAGCTGCTTGGTTTCCGTGCATATGGCGCGGGCTCTGGACAGCTTCGGGTGAAACTTTATGCGATAGCTGATTAAAAAACAGGCGAATGATGGATTTGTAGGCGGTCATGGGCCTGGTCAGAATTTGCTGGTGGCAGGATGACGGGCAGATCAGGATGCCTTGTAGAAATTTTCAAAGAGTTTGGCAGGACAGTCACATGAAATCGCTCAATCCCAGGTTTGCCTCCCTTGGCACCACGATTTTTTCGGTCATGTCGGCTTTGGCCGTCAAGCATCAGGCCGTCAATCTGGGGCAGGGCTTTCCGGATAGTGCGGGGCCTGACGACGTGCGGGCGGTGGCGCGGGAGCGGCTTGAAAGCGGGCCGCATCAATATCCGCCGTTTCAAGGCGTACCAGAGCTGCGGGAGGCCGTGGCGGCTCATGATCGGCGGTATTACGGGCTGGAGGTGACGGCGGCCAATGTGCTTGTGACCTCGGGCGCGACGGAGGCACTGGCCTCGGCTTTCTTTGCGCTGCTGGAGCCGGGCGACGAGGCCATTGTGATCGATCCGAGTTATGACAGTTATCGGCCGATCATCCGGGCTGCGGGGGCTGAAGTGAAGGCGCTGCGTCTCGCTCCGCCGCACTGGAGCTTTACGGCGGCGGATCTTGAGGCTGTGTTCAGTCCACGCACCAAGCTGATCGTGCTCAATTCCCCTATGAATCCCGTGGGCAAGGTTTTCAGCGATGAGGAGCTGCATCTGATCGCTGATTTCTGCCGCCGCTTTGATGCTTATGCCCTCTGTGATGAGGTTTATGAGCATCTGCTGTTCGATGGTCGCCGCCATCGGCCGCTGATGACGCTGCCCGGGATGTTCGAACGCTCGGTGCGCGTCGGTTCGGCGGGCAAGACCTTTTCCCTGACTGGCTGGAAGATCGGCTATATGACCGGGCCGGAGGCACTGATCGGGGTGATGTCGAAATCCCATCAGTTTCTGACCTTCACCACGCCGCCGAATCTGCAATATGCGGTGGCCTACGGGCTTGGGAAGGATGAAAGCTATTTCACCGGCCTTGCTACAGATATGGAGGCAAGCCGGGATCGGCTGGCCGCCGGGCTTGCGGCGGTCGGATTCAGGCTGTTGCCCTGCGAGGGGACTTATTTTCTGGTGGCCGATTACAGCGCCCTTGCGCCGGAGATGGCGGCGGATGAGTTTTGCATGTTCCTGACGCGGGAGGCGGGGGTGACAGCGATTCCCGTCTCGGCTTTCTATGAAAATGCGCCTGCGGACCCTTTGATCCGCTTTTGTTTCTGCAAAACGGATGCGACCCTTGACGAGGCCTGCGCGCGTCTGAGCCGCTATTTCGGGCAAAATGTTCAGGATTTGAAACAAAAAGATGGTGTTGGCATGACGGCGCTTGACGCGCAGAATGTGGCAACGTAAACAGTGCGCACAAATTCTCCGCGGATCCGTCCGCGCCGTTGTGGCGGGTGTAGCTCAGTTGGTTAGAGCGCCAGATTGTGGCTCTGGAGGTCGCCGGTTCAATCCCGGTCACTCGCCCCACTTCCTTCTTGGGTATTAAATTACCAATTAAATCAAAGCCCCGGTCATTGCCGGGGCTTTTCTGTGTTCGATCCATCATGCAGGATGGCGTTGCCGTTTTCATCTCGGGGCACCCCGAGGTCGGTGCCGGAGCTATAGCCATTGGAGCAGCCCGCAAGCAGGCCGATCGTGATAAGCATAAATACAAAGGGGAGTTCAGGGCGAAGAAGCTTGGTGGAAGTCATGAAGTTGATTGTCCCAAGTCGTCGTATACGCGCTATGGTGACACAGAAAAGGATAAAATTCTAGGACGGGTGATGACTGGGATTGTTTTGACCGTGGCGCAAATGTATGACGCCGACCGTCTGGCGAAGGCCGACGGGATGTCGGGTGTAGCTCTGATGGGGGCCGCCGGACGGGCGGTGGCAGGCTTTCTGCTCAGCCGCTTCCCCCACGGCGGCCGGGTTCTGGTGTTGTGTGGGCCAGGCAATAACGGTGGCGACGGTTTTGTGGCGGCCCGCCATCTCAAGGCGGCGGGCTGGACGGTTGATCTTGCCCTGCTTGGGGAGCGCTCGGCGCTTAAGGGCGATGCGGCACATATGGCCGATCTGTGGGATGGCCCGGTGCTGGCACTCGGGCCGGGTGTGGTGGCTGGTCAGGATGTCATCGTTGATGCCCTGTTCGGGGCCGGTCTGAGCCGGCCGATCGAAGGGGTGGCCGCTGCAACTTTGCGGCGCGCGGCTCTCAGCAAGGCGTTCAAGCTTGCGGTGGATATGCCGAGCGGGGTTCACGGCGACAGCGGGCAGATCATGGGCGAAAGCCTGGCGGCGGACGCCACAGTGACTTTCTTTCGTAAGAAAACCGGTCATTTGCTGTTGCCGGGGCGGGCGCTTTGTGGGGCCATCACGGTGGCCCATATCGGCATTTCCGATCGCGTGCTGGAGACCATTCAGCCACGCACGACCGAGAATACTCCGGTACTTTGGGCGCATCTCTGGCCCTGGCCGAAACCCACGGGTCATAAATATGCGCGCGGTCATGCGGTGATCGTGAGCGGGGGCATGGCCAACACCGGGGCGGCTGTGCTTGCGGCGAACGCGGCGCTCAGGATAGGAGCCGGGCTTGTGACGGTGGCCTGTCCAATCGACGCGCTTTCGGTGTTGGCGGTCAAGCTGACGGCGGTGATGACCCGGCCCTTTGCCGATCAGGCGCAGTTTTACGATATTCTGTCCGACCCGCGCAAAAATGTGGTGCTGCTGGGCCCGGGCAGTGGGGTGTCGGCCGAAACGCGCCGACATGTGCTTATGACCCTCGCGGCGGGCAAGCGCGTGGTGCTTGATGCCGATGCCTTGACGGCCTTCACCGACCGTCCGGGCGAATTGTTCGAAGGCGAACGGGGCGAGCTGATCCTGACGCCTCATGAGGGGGAATTTTTACGGCTGTTTCCCGATCTCGGTCCCGGCATTGCGGACAAGGTGTCGCGCGTGCGGCTGGCTGCGGCCCGTGTCGGGGCGGTTGTGCTGTTGAAGGGGGGAGATACGGTCATTGCCGACCCGGACGGCCGCGCCGTGATCACGACCAACGGGCCGCCCGATCTCGCGACTGCGGGGGCGGGGGATGTGCTGGCCGGATTGATCACGGGGTTGCTTGCGCAGGGGATGCCGTTGTTTGAAGCAGCGGCTGCGGCGGACTGGGTGCATGGTGCGGCGGCCAGTCTGTTCGGACCCGGTCTGACGGCTGAGGACCTTCCAGGCCTTGTGCCGGGCGTACTTCGTCAGCTTAAAGACTTTTCTTAAGGTCAGAATCTTTGACAGGCATTTCCGGGTGGGGTATTCCGGGGCAACATAGAGGATCGCTGTTCGGCGAGCCTGTCTTGAACTTGTCTAACGTGGTGGGGTCCGTCTTAACTTTTAGGGGGATCGGCCTGATCACGGTTCGCCAGCGGCGGACGGGGCGCGGGCGTGGCGGAATTGGTAGACGCGCTGGATTTAGGTTCCAGTGGGAGACCGTGGGGGTTCGAGTCCCTCCGCCCGCACCAAAACGACAAGCGGGGAGGGTGCATCCATATGGGATGCGCACGACGGCGAGATTAAGGATTCCAACGTGGCGCATGGCAGCTTGCGCCCAAACCATATGGACGGAATAGAATGCAAGTTACCGAAACGAATAACGAAGGTTTGAAGCGGGAATTCAAGATCGTCGTTCCCGGCAAGGACATCACCACGCGGCTTGAAGCCCAGTTGTCCAATATGAAGGGTCGACTCAACCTGCCGGGTTTCCGTCCGGGCAAGGCCCCGATGTCGCTTCTCAAAAAGCTGCATGGCAAGAACCTGATCGGTCAGGTTCTGGAAGAAACCATCAATGAAATGACCGGCAAGGCGCTGGAAGAACGCAATCTGCGTCCGGCTCTGCAGCCACGTATCGAGATCACCAGCTTCGAATATGAGAGCGAAGGCAATCTCGAATACAACATGACCGTTGAGATCGTTCCGGCGATCGACGTGCCGGACTTCTCGAAAGTCACGCTTGAGCGTCTGACTTCGGAAGTTGACGACGGCGCCATCGACGCTGAAATTGAACGGTTTTCGAGCTTCCAGAAGAACTTCACCGAAGCCCCGAAGACCAAAAAGGCTGAAAACGGCGATGCCGTGCTGATCGACTTCGTCGGCAAGCGCGACGGCGTGGCCTTTGAAGGCGGCACTGCTGAGGGCCATCTTCTTGAGCTTGGTTCAGGCCAGTTCATCCCGGGCTTTGAAGAACAGCTGATCGGTGCGAAGGCCGGTGACGAAAAGACCCTGACCGTGACCTTCCCCGAGCAGTATGGCTCGAAGGATCTGGCCGGTAAGGAAGTCACTTTCGACGTGACCGTGCAGGAAGTGCGCGTTTCGGCTCCGGTCGAAATCAATGACGAATTCGCCAAGAATCTCGGTCTTGAGAGCCTCGAAGCGCTCCGCAACACCCTGAAGGACCGTCTGGGCGACGAAATCAAGTCGCTGAGCCGCCAGCGCCTGAAGCGCAGCCTGCTTGATGCACTTGCTGATAGCGAAAAGTTCGACGTGCCGGAAGGCATGATCGAGCTTGAGTTCCAGCAGATCTGGCAGCATGTCCTGAACGATCTCAATCAGGAAGCTCACGCCCATCATGATCACGCCCATGGCGAAGCTTGCGATCATGAGATCGAAGAGCCGAGCGATGAGGTGAAGGAAGAATATCGCGGAATCGCTGAGCGCCGCGTGCGTCTTGGCCTGTTGCTGGCGGAAGTCGGCCAGAAAAACAACATCATCGTGCCGCAGGACGATGTGAGTCGTCTGGTTGCCCGTGAAGCGCGCCGCTATCCCGGTCAGGAAAAGCAGGTTTTTGAATATTACCAGCAAAACCCGCAGGCTCTGGCCCAGCTCCGTGCGCCGCTTTACGAAGACAAGGTTGTGGATTTCATCCTTGAGCTGGTGAAGGTGACGGAAAAGTCGGTGACTCGCGACGAACTGAAGCGCGCTGTCGAAGAAGACGACGAACTTCCCGAAGTGAAAGCTCCGGAAAAGAAGAAGGCAGCGAAGAAAGCCAAGGGTGACGACGCTGTAGCTGCGGAAGAAAAGCCGAAGAAAGCCGCTGCCAAGAAGGCGGATGCCGATGGCGAAGCCAAGCCTAAAAAGGCTCCGGCGAAAAAAGCCAAGGCGAAAGAAGAGTAAAAGGCTATTGTCTTGAGTCTGGGGGACGCGATTACGGTCGCGCCCCCCGGATAACGGCAGTTGCAGGCCAAGATCGAGTTCGTGAGAGAGGGTGACATGAGCAACGGTTACGACATGTATATGAACTATCTCGTTCCGATGGTGGTCGAACAGACCAATCGCGGCGAACGCTCCTATGACATCTATTCCCGCCTTCTCAAGGAGCGGATCATTTTTGTCACGGGTCCGGTTCATGACACCATGGCCAGCGTGATTACCGCTCAGCTTCTGTTCCTTGAAGCCGAAAATCCGAAGAAAGACATCTTTTTCTACATCAACTCGCCGGGTGGCGTGGTGACCGCGGGCATGTCGATCTATGACACCATGCAGTTCATCCGCCCGGACGTGCAGACGCTTTGCCTTGGACAGGCCTGTTCCATGGGTTCGTTGTTGCTGACGGCAGGAGCCAAGGGCAAGCGGTTCTCGCTGCCGAACTCCCGCATCATGGTCCATCAGCCTTCGGGCGGGGCTCAGGGGCAGGCGACGGATATCGAAATTCATGCCCGCGAGATCCTGAAAACGCGCGATCGGCTGAATGATATCTATGTTCTGCATACGGGACAGAAGAAAGAAGAGATCGAACGGGCGCTCGAGCGCGATCGCTTCATGTCGCCCGAGGAAGCCCAGGCCTTTGGTCTGATCGATTCCGTGATGACCAAGCGGCCAGAGCCGCAAGTGGTCGAGAAATAAGGTTTTTCTGCTCAGGCAGAACAGTCGGCAGACCAGACAATGCCTGTTAAGGGAAAATTGTTTGGTTTTGCTTCAAGATGCGGGAAGGCCTTGAATATAAGGCCGCCCGCCCCACTTTAGGTCTGTTCGGTCACAGGAACATGACCGATTGTGAGTAGCGGTCCGCAACGATGTCCGAAAAAGTCATTGTCCCCGGCGGGAACATCGGTCTACGATAATGGGGGATGATAAAGGTTTGGCGTTCGAATGACGAAACTCAGCGGTACCGACTCGAAAAATACCCTCTATTGCTCGTTCTGCGGCAAGAGTCAGCACGAGGTCCGCAAGCTTATTGCCGGGCCTACCGTGTTCATTTGCGACGAATGCGTCGAACTCTGCATGGATATTATCCGGGAAGAGCACAAGAGCGCCATCGTCAAGTCGACGGATGGTGTGCCTTCACCCTTGGAAATTCGCGGCGTTCTCGATGATTATGTCATCGGCCAGGAACGGGCGAAAAAGGTCCTCGCGGTCGCGGTGCATAACCATTACAAGCGCCTGCATCACGCAACCAAGCATAATGATGTGGAGCTGTCGAAGTCGAACATCCTTCTGATCGGCCCGACCGGTTGCGGCAAGACGCTGCTTGCTCAGACGCTTGCACGTATTCTTGATGTGCCGTTCACCATGGCTGACGCCACCACCCTGACCGAAGCCGGTTATGTGGGGGAGGATGTCGAAAACATCATTCTCAAGCTGTTGCAATCCGCCGATTATAACGTCGAGCGGGCGCAGCGCGGCATCGTCTATATCGACGAAGTCGACAAGATCAGCCGCAAGTCGGACAATCCTTCGATCACCCGCGATGTGTCGGGCGAAGGGGTCCAGCAGGCGCTTCTGAAGATCATGGAAGGCACGGTCGCAAGCGTTCCTCCGCAAGGTGGCCGCAAACATCCGCAGCAGGAATTCCTGCAGGTGGATACGACCAATATCCTGTTCATCTGCGGCGGCGCCTTTGCCGGCCTTGAAAAAGTTATCGCCAACCGTCTTGAGGCGAAATCCATTGGCTTTGCCGCCAATGTGGTGGATGTCGAGGAACGCAAGACCGGTGACATGCTCAAGGTTGTCGAGCCCGAGGATCTGTTGAAATTCGGTCTCATTCCGGAATTCGTCGGTCGTCTGCCGGTGATCGCTACCCTCACGGATCTTGATGTAGAGGCACTGGTCGAGATTTTGTCGCGGCCCAAGAATGCGCTGGTGAAACAGTATCAGCGCCTGTTCGAGATGGAAGACGTCAAGCTGAACTTCTCGGACGAAGCCTTGAAGGGCATCGCCAAAAAGGCCATCGCCCGCAAGACCGGGGCACGTGGGCTGCGGTCGATCATGGAAGATATTCTGCTCGAAACCATGTTTGAACTTCCGACGCTTGAGGGCGTCGAAGAAGTCGTGGTCAGCGCAGAGGTGGTCGAAGGGCGTGCCCAGCCGCTTTATATCTATGCCGATCGCCGCGAGGATGTCGGCACCGGGGCTTGAGGCGGAGACGCCTCAAGCTGCTGAAATTACAGCTTGTGACAGCCCGCCCCTTGACGGTTCGCCCAACACTCTCCATTTCATAAGACATCTCAGGACGCTAGTACGGACGACCTGAGATTGGCGTGGCGGCAGTCGCCGCTTAAGCTTCGCCAGCGTCTCTCCGTTCGAGGTGAACAAGCCTGATGTCGACGACCTATCCAGTTTTGCCGCTCCGGGACATTGTTGTCTTCCCACATATGATTGTGCCGTTGTTCGTTGGGCGTGAAAAGTCTGTGCGCGCGCTTGAAGACGTCATGGGCAGCGACAAGAAAATCCTGCTGGTGGCCCAGAAAAACGCCAATCAGGATCAGCCTGAAAAGGCCGATATTTATGAAGTCGGAACCGTTGCCAGCGTGCTGCAGCTTTTGAAGCTGCCGGACGGCACCGTCAAGGTGCTGGTCGAGGGCAGTGCGCGGGCGCGCATCACGCGCTTCACGGATAATGAAAATTTCTTCGAAGCTGAGGCCGAATTCGTGGCCGACAGCGAGCAGGATGAAAAAGAGCTTCAGGGTCTCGCACGCTCGGTTCTGGCCGAGTTTGAGCAGTATGTGAAGCTCAACAAGAAAATCCCGCCGGAAGTTCTGGTCTCCGTCGGCCAGATCGAAGACGCGAGCAAGCTTGCCGATACCGTGGCCTCGCATCTGGCGCTCAAAATCTCCAACAAGCAGGAATTGCTTGAGGTTGAGGACGTGACCAAGCGTTTGGAAAAAGTTTACGCGCTCATGGAGGAGGAAATCGGCGTCCTCCAGGTTGAGCGTCGCATTCGCGGCCGGGTCAAGCGCCAGATGGAGAAGACCCAGCGCGAATATTACCTGAATGAACAATTGAAGGCGATCCAGAAGGAACTTGGCGAGACCGAAGACGGTCGCGACGAGCTGACCGAGCTTGAGGATCGCATCAAAAAGACCAAGTTCAGCAAAGAGGCCCGTGAAAAGGCCATGGGCGAGATGAAAAAGCTCCGCTCCATGAGCCCCATGTCGGCCGAAGCAACGGTTGTGCGCAATTATCTTGATTGGCTGCTGTCTATTCCGTGGGGCAAAAACTCCAAGGTGAAAAAGGACATCGACCTTGCCGACAAGATCCTGAATGCCGACCATTACAGCCTTGATAAGGTCAAGGAACGTATCCTTGAGTATTTGTCGGTTCAGAAGCGCACCAATTCGCTGAAGGGCCCAATTCTGTGCCTCGTCGGTCCGCCGGGCGTTGGTAAGACCTCGCTTGGCAAATCGATCGCCAAGGCCACGGGGCGGAATTTTGTCCGCATCTCGGTCGGCGGCGTGCGTGACGAGGCTGAAATTCGCGGCCATCGCCGGACCTATATCGGCTCCATGCCGGGCAAGATCATCCAGTCGATGAAAAAGGCCGGAACTTCGAACCCGTTGTTCCTGCTTGATGAAATTGACAAGCTTGGGAATGATTACCGGGGTGATCCGGCGTCGGCGCTGTTGGAGGTGCTTGATCCCGAACAGAACGGCAAGTTCAACGATCATTACCTCGAAGTTGATTACGATCTGTCGAACGTGATGTTTGTGACCACGGCCAACACGCTCAATATGCCCCAGCCTTTGCTGGATCGTATGGAGGTGATCCGTCTCGCGGGCTACACGGAAGATGAAAAGGTCGAGATTGCCCGTCTGCATCTCATTCCGAAACTCATGAAGGCTCATGCCCTCAAGAAGGACGAATGGCAGATTTCGGACGGCGCGCTCCGGGATATCATCCGTTACTACACGCGGGAAGCCGGGGTTCGTAACCTTGAACGTGAAATCGCCAATCTGGCCCGCAAATCGGTGCGTGAGCTTGAGCGCGACAAGGCCAAGTCGATCAAGATCACGGCGCAGAGCCTTGTGAAACTGGCCGGCGTGCGGCGCTATCGCTATGGCGAGCTTGAGGAAACCGATCTGGTCGGTGTGACCACCGGCCTCGCCTGGACCGAAGTGGGCGGCGATATTCTGAATATCGAAGCTCTCATCTTGCCCGGCAAAGGCAAGATGACGGTCACCGGCAAGCTTGGCGATGTGATGCAGGAGTCGATCCAGGCGGCGCGGTCTTTTGTGCGCTCGCGGGCGGTCAGCTTTGGCATCAAACCGACCATCTTCGAGAAACGCGATATCCATATCCACGTGCCGGAAGGGGCAACCCCGAAGGACGGCCCCTCGGCCGGTGTGGGCATGGTGACGTCGATCGTCTCCGTTCTGACCGGAATTCCGGTGCGCCGCGATATCGCCATGACCGGCGAAATCAGCTTGCGCGGCCGGGTGCTGCCGATCGGTGGTCTGAAGGAAAAGCTTCTGGCGGCCCTTCGGAGTGGAATCAAGACCGTGCTCATTCCTGCGGAAAACGAGAAGGACCTCTCGGAAATCCCGGATAATGTGAAGCAAGGACTTGAAATTATTCCGGTTTCTGTTGCTGAAGAAGTTCTGAAGCATGCCCTCGTGCGGCCGTTGACGCCTATCGAATGGCATGATGAAGATGATAAGGCAGAACCAAAAGTTGCTGAAGCTCCAGCCCCCGGAGATTCGTCCGAGCGTGTGACCCACTGATAAACGGGTTTTTCACCGCCGGTCGTCAGGCTATTTAAGAGTGGAAAACCGCATAAAACCGCGGTTTTCCCTTTGACGGCCGTCGGAACCCCGTTTAGACTTCGGCGCATTCCACTCGTACGTGAAAGCACTTGTTTTTTGCCTTTTTGTTGACAGGGGGACATTGTGAATAAGAACGACCTGATTGATGCTGTTGCCAATAAGACCGGTCTGACCAAAGCGGACGCAGGCAAGGCAGTAGGAGCTGTGTTTGACTCCATCCGTGAAACCCTGACCAAGGAGAAGGAAGTACGGCTCGTCGGTTTCGGGACATTCGATGTCGCTAAGCGCAAGGCCAGCATCGGCCGCAATCCGCGTACTGGCGAAGAAATCAAGATTCCAGCCTCGAAACAGCCGAAGTTCAAGGCTGGCAAGGGGTTGAAGGACGCTGTGAACAAGTAAGTTCACATAAGGGCTGAAGAGATTTAACAGCCGCCGCGCAGATTGCGCGGCGGCTGTTTGTTTTTGCGGGTTGGGGGAGCGGGGGCATGCTGTCCTGGACGGAGACCCATGGTGAAGACTGGATTGCTTCGGCTTCGCCTCGCAATGACGGGTGCCCCCTGAAGACTCCGTCATCGCGAGGCGCGTTAGCGGCGTGGCGATCCAGGCTTTGGGTTGGGGCTTTGGGGAGGACCGTGCGGCAATTTGAAAAAACTGTTTGGAAGTGTCTTTACAGTCTTGGCGCCGGGTGCTACTCAGAGCGCGCAAGTGATTGTGAAGCGGGCGATTAGCTCAGTTGGTAGAGCATCTCGTTTACACCGAGAGGGTCGGCAGTTCGAGCCTGTCATCGCCCACCACGCCTTCGTGGATCCCGCCTCACAGTCTTGCAAATCTCCTGAAAAATTCGACCGCATTGTCAGAGACCGGATCTGAGGCATACTTGCCGCGTTCCGGTTTTTTTGTGTTTTGCCGACTCAAGGGATGATCCGATGACTGTGAGTGACGACCTTCAGGTGCGGGCGGCGGCCGTGCGGGATCTTCCTGATATCCTTGCGATTTATAACTATGTTATTGCCACTTCGACCGCTGTCTATACTTGCGAGCCGGTGGATCTTGCCAATCGCAGGGCCTGGTTTGAGGAGCGCGGGCGTAGTGGTTATCCCGTGCTGGTGGCGGAGGCGGGGGGAGAGATTCTCGGGTTTGCGTCCTTTGGCGATTTCCGGGCCTGGTGGGGCTATCGCTTCACGGTCGAGCATATGGTTCATGTGCAGGACGGTTGCCGGGGCAGGGGCGTTGGGCGGGCTCTGGTTGAAGGATTGTTTGCCCCGGCGCTTGCGCTTGGCAAGCATGCCATGATCGGGGGGATCGATGCCGACAATGCCGCCTCGATTCACTTTCATGAACGGCTCGGGTTCTCAAAAGTCGGGCATCTGCCGGAGGTTGGGCATAAGTTCGGGCGCTGGCTCGATCTTGTGTTCATGCAGCGTATTCTGGATACTCCGGGAGCCCCGAGAGCGTGATTTTATGGGCTTTGGGAAGGGCGAATTTGGCTTTCGGCGAGACCTGTGAAACCCGCTGAAAACTGCCAGTTTTTCAATATTTTAAAAAAGTTGCAGGAAGGCGTTGACAGTATTGGATAGGTGGCCTAAATACCTGCTCACACCACACAGCGGGGGTGTAGCTCAGTTGGTTAGAGCGCTGGCCTGTCACGCCAGAGGTCGCGGGTTCGAGTCCCGTCACTCCCGCCAATTTCTTCTATGATGTTGCGTAATGATGTATGATCAACCAGGAAAAACCGGACGGTTTTTGCCTGGTTTTTGTTGTTTGGCATCGCAAAAAAATCAGCTGAGACCGCTTTCCTTTCAAGGCAATTTGTTCTAAAGAGATGCCAGCATCGGTGCCGGTCCTGGCCCTGTTTTCTATTGATTGTCTTGCCTGAGTTCTTGGGCTCTGCGGACCGGACAGAGGAGCGCTTAATGGAAAGCCTGTTGCTTGAATATTTGCCGATCCTGATCTTTCTTGGGGTGGCAGTTGCTTTGTCTCTGGTCTTTGTGGTGTTGCCCATGCTGGTGGCGCCGAACAATCCGGATAGTGAGAAGCTTTCGGCCTATGAATGCGGCTTTGCGGCGTTTGATGATGCCCGCCGTCCGTTCGACGTCCGCTTCTATCTGGTTTCGATCCTTTTCATCATTTTTGATCTTGAAGTGGCCTTTCTGTTTCCCTGGGCGGTATCGCTCGGCGGGATCGGTCTGTTTGGCTTCTGGTCGATGATGATCTTCCTTGGGATCCTGACCGTCGGATTCATCTATGAATGGAAGAAGGGAGCCCTGGAATGGGAGTGAACGTTCCGGCAAACCCGGGGGCTTCGGGCCCGCTTGCGCCTGGTGATGTCAATGCCCTCACCACGGATGCCTATTACAAGACCATCTCGGACGAACTGGCCGACAAGGGCTTTATCGTCACCCAGCTTGATGACCTGATCGCCTGGGCGCGGACGGGGTCGCTGTGGTGGATGACCTTTGGTCTTGCCTGCTGTGCGGTCGAGATGATGCATTCCTCCATGCCGCGCTATGATCTTGAGCGCTTTGGCGTCGCTCCGCGGGCGAGCCCGCGTCAGTCCGACGTCATGATCGTGGCCGGGACGCTGACCAACAAGATGGCTCCCGCGCTCCGCAAGGTCTATGACCAGATGTCGGAACCGCGCTATGTCATCTCCATGGGCAGCTGCGCCAATGGCGGCGGCTATTACCACTATTCCTATTCGGTGGTGCGCGGCTGCGATCGGATCGTGCCGGTGGATATCTATGTGCCGGGCTGTCCGCCCACGGCTGAGGCGTTGCTGTATGGCATCCTTCAGTTGCAGCGCAAGATCCGTCGCACTTCCTCCATTGATCGCTGATTGGGCGGGACTTTGATGAGCGAGACCAAAAACAGGCTTGAACAACTGGGTGCGGACATTGTCGCGGCTTTGCCGGGGGATGTTGTCGGTGCTGTCGTCGCCTTTGGCGAACTGACGCTGACCGCCCGGGGCGCGGCGATCGAGAAGGTTCTGACCTTTCTCCGCGATGACGACCGTGTGCTCGCGAAGCAGCTGATGGACCTCTGCGGGGTCGATTATCCTGAACGTGAACAGCGTTTCGACGTGGTCTATCACCTGCTGAGCCCGCATCGTAATCTGCGGCTGCGGGTCAAGATCATGACCGACGCTGAAACGCCGGTGCCGTCGGTTGTGGGCGTCTACAGCACCGCAAGCTGGTTCGAGCGTGAGGCTTGGGACATGTATGGCGTGTTGTTCTCGGGTCATCCGGATCTGCGCCGGATTCTCACAGATTATGGCTTCCAGGGCTTCCCGCTCCGGAAGGATTTCCCGCTGACGGGCTATGTGGAGCTTCGGTATAGCGAGGAAGAAAAGCGCGTGGTTTATGAACCCGTGAAGCTCACCCAGGAATTCCGCACATTTGATTTCATGAGCCCCTGGGAAGGCGCCAAATACATCCTGCCAGGCGATGAAAAAGCCGGGCAGGGGTCGAAATAGGGGCGCGGGTCATGACCGAAACCAATATCGAAAATTACAATATCAACTTTGGTCCGCAACATCCGGCGGCCCATGGCGTGTTGCGCCTGGTGCTGGAACTTGACGGCGAAATCGTCGAGCGCGCGGACCCGCATGTGGGGCTGCTGCATCGCGGGACTGAAAAGCTGATCGAGTATAAGACCTATCTTCAGGCTATGCCTTATTTCGACCGCCTCGACTATGTGGCGCCGATGAATCAGGAACATGCCTTTGTGATGGCGATCGAGAAGCTGTTGCAGCTCGAAGTGCCGAAGCGCGGGCAATATATCCGCGTGTTGTATTCGGAAATCGGCCGTATTCTCAATCACTTGATGAATCTGACGGCCCATGCCATGGATGTTGGCGCGCTGACCCCGATCCTGTGGGGCTTTGAAGAGCGCGAAAAGCTGATGGAGTTTTACGAGCGGGCGTCCGGCGCGCGGCTCCATGCCGCTTATTTCCGTCCGGGCGGGGTCCATCAGGACCTGCCGCCGAAACTTCTTGCCGACATCATGTCCTGGACCGAGACCTTCCCGCAGGTTCTGGAAGATATCGAAGTTCTGCTGGTCGAAAACCGCATCTTCAAACAGCGCAACGTCGATATCGGGGTGGTGAGCCTTGCCGACGCGCTGGATTGGGGCTTTTCGGGCGTCATGCTGCGCGGCTCGGGCGTGGCCTGGGATCTGCGTCGCGCACAGCCCTATGAAGTCTATTCCGAGATGGATTTTGACGTCATCGTCGGCAAGCATGGCGATTGTTATGATCGCTATATCGTGCGGCTGGATGAAGTCCGTCAGAGCCTGAAGATCATCCGTCAGTGCATTCAGAACATGCCAGGCGGTCCGGTGTCGTCGGAGGACCGCAAGGTTGTGCCGCCGAAACGCGGCGAGATGAAGCGTTCGATGGAAGCGCTCATTCATCATTTCAAGCTCTATACCGAAGGTTTCAAGGTCCCCGAGGGCGAGGTCTATGCCGCCGTTGAAGCGCCGAAGGGCGAATTCGGTGTCTATCTCGTGTCCGACGGATCGAACAAACCCTACCGTTGTAAAATCCGGGCGCCCGGATTTGCCCATCTTCAGGCCATGGACTTCCTCGCCAAGGGGCATATGTTGGCCGACATTCCGGCGATCATCGGATCGCTTGATATCGTGTTTGGTGAGGTCGATCGATGAGCTTGCATGTGGTTTCAACGGGCGAAGCCTTCGTCTTTACGCCCGAAAATCTCGACTGGGCGAAGGGGCAGATTGCCAAATACCCGGCCGGTCGCCAGGCCAGCGCGGTGATGCCGCTTCTGACCCGTGCGCAGGAGCAGGGCGGCGGCTGGCTGACCAAGGAAGCGATGGAATATGTCGGCGATATGCTCGACATGGCCTATATCCGAGTGCTTGAGGTGGCGTCGTTCTATTCGATGTATAACCTCAATCCTGTGGGCAGGAATGTGATCGAAGTCTGCACCACGACGCCTTGCTGGCTGCGGGGGTCGGACGATGTGGTGCGCGCCTGCAAGGACAAGCTCGGCATCAATTTCGGCGAGACCACGGCGGACGGTGAATTCACGCTTTTGGAAGTGGAATGCGCCGGGGCTTGTGTGAATGCGCCGGTCATTGCCTATAAGCATCATTATTATGAAGACCTCGATTATGACAGAACCGTCCGCATGATCGATGCGATCCGGCGCGGCGAGACGCCAAAGCCTGGGCCGCAGATCGACCGTCAGACCTCGGCGCCCATGGGCGGACCGACGACCCTGACGACGTCCGGGACGCAGCCGGGTAAGGGAGGCCAAGCCTAATGCTGAGCGATCAGGATCGTATTTTCACCAATCTTTACGGCATTGAGAGCTGGTCCCTCGACGCGGCGCGCAAGCGTGGCGATTGGGACGGCACCAAGGCGATCCTTGAAAAAGGTCGCGACTGGATCATTTCCGAAATGAAGGATTCGGGCTTGCGCGGCCGTGGCGGCGCGGGCTTCCCGACCGGTCTTAAATGGTCCTTCATGCCGAAGGAATCGTCCGCTGACCGTCCGAGTTATCTTGTGGTCAATGCCGACGAAGGCGAGCCTGGGACCTGCAAGGATCGCGATCTCATGCGCCATGATCCGCATAAGCTGATCGAAGGCTGCCTGATCGCTGGCTTCGCCATGAATGCCGTCGCCGCTTATATCTATATTCGTGGCGAATTCGTGCAGGAAGCGAATGTCCTCGACGCGGCCATTGACGAAGCGCGGGCAGCCGGGCTTTTGGGCAAGAATGCCTGCGGCTCGGGCTATGACTTTGAAGTTTATGTTCATCGCGGGGCAGGGGCTTATATCTGCGGCGAAGAGACAGCGCTGATCCAGAGCCTTGAAGGTAAAAAGGGCCAGCCGCGCCTGAAGCCGCCGTTCCCGGCGAACGTCGGCCTTTATGGCTGCCCGACCACTGTTAATAACGTTGAGTCCATTGCCGTTGCCCCGACCATTCTGCGTCGCGGCGCCAAATGGTTCGCGAGCCTTGGCCGTCCGAACAATACGGGCACCAAGGTGTTCTGCATTTCGGGCCATGTGAACAATCCCTGCAACGTCGAAGAGGAAATGGGCATTCCGCTCCGTGAACTCATCGAGAAACATGCGGGCGGCGTACGTGGCGGCTGGGATAACTTGCTTGCGATCATTCCCGGTGGATCTTCGGTACCGTTGCTGCCGAAATCGATCTGCGACGATGTTCTGATGGATTTCGACAGCTTGCGTAATGTGCAGTCGGGTCTGGGCACAGCGGCGGTCATTGTCATGGACAAATCCACCGACGTGGTGAAGGCCATCGCCCGGCTTTCGGAATTCTATAAGCACGAAAGCTGCGGCCAGTGCACGCCGTGCCGTGAAGGCACCGGCTGGATGTGGCGGGTGATGGAACGTCTGGTCATTGGCCGGGCGGAACAATCGGAAATCGACACGCTGCTGGATGTCACCAAAAAGATCGAAGGTCATACGATCTGCGCTTTGGGTGATGCTGCGGCTTGGCCGATTCAGGGCCTCATGCGTCATTTCCGCCCCGAGGTGGAACGTCGCATCGAGGAATATAAAGCCGCGCGTCGCGCGACCCAGGCGGCTTAAGGAGACGTTTCGCGATGCCGAAGCTGACAGTAAATGGCCTTGAGGTAGAAGTTCCGGCTGGTGCCACCGTGCTCCAGGCCTGTGAAGCAGCCGGCGCGGAAGTGCCGCGTTTCTGCTATCACGAGCGCCTGTCGATCGCGGGCAACTGCCGTATGTGCCTTGTGGAAATGGAAAAATCGCCGAAGCCGGTCGCGTCCTGCGCCATGCCGGCCGGTGACGGAATGGTCATCCATACCAACACGCCCTATGTGAAAAAGGCGCGTGAAGGGGTGATGGAGTTCCTGCTGATCAACCATCCGCTTGATTGCCCGATCTGCGATCAGGGCGGGGAGTGCGATCTGCAGGATCAGTCGGTTGCTTATGGCGCTGGCGACAGCCGGTATGACGAACATAAGCGCGCGGTCGAAGAAAAGCATATGGGGCCGCTCATCAAGACTGTGATGACGCGCTGCATCCATTGTACCCGCTGCGTGCGTTTTGCGACGGAAATCGCTGGTGTGGAGGATCTCGGCGCGGTTGGCCGTGGCGAGCATATGGAAATCACCACCTATCTGGAAAAGACGCTGGCGTCGGAAGTGTCCGGCAACGTCATCGATCTGTGCCCGGTTGGAGCGCTGACCTCGAAGCCTTATGCCTTCACGGCGCGTCCGTGGGAGCTGAAAAAGACCGAAACCATCGATGTCATGGACGCCGTCGGATCGAATATCCGCGTCGATGCCCGGGGCAACGAGGTGATGCGCGTTCTGCCGCGTCTGCATGAAGATGTGAACGAGGAATGGATTTCGGACAAGACACGCTTTGTCTATGACGGCCTCGGTCGTCGTCGTCTGGACCGTCCTTATGTGCGGAAAGACGGCAAGTTGCAGGCTGCGACCTGGAACGAGGCTTTTGCCGCCATTGCCGAAAATCTGAAGGGTCTCACGGGCGATCAGATTGCTGCCATCGCCGGGGATCTGGCCGATGCGGAAAGCATGTTTGCTCTGAAATCCCTGATGCAGTCGCTTGGCAGCGCCAATCTCGATTGCCGTCAGGATGGCGCGAAGCTTGATGCGTCAAGTCGGGCTGGCTATCTGTTCAATACTGGGATTGCCGGGATTGCAGAGGCCGACGCCTGTCTGCTGATCGGTACCGATCCGCGTCATGAAGCCTCCATCATCAATCTGCGTCTGCGGGCGCGGTTCCGCCGTGGCGGGTTCAAGATTGCGAATGTCGGCCCGGCGCTTGATCTGACCTATCCGGTTGATGAGCTTGGCAGTGATGTGAGCGTGCTTGCAGCCATCGCAGACGGCAGCCATCCCTTTGCCAAGGTGCTGGCGGATGCGAAAAAGCCGATGCTGATCATCGGCCAGAATGCCTTGTCGCGGGCTGACGGGGCGGCGCTTCTGGCGCTTGCGCGCAGCATTGCCGACAAACATATGGTGGTCGACGGCTGGAACGGGTTCAACGTGCTTCATACCGCAGCGAGCCGGGTTGCCGGTCTTGATCTCGGCTTCGTGCCGGGGGCTGGTGGCCGCGATGTGGCGGGCATTATGGATGGCGCGGCAAAGGGCGACGTCAAGGCCGTGTTCCTGCTTGGTGTCGATGAAATCCGCACCTGTGCCTTGAAATCTGCGTTTGTGGTTTACCTCGGCACCCATGGTGACGAAGGCGTGCATCATGCCGATGTGATCCTGCCGGGTGCCGCCTATACCGAAAAATCCGGGACTTATGTCAACACCGAAGGCCGGGTGCAGCGCGGGCTTCGCGCCGTGTTCGCGCCGGGTGACGCGCGTGAGGATTGGACCATTCTGCGGGCGCTTTCGGATGTGATCGGTCATCGTCTGCCGTTCGACAATCTGGCGCAGCTGCGTGGCCGGATGGAAGCCGCGGCTCCTGCGCTTGCGATCCTTGATATGCTGCCGGCGACGGCCTGGGGTGCGTTCGGGACTGCCGGGACGCTCGGTTCGGAGCCGCTCACGCTGTCCGTGACAGATTACTATATGACCAACCCGATCTGCCGCGCGTCGCTGATCATGGCCGAATGCCGTGACGCTATGCAGGCTGATCAGCTGGAGGCGACCGGGACCCATGGTTGATGCTGTAACCACATATCTGAACGGCGCGCTTGGGCTGTATGTCGGGACGCTGGTCTGGTACATCGTGCTTGTTCTGGCGATCACGCTGCCGCTTTTGATTGCAGTCGCCTTCGCGGTCTATTTTGACCGTAAGATCTGGGCCGCCATGCAGATGCGTCGCGGTCCGAACGTGGTCGGTCCCTTTGGTCTTTTGCAATCCTTTGCCGACGGTTTGAAGCTGTTCCTCAAGGAAACCATCATTCCGGCGGGCGCGAACAAGGGCGTGTTCCTGATTGCGCCGATGATCACCTTCACGCTGGCGCTTATCGGTTGGGCGGTTATTCCATTCGATGCCAATCTGGTTCTGGCCAATATCAACGTGGGCGTGCTGTATCTGTTCGCGATTTCGTCGCTTGGGGTCTACGGCATCATCATGTCGGGCTGGGCGTCGAACTCCAAATATGCGTTTCTGGGCGGGATGCGCTCGGCGGCGCAGATGGTGTCTTATGAAGTCTCCATCGGTCTGGTGATCGTCACCGTTCTTCTTTGCGTCGGTTCGCTCAATCTGTCGGACGTGGTCAAGGCGCAGTCGGGCGGCATCTGGAACTGGTATTTCATCTGGTTGTTCCCGATGTTCATCGTGTTCCTGATTTCGGCACTGGCCGAGACCAACCGCCCGCCGTTCGATCTTCCCGAAGCGGAAGCCGAGCTTGTGGCGGGCTACCAGGTCGAATATTCGTCCATGGCCTTTGCGCTGTTCTTCCTTGGCGAATATGCCAACATCCTGTTGATGTGCGCCATGATCTCGGTGCTGTTCTTTGGCGGCTGGGATCCGATCCTGCCGTTCGCACCGTTCACCATGGTGCCGGGGATCATCTGGTTCCTGTTGAAGATCGCGTTCTTCTTCTTTGTCTTCGCCTGGATCAAGGCCTCCGTTCCGCGCTATCGCTATGACCAGCTGATGCGCCTTGGCTGGAAGGTGTTCTTGCCCTTCTCGCTGTTCTGGGTGGTGCTGACCGCAGGCTTCCTTGTTTATTTCGACCTGTTGCCGACGAAGGGATAAGGCGATGTCATCTCTGGTTCGCACAACCCGAGCCTTCCTGCTGACGGAATTCGTCGCAGCGATGTGGCTCACCTTGAAATATTTCTTTCGTCCCAAGGTGACGCTCAACTACCCCTATGAAAAGGGGAAGCTGTCGCCGCGGTTCCGGGGAGAGCACGCGCTGCGCCGCTATCCGAATGGTGAAGAACGTTGCATTGCCTGCAAGCTTTGCGAGGCGATCTGTCCGGCACTGGCCATCACCATCGAAGCCGAACCGCGGGAGGACGGCAGCCGCCGCACCACGCGTTATGACATCGACATGACCAAATGCATCTATTGCGGCTTCTGTCAGGAAGCCTGCCCGGTGGATGCCATTGTCGAAGGCCCGAATTTCGAATTTGCTACCGAAACCCGCGAGGAACTGTTCTATAACAAGGACAAGTTGCTTGCGAACGGCGACCGTTGGGAGCGTGAAATCGCTGCCGCCATCGCCGCTGACGCGCCGTACCGGTAAGGAGTATCAGCGAAATGATCCTGAGTTTTTGCTTTTACCTCTTTGCCGTCATCACCTGCCTGTCCGGGTTCATGGTGATTTCGTCACGGAACCCCGTTCATTCGGTGTTGTTTCTCATTCTGGCCTTTTTCAATTCGGCCGGTCTTTTCCTGCTGCTTGGGGCTGAGTTCCTGGCGATGATTTTGGTCATCGTTTATGTGGGCGCGGTCGCGGTTCTGTTCCTGTTCGTCGTCATGATGCTCGACATCGATTTCGAGGAAATGCGCAAAGGCATCTCCCGCTATCTGCCGATCGGCGCGCTGATCGGGATTGTGTTGCTGATTGAGCTTCTGATGGTTCTGACCGGGCGGTCCATTGAACTGCCGGCCGCCGGGACCACGCTTGCACCGACGCCGGATCTGGATCAGGTGAGCAATACGGTTGCCATCGGCAATCTGCTTTATACCCATTATGTCTATCTGTTCCAGGCTGCGGGCATGATCTTGCTGGTGGCCATGATCGGGGCCATCGTGTTGACCCACCGCAAGCGTCCGGGGGTCAAGAAGCAGAACATTTCGGCTCAGAACAGCCGCACACGCGGCGACGCCGTGGAAAGTCGCAACGTGAAGCCAGGGCAGGGGATCTGACATGGAAATCGGTCTCGCACATTATCTCGCCGTCGGAGCGATCCTGTTCACGCTCGGCGTCTTGGGCATCTTTCTTAACCGGAAGAACGTCATCATCATTCTGATGTCGATCGAACTCATTCTGCTTTCCGTCAATATCAATTTCGTGGCCTTCTCGAACCATCTCAATGACCTGGTGGGGCAGATTTTCGCCATGTTCGTGTTGACGGTCGCGGCGGCCGAGGCGGCTATCGGCCTTGCCATTCTTGTGATCTATTTCCGCAACCGCGGCACCATCGCTGTTGATGATATCAACAGCATGAAGGGCTGAGGGGGACATAACGACCATGCATCAAGCTATTGTCTTCCTGCCGCTGATCGCGGCAATCATTGCTGGCTTGTTCGGCCGCAAGATCGGCGATCGTGGCTCGCAGCTTGTGACCTGCGGCGCGCTGGTGATTTCGGCGGTTTTGTCGGTGTTCGTCTTTATTGACGTGGCGATCGGCGGCAAAACATACGAAGTCGAAATCCTCAAATGGTTTGACGTCGGCACGTTCCAGGTCTCCTGGGCGCTTAAGATCGATACCCTGACGGCGGTCATGCTGGTGGTGGTGAACGGGGTGTCTTCCCTGGTTCATATCTATTCGGTCGGCTATATGAGCCATGATCCGGACAAGCCGCGCTTCATGGCTTATCTGTCGCTGTTCACCTTCGCCATGCTGATGCTGGTGACGGCCAACAGCTTTATCCAGATGTTCTTTGGCTGGGAAGGCGTCGGTCTCGCGTCTTATCTGCTGATCGGGTTCTGGTACAATCGGCCGACGGCCAATGCCGCCGCCATCAAGGCCTTCGTGGTCAACCGGGTGGGTGACTTTGGCTTTGTGCTGGGGCTTGGGGCGATCTTCCTTGTCTTCGGGTCGATGCATATCGATACGGTGTTCGCCGAAGCGCATAAATATGTCGGTCACAAGTTCGTCTTCCTCAATTGGGAAGTCGATGCGCTGACCACCATCTGTCTGTTGCTGTTCGTGGGCGCCATGGGTAAGTCGGCCCAGCTTGGGTTGCATACCTGGCTGCCGGACGCCATGGAAGGCCCGACCCCGGTGTCGGCGCTTATCCATGCCGCGACCATGGTGACGGCGGGCGTGTTCCTCGTTGCACGCTGTTCGCCGCTCTTTGAGCTGTCGCCGGTTGCTTTGCAGGTGGTGACGATTGTGGGGGCGAGCACGGCCTTCTTCGCGGCGACCGTCGGTCTGACCCAGAACGACATCAAGCGCGTGATCGCCTATTCGACCTGTTCGCAGCTTGGTTACATGTTCTTTGCGCTGGGCGTCAGTGCTTATGGCGCGGCGGTGTTTCATCTCTTTACCCATGCCTTCTTCAAGGCGCTGTTGTTCCTTGGCGCCGGTTCGGTGATCCATGCCATGTCGGACGAGCAGGACATGCGCAACATGGGTGGCATCTGGAAAAAGATTCCGCTGACCTATGCCATGATGCTGATCGGGACGCTGGCCTTGACGGGTGTGCCGTTCTTCTCCGGCTATTATTCGAAGGACATGATCCTTGAATCGGCCTTTGCGGCTCATTCGGCTGTGGGTGAATATGCCTTTGCGCTTGGCATCGTCGCTGCCTTCATGACCTCATTCTATTCCTGGCGTCTGATTTTCATGACCTTCCACGGCAAGCCACGGGCGAGCCAGGACGTTATGCATCACATCCATGAATCGCCTTTGGTCATGACCGTTCCGCTGATGATCCTCGCGGCGGGTGCGGTGGTTGCGGGCTTTATCTTCGCGCCTTACTTCGTCGGCGTGCATTATGCTGATTTCTGGGGTTCCGCCTTGTTCCTTAAGGGCGAGAACGTCATGGAGCATGCCCATCACGTGCCCGAGTGGGTCAAGCTTTCGCCGCTTGTGATGAGCATCCTTGGCTTTGCGCTGGCCTGGTATTTCTATATCAAGGCACCTTCGGTGCCGGTCGCCCTCGCGAAGTCGCAGGAACCGCTTTATAAGTTCTCGTTGAACAAATGGTACTTCGACGAACTCTATGACGTCCTGTTCATTCGTTCGGCCAAGGCACTCGGCCGGTTATTCTGGAAGAAGGGCGACGGCCTGACCATCGACGGACTTGGTCCGGACGGGGTTTCGGCGGTTGTGCTTGATCTGTCCAACCGGGCGCGGCGTTTGCAGTCGGGCTATGTCTATCATTATGCCTTCGCCATGTTGATTGGCGTGGCGGCCATCGTCACCTGGTTCATGGTAGGCGGAGCGTAATCGATGAGTGGTATGCCAATACTTTCGATAGTCACTTTCCTGCCGCTTCTGGGCGCGCTGATCATTCTCCTTCTGCCCGGCGACAAGGATCGCGTGGCGGCGGGGGCACGTCAGGTTGCGCTTTGGACGACGGTCATCACCTTTGCCCTGTCGCTTGTGCTGTGGTTCGAGTTTGACCGCGGCACCTCGGCCTTCCAGTTTGAAGAACGGGTGAACTGGATCAGCGGCGCCATCAGCTACCATATGGGGGTTGACGGCATCTCGGTGCTGTTCGTGTTGCTCACGACCTTGATCATGCCGATCTGTATCCTCGCCAGCTGGGAATCCATCGGCCAGCGGGTTCGCGAATATATGATCGCGTTCCTGGTGCTTGAGACGCTGATGATCGGCGTGTTCTGTTCGCTCGATCTGGTGCTGTTCTATATCTTCTTTGAAGCCGGTCTGATCCCGATGTTCCTTATCATCGGTGTGTGGGGCGGTCCGCGGAAGATTTATGCGGCTTTCAAGTTCTTCCTTTACACGCTGCTCGGGTCGGTTCTGCTGCTGATCGCGCTGATCTATATGTATCTCGATGCCGGGACCACGGACATCCCGACGCTGATGCATCACAGCTTTGACCCCGGCATCCAGAAATGGCTGTGGCTTGCGTTCTTCGCATCCTTCGCAGTCAAGATGCCGATGTGGCCGGTGCATACCTGGTTGCCGGACGCCCACGTGGAAGCGCCGACGGCGGGGTCCGTGGTGCTTGCTGCGATCTTGCTGAAGATGGGCGGTTACGGTTTCCTGCGGTTCTCGCTGCCGATGTTCCCGGTTGCGTCCGTCGACTTTGCCAATCTGATCTTTGTGCTGAGTGTCGTGGCGGTGGTTTACACCTCGCTTGTGGCGCTGGTGCAGGATGACATGAAGAAGCTGATCGCCTATTCGTCGGTTGCCCATATGGGCTTCGTGACCATCGGCATCTTCACCTTCAATCAGCAGGGCGTCGAAGGCAGCATCATTCAGATGCTCAGCCACGGGATCGTGTCAGGCGCGCTGTTCCTGTGTGTCGGCGTGATTTACGACCGTATCCATACCCGCGAGATTGCCCGTTATGGTGGTCTTGTGAACCGTATGCCCAAATATGCGCTGGTGTTCATGGTGTTCACCATGGCAGCTGTGGGCCTGCCGGGGACCAGCGGGTTTATTGGTGAAATCCTGGTGCTGATCGGGGCTTATCAGGTCAACACCTGGGTCGCGTTCGGGGCGGCTACCGGTCTTATCCTTGGTGCGGCTTACATGTTGTGGCTCTATCGCCGGGTCATCTTTGGTGACCTTGTGAAAGAGGATCTGAAATCCATTCTCGATCTCAATCGCCGCGAAGTTCTGATGTTCGCTCCGCTGCTGGTGATCGTGTTCTGGATGGGTATTTATCCCGCGTCCTTCACGGACTTCCTGCACAAGTCGGTTGAAAATCTGCTGGTGCAGCACGAGACGGCCAATGCGGCGGGTGCCGTGAAGAAAACTGTGCTTCTGGAGACTGCTCAATGACTTTGGCTGCCATCCCGCTTTTGGGCCCGGCCTATCCGGAAATCCTTCTGGCTGTTGGATCGCTGGTGCTGCTGGTATTTGGCGTCTTCTCCCGCGAGGAGGTGGCCAACCGTGTCGTGACCTGGGGTGCGGCGGCACTTCTGGTTGGAGCATTTCTGCTGACTCTTAATCAGCCGATGGCACATACCCTGACCTTTGGCGATATGTTCATCGTCGACGGGTTCACGCGTTTTGCGAAGCTTCTGGTGTTCCTTGCCTCGGCGCTGGCCGTGGTCATGTCCACCGGCTATCTGCAGGCCGAGCGCATGATGCGCTTTGAATATCCGATCCTGATCGTTCTGGCCGCGCTTGGCATGGGCATGATGGTGTCGGCCAATGACCTGCTGTCGCTTTATGTGGGTCTGGAGCTGCAGAGCCTTGCGCTTTATGTGCTGGCGGCGATCCGTCGCGATAGCGCTGTATCGACCGAAGCCGGTTTGAAGTATTTCGTTCTGGGGGCGCTGTCGTCGGGCATGCTGCTATATGGCAGCTCGCTGGTTTATGGTTTCAGCGGCACCACCAATTTCGAAATGCTGGCGCAGGTGTTTGCGGTTGAGGGTTATAAGGCTCCGATCGGCATGATCTTTGGTATCGTGTTCCTGGCGGCGGGGCTCGCGTTCAAGGTTTCGGCGGTGCCGTTCCATATGTGGACGCCGGATGTCTATGAAGGCTCTCCGACCCCGGTGACGGCGTTCTTTGCCGTGGCGCCGAAGATTGCAGCACTGGCGCTGTTTGCCCGCGTGGTGCTCGATCCCTTTGCGGATTTGTCCCATGAATGGCGTCAGATCATTGTGTTTCTGTCGCTTGCCTCCATGGTTCTCGGGTCGGTTGCGGCTATCGTGCAGACCAATATCAAACGTCTGATGGCTTATTCCTCGATCGGTCACGTGGGCTATGCGCTGGTCGGGCTTGCCGCCGGAACGCATGAAGGCGTGCAGGGGCTGCTGGTTTATCTGGCCATTTATCTTGCCATGAACATCGGCGCCTTCGCCTGCATTCTGGCGATGCGGCGTGAGGATGGGACCGCCACCGAAAATATTTCGGATCTTGCGGGGCTGGCCCAGTCGCGTCCGATGCTGGCTGCGGCCTTTGCGGTGTTCATGTTCTCGCTGGCCGGCATTCCGCCGCTCGCCGGGTTCTTCGGCAAGTTCTATATCTTCATTTCGGCGGTCCATGCCGGGCTGATCTGGCTGGCCGTTCTGGGCGTGCTCGCGAGCGTTATTGGCGCTTACTATTACCTGCGGATCGTCAAGGTCATGTATTTTGACGCCCCGACCGTGCGGTTCGAAGCTTCGTCCGGCAAGACGCTCAATGTGGTTCTTGCGGCGACGGCTTTTGTCACCGTCTGTTTCGTGTTTGCACCGTCGACCATCGTCGTGCCTGCCGCTACGGCGGCCGCGGCTTTGGTACCTTAAGGCGGACGGCGTATGACCGCCGTCGCCTGCGAAGTCCACGACAGTCTTGACAGCACCAGTGCCGAGGCCCGGAGACGGGTCTCGGCCGGTGCGTTTCAGGATCTGTGGATCGTTGCTCGTCGGCAGACCAGCGGGCGCGGTCGTCGCGGCCGGGCCTGGGTGTCCGATAGTGACAATCTTTATGCCTCGCGTCTGATTGATCCGGCCTGTCCGTCTGCGCGGGTGGCCGAATTGTCGTTTGTGGCGGCTTTGGCCGCGCGCGATGCTGTCAGGGCGCAATTGCCGCCGGGCGCGCCGCCCGTGACCTGTAAATGGCCGAATGACGTGTTGATCGGCCGCCGCAAGGTGGCAGGCCTGTTGCTTGAGGGCGAGGGCGGATCGCGCTGGGTGGTGGTCGGCATCGGCATCAATGTGACGGACTTCCCCGACGGGATGGAGACGCCGGCGACGTCGCTTGTGGCTCAGGGGGGCACGGCGGATGTGGAGGCGGTGTTTGGGGCGCTCGCGGATGCTTTTGAGCAGTGGTTGACGGTTTGGCGCACAAGCGGCTTTGCGGCCATTCGTGCGGCCTGGCGGGACGCAGCCTCGGGGCTTGGGGAAAAAGTTCGGGTTCGGCTTGAAACCCGCGAGTTCGAGGGCATTTTTCGTGACCTTGACCCAAGCGGGGCGCTTATAGTCGATTGCGCTGACGGGCGTGAGGAACGGGTCGCCGCCGGCGATGTGTTTTTGTTATGAACCTTTCCATAATCCGGGCGCTTACACTGAGGGATGACCATGCTGCTCGCCATTGACGCCGGTAATACCAATGTGGTCTTCGCGCTTATGAGCGAGGATGGCGTACGTCATCGTTGGCGTATTTCCACCGTCGGCAATCGTACGGCTGACGAATATATGGTCTGGCTCATTCAATTGATGCAGCTTGAGAATTTGAAGCCTGAGGGCATCACCGGGGCGATCATCGCCACCGTCGTGCCGCAGACTCTGTTTCCGCTTCAGTTGCTGTGCCGCCGCTATTTCCAATGCGAGCCACTGGTGATTGGGGCGGCGGAGGTTGATCTTGGCATCGCGGTCAAGGCACAGGATGTGGGGGCCGACCGTCTTGTTAATGCGGTCGCCGCTCACGATATCTATGGTGGCGCCCTGGTGATTCTGGATTTCGGCACGGCGACCACTTTTGATGTGGTCGATGAGGAGGGCGCCTATATCGGCGGGGTCATTTCACCCGGCATCAATCTGTCGCTGGAGGCGCTGCATATGGCGGCTGCCAAATTGCCGCGTATCGCGGTCGAGCGGCCGGAGCGGGTGATCGGGCGGGCAACCGTCCCGGCCATGCAGTCAGGGGTTTATTGGGGCTATGTGGGCCTGATCGAGGGGATTGTCTCGCGCATCAAGGCCGAATATGGCGCACCTATGAAAGTGATCGCGACCGGTGGTCTCGCCACGCTGTTTTATAGTGCGACCGACGTGATCGAAGCGGTGGATCAGGAGCTGACCATCAAGGGGCTACGTATGATTTACCAGCTTAACCAATTGAAGAAGTAAATGACCAGCAAAGACCTTTTATTCGTGCCGCTTGGCGGCACTGGTGAGATTGGGATGAACCTCAATCTCTATGGCTACAATGATCGTTGGATCATGATCGATCTTGGGATTTCCTTTGCGGATGATCATCTGCCGGGGATTGAGGTCATCATGCCGGATCCGGCCTTTATCGTCGAACGGCGCGACAAGCTTCAGGCTTTGTTCGTGACCCATGCCCATGAGGATCACGCGGGCGCGGTCGCGCATCTCTGGCCGCAATTGCGTTGTCCGGTCTATGCGACACCGTTCACGATTGCGATCCTGCGGGCCAAGCTGAAGGAAGCCGGATTGCTCGATCAGGTGCCTTTGCATGAGGTGCCGCTGGGCGGGCAGGTGACGGTGGGCGACTTTACGGTCGATTATGTGTCGCTGACCCATTCGATCCCCGAGCCGAACGCGCTGTTGATCACAACGCCCGTGGGCAAGATTTTTCATACCGGGGACTGGAAGCTTGACCCCGGGCCGGTGATTGGCGAGCCGACGGACGAGCTTGCGCTTCGGGCCATCGGGCAATCCGGCATTCTTGCCATGATCTGTGACTCGACCAATGTTTTCAACAAACAGGGGTCCGGGTCGGAAACCGAAGTGCGCGACAGTCTGGTTGATGTGGTGGCCGGGCATAAGGGACGGGTGATCGTCACCACCTTTGCGTCAAATGTGGCCCGGCTTGATTCGATCGCGGCGGCGGCGGCGGCGAACGGGCGGCATATCTGCCTGCTTGGGCGCTCGCTGGTGCGCAATGTGGAGATTGCCCGCTCGCTTGGCTATCTGCAGGACATGCCGCCGGTGGTGGCTGAGGAAGACGCAGGCTATCTGCCGAAGGACAAGGTGCTTTACATCTCGACCGGCTGTCAGGGCGAGCCGCGCGCGGCGCTGTCGCGTATCGTCGCCGGTCAGCATCGTCATGTATCGATCAGCCCGGGTGACGTGGTGGTGTTTTCTTCGAAAATCATCCCCGGCAATGACATCTCTATTGGGCGCATGATCAACCAGCTGGTGAAAGCCGGTGCCGAAGTCATCACCGAGAAGGACGCCTTTATCCATGTGTCGGGCCATCCGGGGCAGGGCGATCTTGAACAGATGTATGACTGGATCAAGCCGCAGGTCGCGGTGCCGGTTCATGGCGAAGCGCGGCATCTGCTGAAACATGCGGCCTTTGCCCGTGAGTGGGGTGTGCCGCAGGTGATCACGGCGGAAAACGGCTCGGTGGTGCGACTTGCGCCGGGCCCCGCGAAGATTATCGAGGTGGTCGATACGGGCCGTCTTGCCCTTGACGGCAAGGTGTTGGTCGCGGCCGACGGGCTTGAAATCGCCGAACGCCGCCGCATCATGCATCACGGCTATGTGGGGGTTGCGGTCGCCGTCGACGAGAACGGGGAGCTTGTGGCCGATCCTTGTGTCGATCTTCAGGGCGTGCCTGCAAAGGATGCCGATGATCTGATCGATGACATCCTTGACGCTGTCGAGGACGCCATCGAGCGCATGAGCAAGGCCGATCGCCGCAAGGATGATCGCATGAGCGAGGCCCTGCGTGTGGTCGTGCGTCGTGTGGCACGCGATGCCACCGGCAAGCAGCCGGGCCCCATCACCAAGGTTCACCTGTTGCGGGTGGACTGACCTCATCGCTATCATAATAAACGACAGGAGCAGGGAATGATCGGACGTTTGAACCATGTGGCCATTGCGGTGCCGGATCTTGAGGCGGCGATGGCGCTTTATCGCACGACCCTTGGCGCCAAGGTGTCAGAGCCGGTGGATCAGCCCGACCATGGTGTTGTGACCGTGTTTGTGGAGCTGCCGAACACCAAGATCGAGCTGTTGTACCCGCTTGGGGACAAGTCGCCGATCGTCAATTTTCTTGAACGCAATCCGGCTGGCGGCGTGCATCATATCTGCTATGAGGTCGAGGATATTCTGGTCGCGCGGGATCAGTTGAAGGCAGCTGGCGCCCGTGTGCTTGGCGATGGGGAGCCGAAAATCGGCGCTCATGGCAAACCGGTGCTGTTCCTGCATCCTAAGGATATGTTCGGGACGCTGGTCGAAATTGAACAGGTATAACGGCCGTCAATCGGCGGTTTTATGAGTGAGGATCAACAGTATGCTGGACATTATCAGCCCCATTGTCGTGATTGCCATCGCCTGGTGGCTGGTGTTTTTCACCCTGTTGCCAATCGGTGTGAAGACACATGAAGAGGCGGGGGTGGAGCGTCCCGAAGGGACTGAGGAAAGCGCGCCGGTCAATCCCGGAATCAAATGGAAAATGGTGGTGGCCACAGTGGCCTCTGTGGCGATCTGGGTTCTGTTCTGGTTGGCGCAGAAATACGATTTGTTCAGCTTCCGTCCGGATTAAGCGCAGCTCGATCCGGCTTATGCTCGTGGGGATGGCGGCCTTTGGCTTGCCGTCCCTTTTTTGTTTGTACTGCTCTCAATCATAAAAGTCATAGAGTCTATATCCTTGGGTCGGAATCGGCTCGGCGGGGATGCTGGAGGGGCCTGAAAAGGCATAGGCCAAATAAATTAGACTTTCTGTTTATTTTGCTTTGAGATTATATGAATTAATGTCATAAATAATGCATCCAAGGATAGTAAGTGTTGCAGTTTAGTATCTTAGTGGCCTTAAGCTGGTAAGAGAAAAAATGAGTCCGCCCGAGTAAGACGTTGTGTCCTTTCTCCAGGTAGGAATGCATATGCATCACTTGATCGATCAGTTCCCTTTGTCTGACCTATGTCATCCCGCGATATCTTTGGTCGCCGGATGTCGGGTTGTGCGATTGGCTCCTTTGTTTCAGGGGACTTCGCGGCAAATGGTGAACTCGCGGTCCCGGATGATGACGGAATATGTGATCCCGGTTTTTTCCGCTTTGGACCCTGCCGCCAGATGGCAGGCCAGATGGCAGGGCCCGGCGCAGTTGATGAGTTTTTCGATCGTGGAGGAACAGCCTCATGGGCTTGCTCCGCAATCACGGATTTCCCGGGCAATGTCCGGCCAGAGTCTCCCCCAGAGTATCTGTAACCCCTGAGAACGACTGGCCGTTCATCGCAAGATGAACGGCTTTTCTTTTTTTGTGGTCTGATACGGAAGGGGTCTGAAATGACGAAAGGCAAGGTTCCGTAGAACCTTGCCCCTGTCGTTTTTTTACCTGATGTCTTTTTTTATTGTATGGCCGGTTAGCCGTTTTATTATTATGGACCTCCCCAAACTTGGGCCCTCAGACGTGCCTGTCGAAGAAGACGGTAGTCGAGGTTTTTTATGCTGTCATCCCGCAAAATTGAGTGTTTCATAGCGTAATGGTACTATTTTTGGATATGTGGCGGAAGGGACACACAATTGGTGGTGAATACAAAATACTCTATCTGTTCTGTGGGGATTAAGCTGTTTGTGGGCTTTGCGGCTGTTTGCATGGCGTCTATGGCCTCTGCGGAAACCTATACTGCGAAGAGCGGTGTTGAGCCCGTGCCCAAGTCAGGGACTATCACCAACCGGACCGTCAAGTCCGTTGCATTTTCCGATCACAGCATTCTGTTGCGGAGCGATGATTGTCAGGCCCTGACGCGTCACGAACCTGATGAGGATGTGACCTATAAGCCTGAGACGGGGCCGGGGACCGTTCCGGCCGATCTGCGCTCCGGTCCGGATTTCAATGACCGGGTGCGCAATTTCGATTTGCCGCTCCGAGTTGATCTTGACCGCCGCCTGTCCATTCGTCCGGACGGGTCGCGCCGTCCGATCGGGGCCGAAGGCGTGATCGGGACGATCGCGGTCAGGGACGGAGTGGTTTATTTCGATGGCGAGCGGCTCGGCGGCGATGAGGTCCGGGGCATGCGGGACGCCTGTGTGGCGAGTGCGGGGGCTCGAAAGCGCAAATAGCGCCTATTTTGCTGACGGAAAAGTAGCGCTTTTATGATCACGCCGCTATGATGCCGCGGTCGCGCGTCGCGTGGCTTTGCGTTTTTTTCATAAGCACTTGGGTCTGATTTCATGCGTCTCAGCCGCTATTTTCTGCCGATCCTTAAAGAAAACCCCGCCGAAGCTCAGGTCATGTCGCATCGTTTGATGTTGCGGGCCGGGATGATCCGGCAAACCAGCGCCGGGATTTATGCCTGGATGCCACTGGGGCTCCGGGTGTTGAAAAAGGTCGAGCAGATCGTGCGCGAGGAACAGAACCGCGCCGGCGCCATCGAAGTCCTGATGCCGACCATTCAGTCGGCGGACATCTGGCGCGAAAGCGGGCGTTATGACGATTACGGCAAGGAAATGCTGCGGTTTGAGGACCGCAATGAGCGCGAGATGCTGTTCGGTCCGACCAATGAGGAAATGATCACCGATATTTTCCGCAACACGGTCAGAAGCTACCGTGATCTGCCGAAGAATCTCTATCATATCCAGTGGAAATTCCGCGACGAGATGCGCCCGCGCTTCGGCCTTATGCGCGGTCGTGAATTCCTGATGAAGGACGCATATTCCTTCGATCTCGATTTCGACGGTGCGCGTAAGTCCTATAATGCCATGTATCTCGCCTATCTGCGTACCTTTGCCCGCCTTGGTGTGGTGGCAATCCCGGTGCGTGCGGATTCGGGGGCCATCGGCGGCGATCTCAGCCATGAATTCCATATTCTGGCCTCGACCGGCGAAAGCGATATCTTTTATGACGTCGCCATCGAAGGTATCGAGCTTGCGAAGCTCGCCACCGGCGGTAGCAATTTCGGCGAGACGGTGGAGAAGCTGCAGTCGCTTTACGCCATGGAGACGGAAAAGCACGATCCCGCCACTTGCCCGATCCCGGCTGAGAACCTGCGTCATGCCAAGGGCATCGAGGTCGGTCATATCTTTTACTTCGGCACCAAATATTCAAAAGCCATGGGGGCTAAAGTCACCGGTCCCGACGGCTCCGACGTTCATGTGGAGATGGGGTCTTACGGGATTGGCGTGTCACGCGTGGTGGCGGCGCTGATCGAGGCCAATCATGACGAGAATGGCATCATCTGGCCCGAGTCCGTGGCACCCTTCAAGGTGGCGCTGCTTAATCTCCGGGGCGATGACGCGGACTGCGTTGCCGCTTGTGACGGGCTTTACGAACAGCTCGAAAACGCCGGTGTTGAAGTGCTTTATGACGATACCAACGAACGGCCGGGTGGCAAGTTTGCGGTCGCCGATCTGATCGGGGTGCCGTGGCAGCTTATGGTTGGCCCGCGCGGCTTGAAAAACGGCGTCGTGGAATTGAAGCATCGCCGCAGCGGCCAGAAGGAAGAGCTTTCGGCTGAGGCGGCTCTGGCCAAAATTATTGGCTGACGTGAGCATTTTGGGCGTTTTGGGGTAAGGGCGGTGCGAGATTGTTCGCAGCGCCCGGTGTGGCGGTTTTGTGGGGTCGACCATAATGTTCAAGGGCTTTGAATGGCTGGTGGCGGGCCGCTATCTGCGGGCGAGACGGAGCGACAGCTTCATCTCGGTGATCGCGTCATTTTCGATGGTCGGCATCACGCTTGGGGTGGCGACGCTGATCATTGTCATGGCGGTGATGAACGGCTTCCGTGAGGAGTTGCTGTCCCGCGTCATCGGCTTCAACGGCCATTTGATGGTGCTTGGCTATGAAGGCAAGCTTGAGGATTACGACGCCATCGCCAATCGCGTCCGCAAGGTCGAGGATGTGGTGCGGGTCGGGCCGATGATCGAGGGCACTGTGCTGGTGTCCGCCAACAACCGTTCTGACGGCGCGGTGGTGCGGGGCATGAAGCCCGAGGATCTCGACCATCAGGAAGCCATCGCCGACAACATCAAGTCCGGCAGCCTCAAGGACTTTCATTCCGACGAAAATGTCATCGTCGTCGGCACCCATTTTGCCGAAAGCTATGGCTTGCGGCTGGGGGACGAGGTGACGATCTTGTCGCCTAAGGGGGCAGCCACGCCGTTCGGGGTGGTGCCGCGTGCCGCCCGTTATCGTATTGTCGCCTTGTTTGAAACCGGGGGGTATGATTATGACGCCCGGTTTATCTTCATGCCGCTTAAACAGGCTCAGACCTATTTCCAGCTGGGCAACAATGTGCATGGCATTGAGGTTTTTCTGACCAATCCCGATATGGTGCAGAAAGTGTTGCCGGACATCGCCCGGGCGGTACAGGTCCCGGCCCGTGTGGTAACCTGGGAACAGATCAATCCGGCCTTGTTCAGTGCCTTGATCGTCGAGCGGAACGTCATGTTCCTGATCCTGACGCTGATCATCCTGGTGGCGGTGTTCAATATCATTTCAAGCCTGATCATGCTGGTCAAAGACAAGGGCCATGATATTGCGATCCTGCGCACCATGGGGGCGACCCGTGGATCGATTATGCGCATCTTCTTTATCGCAGGGGCCAGTATCGGGGCCATCGGCACCCTTGCCGGGTTCGGCATCGGCGTGCTTTTTTGTGCCAATATCAAAAACATACAGCATGGTCTTGAAAAAATTCTTGGGACTGAGCTGTGGTCGCCGGAACTGCGGTTCCTAACGGAAATTCCGGCCCATATGGAGGTCGCCGAAGTCTTGACGGTGTTGGGGATGTCCTTGATCCTCTCGTTCCTTGCCACTATTTATCCGGCATGGCGAGCGGCGCGCCTCGATCCCGTTGAAGCTTTGCGTTACGAGTAATCTCATATGCTGCGACTTACATCTATTCGCATGGACTTTTTTCAGGGCGGCGAAACGCTGCATGTCCTGCGTGGCGTTGATCTTGAGATCGAGCGTGGCGAGGTGGTGGCGCTTGTGGGCCCGTCGGGCTCGGGCAAATCCACATTGCTGCATCTGGCCGGGCTGCTTGAGGCGCCGACCTCGGGCGAGGTGATGATTGGCGACGTCAACGCATCGGGTCTCGCCGACCGCGAGCGCACGCTGATCCGGCGTAATGAGCTTGGCTTCGTCTATCAGTTTCATCACCTGCTGCCGGAATTCACGGCGCTTGAAAATATCGTGCTGCCGCAATTGATTGCCGGTGTTCCAAAGCGGGTGGCCGAAGGCCGGGCCCATGAGCTTCTGGAGCTCGTTGGCCTGACCGCGCGGGCGCGTCATCGTCCGGCGCAATTGTCGGGTGGTGAGCAGCAGCGGGTCGCCTTCATGCGGGCGCTGGCCAATCGGCCGAAGGTGTTGCTTGCGGACGAGCCAACGGGCAATCTTGATGATCACACGGCCGAGCTTGTGATGAGCGAACTGATGAAGCTGGCGAAGGACACTGGTGTTGCGACCCTGATCGCGACCCATAATCGTGAACTGGCGTCGCGCATGAACCGATGCATGCAACTCCGTGAAGGTCAATTGCACCCGATTGACCCCCTGGCAGGAGGTGAATGATGGAAGGCACTATTAACTATGCCGCGATTTTCGTGGCGGCGTTGTGCAACTTTGTCATCTGGGTGATCTGGTATCGCCGCGCTTCGGCTCAGTCTCGGTTGCGGGAATCCGGGGTTGCGTCTGAGGGGCCGATTAAGCCGCCCTATCTCTTGTTCGCCGGGGCGTCCCTGGTGATGTCCATTGCCTTGGCGGTGATGATGGCGGCGGCTGGGTTCCATACCTTTGCCGAAGGGCTGCTGTTCGGGATCATTGTCGGCTTTGGCTTTGCCGCTATGGCGGTTCTGCCTGGTTTTGCTATGGAGATGCGGCCGCGCTGGGTCTATCTGCTGCATGCGGGGGCGGTTGCGCTTGGCTCCTGGGCCATGGCTATTGTGCTTGCAAGCTGGCGCTGAGCAAGGGTCCGATAACAGTCCTTCCGGGACATGACGCAACGGTTTAAGGGGAACAATCATGGATTTTCTGGCTATCGATCCACTGGCCGTTCTGGCGGCAGGGGCCGCCATATTCGCTATTTCCCTTGTCTGGCAAGGGCTGGTGATGAAAACCTGGCCCGGTGTCACGCCCGTGATCGCGCGCGCGGTTCTGGCCCTTGTGACGGCCTATGCATTGGGCCTGATCATTGTCTGGTCCGGCATGACGGGGCGGGTGCCCGGCGCCATTCTGGGCTTTATCGCCGCCCTTGGCCTGATTGCTCCGGCTTTGCTGCAACTGACCTTTTCGGAACAGCGCCCGGTGACTTTGTTCCGGCTGGGCCTGATCCATATCCTGATCGAGCTGACCGTGGCCGGGGCTATCCTCGGCGGCTGGTGATACGTTAGTCTGACACCATGGCGCATGCGAATTTTGTACATCTTCGGGTCCATTCGGCTTATTCCCTGTCGGAAGGCGCGATCCATGTGAAGGAGATCGCCAAGCAGTGCGTGGGTCATGCCATGCCTGCGGTGGCGATTACTGATACCAACAACATGTTCGGAGCCCTTGAGGCCTCGACCGTTCTGCCGGAGGCGGGCGTTCAGCCCATAGTTGGCTGTGCTCTCAATCTTGCTTACGGCACGGATGACCCGGTGAGCGGCCGCAAAGCGCCGCTTGCGCCGGTGGCGTTTCTGGTGCAGTCGGCGATCGGCTATGCAAATCTGATGAAAATCGTCAGCCGGGCGCATCTTTCAAGCGATCCGGCGAGCGGCCCTCATGTGACTCTTGAAGCATTGGGGACCTTGAGTGATGGGCTGATCCTGCTCACGGGTGGGGCGGTCGGGCCGCTTGGACGCTTGCTGCAAGACGGGCAGGATGCCGCGGCCGAGGCGTTGCTTCTGACGCTGAAGGGGCTGTTCCCCGAGCGGCTTTATATAGAGCTGCAACGCCACGATCTTGATGCCGAACATGCAACGGAGGAAGCTTTTATCGAGCTTGCCTACCGGCATGACGTGCCCCTGGTCGCGACCAATGATGTTTACTATACGAAACGCGCGCTGTTTGAGGCGCATGATGCGCTTCTGTGTATTGCCGAGGGCGCCTATGTCTCGCAGGACGACCGCCGCCGTCTGACGCCTGAGCATTATTTCAAATCCGCCGATGAAATGCGCACGCTGTTCGCCGATCTGCCCGAGGCGGTTGATAACACAATGGTGATCGCCCGTCGCTGCGCCTTCAAGGTGCCGAAGATCGATCCGATCCTACCGAAATTCACAAGCGGCGAGGGCATCAGCGAAGCCGACAGCTTGCGAGAAGAAGCCCGCGTGGGGCTTGAGGAACATCTCGCCAATCATGTCTGGACCGAAGACATGTCGGCCGAGACGCGGGAAGAGGTGGCGATACCCTACCGCGAGCGGTTGGAGTTCGAGCTTGGGGTCATCATCAAGATGGACTTCCCCGGCTATTTCCTGATCGTGTCGGACTTTATCCGTTGGGCCAAGCGGCACAAGATTCCGGTGGGTCCGGGGCGTGGGTCGGGTGCGGGGTCAGTGGTGGCCTGGGCGCTCAAGATCACCGATCTTGACCCTTTGCGCTGGGGCTTGCTGTTCGAACGGTTCCTGAACCCCGAACGCGTCTCCATGCCGGACTTTGACGTCGACTTCTGTCAGGACCGGCGCGACGAGGTGATCCGCTACGTTCAGCAGAAATACGGTCATGCGCAGGTGGCGCAGATCATCACCTTCGGAAAATTGCAGGCCCGGGCCGTGTTGCGTGACGTGGGCCGGGTGTTGCAACTGTCCTATGGGCAGGTCGACCGCATCTGCAAAATGATCCCGAACAATCCGGCCGCGCCAGTGACGCTCGCCGAGGCGCTGATCGTCGAACCTCGGCTGCGGCAGGAGCGGGATTCGGACCCGGCCGTTGCCCGTATGATCGACGTGGCGCTCAAGCTTGAGGGTCTGTATCGCCACGCCTCGACCCATGCGGCAGGGGTGGTGATCGGCGACCGGCCGCTTGAAAATCTGGTGCCGCTTTACCGCGATCCGCGTTCGGATATGCCGGTCACCCAGTTCAATATGAAATGGGTCGAAAGCGCCGGGCTTGTGAAGTTCGACTTTCTTGGCTTGAAGACGTTGACGGTGTTGCAGCGGGCACTTGATCTGCTGGCGCAGCGCGGGGTTATGGTCGATCTTGGCAAGGTGCCGCTGACCGATGAGAAGACCTTCGAGCTGTTGGCCAAGGGCGTGACGGTCGGGGTGTTCCAGCTTGAAAGTACGGGTATGCGCTCGGCGCTGACCCAGCTGAAGCCGGATAGCTTTGAAGACATCATCGCCATGGTGTCGCTCTATCGTCCCGGCCCGATGGACAATATCCCAAGCTATATCAAGCGCAAACACGGGCAGGAAACCCCGGATTACCTGCATCCGAGCCTTGAGCCGATCCTGAAGGAAACCTACGGCGTCATCATCTATCAGGAACAGGTGATGCAGATCGCGCAGGTTCTGGCCGATTATTCACTGGGCGAGGCCGACTTGCTGCGCCGGGCCATGGGTAAGAAAATTCCGGCGGAGATGGACCAGCAACGGGTGCGGTTTGTCGAAGGGGCCGAACGCAAGGGCGTCAAAAAAGATCAGGCGTCCTATATCTTTGACCTGGTGGCGAAATTCGCAGGCTATGGTTTTAACAAAAGTCACGCGGCGGCTTATGCGCTTGTGGCCTATCATACGGCCTATCTGAAGGCCAATTACCCGGTCGAGTTTCTCGCCGCCTCCATGACCTATGATATGACCAACACCGACAAGCTTGACGTGTTCAAGCAGGAAGCCGGAAAGCTCGGCATCCCGGTGTTGCCGCCGGACCTGACCGCGTCCGAAGCGACGTTCTCGGTCGAGCCGACCAAGACCGAGGAGGGCGAGGAAAAGCTCGCCGTCCGCTATGCGCTCGGGGCCATCAAGAATGTCGGCGTGCAGGCCATGGAAGGGGTGGTGCGCGAGCGCAAGGATCATGGCCGGTTCAAGGATGTCGCTGATTTTTCGACCCGGCTTGATCCGAAGCTTTTAAACAAGCGGACGCTTGAAAATCTGTCGAAGGCCGGGGCGTTCGACAATCTGCTGCCGAACCGCGCCCAGGCTTTCGCGGCGGTGGATCTCATCGTGCGTCATGCGCAGGTGGCGGCCGAGGAACGTACCAGCCAGCAAACCAGCCTGTTCGGCGGCTCGGCGGCGGAACCTGCGAGCATCCCTTTGCCGGCGGCGGCGGAATGGTCGCTGGTGGATCGCCTGCGCGCGGAGTTCGAGGCGGTCGGGTTTTATCTCTCGGCCCATCCGCTGGATGCCTATGCGCAGACCCTGAAGCGGGAACGGGTTTATCCGTCCGGCGAGCTCATGCGTCTTGCACAAAGCGGGGCCGGGGTGGCGCGGGTTGCGGGCACCCTCCAAAGCATGCGCGAACGCCGCACCAAATCCGGCAAGCCGATGGCGCATCTGATGTTGTCCGACGCCTCGGGGGCGTTTGAAGTGACGCTGTTCGAGGAAATCCTGAACAGCGCGCGCAGTATCCTGAATGGCGGGCAGTCCCTGGTCATCAGTTGCGAAATACGGCTGGATGGGGAGACCTTGCGGCTCACCGGCAATTCGGTTGAAAGCATCGACCGGGTGGCCGAACGTTCCGGCCGGGGCTTGCGGGTGTTCATCAATTCCTCAAGCCCGATCCAAAGCCTCAAAACCATCCTCGAACGCGCCAAGGGCGGGCGCGGCAATGTGACGCTGGTCGCAAGCCTCGATCACGGCGAGCGCGAAGTGGAGCTCAGCCTACCCGGCCGCTATGCCATCTCCCCGCCGGTCCGTAACGCCGTCATGGCGGTCTCCGGGGTTGTTGACGCGGAAGAGCTGTAGGGCGTTCTCGGGTGCGCTTTTGGTCGCGGGCTGGAAGACTTCGATATTATATGGTGTCATTGCCGGGCTTAACCCGGCAATCCATCTGGCCGACGCCGTGCCGTGTGAGGTAGGGATTGCCGGGTCAAGCCCGGTAATGACATGAGGGGTTTGGCTTCGTAAGGGCGGGGTCGGTGTTGTTTACGCCGAGGCAATTCAGGCCTGTTTCCAGAGGTGGCTTGGAAAAGCATCGTGCGGCGCATCATAAATGCGGGCTTATGCATATAAGTGTCATTGCCGGGCTTGACCCGGCAATCCATCTGGCCGAGGCGGTGCCGTGTGAAGCATGGATTACCGGGTCAAGCCCGGTAATGACATGTAAAATGGTGGTGGCCGGTGTTGTTGACGCCGAGGAGCTGTGGGGTCATATCTTGGGATAGCTGGTTCCAATGTTCATCTGGAACATTAACGAAAGTCTCCATCATGTCCGATCATGTTCCTGTCACGCCGAGACCTGCCGCGTCGCTTGTTTTGATCCGGGATGGCGAGCCGCGCAGGGATGGGCGGCGGTTGCAGGTGTTGTTGACGGAGCGGAATGGCGGCATGCCGGTGGCGGGCGGGGCCTTTGTGTTTCCCGGTGGCAAGGTGGCGCTGGAGGATGGTGAGGGCGAGGCGGCCTACCGGTTTGCAGCGATCCGGGAGGCTTTTGAAGAAGCTGGTGTTATTCTGGCTCGGGATGTGGGGCTCGAAGTTCAGGACCGGGTTATGGCGCGCTATAAGGCGACGCCTGCGCCGGTCGATTTCTGGGCCGTGCTTCGGGCCGAAGGGGTTGAGCATCTTATGGAAGACCTCATTCCCTTTGCTCATTGGATCACGCCGGAGGTTCGCGCGCATCGGTTCGACACCCGTTTTTATCTGGCGGTCATGCCGGAGGGGCAGATGGTGCGGCAGGATGGGATCGAGGCGGTGAGTACGCTTTGGACCGCGCCGGATGAGATGATCGAGCTGTTCGGCCATGACTCGGATCTGTTGATGTTTCCGACCCGCATGTCGCTTGGGGTGCTGGCTCAGGCTGGCGATGTGGCGGAGGCTTTGGAGCTTGTGAAAAGTCGGGCCGTGGTGCCGGTCATGCCTCTGCTGGAAAAACGCCCGGACGGCATTTATGCCCATGTGCCTGAAGGGGCGGGGTTTGGCGGCAGCTTTTTCCGGTTTCAGCTGAAAGACCGTGTCCCAGGCCAACTCATGATCGAGCCGGTCCGCGAATAGCGGTCGGTCAGCACGAAATCACTTGAAATCGGCGGCCAATGGGCGTAAATCGGGCACACTTCAGCTTGAGTTAGGGCTGAGGAACTCACACGCGGGTCTGAGGCGGAATGGTTTCGTCTCTTCCGGTGCCTTGGGCCAGATGCCCAAAGTCACTTGCCCGCGGCGGATTAACCGGATTAAGGAGACCAAGGCATGTCTATGCCCGATTTTTCCATGCGCCAACTGCTTGAAGCAGGCGTTCACTTTGGCCATCAGACCCACCGTTGGAACCCGCGTATGTCGCCGTATATCTTCGGCGTGCGCAACAAGGTTCATATCATTGACCTTTCGCAGACCGTTCCGTTGCTGCATCACGCGCTCGAACAGGTTCGCAAAGTCACGGCTGCTGGCGGCCGCGTGCTGTTCGTCGGCACCAAGCGTCAGGCGTCTGAAGCCGTTGCTGAATCCGCCAAGCGTTGCGGTCAGTATTACGTCAATCACCGCTGGCTCGGCGGCATGCTCACCAACTGGCAGACCATCTCGGCTTCGATCAAGCGTTTGAAGACCATGGATGAGCAGCTTGCTTCGGGCGTTGCTGGTCTGACCAAGAAAGAAGTTCTCCAGCTTACCCGCGAACGCGACAAGCTTGAGCGTTCGCTCGGCGGTATCAAGGACATGGGCGGTCTTCCGGACCTGATCTTTGTCATCGACACCAACAAAGAATCGCTGGCCATTCACGAAGCCAACAAGCTTGGCATCCCGGTCATGGCCGTTCTCGACACCAACTGCAATCCGGAAGGCATCACCTATCCGGTGCCGGGCAACGATGACGCAAGCCGCGCCATCCAGCTTTACGGCAACCTCGTTGCTGGTGCGGTTCTTCAGGGTCTTCAGGAAGAACTGACCAAAAGCGGCAAGGATCTTGGTGCTGTGGAAGCTCCGCTTGAAGTGCTTCCTGGCGCTGACGTGCTTCCTGCCGCTGAAGTGTAACCTTGCTTGAGCGTCATGCAGATGACGCTTTGAGTGCTTAAAAGAATTGCGATTTAGCGAGGAGGGCGTTTTGCGCCCTCCAAAGCTTTTTTGAACCAGTGAAAGGACACACCATGGCTGAGATTACAGCTGCGCTTGTCAAAGAACTTCGCGAAAAATCCGGCGCCGGCATGATGGATTGCAAAAAGGCGCTGATTGAAAATAACGGCGATGTGGAAGCCGCGATCGACTGGCTGCGTACCAAAGGCATGATGGCTGCCGCTAAAAAGTCTGGCCGCGCCGCGACCGAAGGTCTGGTCGGCGTCGTCACCAGCGGCACCTCGGGCGCCATGCTCGAAGTCAATGCTGAAACCGATTTTGTCGCACGCAATGACCAGTTCCGGGCTTATGTGCGCACGGCGACCGAGATTGCACTTGGCAATGACGGCGATCTTGAAGCCGTTCGCAAGTCCGGTTTCCCGGGCGAAAGCCGCACGGTGGAAGAACAGCTGACCAATCTGATCGCCACCATCGGCGAGAACATGTCGCTGCGCCGCTCGCTGTCGCTGTCGGTCGATCAGGGCGTGGTTGCAAGCTATGTCCATAACACCATCGAAGACGGTCTTGGTAAAATCGGCGTGCTGGTTGCGCTGAAGTCCACGGCTCCGGCTGAAAAGCTCGTTGAAACCGCGCGCAAGATCGCCATGCATGTGGCTGCGACCAATCCGCAGTCGCTGACGGAAGCCGATCTTGACCCGGCTCTGGTTGCGCGCGAGCGTGAGGTGCTTGTGGAGCAGGCCCGCGAGTCCGGCAAGCCTGACAACATCATTGAAAAGATGATCGAAGGCCGTATCCGCAAATATTACGAGGAAGTCTGCCTCGTAAAGCAGATCTATGTGATCGATGGCGAATCCCGCATCGAACAGGTCGTCGAAAAGCTTGCGAAAGATCTTGGCACGCCGGTTGAGCTTGTTGCTTTTGCCCGCTTCGGGCTTGGCGAAGGTCTTGAAAAGAAAGAAGACGATTTCGCGGCTGAAGTTGCGGCCATGTCCGGCACCAACTAAGTCACAGATATAAAGTCGGAATTTTAAAGTTCCGATTTACAGATTTTGGGCCTAAAAGCGACCGCCACGCAAAATGCGGTATTCGCTTTTGGGCCCGAATTGTATAAGGTGCCTAACAGTTCCGGATAAGGCGGCTCGAAACAATCTCTTAAGCTAGGATTTCAAAGAACTGATGACTGCAAAACCACGTTTCAACCGGGTCCTCCTCAAGCTTTCAGGCGAGGCATTGATGGGCCGTCAGTCCTATGGCATCGATCAGGATGTGGTGAATCGCATTGCTGATGAGGTGAAGGCGGTGCGTGAAGACGGCATTGAGGTTTGTTTGGTGGTCGGCGGCGGCAATATCTTCCGCGGGGTTTCGGGTGTGGCATCCGGAATCGATCGCAGCTCAGCTGACCATATGGGCATGCTGGCGACCGTTATGAATGCCATCGCCATTCAGGCGGCGCTTGAAAAAATCGATGTGGATACGCGGGTCTTGTCGGCCATTCCGATGACCTCGGTGTGCGAGCCCTATATCCGTCGCCGCGCCATTCGTCATATGGAAAAAGGCCGGGTGGTGTTGTTTGCCGCCGGCACCGGTAATCCGTTCTTCACGACGGATACGGCCGCAGCCCTGCGCGCGGCGGAAATGAATTGCGATGCCCTGTTGAAGGGAACGCAGGTGGATGGCGTTTATTCGGAAGATCCGAAAAAGAACCCGAATGCCATTCGTTACGATAAACTCAAATTTATCGACGTGTTGAGCCGCGATCTTAAAGTGATGGATGCATCCGCGATCTCACTCTGTCGTGAAAATAACATCCCGATCGTGGTGTTTTCTCTCCAGGAGCAGGGCGAACTTGCCCGTGTGCTGCATGGTGAGGGGAAATTTACCATTATCGGTGACACTGTGTAATTGAGAACCGAGGATATTTGATATGAGCTCTGCTTTTGATCTTGGTGGTATTCAACGCCGCATGGCGGGCGCGGTAGACTCGCTGAAGCATGAGTTTTCCGGTCTGCGCACCGGGCGCGCCTCGGCCAATATGCTCGATCCGGTGATGGTTGAGGCTTATGGCGCGTCGGTGCCGATCAGTCAGGTTGGCAACGTGTCGACGCCTGAGGCGCGCATGCTGTCGGTGCAGGTTTGGGATAACGCCCTGGTGGGTGCGGTGGACCGTGCCATTCGCAATTCGGGGCTTGGCCTCAATCCGGTTCTTGACGGCACCATGCTGCGCATCCCGGTGCCTGAGCTGAACGAAGAACGGCGCAAGGATCTGGTTAAGGTCGCTGGCAAATATACCGAAGCCACCCGCGTTGCTGTACGCAACGTGCGCCGCGACGGCATGGACATCCTGAAAAAGCTTGAGAAAGATGGCGACATCAGCCAGGACGATCAAAAAAATCTGTCTGAAAAGGTCCAGAAGCTGACGGACGAGACCATCAAGACCGTTGATCAGATGCTGGTATCCAAAGAAAAGGAAATTCTCCAGGTCTGATTGGCCGGGAGAGAGTAGCTGCGGACGTCGAGTATGTTTTCGCAACGATTGGAACGGGCTGCAAAACGCCTTACAGAAGGGCAAATCGCGGATTTGCCGGATGGAAAGCCCGTGCCTGCCCATGTGGCGATCATCATGGACGGCAATGGCCGCTGGGCTTCGGAGCGTTATTTGCCGCGTGTGGCGGGCCATAAAAAAGGCGCTGACACCGTCCGCTCCTGCGTCCGTTCTTGCGGTGAGCTTGGGATTTCCTATCTGACGCTTTATGCGTTCTCCTCGGAAAACTGGAAGCGGCCGCTTGATGAGGTTGACGACCTTATGGGTCTGTTGAAAATTTACCTTAAGAGCGAGCTTGAAGCCTTTCATAAGAATAACATTCGTTTCCGCTCCATAGGTGACCGTTCGCGCCTTTCGACAGATATTGTCAAACTGATTGAAGATGCCGAACGCAAGACGGAAAACAATAGCGGCCTTACGCTCATTCTGGCGCTGAACTACGGCGCTCAGGCCGAGATCGCGGCGGCGGTGCGTCAGATCGCGACAAAGGTTGCCAAGGGCGAACTTGCGGCGGAAGATATCACCGAGGTCACTGTCGCCGCTCATTTGCAGACGGCGGGCATTCCGGACCCGGATATCATCATCCGCACCAGCGGTGAACAGCGTTTGAGCAATTTTCTGTTATGGCAGGCCGCCTATTCCGAACTGCTGTTCGTGGATGAATTCTGGCCTGATTTCAACAAGGATATCCTGGTTCGGGCGCTTGAAGAATATGGCTGCCGGGAACGCCGTTTCGGGGCGCGCCCATGATCACAGCGTTCGTCCCGTCTCTGCGGGAAAACCAAGGCCGAATTCTCGTGCATGCGGGGATAACGGCATTGAGAAGGGCCTGAATGTCCTCCAATCTGCGCTTGCGCGTTCTATCTGCTCTGATTCTCATTCCTGCGGCCTACGGACTTTTTTACGTCGGCGGCGGGTGGCTTGTGGCCGTCCTTGGCCTGATTGCCGTGGTTATGATGCATGAATGGACAAGCATGACCGAGGGGGAGGCGGTTTGGCCGCTTCTGCTTCTTGAGGTTATGGCTCTGGTTGGCGCTTTGTTGATGACGGGATTTGGTCATCCTATGAAGGCTGTTCTGTTCAGTCTCGTGGCCGCTGTGCTTGTGGGGTTTGCGGCTTGGATGATGACGCGGCGGCCGCTTTGGGCCATGTTGGGCATGCTTTACGTGATTATCCCCTGCGTCTCTTTGCTGTCGTTGCGGTCTGAGCCCGGGCACGGTTTCGGCTGGACGCTATGGGTTCTTGTGATTGTCTGGGCGACGGATATCGGCGGCTATGCGGCGGGGAAAAGCATCGGCGGGCCGAAACTTGCCCCCCGCATCAGCCCGAACAAGACCTGGGCCGGGCTTTTGGGCGGCATGGCCTTGGCGGCGATTGCGAGCTTTGGGATCGGTGCCGGATTTGCTTTGCCGGTCTCGGGGATCGGGCTTTTGCTGACCGGGGCCGGGCTTGCGGTTTGGGCGCAGTTGGGTGATCTGGTGGAGTCGGCGGTGAAGCGTCATTTCGGGGTCAAGGACTCGGGCAGCCTCATTCCCGGCCATGGCGGTATACTCGATCGAGTTGACGGACTTGTTTTCGTTGCGCCAGTGGTGGCTTTCGCCATTGCAACACTCTAGGATGGGGGCATGATTCAACCTCTTCTCCAGACAGCGACGGCCCCGCGTACAGTTTCCGTGTTCGGTGCGACGGGTTCGATCGGTTGCAATACGCTGGACCTCGTGCGGCGTAATCCTGACGCCTATCGGATCGAGGCGCTGACGGCCTATCGTAATCTGGACCTTTTGATCGCCCAGGCGCTTGAATTCCGGCCACACCTTGCGGTGATCGGCGACGCGAGCCATTACAGCGCCTTGAAGGCGGCGCTGGCCGGCACCGGGATCGAGGTTGCGGCGGGTGATCAGGCGGTGGTGGATGCCGCCGACCGACCAGTCGATCTGGTTATGGCGGCCATTGTCGGGGCAGCCGGGCTTGAGCCGACCTTGCGGGCTTTGCGGCGCGGGGCGGTTGTGGCGCTTGCCAACAAGGAATGTCTGGTTTGCGCCGGTGAGCTGTTCATGCGCGAGGTGGAGCGTCAGGGCGCCACGCTTTTGCCGGTGGACAGCGAACATAATGCGATTTTTCAAGTTTTTGATTTTGACCGGCCCGAGGCTGTTGACCGGATCATCCTGACCGCGTCGGGTGGTCCGTTCCGTACCTGGGACCGCGACTCAATGGCTCAGGTGACGCCGGAGCAGGCCGTGGCCCATCCGAATTGGGATATGGGGGCAAAAATTTCGGTCGATTCTGCGACCATGTTCAATAAAGGTCTGGAGCTGATCGAGGCTTTTCATTTGTTTCCGGTCAAAGCGGAGCAAATTGAAATTCTTGTGCATCCTCAGTCCGTGGTGCATAGCATGGTGTCTTATATTGACGGTTCGGTGCTGGCTCAGCTCGGGTCGCCGGATATGAGAACGCCGATTTCCTATGCCCTTGGATGGCCGGCACGTATGGAGACACCGGCCCGCCGCCTTAATTTGGCCCAGATAGGGCGCTTGGATTTCGCTGAGCCGGATCTGGAGCGTTTCCCGGCCCTGAGGCTTGCGCGGGAAGCGCTGGTCGCGGGCGGAAATGCTCCGACTGTGCTCAATGCCGCGAATGAAGTGGCCGTTGCCGGGTTCTTAGCCCGAAAAATCGGTTTTCTTCAGATTGCGGAGATTGTACAAACAACGCTGGAAACTCTTCCACTTGCTGGGGTAGAGGATCTGGATGACGTTCGGGAAACCGATCGCGAAGCCCGTAGAGTGGCGGATGCGATCATGAGACGGATCGAGTAAAGCTGCGCATGGAGTCTCTTCTCGACCTCGGACATACGCTTTTGACCTTTGTTGTCGTGCTGACGATCCTCGTGTTCGTGCATGAATGGGGTCACTATTGGGTTGCGCGTCGTTGCGGCGTGCGGGTGGATGTGTTTTCCATCGGCTTCGGGCCTGAGCTGTTCGGCTGGACCGACAAATCGGGAACCCGCTGGAAAGTCAGCCTTCTGCCACTTGGCGGCTATGTCAAATTTTTCGGTGATATGAACGCCGCGAGCGCGACGGATAACCATGCCGTCCGCGCCATGAGCGACGCCGACCGCAAGGTGGCCTTTCCAACCCAGCCGGTGTGGAAACGCGCGGCCATCGTCGCTGCGGGGCCGATCGCCAATTTCATTCTGGCCATTGCCATTCTCGCCGGCTTCTTCATGACCATGGGTCAGCCCTACAGCCCGGCTGTGGTGGGCGAAGTGGTGCCGCAGAGCGCCGCCGAGCGCGCCGGGATTGAGGTCGGGGACAAGGTTCTTCGCATCAATGGCGACAAAATCGACCGTTTCCAGGATATGCAGATGATCATTCAGATGCATCCTGGCGATAAGCTGTCGATGCTGATTGATCGCGGCGGCCAGGAAAAGCTGTTGTCGGTGGTGCCGGATGCCGCCGAAATCAAGGATCCGATCGGCCAGCCGCAAAAGATCGGGCGGCTTGGTGTGGCGCGGTCCGGAGATGCGTTTGTTGAACGAAATCCGGCCGAAGCGGTCTATTATGCGACCATCGAGACCGGCTCCATTGTTAAAATGACGGTCAATTACATCGGTCAGATCATCACCGGGAAGCGCTCGGGCGAGGAACTGGGCGGGCCGATCCGGATTGCCAAATATTCGTCTGCCACCGCGCGTGACGGCGTTGTGGCGTTGATCTGGTTTATTGCTATGCTGTCGATCAACCTCGGATTCGTGAACTTGCTGCCGGTGCCGATGTTGGATGGTGGGCATCTTGTATACTATGGTTGGGAGGCTCTTTCGGGTAAGCCGCTCAGCGAACGGGCTCAGGAGTATGGGATGCGGATTGGGCTTGCGCTCGTTCTGGCTCTGATGCTCTTTGTGACCTGGAACGATCTTTCGTATCTGAAGATTTTCAACTTCTAAGGGGACAGACAGATCGGTTCGCCCCGAGCTGTCAGGGACAGGTGCTGCCGTTGCGTAGTTATTTCTCAAAATCACTCACCAGCTTGACGGTTCTGTCAGCTCTGATCTGTGCGGGCCTCGCTGATGCCCCGGCGGCATCGGCGCAGGTCAATGCCATCGAGGCCATCGAGGTCAAGGGCAACCAGCGTATCGAACCCGATACGGTGCGATCCTATTTGGCGGTTGCGCCAGGGGATGCCTATTCGGCGGAAAAGGTCGACCAGAGTCTGAAAAACCTGTTCGATACCGGATTGTTCGCGGACGTGACCATCACACGCAGCGGTGACCTGCTGACGATCAATGTGGTGGAAAACCCGATCATCAACCGTATCGCCTTCGAGGGTAATAAAAAGCTCGATAACGAGAAGCTCGGCAAGGAGCTGCGCTTGCGGCCCCGCGTTGTCTATACCCGCGCCAAGGTGCGGGCGGACGTTCAGCGCATGATCGAGCTTTATCGGCGGTCCGGCCGGTTTGCCGCGACCATCGAGCCGAAGGTCATCCAGCTGCCGCAGAACCGTGTCGATATCGTCTTTGAAATCTCCGAAGGTCCAAAAACCACGGTGTCGAAGATCAACTTTATCGGCAACAAGGAATTTTCGAGCGGCGATCTTCGCGGCGCGCTTGCGACCCGTGAGTCGCGTTGGTGGCGGTTCCTGACCTCGGATGACACTTATGATCCCGATCGTCTGGCCTATGACCGCGAACAGCTGCGTCAGTATTACCTGTCAAAGGGTTATGCCGATTTCCGCGTCAATGCGGCGGTAGCCGAGCTTTCGCCAGATCTGAAGGACTTCTACATCGCCTTCACCATTGAAGAAGGCGAGATCTATGATTTCGGCGAGATCAATGTCGAAAGCGAAATCCGCGATCTCGATCCGGCCATCCTTCGCCCGCTGGTGAAGACCAAGCAGGGCAAGCGCTATAACGCCAAGCTCATCGACCAGACCATCGAAAAGATGACCGAGGTCGCGGGCGACAAGGGCTATGCGTTTGTCGATATCCGTCCGCGCGTGCGGCGCGACAAAAAAGGCCGCTTGATCAATATCACCTACCGGGTTTCGGAAGCGCCGCGTGTTTATGTGGAACGCATCGACATTCATGGCAACGCGCGGACGCTCGATAAGGTGATCCGGCGTGAATTCCGCCTGTCGGAAGGTGACGCCTTCAACAATTCGCGTATCAAACGGTCGCGTCAGCGTATCAAGGCGCTCGGCTTCTTCAAGGAAGCGGAGATCGAGCAGGTGGCGGGTTCAAGCCCGGACCGCACGGTGGTCGACGTCCAGGTGCAGGAGCAATCGACCGGGGAACTGTCGCTCAACGTCGGCTTCTCCAGCATTGAAAACTTCATTGCCGGCTTTGGCATCACCGAGCGCAATTTGCTCGGTCGCGGTCAGACCCTGCGGGCCAATTTCTCGATTTCGAGCATCAGAACCCAGATCGACCTTGGCTTCACCGAACCCTATTTCATGGATCGGCCGATTGCCGCGGGTGCGGATCTGTTCGCCCGTTCCGTCGACTATCGCCAATATAGCTCATTCCTCCAGAAGACGGTGGGGGGCAGCCTCAGGGCGGCGTTCCCGATCACCGAACATTGGACCATGGGGGTGCGCTATACGATCCGTCAGGACCAGGTTGAAGGCCGGTTCGATACCGCCAACAACATCTATCTGGCAGCGGCGCTTGGCACCTTCACCACGTCATCGGTCGGCTACAGCCTGATCTATGACAATGTGGACGATCGCATGAACCCGACCAGCGGCCGCCGGTTTGTGCTGTCGCAGGATATCGCCGGACTTGGCGGTACGGTGAGCTATGTCCGCAGCACTGCGAGCCTTGACCAGTATATTCCGCTGGTCGATCGCTGGGTGCTGAAGCTTGCGGGTGAAGGCGGATATATCCGTGGTCTGGGCGAAGGTGTTCGCCTCAATGACCGCTTCTTCAATACCGTACGCGGTTTTGAGCCGCGTGGTGTCGGTCCGCGTGACCGGCCGTCCACGGACAGCCTGGGTGGAAATATCTACTATACGGGAACGGCTGAACTTCTGGTTCCGCTCGGCTCTGCGGCCAATGAACTTGGTCTCAAGAGTAGTATTTTCCTGGATGTGGGGGCACTCTACAAAGTTGACGACGTGAATACGATCGATCCAGATACCGGGTTTCTGCGGATTATCGGCGATAGCAATAAGCCGCGTGTATCCATCGGTGTCGGCTTCTCATGGAATTCACCATTTGGACCGTTCCGGATCGACTTTGCCAAAGCTTTGATGAAAAGCGAATTCGATAAGACTGAATTCTTCCAGTTCAACATCTCCAACCAATTCTGACGGGTAAAAAATGAAACGATTTATTCGGACTGCCATTATCCCCGCTCTTGCTGTTGCCGGTCTGATGACCGCTGTTGCAGGTGTGCCTTCGGTCGCGGGTGCAGAGACTCTCAAGACGGCAACCATTGCCATTCTTGATCAGCGCCGGTTGTTCAGCGAGTCGTTGGTGAGCCAGGACATCACCAAGCAGCTGCGCCAGTTCTCCCAGACCTTTGGGAATGAAGAGAACAACACCAAAAATGCGCTTCTGAAGGAAAAGGAAGAGCTTGAAAAGCAGCGTCCGGTTATCGGCGAAGCTATGTTCGAGCAGAAGTTCAATGCGCTGCGGACCAAGGCGGATCAGCTGAACCGCAAGATGGACCTGCATCAGAAGCAGCTCAATGTCGCGCAGATGAACACCAACCGCGAACTTCAGAAAGTGCTGGCGCCGATCATCTCCAAGCTGTCTGACAGCAAGGGCGCCAATGTTGTTCTTGAAAAATCGCAGGTCGTGCACAGCACTGCGGCTCTCGACATGACCACGGAAGTGATCGAGCTCCTGAACAAGCAGCTGCCGACCCTCAAGGTGACCCTGCCGACCGAAGCTGAAATCGTCGATCTTGAGAAAAAAGCCGGCGCTGCACAGCCGTAATCGGAAATGATATTGATGTGGCGGAGTGGCCTGGTCACTCCGCCACACTTAAAATTAGGGAAGGTGCCTCATGGATGAGGCATCTTGCCTTTTGCTTTATAACTATACCGCACGAGAAAGACGGGTACCGGGATGAGTGAAACCGCAGCACAGCTTGAAGAACTGGACATTCTGAGGATCATGGAGTTGATCCCGCATCGTTACCCGCTGCTGCTGGTTGACAAGGTGAAGGACATCGTGCCGGGACAGTCCGCTGTCGGCATCAAGAATGTCACAATGAACGAACCGCATTTCACCGGTCATTTCCCACAGCGTCCGATTATGCCTGGTGTGCTGATTGTCGAGGCCATGGCGCAAACCGCCGCCGTGCTCGTGGTCCATAGCCTGGGTGAAGAGGCCCATGGCAAACTGGTCTATTTCATGACCATCAATGACGCTCGCTTCCGTAAGCCGGTGACCCCGGGAGACCGGCTTGAGATCGCCGTCACCAAGGAACAGAGCCGCGGCAACGTCTGGCGCTTTTCGGGCAAGGCCCGGGTTGACGGCGTTGTGATGGCCGAAGCGACCTTTTCCGCCATGATAGCCGATAAATAAGGATTATCAACATGATGACCGCCGGGACTTTTCGCCTTTTGCATACTATGCTTCGGGTGCGTGATCTGGATGCTTCGCTAGATTTTTACTGCAGGCATCTTGGCATGACTTTGCTGCGCAAGAAGGATTATCCGGGCGGCGAATTCACGCTGGCCTTTGTTGGTTATGATACCGAAGACAAGACAGCGGTGCTTGAGCTGACCCATAACTGGGGGCAGACCGAACCTTACGAACTTGGCACCGGTTATGGTCACATCGCGCTTGGCGTCACGGATATTTATGCTCTGTGTGACAAGCTCGCGGCTGATGGTGTCAAAATTCCGCGCGCGCCGGGGCCGATGAAGCACGGCACCACGGTTATTGCTTTTCTTGAGGACCCGGACGGCTACAAGGTCGAGCTGATCCAGCACTGAGAAGACGATCTGCTCTATCAGATATGAAGCCTGCCATTATAGGAAATGGCAGGCTTTTTGATGAGCTAATTCTCAATCCCGTTGCGTCCGTCTATGGCCATCAGGGGGGTGGTTTCCTAGCCGTTCTGACGGGCAAAGACTTTACTTCCTGAGATTTCTGAAGGGTCAGTCCGTTATGCGTGTCACGATCCGGACCTCGCCGGTCAGCGTGCGGTGGACCGGGCATTTGTTGGCGATTTCCAGAAGTTTTTCCCGTTGTTCGTCGGTCAGCGGGCCATCAAGCATGATGATGCGCAGGATGCGATCGATCATGCCGTCTTGTGTTTCGCAGACGGCGCAATCTTCGGCGTGAATTTTTTCGTGGCGCAGGGTGACCGTGACTTTTTCAAGCGGGATGTCTTTGCCATCCGCATAAAGTCGCAGCGTCATGGAGGTGCAGGCCCCCAAAGCCGCCATCAACAAATCATAAGGATTGGGGCCAACGCCCGAGCCCCCGGCGGTTATCGGCTCGTCCGCAAGGAAATGAATGTCCGGACCGCCCACATGAATGGACTGCACGAACTTTCCGGTTCCAAGTTCATGCACAGTAACGATTTGGGACGCCTCAACGTCATCGGCCATGTCAATTTTCCTTTTCCCTATCAGGTCAGGAAAAAGACTAAGCCGTGCCGGGGTTAAGCTCAAGCCCGCCTCTACCGATTGGCTCAGACGCGAATATCGACCTTGGAATGGCTATCACGATGGGCTGACTGATGGGCGGCGGCTTGCTTCTGTGCAACCTGGCGCATGGCGGCGTTGCGTTCCGCTTCCTTGCGTTCCTGAACGGAATCGGCGGCGGTTTTGCGCGTTTCGGCTTCCGACTCAGCACTGCCACTGCGCCCGCTTGCTGCGGGAGGCGTATAGCTTGTAGAACTGGTACCGCGGATATCCATGGGCAACTCCTTAAGGATGCGTGACGGATGGCAGCAGCTGTCACAGTAAGTGGCAAGAGGTTAATAAATCATTTCATTTTCATTGCAAAACTTAACCGTCGGCTCGTTTTAACTGCAGGCGCTTTGATCCACTTCAGCGGCCGTGTATGCTGGGCACCTTGGTTTATTATCCGGTGCAGAAGGCGACCTTTGGTTATGATGATGCGTGGTTCCCGTTTTTCCGGCCTGTTGCTTTTGTCTGTTCTTGCCGCCTGTGCCAACGAGGGCGGGAAAACAGCCGGTCATGATACTCGTGTTCCCTTGACCGAACTGGCCGACAAACAAGCCAAGTTCGACGCCGAGGCGCGTCTGAAGGCGCAGGAACGGGCCAGGGACTTCGATGCTGATGCCATGGTCAGCGTGGCCGACAAGATGCGGGTTGGCGGCAATTATGTGGCCGCCTTGCAGCTTTATCAGCAGGCTCGCGATCGTGAGCCGGATCATCTTGGCGCCATGATGGGGCAGGCGGAAACATTCCTCGTCATCGGTGCGGCGGAGGAGGCGGAGCGGCGCTATCGCGAGGTGCTAGACCTTATTGGCCGCAAGGGTGACAAGAGCGGCAATCTTGGGGTGGCTGCGGCCGGTGTGGCGCGGGCGCTCATGCGGCAGAACCGGGCAGGGGAGGCTTTGCCCTTTTTCGATCAGGCTATCGCCGCAGGGGCGGCCAATGCGGAATTTTTCAATTATTACGGTGTGACCCTGGACCTGTTGGGTCGTCATGATGAGGCTCAGTTGCAATATGGCAAGGGACTGGATCTGAACCGCGACGATGCTGCCCTGACCAATAACCTCGCGCTGTCGTTCGCACTGTCTGAACATTACGATACAGCTGTGCGGTTGTTGAGCGCGGTGGTGACGGCTCATCCGGAGGCGGCGGCAGCGCGGAAAAATCTTGCTCTAGTCTATGGGCTATCGGGCGATATGACCGCTGCGGCTGGATTGGCCGGGGCCAATCAGAAGCCGGCGGAGGCCGAAGCGCAGATCCGCTCTATTCGCCAAATCGCCGCCCTGTCCCCGGAGCTGCGGGCGCGGGCCATTTTTATCGGGCTTGATGATCTGCCGAAGCCGGTGCCGGTCCAACCGCCGGTGTCGTCGGGGGCGGCTGAGGCCCCTCTTTCTCCGGCTCCGGCGGCGACTTTGCTGGTTCAGACACCGGAAGCACGCAAGACCGTCCCTGAAAAATCTGTGTCATCCGTGGCGGTGCAGGTTGGGGCCTATCCCACCATGGCCGAGGCGGAACGCGGCTGGGGCAAAAGCAAGAAAGCCGCCGCTGCGTTCCTGGAAGGGGGCAGTCCGGTTTATTGGCAGGCGGATGATCTGGTGCGGGTGCTGTTGCCCATGGCTGAAGGTTGGGGGCAGGCCAAGACGCTTTGTGACAGCCTGAGTGCCGCCGGGGTGGCCTGCATGGCACGCCGCATGCCCGATCTTGCCAAGTGAGCCTCTGCTAAAAGGTTTTCAAATGTCCTGGAGCGGCCTATAACGGCGGGCAGTTCCAGCCAAACTGCACGAGGTGATTCCGTGACCAGCCAGACCGTTTCCCGACCCCAAGCGGTAGCCTGCGAAACCATGATCGATGTGCGCCGGGAAATCGACCGCATCGACCGGGCCATGGTGACCCTGATTGCCGAACGTGAAAATTATATTCAGCAGGCCGGTCACATCAAACAGTCCCGTGATACCGTTCGCGACGAAGCACGTATTCAGGATGTGCTTGATAAGGTGACGGTGACGGCGCAGGCAACCGGGGCCAATCCGGATCTCGTGACCACGGTGTACCGCACCATGATGGAATGGTGCATCGCTTATGAGTTCACGGTGTTTGACGCCAAGGGAGAATAGCTTCTTCTAGAAAATCCTGATTTCAGTATGGCCGGCCATTTTGGGGTCGGCCATTTTTGCAAAACCGGTCTCCAAGAGGCCGGTTTTTTTCTGTTTCGGGCCTTTCACATATACCTCGGTTGCCCGTCCTTATTTGTGTGACGCAAAAAATGCCACGCAAAAGTTTGATGGACTTAATTTTCGAGGAGAGATTAGATGTTTAGCGAAACTTCGAAGGAAAGCTGGAGCAAGGACCAAGAGAAAATTCTAATCCTTGGGATACTTGATTTAGTGAAACAGTCTGATGCAGGAGTGGTTTTTGAAAATAATTTCTTTGGATGGTTTGATTTATTAGAACCTGATGTAAAAAAACTTGAAGATCTCTTCTTAAAAGAGATTAAATATATTTCAGTTGAGTATCATGATTTTTTGCTTCTTATCAAGGAAGGCACAAATGATCATGAGAAAGTAAAAAAAGAAATCATTGATTGGCTATCTTCGCGGATAGACGGAAATTCTCAATTTGTAGAAACCACATTATCGAATGAATTCAGCGATCTTACATTTAATGATCTGTCGTTTGAAAACCGTATAGTTTTTTATCCTATGAATTCACAGAGCGGCTACATGCCTGGACTAAGTAAAGATGTCAATGAAAAAATATTGTCGCAGTTTAAGGACTGTGAAAGCCCGCTTCAAAAATATATCGGAGCTTTAATTGATGTTCTTAGAAGTGATATTGAAAAATTTGATCATAATTCAACTCGGCTGTTAATAAATCAAGAAAATCGGGACGGTTTTGATACACTGATTAATTCAAAAAAGAGTTCCTTCATAACTGCTTATAATAATTCTCATGACATTGAAATAAGAAAATCCAAAAATGTTCAGGATGTCAAAGTCGAACTCATCACATGGCTTTCGGGCGTTAAAACAAAGGCTGATGCGATTTTTTCAACACAGATACAGGATTGTATCGATATTCTGCGGACCTTGCTGAATAGATTAGCACCCGAAGATAGGACGGATCTCAGCTTCGATAAGCTTCTAGGTCTCCTGCCGTCGAAACAATGTCAAAAATTCTATGATCTGAATGCAGGTCAGGCTAAAGGATTTATTGAAGGATTTATCAAAATTGTTAGTGAGGCTGGCATAATTGATGTTGCTTATGTCAAGTCTGCGCTGCTCAAGGATTTAAATTCCTGGATTCTGAAGAATTATAATAGTGATGAATATAAGAGAACAGTTGCAAATTCTGTTTGTAGTTCAATTAATGGTATGAAAATTATAGAACTAGAAGATCTTAATTTTTATAAAATATTTAGTACAGTAGGAAATTATTCTGAAGTTGTATTAAATTATTTAGATATTGATGTTGTTGATTTTGAAAATTACTATAATTCTGCTTTGCATAATCTCAGCAAGCCTCGCTACCCTAAAGAATCCATGGAAAAAATTCTCACATCTCTCCTGGATTTAGTTTTGACGGCAGATAAAGATTTTCCTGAAAATGGTAAGGCAAAATACAAGAAGAAGCCAGTCTGCACTCTCGACAGCCTTTTCTATGAAATTTGCAAATATGATGCTTTTGCAGATTTGTTAAATGGAAAATTACAACGACTAGATCCTGTCATTCAGGAGTCGGGTTGCCAGTGGCGTGTTCCATTCGTTCTGGATTTGCATGAACTTTTGGTAAAAAGCTGTGCAACTATCCCCGTCGCAAAATTTTGGATTGAAGAATATACAGAAAAGCGAAAAATTTGTTTTGATATGCTGAAATTCCTCAAAAATTATGATGTTTTGCGCCTAATTATGGCTACTTTAGAGAGTTACAAAAAAGATAAAACGGTCGGTAAAGAATTAATTTTATCTGATAAAATATTGGATTTCTTAGATTCCAACCGTCATTTTAGTGAGATTAATGATTCAGAATACGATAAAAAAACTTTCTGGATTAAAAATCCTGAAAAAATTATTCAACTAATTGAAGTAAATTCTAATAAGAATATTTCAATTTTATTTGAAGTGATTGATAATCTCAAGGAATATGCCGTAGGTTTTATATTTCTTATCAATCTTTTAGAAAAGGATATGAAGAAATTTGATAGTATAGTAGATGGTTCCAAGATAGAATACAAAAAATCAAAGAATGGTAAGGAGAACTTAAAGCACTCCTTTGACTCTTTAAAGTATTTGACTCTGTGTAAGGTATATACGGTCAATCGAATTCGTCGAATGGACACTTTCGGATTGTCAGGCGTGCGGATTGATCTAAAGATGCCGTTGACCGGCAAAAATGATGGTGAATATACACAAATACTTGCCAGAAGCAGCCGCAAATACATGTTCCACGTTGCAACCTGTGTAGCAAAGGCTGATGAGCCTCTGGCCAACGAGGAATTCCTGCGCATCTCCGACGTTAATAAGAATTTGATCCTCTCCAACAAGGTCGGAACGTTCCAGAATAGTACGTCCTTTTCCACCCATGTCTTTTATGGACCGCTGTGTATGATACTCACGTATCAGAGCATCAAGAAACAGCCCATCCTTATTGATATTCGCCGCCTTGAATGCGAAGTGATAAACGACGTTCTTCTTTACATCAATCCAAAGACCGGAAAAACATACAAAAACGCCAGGTACTCCTTGAACGGGGCGGCTTTGCTATATTTTGAACCAGATGATGCAGGGAATTTCATATATTACCCCGAGCCGACGTTGGAACAGAGACGTAAAGTTGGCATGTATGTGGAATGTTACAGCATCTATCGGAAGGATATTGCCGAGAATGCCACAGGCGAACTGGCAATAGTTAGTCCGGAAAAGTTTTCTGACTATATCGATGTCGTAAAAAGCTCTTGGATCGTTGATTGGGTTCTCTTTGGGGCATGCCAGCATGACGAATTCCCATATCCACTTTGCTGGCTAGAGGAACCACAGGAAGGTAAAAAATCCAAACGCACGCGTTTAGAAAAAGCAAAACCGGATAATGTTGTCGTTGCGGATAGAAATATTCAAAACCTTTATTTCGAAATGCATAATAAGGTCGAAATTGGTGAAATAACTTGTGGTTCGCTTCTGAAGTCATCGGGTAAACTTTTGGGCACTACGACTGAGGATACCCATCTTTGGCGTGAACGCTTGATGTTCCAGGAATTGGTCAAATTATTCGGCATCAAAAGCACAGCTTACAAAGATTACTCATCAGATCGCAGCAATGGTTACCGCAGTGATGAGCCGGTCGTTTTTGGGCCAATCCATATCTATGGCTCAACCTATGAGCACAAGATCAAGGAAATCGAGGCGCTGCTGAAGAAGAATGAGAGGGAGCCGATCAAGGTTGAGCGTCTGATGGATCCCAAGGACGAAGAAGATCTGGATCTATAATCAGTTCTCGCGTTATTTACCCCCGGCCTGATCAGGCCGGGGGTTTTTCTTTCTGGCATGCGATACTCGTGAAACTTGAATAAAAATCAGGGGGCGATATGGGCTTTGGGATGGGGGCGAAAAGCGTATACAGGCGCATCCCACGCGGGATCTGGGTGTTGGGGTTCGTCAGCATGCTGATGGATATTTCCTCGGAAATGATCCACAGCCTGTTGCCTTTGTTCATGGTCGGGGCTTTGGGGGCCAGCGCGCTGCTTGTGGGGCTGGTGGAGGGGCTGGCCGAGGCGACGGCGCTGATCGTCAAGCTGTTCTCAGGCGTACTGAGTGATTATCTTGGACGACGCAAGGGGCTGGTTCTGGGGGGATATAGTCTCGGGGCCTTGAGTAAGCCGCTGTTTGCCTTGGCCTCCACCATGGGTTTTGTGGTGACGGCGCGGCTTTTAGATCGGGTGGGGAAGGGCATTCGCGGCGCACCGCGCGATGCGCTTGTGGCCGACATGGCTCCGCTTGAACTGCGCGGGGCGGCGTTCGGTTTGCGTCAGTCATTGGACACCGTCGGGGCATTTGTGGGGCCGCTGGTGGCGGTTGGGCTCATGCTGCTGTGGGCCAATGATTTCCGGGCGGTTTTCTGGGTGGCGGTCATTCCTGCTTTGATGGCGGTGATCCTGATCATCTTTGCCGTGCATGAGCCCAAAAAGCGGGAACAGCCAACGGCAAAGCGCGAAAATCCCGTAAGTTTTTCAAATCTGCGGCGTCTGAGCCCGGCCTACTGGCATGTGGTTGCGATTGGCGCGATCTTTACCCTGGCGCGGTTCAGTGAGGCCTTTCTCGTGCTGCGCGCTGCGGACAGCGGGGTTTCAGTAGCGTTGGTGCCGCTTGTCATGGTGGCGATGAATCTGGTCTATGCGCTGACAGCTTATCCGTTCGGGCATTTATCTGATCGCATGGATCACGGGCACATGTTGGCATTGGGTCTTGGTGTTTTGATTGCCGCTGATCTTGTGTTGATGGTCAGCCATCATCCCGCTGTTCTGCTGCTCGGTGTGGCGCTTTGGGGCGTACATATGGGCATGACACAGGGGTTGCTGGCCCGCATGGTGTCCGATGTGGCCAGTGCAGATCTGCGGGGCACCGCTTATGGGTTTTTCAATCTGATGAGTGGTCTGGCCCTGCTGGTCGCGAGCGTGGTGGCCGGGCTTATCTGGGATATTTGGGGGGCGGCGGCGACTTTTGCGACGGGGGCGGGGTTTTGCGTGCTGGCGCTGTTGGCCTTGGGCTTGCCCTTTGGTGGAACGAAAAAACCCCGGCCTTGAGAGCCGGGGTTTTAATCATCACATCAGGACAAGCTTAGCTGCGTTTGTCGATGCTTTGGAAATCGCGGCTGGTGTCACCGCTGTAAAGCTGACGCGGGCGGCCGATTTTCTGGGTCGGGTCCTCGATCATTTCGCCCCACTGCGCGATCCAGCCGACGGTGCGGGCCAGGGCGAAGATGGCGGTGAAGAGGCTGGTCGGGAAACCCATGGCGCTCAGAATGATGCCCGAATAGAAATCGACGTTCGGGTAGAGCTTTTTCGAGATGAAATATTCGTCCTCAAGGGCGATTTTTTCAAGCTGCATGGCCACCTGGAACAGCGGGCTGTCCTTGGCGCCGAGTTCTTCGAGCACTTCATGGGCGGTCTGGCGCATGACGGTCGCGCGCGGGTCAAAGTTCTTATAGACGCGGTGACCGAAGCCCATCAGACGGAAGCTGTCTTTCGGGTCCTTGGCGCGGGCGATGAACTCTGGAATGCGGTCGGGGGTGCCGATTTCCTCAAGCATGCGCAGGCAGGCTTCGTTGGCGCCGCCATGAGCCGGGCCCCAGAGCGAGGCAATACCAGCCGCGATGCAGGCGAACGGATTGGCGCCCGACGACCCGGCAAGACGCACGGTCGAGGTCGAGGCGTTCTGTTCATGGTCGGCATGAAGGATCAGGATGCGATCCATGGCGCGCGACAGCACCGGGTTGGCTTTCCACGGCTCGCACTGCGGCACGCCGAAGGTCATATACAGGAAGTTTTCGGCATAACCGAGATCGTTGCGCGGATAAACGAACGGCTGGCCGACCGAATATTTATAAGCCATGGCGGCGATCGTCGGCATCTTGGCGATCAGCCGGTAGGAGGCGATCATGCGCTGATACGGATCGTTGATATCGGTCGAGTCATGATAAAAAGCTGACAGCGCGCCAACCACACCCACAAGCACAGCCATGGGGTGAGAGTCGCGACGGAACCCATTGAAGAAGCTCTTCAATTGTTCGTTCACCATGGTGTGGTGCGTAATGTCGCTTTCGAATTTGGTTTTTTGACCAGCAGTCGGCAATTCACCGTTCAGCAGAAGATAACAGACTTCAAGGAAGTCACTTTTTTCCGCGAGCTGCTGGATCGGATAGCCGCGATGCAAAAGAATGCCTTGGTCGCCATCGATATAGGTGATGGTGGAATTGCAGCTTGCCGTCGACGTAAACCCCGGATCAAAGGTGAACATGCCAGTTTGCGCATAGAGGGTACGGATATCAATGACTTCGGGTCCGACTGACCCTTCAAAGACCGGAAGTTCTATTGTTTTTCCGCCAACGGTCAGGGTGGCGGTTTCTTTTGCGGGCGTCATTTTGCCGGTGGTTGTCATCTGCGCTCCTTTTTGGTTTTCGTAGAGGCTTCTTTCAGCGGGCTCGGGCAATTTGGTCTAACGCCTTTGCCGAATAGGGTCGTGACTGTGGACTTTCTTATAACGTTCGATGACCAGGATGAACAGTCTTGCTGTCGTCATGCCTGATCACGAATTCTCGCAAGGCTCTCGTCGCGGCCGAGAAGGACGAGCACCTCATAAATACCAGGGGAAACATCCGATCCGGTTAACGCGGCGCGGAGCGGCTGGGCGATTTTTCCAAGCTTCAGGCCGGTCTCCTCGGCGAGCGCCTTGATGCGGGCCTCCAAAGCCGTTTCTTCCCAAACGGGTTCGCCTTCAAGGGCGCTCAAAGCCTGGGCAAGCACGGCGCGGGCCTCGCCATCGACCAGTTTTTGCGCCTTTTCGGTCAAGTCCAAAGGTCGCACCCGGACATAAAACAAGGCAGTATCGGCCAGATCAATGAGGGTCTTGGCCCGGACTTTGAGGCCCGGCATGGCACGCGTCAAAAGCGTCCGTTCGTCGGCCGTGAGGGCTCGCTCAAGGCGGGACTCGATATAAGGGAAGGCGGCCTCGGCCAGCGCCGCATCATCGCTTGAGCGCATGTAATGGCCGTTCAGATTTTCAAGCTTGGCGAAATCAAAGCGCGACGGCGAGCGGCCGACGGCATCGAGATCGAACCATTCAATGGCCTGGGCGGTCGAGATGATCTCGTCATCGCCATGACCCCAGCCAAGCCGCAGCAGATAGTTGCGCAACGCCTCGGGCAGATAGCCGAGATCACGGTAGGCATCGACCCCAAGTGCACCGTGACGCTTTGACAGCTTGGCGCCGTCGGCCCCGTGAATGAGCGGAATATGGGCATAAATCGGACGTGGCCAGCCGATGGCATCGATCAGCTGAGCCTGACGGGCGGCATTGGTCAGATGGTCGTCGCCGCGAATCACATGGGTCACGCCCATGTCGTAATCATCGACGATCACCGACAGCATATAGGTAGGGGTGCCATCGCCGCGCAGCAAGACGAGGTCGTCGAGCTGGGCGTTCTGGAACCGCACTTCGCCTTGCACCTGATCGGCAATGACGGTTTCACCTTCGTTTGGTGACTTGAAGCGCAGCACCGGCTTGATGCCCGCGGGGGCTTCCGACGGGTCGCGGTCACGCCAGCGGCCGTCATAGCCCATGGGGCGTCCTGCGGCTTTGGCGGTTGCGCGCATCTCTTCAAGTTCTTCGGGCGTGCAGTAGCAGTGGTAAGCCTTGCCTTCGGCCAGAAGCTTGAGCGCCACTTCGGCATGACGGTCACGACGGGCGAACTGATAGACCGTCTCATCATCCCAATCGAGGCCAAGCCATTGCAGGCCATCGAGAATGGCGGCCACGGCCTCGTCGGTCGAACGGGCGCGGTCGGTGTCTTCGATTCTCAGCCGGAACTGGCCACCCGTATGTTTGGCATAAAGCCAGTTGAACAGCGCCGTGCGCGCACCGCCGATATGCAGAAAGCCGGTCGGCGAGGGAGCGAAGCGAGTAACGACGGCGGGTTTGGCGGTCATGAAATTCTGGCCCTAGGGTCTGGAATCAAGAGGATGTAACAGTCGGGTTTTCTAGCACACCTGACGGCCAAGTCAAAAGGCGTGCGGGCGAATGGCGGTCTTATGGGCTGTGGGCGGAGGTTCGTGGTTCAAACGAATGTTTCGATGCAGATGGGCTCAAATAGTCAGGGCCTGCGTAATTCTCTGGATAAGAATTGTGATACCCGCCAAACTCTCGCCATGGGGGAGAGTGGTGGCGTATCGGACGGCTTGTGGGTCCAGCTCATACAAGGAGCCGAGGGGCTTTGGGCTGCCGAACGCGGGCGCGTGATCCTGTGGACGCCGGTTCTGATCGCGGTCGGTATCGGACTATATTTCAGCCGGTTGACCGAGCCCGGCTGGCAGACCCCTGCGATTGTTCTGGCGCTCTTGGTGAGTGCCGCCATTTTACTGCCGCGCGGGCCTTGGCGATTGCTGGCCTGGGCGGGGATTTTGGTCGCGCTTGGGTTTCTCGCCGCGCTATTGCGGACGGCGGATGTGGCTGCACCCATTGTCGGCCGGACATTGCGGCCTATGACTCTGGTCGGCAAGGTAGATGCGGTTGAATGGCGCGGGCCCAAAGAGGCACGGCTTGAAATCAGCGTGCTGTCGCTTGACCGCTTGCCGGAGAATCGCTGGCCGGCGCGGGTGCGGCTGTCGTCGCGCACGAGCGTTCCTGCGGATTTGCGGGCCGGGGACCGCATCACCACCCGCGTGACCTTATGGCCGCCGCCATCCCCGACCATGCCCGGTGATTTCGATTTCGGGCGCGATCTTTTCTTTGCTCGCATCGGCGCGCTGGGCTTCACCCTCAGCGCGATCGAACGGCTGCCGGACAGCAGTTTGACCGAGCCCCGTCAGAATGGTCTGATGGGCTGGGTTGATAATATGCGGGAGACCGTCTCGAAACGCATTCACGCCGCTTTGCCGGGCGAGACTGGAGCGCTCGGGGACGCTTTTGTCACCGGCTTTCGGGCGGCGATCCCGAAGCCCCTGAATATGGCCATGCGCAATGCGGGTTTATCCCATCTCATAGCTATTTCCGGGCTGCATATGAGCATGGTGGTGGGCGTGGTGTTCCTGGCCGTGCGCGGCGGCTTTGCGCTCTGGGAGACGGTTGCGCTGCGCTATCCGATCAAGAAATGGGCGGCTTTGCTCGCCGGGTTTATTGCGCTCGCTTATCTTGGGTTGAGCGGAGCAAGCATACCGGCGCAACGGTCATTTCTGATGGCGGCTCTGATGCTGATAGCGGTGCTGCTCGACCGCATGCCATTGTCCATGCGGTTTGTGGCGGCGGCGGCGGCGTTTCTTCTGCTTTATCGCCCTGAGTCGTTGCTGAGTGTCAGCTTTCAGATGTCGTTTGGTGCTGTGTTTGCGCTCATCGCGATTTATGGCGAACTCGGTCACTGGCGGGAGCGCCGTCGTGCCGTCAAGGGAGAGGTCAAGCAGCGCGGCCGCGTGATGAGTGGGCTTAGCCGCATAATGGGGGTATTGGGCGGGATTATTCTGTCTTCGGTCATCGCAGAATGTGCGGTTGCTCCTGCGGCTTTGTATCATTTTCATCAGGTGGCCATATACGGCATGGTCGCCAATTTGATCGCTATTCCTCTGACGGGCACCTTGATCATGCCTTTTCTGGTGCTTGGGGTGTTGCTCATGCCACTCGGGCTTGAGGCCTGGCCGCTGAAAGTCGCCGGGTTCGGCCTTGATATCGTGATCCGGGTGGCGGAGACGGTGAGCAGCCAGCCGGGGGCCACCGTTGGCGCTCCGGCGTTCTCCGTGACGGCTTATGTTTTGTTTATGCTGGGAGGACTGTGGCTTTTGTTGTGGCGGACGCGCTGGCGGCTGGCCGGGTTTGGCATGATCGCCGGCGGCCTTTTGATGGCCGCCCGACCGGCGCCGCCGGATATGATCATCGCCGGGGAGGGGGAGATCATGGCGCTCCGGGCTCCGGACGGCAGCTATTGGATGTCGCCTGGGCGCAAGGGCAGTTTCGTGCGCGAGCGCTGGGCTTCTCATACGGCGTCCGACACCCATCGCTGGGCCTGGACGTCAGACGGCGGCGCGGGGGATTGGCTCAGGTGCGACAGTATAGGCTGCATCTATCGGCCCCGAGACGGGCTTATGGTGGCGGTGGTTCATGACGCCTATGCCTTTGCCGAAGATTGTCAGGAGGCCAATTTGCTCATATCGGTATTGCGGGCTCCGCGAGCTTGTGTGGATCAGACTGAGGTGATCGACCGTGCGGCACAGCGCAAGAACGGCGGGCATAGCGTCAATTTTCTGGCTGATGGACATGGCGGTTTTCAAATGGAAATCCGCAGTGTGGGCGAGACCCGGAACGGGCGGCCTTGGGGCGGCAAGCTGGATAGATGAATGGCGGGAGTTGGTGGGGCTGAGGCATGGATTGCCGGGTCAGGCCCGGCAATGACAAGGTGTTGAATGGCAGAGGCAGTTTTGCGTTGGAGAGCCGCAGCGATGGAAAGGCTGGAACGGGCGGCCATGGGAGAATAAGCGGTAGGTTTTGTTCGGGAGGAGACATGGATTACCGGGGCAAGCCCGGTAATGACATTATATAAAATGGGGAGGGTGGGAGTTGAATGACGAAGGTATGGAGAGCAATGCCAAGGTCGATGGCATCGGCCACAGCATTGGACATGGCATCAGGTATGACATTGGATCAGATATGACATCGGACACGTCATTGGAACTGGCATCCAACAGGGCATTCAACACGACATCGTACCAAACTTGTCATTGCCGGGCTTGACCCGGCAATCCATGGGGCAGACGCCGTCCAAAAGACGGTGCCGCTTAAAAACGAATGGCCGGGATCTCTCCCGGCCATATCTAAGCTCAAATCTTAGTAGCGCCTTAGAAGCCCCACCAGGCGGCCCTGGATTTTGACTTTTCCGGCCGGATAGATCTGGGTTTCAAGGGTGCGGTTGGCTGGTTCGAGGGCCACTTGCGCGCCGCGTTTGTGTAGGGTCTTTAAGGTAGCCTCCACATCATCGACCAGGGCCACGACGATATCGCCATTTTCGGCATTGTCGCAGCGCCGGATCAGGACGGTGTCGCCATCAAAAATCCCGGCATCGATCATGGAGTCGCCAGCGACCTCAAGCGCGTAATGTTCGCCGCGCGTGAGAAGGGCGGAGGGCACCGGAATGGTGCTGTATTGTTGCAGAGCCTCGATCGGGGTTCCGGCTGCAATGCGGCCATGCATGGGAATGTCGAGCACTTCGGCCACGCTGTCGGCGAATTCGCGCCCCGTCGCGTCACGGCCTGCCGGTTGCGGATCGGGAACCCGGCGCGGGCGACTTTTGAAATCGCCCTGAATGACCCGGCTGTTTTGGTCGTCGGTTGCCGGGCGTCCGGTGATTTCGGGAATGCGGGTGACTTCAAGAGCGCGAGCGCGATGCGGCAGGCGGCGGATGAAGCCACGTTCCTCAAGAGCGCGGATCAGGCGATGAATGCCAGACTTTGATTTGAGCCCGAGCGCATCTTTCATTTCGTCGAAAGACGGCGCAACACCGCTTTCCTTCAGGCGCAGGTCGATGAATAACAGCAGCTCATGTTGTTTCTTGGTCAGCATTCCGCCACTCCTGAAAAGGATCCATCATTGGGTCATGAGGTCTTGTGGAACCTGAATGTCGACCCTTTATGTTTCCTTATTGTTCTATTTTAGTTCGCGGGAACAGTCAAGTAAAGAACAACCGGCGAGGCACAAAAAATAAGCACCGGATCTGCCGGTCTCTTAGGCCAGAAGATGATCCGCCGGAATCCTGAGAGGTAGAATTTCTACAAGCTCGCCGGGCTCGGCCGCAGGGGCATGTACGGGGCGGATCAGGAGCGCGTCTGCACTGGCAAAGGGGCTCAGCATGGCGCTGTCCTGGCGTGGGAACGGAGTGGCAATCAGGGCGCCGTCCTCGGCCTCTGTCAGGCGGGCCCGGAGATAATCCTGCCGTTCGTCATTGGCCTTGAGCGCGCTGCCAAGACGTGCGAGCCGCTGGGCGGGAATTTCGGGCAGCAGACCCATCAGCCGCCGCAGCAAGGGAATGAGGAACACATGTGCACAGACAAGCGCCGAGGCCGGGTTGCCCGGCAGACCCAGGAAGGGCACGCCCTTGAGGTCGCCGAACATCATCGGCTTGCCGGGACGCATGGCGATGCGCCAGAAATTGACCTCAAGGCCGATGCCTGACAGGGCGCTATGAACGAGATCATGATCGCCCACCGAAGCGCCGCCACTGGTGATCAAAAGATCAAGCTTTGGGGCGTTTTTCACCCGGGCCTGAATATCGTCCGTCCGGTCGCGGGCGATGCCGAGGTCGATGGCGATCCCGCCCGCCGCCTCGACCAGTGCCGCGAGCGCAATGCTGTTGGAACTGACGATCTGATGCGGCGCGCGTGGGGCGCCCGGCTCCACCAGCTCATCGCCGCTCGTCAGAATGCCGACGCGGGGGCGCCGGCTGACCGGCACCATAGGGTGATCAGCGGTGGCGAGAAGCCCGATCAAAGCGGGAGCCAGTCGCTCGCCGCGACGGGCGATCAGGTCGCCATCCTTGAAATCGAGACCGGCGGGGCGTATATGGCGGCCGGGTTCGGGGGCTTGCAGGATTTCCACCCGGTCGCCGTCGCGCCGGGTATTTTCCTGAATGACGATGGCATCGGCACCGGGTGGAATGGCCGCGCCGGTGAAGATGCGGATGGCTTCGCCGGGGCCGATTTCCGGGCCGGGGGCGGAGCCTGCCGGGGTTTCGCCAATGATCCTGAGCTCAACCGGACAGACCAATGTATCCGCCATCCGCACGGCATAGCCATCCATGGCCGAGGCGGCAAAGGGGGGCTGGGTCAGCCGGGCACGGATATCGGCGGCCAGCACCCGGCCCCGTGACGCCCTAATGGCGACCGTTTCTGAGTCGAGCGGGGAGGTGGCGGCCAGAATATGGGCGCGGGCCTCGTCAACGGGCATCAGGGGTTTGCGGGTCATGGTCAATCGGCCTCGTACCGGCCGGATCGTCCGCCGTCTTTATAGACGAGACGTACTTCCTCGATACGCATGGACTTATCGGCGGCTTTCACCATGTCATAGACGGTGAGGGCGGCGACGGTGACGGCGGTCAGCGCTTCCATCTCGACGCCGGTTTTGCCGGCGACTTTGACCGTGGCGGTGATCTCAATGCCGCCTGGTGCAGGGGCAAGGTCCACGGAGACCTTGGTGATGGCGAGCGGATGACAGAGCGGAATAAGGTCCGAGGTTTTCTTCGCGGCCATGATTCCGGCGATGCGGGCGGCGGCGAGCACATCGCCTTTCGGGGCGGTGCCTTCGGTCACAAGCGTGAGGGCTTTGGCGCTCATGCGGATGAAACCGCGCGCGGTGGCGGTGCGGCTGGTGACGTCTTTCTCGCCCACATCGACCATATGGGCATGGCCTGCCGCATCGAGATGAGTGAGCTTCTGGGTCATGCAGCGCTCGCGGGGGTCAGAAGGGTTCGGGTGGCGGCGCTCACATCCTGCTGTTTCATCAGGGACTCGCCGATCAAAAAGGCTTCGACGCCTGCGGTGGCGAGCATGTCGAGATCGGCGCGGGAATAAATGCCGCTTTCACCGATCACGCGGCGGCCCGGTTCAACCCGGGGCGCGAGATCAAGCGTTGTCTGAAGACTGATCTCCAAGGTCTTCAGATTGCGGTTGTTGATGCCCATGAGGGGGCTTTTCAGCTTATGGGCGCGCTCAAGTTCCTCGGCGTCGTGAACCTCGATCAGGACATCCATGCCAAGGGCCATGGCGGCGGCTTCAAGTTCAGCTGCCTGACTGTCGGAAAGGCAGGCCATGATCAGCAGGATGCAATCGGCTCCAAGGGCGCGGGCTTCGGTGACCTGATAAGGGTCGATGATGAAATCCTTGCGCAGGGCGGGGAGCGAGACGGCGTTCCGGGCTTCGGTCAGGAAACGGTCGTTGCCCTGAAAATAAGGAATATCGGTCAGCACTGACAAACAGGTGGCTCCACCGGTTTCATAAGCACGGGCCAGGGTCGCCGGATCGAAATCGGCGCGGATCAGACCTTTTGACGGGCTGGCTTTTTTGATTTCGCAAATCAACGCATAGCGTCCGGCGGCGTTCGCGGCGTCGAGTGCCCGGGCAAAGCCGCGCGGGGCCGTCTGGGCGCGGGCCGCGTCCTCAAGTGTGGCAAGGCTTACAGCCGCCTTGCACGCAGCGATATGAAGGCGTTTGTCGGCGCAGATTTTATCGAGAACATTGGTCATTCGGCAGTCTCAACAGGGAAATTTGACAGATCAATCCAGCGGTCAAGGGTCTCGGCAGCGCGGCCAGTATCAATAATTTGCGCAGCGAATTGAACGCCTTCCTTCAAAGTCTTCACGCGATCGGTGACGATAAGTGAGGCGGCGGCGTTCAACAGCACGATATCACGATACGGCCCGGGTTTGCCGGATAGAAGATCGCGGATGGCCTCGGCATTGGTGGCGGCGTCGCCGCCTTTCAGATCTTCCATGCGGGCGCGCGGCAAGCCTGCCTCTTCGGGGGTGATTTCGAACGTGTGAACCGAGCCGCCGTCATATTCAGCCACATAAGTGGTGCCGGTGGTGGTGATTTCGTCAAGACCATCGCTGCCATGAACAACCCAGACCCGTTCTGACCCGGTGCGGCCGAGCACTTCGGCCATGGGGGCGATCCATTTGCGGTCGAACACGCCGATCACCTGTCGCTTGGCCAGGGCCGGGTTGGCCAGCGGGCCGAGCAGGTTGAAAAGGGTACGCGTGCCAAGCTCGCCACGGGTCGGGGCCACATGGCGCATGGCTCCGTGATGGCGGGGGGCCATGAGGAAGGCGATATTCACCTCATTGAGGCAACGTTCCAGAATTTCATGGGGTGCATCGATATTGATGCCAAGTTCTGCCAGCACATCGGCGGAGCCTGATTTCGACGACACCGCCCGATTGCCATGCTTGGCCACGGGGATGCCGGCGGCGGCGATCACGATGGCGGTCGCGGTCGAGATATTATAGGTCCCGGCGCTGTCGCCGCCGGTGCCGCAGGTGTCAATGGCGCCGGGCGGGGCTTTGACGGCCAAGACCTTGTCCCGCATGGCGCGGCAGGCGCCGGTCAGTTCATCTACGGTTTCGCCACGCACGCGAAGCGCCATCAGAAACCCGCCGACCTGCGACGGCGTGGCATCGCCTGACATCATAATGTGAAAGGCTTCGTTGGCTTCGGCCTCGGACAGGGTGGTGCCATCTGCGACTTTGGCAATCAATTCCTTGAAACGCGACATAATTGCCTCGATCAGTGTGACTGAGCGCGGCGGGCGCTCTCGATGAAGTTTTTCAATATCTTATGGCCGTGTTCTGATTCGATGCTTTCGGGATGGAATTGGACACCATGAACCGGCAGGGTTTTATGCTCAAGCCCCATGATCAGGCCGTCATCGGTTTCAGCAGTGATGGCGAGGCAGTCGGGCAGGCTGTCGCGGTCGACGATCAGTGAATGATAGCGTGTGGCGCGGAAGGCGTTCGGCAATCCGGCGAACAGTCCGCGGGCCCGGTGATGAATCTGACTGACCTTGCCATGCATGGGGGCCGGGGCGCGCACCACCTGGCCGCCGAATACCTGGCCGATGGTTTGATGGCCGAGACAAACGCCCATGATCGGCACCTGGCCCGAAAGTTCGCGCACCAGATCGAGGCAGATTCCGGCTTCATCCGGAGTGCGGGGGCCAGGCGACAGGACGATGCCTTCGGGCTTCATGGCGGCGATCTCGGCGACGGTGATGGCGTCATTGCGGCGCACCTCCACATCCACTCCGAGTTCACAGAGATAGTGATATAGATTCCAGGTGAAGCTGTCGTAATTGTCGATAAGCAGGAACATGTGGCCTCGCCCGGTCAGATATGGCCGCCTTTTTATTGCCGAATTGCTGTCTTCTAAACCATTTCGCCGTCATGATAAAGAAGCGTGGACAATCCTCTCCGTACGACCAGGAATGAATAGTGGTTTCCAAAGCGAAAAAGCGCAAGTCTCCGCGCCCCAAAGCCAATAAAACACCCCGAAAACAGGACGGACACTGGTTGCTTCCAGCGGCTGTTGTTCTGGCTTTGATCGGGGGGATTGGGGCTCTGTTATGGCCGAATCCTCATGTGGAGCCTGAGGTTTCCGAATCTGTTGCGGAAACGATCCCCGTTCCGGCAGCTACGATCACAGCTGAGCAGCCGCCAGAACAAGCTGTCGAGCATCAATATGAAGAGCAGCGCGTGGCGCCGCCGCCAAAAATTCGGCCCCCTGCGCCAACGGTGCCGCCGGTGGCTGTGGTGAAAAACGGCACGCCGCGTCTGGCCATCGTGCTGGATGACATGGGGCTTGATCATGCGGCGGCGCGCCGGGCGGCGGATCTGCCGGGGCCGGTGACGCTGGCTTTTCTGCCCTATGCGACCGACCTGCCTGCGCAGACCGCCAACGCGCGGGAGAAGGGGCATGAGTTGATGGTTCATATGCCGATGGAGCCGACTTCGAAGGCGAACGATCCCGGGCCGAATGCGCTCAAGGTCGGGTTGGATGCGGCGGAGATCAAACGGCGGATGGATACCAATCTTGGCCAGTTCTCGGGCTATGTCGGCTTCAACAATCATATGGGCAGCCGGTTTACGACCGACAGCGCAGGCATGCGGCAGGTGCTTAGTGAGGCGCGGGATCGCGGGCTTTTGTTTCTGGATAGCCGCACCACCACGGGCACGCTCGGGGTGTCGCTTGCGCAGTCCATGGGCGTGCCTTACGCCAAGCGGGATGTGTTTCTCGACAACAGCCGCGATCCGGCGGCGATCCGGCGGCAGTTGGCGGAGCTTGAGGCTTTAGCGCAAAAGCAGGGGTCGGCGATCGCTATCGGCCATCCCTATGCGGAGACGCTGGCGGTACTTGAGCAATGGATTCCGGAAGCCCGGGCGGCGGGTTATGAGATCGTGCCGCTTTCGGCCCTTGTGAAGGGCGCGGATGTGGCGGGGGTGAAGGGAGCGGGGGCGACGGGGGATGGGAGTTGAGGGGAAGACTAATATAGTTGTCATTGCCGGGCTTGACCCGGCAATCCATTTTGGCTGTCTGTATCGGTTGAAGCATGGATTACCGGGTCAAACCCGGTAATGACAGTTACAGTTAGAGGCTCTACTGCCCAAGCCCGCTTTTGCTGGCGAAGCGGATGGCTTCTTCGGCGGCGCGGATGACGGCGCGGGCTTTGGCGCGGGTTTCTTCGAATTCGGCTTCGGGGTTGCTGTCATAGACGATGCCGGCGCCGGCCTGGGCATACATGACGCCGTCCTTGACGATGGCGGTTCTGAGCACGATGCAGGTGTCCATGCTGCCATTGGCCGAGAAATAACCGACCCCGCCCGCATAAATCCCGCGCTTTTCGCGTTCGAGCTCGTCGATGATCTCCATGGCGCGGATTTTTGGCGCGCCGGATACGGTACCGGCCGGGAACCCGGCGGCGAAGGCGTCGAGCGCGTCGAATTTCGGGTCCATCTCGCCTTCGACGTTGGACACGATATGCATGACGTGGGAATAGCGTTCGATCATCATTTTTTCGGTCACGCGCACGGTGCCGGGCTTTGATACCCGGCCAACGTCGTTGCGTCCGAGATCGAGCAGCATCAGATGTTCCGAGAGTTCCTTGGGGTCGGCCAGAAGCTCGGCTTCAAGGCGTTTGTCGTCTTCGGGCGTCACGCCGCGCGGGCGGGTTCCGGCGATGGGGCGGATGGTGATCTTGCCGTCACGCACGCGGACCAGAATTTCGGGGCTGGATCCCACGACGGAGACGTCATCGAAGGACAGGAAATAGAGGAACGGCGACGGATTGGTACGCCGGAGCGCGCGATAAAGCGCCACCGGGGGGAGGGTGAACGGCAGCGAGAAGCGTTGCGAGATCACGACCTGAAAGATATCTCCGGCGACGATATAATCCTTGGCCTTGGCGATCATGGCGAGGAATTCGTCTTTCGGGGTGTTTGATGTCGGCTCGGGCAGGGCGGGCAGGTCGCGGAAGTCTGCCGCGCCATGGCTGAGCGGCCGGTCGAGGGCTTCAAGACAGGCGGCAAGTCGCTCTTCAGCGCGGAGATAGGCGGTGCGGGCATCAATCTTTGCGGTCGGGCGCACCGGGGTCACGGCGGTGATCACGTCGGTGACCTGGTCGAAAATGGCCATGATTGTCGGCCGGATGAAGGTTCCGTCCGGCAGGTCGAGTGGATCGGGGTTGGCCGCGCCGAGGTCTTCCATGAGGCGCACGGTGTCATAGCCCATATAGCCGACGATCCCGGCCGCCATGGGCGGCAGATGGGGCGGAAGGTCGATGAGCGATTCCGCCAGAAGCGCCCGCAAGGAAGCCATGGTCTCCCCTGCCGCGACAAAGGCCGTGGGGTCGGTCGGTTGGATCAGGGCATCGCGGTTGATTTCGGCGGTATTGCCACGGGCGCGCCAGATGAGATCGGGCTTGAGGCCAATGATCGAATAGCGCCCGCGCACCGCGCCGCCCTCGACGGATTCAAGGAGAAAACTGTTGGGGGCGCCGCCCGTCAGTTTGAGATAGGTCGAAATCGGAGTCTCAAGATCGGCCACGAGCGGCGACCAGACCACCTGCGGCTGGCCCTTGTCATAGGCGGCGCAAAAGGTTTCAAAGTCGGGAAATACCGCCATGGGTCGTGATCCGGATGATAGGGACAACGGAGATTTTAGTCCGCCCGAGCAAAGGGGGCCAGATATGAAGGCTCTGGCTTCCTCTCTATGCTCGGGCGGACAAATAGGGCTTACCGGTTGATCTGGTCCACAGTGTCTTTGAACAACTGTTCGTTGTATTTGGTGCCGAGCGTGCGTTGCAGATAGGCGCGGTACGCCACAAGGGCGTCATTGCCGTACTGAACCTGAAGACCGTTCTGCACTTCGCTGAAGATTTCAGCGTCGGCATCGGGGCTGCCCGGCTTCACAACCGTGACATGGATCAGAACCACGCCGTTCTTGTCGGGGGACGGCACGATGACGCTGCTGCCCACAGGGATGCTGAAGGCAGCGTTTTTCAGCTCGGGCGGCAGATTGGCGGAGCCGGGCTTGGGCAGGCGGGCGACCGGGATATTCTGTTGCCCCCCTCCATTGGCCGTTGCCTTCACGTCATCAAAGCTTTTACCTGCGGCGAGCGCCTGCTTGGCGGCTTCGGCGGTGGCCTGAGCGGCTTTGGCGCGTTCAGAATCTTTCCAGTTTTCGATGACCGCTGTGCGGACGCTTGCGAGCGGACGCAGAGTTTTCGGGGTCACGTTATCGACGGCGAGCAGGAAATAATGGCTCGGGTCGGCTTCCTGAAGCTCGATATCGGCACCGGCTTCAGTGGTGAAGGCTTTTTCAAGGAAGCCTTTCAGTTCGGGCAAAGCTGCGCGGCTGCCATCCTGGGCGAAGCCCTGGGCATCGACCGCGCTCACTTTTTCAAGCGGCAGATCGAGTTTTTTGGCCAGTTCCGGCAGCGTCATGCCGCTTGCGATGTCATCTTCGATACGGCTGGTGATCTGATAAAGCTGATCGAGAGCCTTTTCCTTGCGGACGTCGGCTTCGACCGAAGTGCGCACGGTGTCGAACGGGGTGGTTTCCCCCGGCTTCAGCGAGTTCACTTTCAGAATATGCCAGCCAAAGCTGCTTTCGATCGGGGCGGTGGTGCCGCCGACGGGCAGGGCGAACACGGCATCGGCCACGGGTTTGCCGAGGGAGCCTTCAAGTGCGGATTTGGTCAGCGTGCCGAGCGCGGTGTCTTCGGAGCTCATCTGGGCGACGCTTTGCGCGACCGCGGCGAAGTCCTTGCCGGCTTTGAGATCGGCGGCGGCGGCTTCGGCCTTGGCCTTGTCGGCGATGACCATCTGAGAAAGATCACGCTGTTCGGGCTTGCTGTATTGTTCGGGGTGGTTGTCGAAATAAGCCTTGAGATCGGCGTCAGTCAGGCTGACCTGCTGCATCAGCTTGTTGGCGTCGAGCACGATATAGGACAGCCCGCGGTATTCCGGGGCCATGTATTTGTCTTCTGACGCTTTGTAGGAGGCGGCAATCTCTGCTTCGGTCGGCTCTTTCACGTTGGTGACGCCGGAAGCCTGAAACTGCAGGAAATCAATGGTGCGTTCTTCGCCATGATAGGCATAGAGACGACGGGCGAGCTCGGCTGGCATATGCGCGGACATGCCGACGCTACGCAGCAGCTGGTCGCGCGGGATATCGGAGCGGGCCATATCCTCGAACTGGCGCGGTGTCAGGCCATTCTGATGCAGGACATTTTCATAGAGGCCCTTGTCGAATTCCTTGAAGCTATTCTGGAACGCCGGAATGGCGTGCACCAGGTCATAAACCTGGGAGTCCGAGGCGCTGAGCTTCAGATTTTTGGCGGCCTGATCGAACGCGACCCGGCTGACCATCTGTTCAAGTACCTGCTGCGGCAGCCCGAGTTCCTTGGCCTGGGTCACCGAAATGTCGGCGCCGGACTGCTGGCGGTAGCCATTGAGTGCATTATGAAACTCGCGGACGAAATCCGTTGGAGTCACTTTGCTGTCGCCAACGGAGACAAGCGCGTTCCCAGCGTTGAAGCGGAAAGCATCTCCGATGCCCCAGATGGCGAAACTGACCACCAGAAGCCCGAGAAGCATGGTAACGACAAAGGACGAGAGGCCTTTCCGGATAAAGCTCAGCATAAATATTCCCCGTGTGCGACATGCGAGCCCCGCGCCCGCGGGACAGCCGAAACCCTTGATAAGGCATAACGCGCCCGGGCTCAATATAAGGATGGCGCGATTTCATGTTGGTGAAGCTGTGGAAATTGAAGTTGTGGAAATTGCTGGGGGTTTTTGCTAGAGAGCTTGTCTGTACTCAGACATCAGGATTTGGAGTGTGCTTTCATGGCGCCGAGACCCCTAGTTGCAGGTAACTGGAAGATGAACGGCTTGCGGGCTGATGCGGCCGAAGTGCGCGCGCTTGCGACCCTTTTGACGGATGATCTCGCCTGCGACGTCTTGATCTGCCCGCCCGCGACCTTGCTCACGACCATTCTTGACGCTGCCAAGGGCAGCGCTATCGCAGTCGGCGGCCAGGATTGCCATGCCAAGGTTTCCGGTGCCCATACCGGGGATATCAGCGCCGCCATGATCAAGGATCTGGGTTGCTCCCATGTGATCGTCGGCCATTCCGAGCGCCGCACCGACCACGGGGAGAGCGATGCGCTGGTCCGGACCAAAGCCGAAGCGGCTGTTGCGGCAGGACTTGTGGCCATTGTCTGTGTCGGGGAAACCGAGGCGGAACGCGATGGTGGTAAAACCCTTGATGTGGTTGGGCGTCAGGTTCTCGGGTCGGTTCCGGATGCGGCGACGCCCGCGACCGTGATTGTTGCTTATGAACCGGTCTGGGCCATCGGCACCGGCCGCACACCGACCGAAGCGGAAGTGGCTGAAGTCCATGGCTTTATCCGCGCCGAGCTTAGCCAGCGGTTCGCTGCGGCGGGGGCGGAGTTCCGGCTTCTTTATGGCGGTTCGGTCAAACCGTCGAACGCAAAAAGTCTGATGGCCGTGGCCAATGTGGATGGTGCGCTTGTCGGCGGCGCCAGCCTCAAAGCGGTTGATTTCAGTGGGATTATCAACGCTTATAACTAAACCTAGCCATCCTGACACAATTGGTATAAATCTGCCCCAAGTGTTGGGCGGATCCTGCTACCATATAGAGTGCGGGATGCGCTGTTTTTGATTTGGGTATGCCCCTATGCAAACTGTACTTCTTGTCATCCATCTGATTGTCGCGTTGGCGCTGGTCTGTACCGTGCTGTTGCAGCGTTCCGAGGGCGGTGCCCTTGGAATCGGCGGCGGCCCTGGCGGGCTTATGACCGCGCGCGGCGCAGCTAATCTGCTGACCCGGACCACGGCGATTCTGGCCGGCTGCTTCTTTTTGACCAGCCTGGCTTTGTCGATCATTGCCGGTCACTCCGAACGGGGTGGCTCGATCATGGATCGGACGAAACCTGCGGTCAGCGGGACTGCACCGGCGGCACCGGCATCGCCACCGGTTCCGGTCAATCCGGAAGTTCCAATCAGCGAGTAACGGTTGCCTCTGCTCGCGGGCGCTATTTTCATCCGACCTGTTTCAAGGACCTGGACCGGCTAGAGAGTCTATGACGCGTTTTATCTTTATTACTGGCGGTGTGGTGTCTTCGCTTGGCAAGGGGTTGATGTCGGCGTCGCTGGGGGCCCTTCTTCAGGCCCGAGGCTATACGGTCCGCCTGCGCAAACTCGATCCCTATCTGAACGTTGACCCGGGCACCATGAGCCCTTATCAGCACGGCGAGGTCTTTGTGACCGACGACGGCGCTGAGACTGACCTTGATCTGGGGCATTATGAGCGCTTCACCGGCGTGCCGGCGAGTCAGTGCGACAGCATCTCCCAGGGGCGTATCTATCAGGATATTCTGACCAAGGAACGTCGCGGCGATTATCTCGGCGGGACGGTGCAGGTCATTCCCCATGTGACGGACGCCATCAAGGAATTCGTGCTGGCGGAAACCGCGGACCATGATTTCATTCTGTGCGAAATCGGCGGCACCATTGGCGATATCGAGAGCCTGCCGTTCCTCGAAGCAATCCGTCAGATCGGGCAGGAGCTTGGGCGGGATCGCGTCTGCTTTGCGCATTTGACGCTGGTGCCTTATCTGTCCGCCGCCAACGAGCTCAAAACCAAGCCAACCCAGCATTCCGTCAAGGAAATGCGCTCGATCGGCATTCAGCCTGATGTGCTGGTCTGCCGGTCGGAAAAGGAAATACCGCTTAGCGATCGGCGCAAGATTGCACTCTTTTGCAATGTGCCGGAAGCTGCGGTCATTCAGGGGCTTGATGCGCGCACCATCTATGAAGTGCCGCTTATGTATCATGCCGAAGGGCTTGATGCCGAGGTTCTGAAAAGTTTCCGCATCGATCCGGAAAGTGTGCCGGTTGATCTGACCCGCTGGACCGAGATTGCTGATCGCATCCATCATCCCGAAGGCGAAGTCACCATCGCCATCGTCGGTAAATACACCAGCCTGAAGGACGCCTATAAGTCTCTGATGGAAGCCCTGACCCATGGTGGCATCGCCAATAACGTCAAGGTCAATTTCCGCTGGATCGAGTCCGAAGTCTTTGAATCCGAAGATGTGGTTGCGCATCTTGAAGATGTCGACGGCATTTTGGTTCCTGGCGGATTCGGGGAGCGTGGGTCCGAAGGCAAGATCCGCGCCGTACAGTTCGCCCGTGAACATAAAGTGCCCTATTTCGGTATTTGCTTCGGAATGCAGATGGCGGTGATTGAGGCCGCGCGGAATATGGCCGGCATCCCACAGGCAAGCTCGACCGAATTTGGCCCCTGTGCCGATCCGGTTGTGGGCATCATGACCGAATGGGTCAGCGGCGATCAGCTTGTGCAGCGTTCGGCCGTTGGCGACAAAGGCGGCACCATGCGACTTGGTGCGTTCGAAGCCCATTTGCTTGCAGGGTCGCGAGTGGCCGAAATCTATGGTAGCGAACAGATTTTTGAACGCCATCGTCATCGCTATGAAGTGAATGTCGCCTATAAGGACGTGCTTGAGGCCAAGGGCATGGTGTTTTCGGGCCTGTCGCCCGATGGTCAATTGCCGGAAATCGTCGAGATTCCGGATCATCCGTGGTTTATCGGCGTGCAGTTCCATCCAGAACTCAAGTCGAAGCCGTTTGACCCGCATCCGCTGTTTGCATCTTTTGTCGCCGCTGCCATACGTCAGTCGCGACTGGTCTAGACGTTTGTCCTTACAGAGTACGAAGGCTCCAACTCGCCTTTTGAACCGGCAGCTTCCGAGCCTTAGCCGGATAACCGACAACAACAGGATAGAGATATGAGTGCCATTCTTGATATTACCGCCCGTGAAATTCTCGATAGCCGCGGCAATCCGACCGTTGAAGTCGATGTCACGCTGGATTCGGGCGTATTCGGGCGCGCTGCTGTGCCGTCGGGCGCCTCAACCGGTGCTCATGAAGCTGTTGAACTGCGGGACGGCGATAAAAATCGCTATCTCGGCAAGGGTGTGCTTAAAGCCGTCGATGCGGTGAATACCGAGATTTTCGATGCGCTGACCGGCCTTGAAGCGGAAGATCAGCTGGCCCTCGACCAGATCATGATGGATCTCGACGGTACCCCGAATAAAAGCCGCCTGGGCGCCAATGCCATTCTGGGCGTCAGCCTGGCCGTGGCCAAGGCCGCTGCCGCAGAAACCCGTCTGCCGCTTTACCGTTACCTTGGCGGGCCATCGGCCCATGTGCTGCCGGTGCCGATGATGAACATCATCAATGGCGGCCAGCATGCCGACAATCCGATCGACATTCAGGAATTCATGATCATGCCGGTTGCAGCCGAAAGCTGCACCGACGCCATCCGCATGGGCGCGGAAGTGTTTCATGCCCTGAAAAAGCAATTGAAAGACGCGGGCCACAACACCGGCGTGGGTGACGAAGGCGGCTTTGCGCCGAACCTTAAAAGCACCGACGAGGCTCTGTCCTTCATCATGAAGGCGATTGAAGCCGCCGGTTATAAGCCGGGCGACGACATGATGCTGGCGCTTGATTGCGCCTCGACCGAATATTACAAGGGCGGCAAATACGTCCTTGAAGGCGAAGGCAAGTCGCTTGATTCCGCCGCCATGGCTCAGTATCTCGCTGATCTGGTTGGCAACTATCCGATCATCTCTATCGAAGACGGCATGGCTGAAGATGATTGGGACGGCTGGAAAATCCTGACCGACCTTATCGGCAAGAAGGTTCAGCTGGTGGGTGACGATCTGTTCGTGACAAACCCGGTCCGTCTTGCTGACGGCATCAAGAAGGGCGTCGCCAATTCGATCCTTGTGAAGGTCAATCAGATCGGCACGCTGTCCGAGACGCTCGCTGCCGTCAACATGGCGCATCGTGCGTCCTATAGCGCGGTGATGTCGCATCGCTCGGGCGAGACCGAGGATTCGACCATTGCCGATCTCGCGGTTGCGACCAACTGCGGCCAGATCAAAACGGGCTCGCTCGCGCGCTCGGATCGGTTGGCCAAATACAATCAGTTGATCCGTATTGAAGAACAGCTCGGCGCTCAGGCAGTCTATGCCGGCCGCTCGATCCTGAAGGGCTGATTTCCGGAAACAGGGCAGGGAAGGTTACATGAGCTTTCCCTGCCATTTTCTTGAATCCAAACATAAATAGTCCTTGCTCCTCTGACTCGACTGTGATTCCCTAGAGCCATGAAGATCTGGCAAGAAATCAATCCGCGTTTGAAGTCCGCCGTCATGCCTGTGCTGACGGTGACCTTTCTGGGCTATTTCGCCTATCACGCCATTGAAGGTGCTCATGGCTTCAAAGCCTGGGTGCGGCTGTCAGGCGAAAAGACGGAATTGCAGACCAAAGCGGTGGAGGCACATGCCCGCCGTGCCGCCCTTGAAAACAAGGTTGCCTTGTTGAAGCCGGACAATCTCGATCCCGACCTGCTGTCGGAACGGGTGCGTGATGTGCTGGGGTTCGCCCATCAGAGCGAAGTCGTGATTTACGATCATGATGATGCCGCTGGGCCTGAGGCCGAACAGGCCGCCCCTCGGGGCGAATAGATTCCCTAAAATTCCGGTTCGGGGTATGATTCTGTCTTCTTAATACGAGAGGGAGACAGTCATGCCACAAGCGGTATCACCCATTCCCGAAGGGTTTGAGGGCGTTGTGCCCTATCTTTCCATGAATGGCGCGGCCGCCGCGCTTGATTTCATGACGGCGGCTTTTGATGCGGTTCTGGTCATGTGCCACGATATGCCGGACGGCAGGATCGGTCATGCCGAGGTGCGCATCAATGGGCGGCCCTTGATGTTCGCCGATGAATTTCCTGACATGAATTTCAAAGGTCCGCGTGGCTATGGCGGCTCGCCGGTGCATCTCCATCTCTATGTGACGGATTGCGACGCAAGCATCGCTCGGGCTGTGGCGGCGGGGGCGAAAATCATAAGGCCGGTTGCGGATCAATTTTATGGGGACCGCTCCGGTAGTATCGAGGATCCGTTTGGTCATGTCTGGCATCTGGCCACACGCAAGGAAATCCTGACAGCGGAAGAGATCATGGCGCGGATGCCCAAAGCCAATGGGTAATTTTGTTGCCTGGGTAATCGCTTAACCAAGCTTTGGTTAATAGACAGATAGTCATGGAAAAACAAGGGGTTTCTATGTATTTTATGATCGCAAAATAAGCTTTTAGAGCGAGAGATGTGACGAGTACACTCTCGCAGTCAGTCTGAACACGAACCCGGATCGGTATTAATGGCGAAATCACCGTCTTCTTCCTCACGGCCTTCCAAGGCTGCTGGTCGTAAATCCGCGTCTGAGCCCAAGCTTTACGACGCGAGCCCGGCTGAACTCACCAGCTACTACCGCAGTATGTTATTGATGCGCCGCTTTGAGGAAAAAGCCGGTCAGATGTATGGCATGGGCCTCATCGGCGGCTTCTGTCATCTTTATATCGGACAGGAAGCTGTGGTGACCGGCATTCAGGCCGCGCTCAGGGACAGTGACAAGGTTATTACCGGTTATCGCGACCATGCTCATATGCTCGCTTGCGGCATTGACCCAAATCTTGTCATGGCTGAACTGACCGGCCGCAGTGGCGGCATTTCTGCGGGCAAGGGCGGCTCCATGCATATGTTCAGTGTGGAGCATGGCTTTTTCGGCGGTCACGGCATCGTCGGCGCGCAGGTGCCGATTGGAACGGGCCTCGCCTTTGCCGATCGCTATAAAGGCAATGACAATGTGTCGGTCGCCTATTTTGGCGATGGAGCTGCGAACCAGGGTCAGGTTTATGAAGCCTTCAATATGGCTGAGCTTTGGAAACTGCCGGTTCTTTATATTATCGAAAACAACCAGTACGCCATGGGTACGAGCGTCAATCGTGCTTCGGCCGAAGGTGAGCTGTTCCGGCGCGGTGAAAGCTTCCGCATTCCGGGCAAGCAGGTCGACGGCATGAATGTGCTTGCAGTCAAGGCGGCGGCTGACGAGGCTGTGGCCTCGATCCGTAAGGGCAATGGCCCGATGCTGCTTGAGATGAAAACCTACCGCTATCGCGGACATTCCATGTCGGATCCGGCAAAATACCGCTCCAAGGAAGAAGTGCAGAAGATGCGGGCCGAGCATGACCCCATCGATCAGGTGCGCGTCATGTTGATCGAGCGCAAGATTCTCGACGAAGAAGGCCTCAAGGCAATCGATCGTGAGGTGAAGGCGATTGTGGCCGAAGCGGCCGAGTTCGCCCAAACGAGCCCCGAGCCGGATGCGGCCGAGCTTTATACCGACGTGCTCGCCTGAAGCCCCGATCGAGAGGATCTCTGAATTATGCCGACCCAAATCCTGATGCCCGCCATGTCCCCGACCATGACCGAAGGTAACCTTTCCGCCTGGCGCGTCACCGAAGGTCAAGCCGTGAAGGCGGGCGATGTTCTGGCCGAAATCGAAACCGACAAGGCCACCATGGAGCTTGAAGCCGACAGCGACGGCACCATTGGCAAAATTCTCGTGCCCGGCGGCAGCGAAGCCGTGGCGGTCAATACGCCCATTGCCATTCTGCTTGAAGAGGGTGAAGACGCTTCAGATCTCGCGTCCATGGAAGTGTCGCCTATGTTAGTTCCGTCATCCTCGCGTACGCGGGGATCCAGCGCGGTGGAAGACCTGGATTCCCGCGTTCGCGGGAATGACAAGAAAGAAAACGTGGCGCCCACAGAAATAGATCTTCCGGCTGGCACGACCTTCAAGTCCCAGACCGTGCGCGAAGCCTTGCGCGATGCTATGGCCGAGGAAATGCGCCGGGACGACACCGTGTTTCTCATTGGCGAGGAAGTGGCCGAATATCAGGGCGCTTACAAGGTCAGTCAGGGGCTTCTCGATGAATTCGGGCCCCGCCGTGTGGTCGACACTCCGATCACCGAGCATGGCTTTACCGGGCTTGCGGTTGGGTCGGCCATGGCCGGGTTGCGGCCTATTGTCGAATTCATGACCTTCAATTTCGCCATGCAGGCCATTGACCATCTGATCAATTCGGCGGCCAAGACGCGCTATATGTCCGGCGGCCAGATCGGTTGTCCCATGGTGTTCCGCGGGCCCAATGGCGCGGCGTCTCGTGTCGGGGCTCAGCATAGCCAGAATTATGCTTCCTGGTATGGCCATGTGCCCGGCCTCAAGGTGGTCGCGCCCTATTCGGCGGCGGATGCGAAGGGCTTGATGAAGGCGGCTATTCGCGACAACAATCCGGTGATCTTCCTTGAAAACGAGATGCTCTATGGCCGCACATTCGATGTGCCGGACGTCGAGGATTACATCGTGCCGATCGGCAAGGCCAAGGTGCTGCGTGAAGGCTCGGATGTGACCATCGTCGCCTATTCGATCGCCGTCGGCATGGCCCTTGAGGCGGCTGAGAAGCTCGCGAGCGAAGGCATTTCGGCTGAGGTCATCGACTTGCGGTCCATTCGTCCGCTCGATATCGAGACCATCGTGGCTTCGGTGCGCAAAACCAATCGCCTGGTGGTGGCCGAGGAAGGCTGGCCGCAATATGGCGTCGGCGCTGAAATCGCTGCCCGTGTGATGGAGGAGGCGTTCGACGATCTCGATGCCCCGGTCGCTCGTGTGGCCGATGAAGATGTGCCGCTGCCTTATGCCGCCAACCTTGAAAAGCTGGCGCTGATCGATGCTGACAAGATCGTTGCGGCGGCCAAAACCGTCACCTATCGCGCCTGAGCCGGAGAATTTCTGATGTCCTTTGAAATTACGATGCCCGCCCTGTCGCCCACGATGGAAAAAGGTAATCTTGCCAAATGGCTCGTTAAGGAAGGTGATGTGGTCAAATCCGGCGACGTGATCGCTGAGATTGAAACCGATAAGGCGACCATGGAAGTGGAAGCTGTCGACGAAGGCACGGTTGGCAAGATTCTGGTGGCCGAGGGCACGTCCGATGTGCCGGTGGGCACGCTGATTGCCGTTCTGCTTGAGGAAGGCGAAACCGAGGTTGCGGTTCCCGCAGCTGCCAAGAAGGCAGAGCCGCAGCCAAAAGCAGAGGCTCCGAAGGTTGAGGCGGTTGTTCCGAAAGCGGTACCAGTCGCGCCTGACGACAGCCGGGTGATTGCGTCGCCGCTGGCACGGCGGATTGCCAAGCAGACAGGGATTGATCTGACCGCCGTTCACGGTAGTGGCCCCGGCGGCCGAATCATCAAGCGCGATCTTGAGGAGACTGTGGCTGTTGCAAAGCCGGTGCCCAAGGCGGCAGCGCCGAAAGCTGCGGCCGCACCGGTTGCGGGTCAGCAGGATATCCCCTTTGAAGAAATCCGCCTCAGCGGCATGCGCAAGGTCATTGCCGAGCGGCTGTCGGAATCGAAACGCACCATCCCGCATTTCTATCTGACGGTGGATGTGACGCTCGACAAGCTGATGGCGCTGCGGAAGGAGATCAATCAGGACGAGGGTGTTAAGCTTTCGGTCAATGATTTCATCATTAAGGCGCTGGCCAAGGCGCTGGTGGCTGTGCCGGATGCCAACGTGCAGTTTCATGGTGACAAGCTTCTGAAGTTCAGCCGCGCGGACGTCTCGGTTGCCGTCGCCATCGAGGGCGGGCTTATGACGCCGATCATTCGTGATGCGGCTAACAAAGGCATTGCCGCCATTGGTGCCGAAATGAAGGCTCTGGCCGAAAAGGCCCGGACGGGGAAGCTTATGCCGCAGGATTATCAGGGCGGCACGGTGTCGCTGTCGAACCTCGGCATGTTTGGCATCAGGCAGTTCGATGCCGTGATCAACCCGCCGCAGGCTGCCATTCTGGCCGTAGGCGCGGGGGAACAGCGGGCTATCGTCAAAAATGGCGCGATCGAAATTGCCATGCAGATGACGGTCACCCTGTCTTGCGATCACCGTGCCATTGACGGTGCAGTCGGTGCGCAATTCCTGACAGCCTTCAAGGCGCTGATCGAAAATCCGATGCGGATGTTGCTGTAGGCCACAATGTCATGGTGGGGCTTGACCCGGCCTTCCATATTTCCGCTGGGCTTGCGTTTGAAGTATGGATACGCGGGTCAAGCCCGCGTATGACATATGAAACTAAGAAGCAGAAATCCGGCCACCCGATGGAACCCAGGGACAATAAACGGACAGGATACGTGTTATGACGGAACAAGCGTTTGATGTGGTGGTGATCGGTGGCGGTCCCGGCGGCTATGTGGCGGCGATCCGCGCGGCTCAGCTTGGGCTCAAGACGGCGGTTGTGGAGCGGGAAAATCTTGGTGGCATTTGCCTCAACTGGGGTTGCATCCCCACCAAGGCGCTGCTGCGGACGTCGGAAGTCCATCATCTGATGACCCAGGCCGAAGCCTATGGCCTCAAGGTCGAGAACGTCAGCTTTGACATCAAAAAGGTGGTGGAGCGCAGCCGGGGTGTTGCCAGGCAACTGAATTCCGGCGTTACCCATCTGATGAAAAAGAACAAGATCACCGTGTTCATGGGGCAAGGTGTGCTGGCTGGCAATGGCAAGGTCAAGGTTGAAAAGGACGGCAAGGCCGAAACTATTTCAGCCAAGAACATCATTCTCGCCACCGGCGCGCGGGCGCGGGAACTGCCGCATCTGCAGGCGGACGGCAAGCTTGTCTGGACCTATCGCCATGCCATGACCCCGGATGTCATGCCGAAATCCATTCTGGTCGTGGGATCGGGCGCGATCGGCATCGAATTCGCGAGCTTCTACAGGGATATGGGCGCGGCGGTTACAGTTGTTGAAATGCTGGATCGTGTGCTGCCGGTCGAAGATGAGGAAATTTCAGCCTTTGCCGCCAAGCAGTTCAAAAAGCAGGGCATGACGCTTCTGACCTCGGCTTCGGTCAAGGAACTGAAGAAAGCCAAGGACAGCGTGACCTGCGTGGTTGAAGGCAAGGACGGCAAGACCCAGGAGATCACCGTGGATCGCGTGATCCTAGCCATCGGGATTGCTGGAAACGTCGAAAATCTCGGGCTTGAGGCGGTGGGCGTCAAGGTTGATCGCGGACATGTGGTCACTGACGAGTATGGGTTTACCGGCGTCAAGGGCGTCTGGGCCATTGGCGATCTGACGGGGGCGCCCTGGCTTGCTCATAAGGCGAGCCATGAAGGCGTCATCGTGGCCGAAAAGATCGCCGGTCAGAAAGATGTTCACCCGATCGACAAGGGCAATATCCCGGGCTGCACCTATTGCCGTCCGCAGGTGGCCTCCGTCGGCTTGACCGAAGCCGCCGCCAAGGCCAAGGGGCATGAGGTCAAGGTCGGCCGTTTCCCCTTCATCGGCAACGGCAAGGCCATTGCGCTTGGCGAGACCGAGGGCATGATCAAGACCGTGTTCGACGCCAAAACCGGCGAACTTCTGGGCGCGCATATGATCGGGGCCGAAGTGACGGAGCTGATCAACAGCTATACTGTGGCCCGCACGCTTGAGACCACCGAGGCCGAACTCATGCATACGGTGTTCCCGCATCCGACCTTAAGCGAAATGTTGCATGAGTCCGTGCTTGACGCCTATGGCCGCGCCCTGCACATATAGGTCGAAATTGTAATCTATGGCGTCCTCGTTCGAGGCAACCGGCTTTGAACGAGGGTGACACTAAGGATAGCCCGATGACCAAGATCGTGAATCTGAAGGATGATGGGATGCCGCGTAAGCCGAAGCCGGATTGGCTGCGGGTCAAGGCGCCGACCTCGGAAACCTTTCTTGAAACACGCAAGCTCATGCGTGACCTGAAACTGAATACCGTGTGCGAGGAAGCGGCCTGCCCGAATATTGGCGAGTGCTGGACCAAGAAACACGCGACGGTCATGATCCTTGGCGATATCTGCACCCGGGCCTGTGCGTTCTGCAACATCAAGACCGGGCTTGGCCGTCCGGTCGATGCGTCGGAGCCGCAGCATGTGGCTGAAGCCGCGAGCGCGCTTGGGCTTGAGCATATCGTCATCACCTCGGTCGATCGCGATGACCTGGACGATGGCGGAGCCATGCAGTTCGTGAAAGTGATCGAGGCTTTGCGCAAGGAAGCCCCGAACACCACCATTGAAATCCTGACGCCCGATTTCCGTAATAAGCCGGGGGCGCTTGAGATGGTGATCAAGGCGCGGCCCGATGTGTTCAACCATAACCTTGAAACCGTGCCGCGGCTGTACCCGACGATCCGGCCGGGGGCGCGCTATTACCATTCGCTGCGCCTGCTTGATACTGTGAAGCAGATTGATCCGTCGATTTTCACCAAATCCGGCGTCATGGTCGGGCTTGGCGAAGAAAAGCTTGAAGTTCAGGAAGTGATGGACGACATGCGTTCGGCCAATATCGATTTCCTCACCATCGGCCAATATCTCCAGCCGACGCCGCGTCATGCGGTGGTGGATCGCTTTGTCACGCCGGACGAGTTCGTGAGCTATAAAACGATTGGTGAGGCCAAGGGTTTTCTGCTGGTGGCGGCATCGCCCCTGACGCGATCGTCCTACCACGCGGGCGCTGATTTCGAGCGGTTGCGGGCCGCCCGCGAAGCTCAGCTCGCCAAGCTCCGGTAACGTTCGCGCATGCCGAAACATGTTGAAAAACGGACCCTTAAATACAGTCCGGACGAGCTTTATGCGCTTGTGGCGGACGTGGCCCGCTACCCTGAGTTCCTGCCCTGGTGCGTCGGCGCGCGTATTCTCAAGCGGACGGATCAGGAGATCTGGGCCGATTTGATGATCGGTTTCAAGATGTTCCGCGAGACATTTACGTCACGGGTTCAACTGAATCCGGGCGTGATCGAAGTCGAATATGTCAAAGGGCCTTTGAAGCATCTGACCAATCATTGGGCGTTTCTGCCTGCAGGTGATGGCCAATGCACCATCGATTTCATGGTCGATTTCGAGTTCAAGAATCTTCTGTTCGAAAGGCTTGTGGGGGCGTTGTTTACCGAGGCTGTCCACCGCATGGTTCTGGCATTTGAAAAACGTGCTGTGGAGGTTTACGGGCCGCGATGAGCTATACCCTGATCCCGCTTGATGGCGAGCGTATCAACGCCCTGATCCTTGATCCTGTCCTGACGCTCGCGCCGTTATGCGACAATGTGGTGGCCATTGAAGAGATTGTTTCGGTGTTGTCCGAAGCCTCTCTTGGGTTTTACGAGGCCATTGAGGCGGTATCTCCCTGGTTCAGCTACCTCGTGCGCCGCGACAGCGACCGCGCTGTCGTTGGCACCTGCAGTTTCAAGGGCGCGCCGAGCGAAGGTATTGTCGAGGTGGCCTATTTTACCTTCCCCGGCTATGAGGCACAGGGCTGCGCGACCAATATGGTTGCCGGGTTGTTGCTGATCGCGCGGCGGTCGCAGGACGTGTCCTATGTCATCGCCCATACTTTGCCGGAGGAAAATTCCTCAACAAGCGTGCTTCGCCGTAATGGGTTCGAGCATCTTGGAACGGTAGTGGATCCGGAAGATGGCGACGTCTGGCGCTGGTTGCTGACGGTTTAATCCTTTGTCATTGCCGGGCTTGACCCGGCAATCCACCTTACGGCGGCACCATGGATTGCCGGGTCAAGCCCGGCAATGACATGATAGGTAAAAATCTGCAGCCGTTATCGCGAGCCGCGTTAGCGGCGTGGCGATCCAGGATCTTTGGTGCCGGACTGTGAGGTGGTGAGACTGGATTGCTTCGGCTGCGCCTCACAATGACGGGTGTGATGTTGCATAAATAAAGGCGCGAGTGATTGCCCACTCGCGCCTTTATTTCAATTGGTTGCAGCCTATTTCTCAACAAACGCTTTTTCGATCACATAGTGGCCGGGTTTGTTGTTGCTGCCTTCGATGAAGCCGCGTTCTTCTAAGATGCGGACGGTGTCGCGCAGCATTTCGGGGCTGCCGCAGAGCATGACGCGGTCGTCTTCCTTGTTGAAGGAGGGCAGGCCGAGGCGGTCGAACATCTTGCCGCTTTCGATCACGTCGGTGATGCGGCCTTCGTTTTCAAAGGGCTCACGGGTGACGAGCGGGTAATAGACAAGCTTCTCACTGATAAGTTCGCCGAGATGTTCGTCCTGCGGCAGATTCTCGGTGATCCGGCCCATATAGGCGAGTTCCGAGGCAAAGCGGCAGCCATGCACCAGAACCACCTTGTCGAAGCGATCATAGACTTCGAGGTCGCGAATGACGCTCATGAAGGGGGCGAGGCCGGTACCGGTCGACAGCAGGTAAAGATGCTTGCCCGGCAGCAGGTTATCCACAAGAAGCGTGCCCACGGGCTTGCGGCCCACAAGAATATTGTCGCCCGGCTTCAGATGCTGGAGCCGCGAGGTCAGGGGGCCTTCCGGCACCTTAATGCTGAGAAATTCAAGTTCTTCGTCATAGTTGGCGCTGGCCATGCTGTAGGCGCGCATCAACGGCTTGCCCTCGACCTCAAGACCGATCATGACGAACTGACCGTTCTGGAAGCGGAAAGAGGGGTCGCGTGTGGTCGTGAAACTGAACAACCGATCGGTCCAATGGTGGACAGAAAGGACGGTTTCCTGATTAAAAGCACTCATGTGTAAATCGCGCCATATTTAGACATGGCTCGTGAGGAGCCATTCCCGGAAAAAGGCCGGAAAGAAACAACACCTATGAGGTCAGGATTTCTATTCCGCGAGACGGGCCTTAAATATAGTCCGGAAAGCAACTGTGCAACCCCAAATTTTGCGTGCCAGATATGTAGAAATGACATGGGCTGTCAGTTTAGGGTGGCTAATATCAGGTAGTTTATTGTTCTAGTTGAATAAAATATAGGTTCATAGGAGAGGCGATGGTTTTTCTCGATGAGAACTATTTGCAAGAAGTCTGTTCGGGGAGGTTGTGGCAAGCCTCACATGGCGGAATTATTTTGTAGATTACAAATTGTGATTCCGGTCAGGCGTGTTGATGACTAGGCGACGTAGGATCGCGAGGGCCGCCTTCACGGTCTCCAGCCGGATATGATTGCGGCTGCTGTCGCCAAACAGAAAGCGTTCCGAGACCAGCTCGCCGTGGCGGTTCTGGCCGGCGATATGGACCAGTCCGACGGGTTTTTCGGCCGAGCCACCATCCGGGCCAGCGATGCCGGTGACGGCGACGGAAACCGATGCACGGGATTGATCCAGCGCGCCCTGGGCCATGGCCTCGGCGACCGGGGCGCTGACCGCGCCATGCATTTCAAGAAGGGCGGGGGAGACGCCGATCATGTGGGTTTTGGCATCATTCGAATAGGTGACAAAGCCGCAATCCACCACATCGGACGATCCGGCGATCTCGGTCAGGCAGGCAACGATCAAACCACCGGTACAGGATTCCGCCGTGGCGATCATCAGGCTTTTCGCCCGGGCGAGAGCCAGAATATTGGTCGCTTCCGTCAGTAAATCAGGGGAGAACATAGGCCACACCCCAAATTAAAATTGCTGCCATCAAGCCCGCCGCCACATCGTCCATCATGACGCCGAGGCCACCCTTCAAACGCCGATCGAGCATGCCGACCGGCCAGGGCTTCAGAATATCAAACAGCCGAAAGGCGGCAAAGGCAAGGGCGTAGCCAAGAATGCCATGGCTTAAAATCGGTAGCAGCGCCAGCCATTGCCCGACGACCTCATCAACCACGATCGCGCCGGGGTCGCTCACGCCGACCCGCTGCCCGTAGCGTGAGGCGGCCCAGACACCGAGCGGAAACAATAGAATGGCGGCGATCAGCAGGGCCGGCATGCCGCCGAAATAGGCGATGACAAAGCCACAGGGCAGGGCCGCGAGCGAGCCCCAGGTTCCCGGCGCTTTGGGCAGATAGCCCGCGCCGAACCATGTGGCGATGAGCGTGTCCGGACTGTTGAGGGGCGGGCGTTCGGTCATGCTGTACCTGCTATATGAAACGGAGGGGGTGATCAGGGCAGGCGTACGGTTGCCATGGCTTGAGCTGCGATGCCTTCGCGGCGGCCGGTGAAGCCGAGTTCTTCGGTCGTGGTGGCCTTGACGCTCACACGGTCGAGGGAGATGCGCAGGATTTCGGCAATGCGGCCGCGCATCTGATCGCGGTGCGGGCCGATTTTCGGGCGTTCGCAGATCAGCGTCACATCCACATGGGCGATGACGCCGCCGCGCGCGGCCACACGGTCGCGGGCATGGGCGAGGAAGACGGCGGAGTCGACCCCGCGCCATTGCGGATCGGAGGGCGGGAAGACTGCTCCGATGTCGCCTTCGGCAAGGGCGCCGAGCAGGGCATCGGTCAGGGCATGCAGGCCAACGTCGGCATCCGAATGGCCGAGAAGGGCCTGGGTATGCGGCACCCGGACCCCGCAGAGCGTCACGTGATCGCCGTCGGTGAAACGATGGACGTCAAAGCCGCTCGCGCTGCGGATGTCGCCTAGCCGGTTCAGGATCAACCGTTCCACTTGCAGAAGATCTTCCGGGGTGGTCACTTTGAGTGTCTCCTCATGGCCCATGACCACATGCACTTTGCCACCGCTTGCTTGCAGGATGGCGGCGTCGTCGGTGAAGTCTTCATGGTCCGCGGCGCGATGGGTGGCCAGAATATCGCCGAGACGGAAGCCTTGCGGGGTCTGCGCACGCATCAGACCGTCCCGGTCAACGCTGCCGCTGACAAAGCCATCGGTTACACGTCGCAGGCTGTCGACCACGGGAAGCGCCGGAAGCGCACCGGGATTGTCCTTGAGTGCAGCGAGAACGCGGTCTATGAGCGCGGCCGGGACCAGCGGCCGGGCAGCATCATGGATAAGCACCTGGGTGACGCCCTGCCGCGCGAGCGCCTCAAGTCCGGCACGGACCGAAAGCTGCCGGGTGGCCCCGCCGGTTACCGGGGGGAGCAGAGACAGGCCCGATGCGGCGGCATCAAAAAGCTGACGATCATCCTCATGGATGACCGTCAGCACATGATCGACAGCCGGATGATCCAGAAACGCCTGGAGGGTCCAGCGCAGCAAGGGAGCGCCGAGCAAGGGCAGATATTGCTTGGGGCTCGTGCCGCCGAAACGGGTTCCGCGTCCGGCGGCGACAATCAGGGCGGCAGTGGTCATGGATACTCGCTTACTTATAGGCAATGCCGGCGCTCATGGGCCCCGCAAGCGGCAGAATTTCGACCCGGGCGAATCCGGCGTCTAGGCACCAATCGCGGAAATCCGCTCCGGTGTAGTCGAAGCCGTCGGCGCATTCAATCAGCATATTAAGGGACATGAGCAACCCCGGCACATGATGGCGGCGGGCATCGTCGATCAGTTGTTCGATGACGATGAAGGCTCCGCCCTTGGGCAGGGCGTCATAGGCTTTGGCGATCAGCATCTTTTTGCGGTCGAGATTCCAGTCATGGAGAATCATGCCCATGGTGATGACATCGACCTTGGGGAAGCTGTCGGTGAAAAAATCGAGGGCGGTGGGGGTCACGCGGTCAGACAGGCCTGCCTTGTCGATGGTGCGTTTGGCAATGGGTAGCACAGCGGGCAGGTCGCAGCTTGTCGCCCGGATATGTGGATGACGCGCGGCAATGGCTAATGACAGTACGCCTGTGGCGCCACCGATATCAGCGAGCGTTTTATAGGGCGAGAAATCGAATTTCTCCGCAAACGCGCGGGCAGGAAGGCGCGAAATCCCTGCCATGGCCTGCATGAATTCCTCAAGCCGGGCAGGCTCGGCATAGAGGGATTCGAAGAGTGGCTTACCGTTATGTTTGACTTCGTTCTGGCTTTGGCCGGTTTTGAGACCTTCACTCAGGTCGCCCCAAAACCCATAGTTCCGATGGTTGCACATATCCAGGATGCCGCCGATATAGCCCGGCTTGGTCTTGTCGAGAAAAGCCGCCGTCTCGGGCGTGTTGCCATAACGGGCGTTCGGGCCGTCACCGTCGCGTTCAAGAAAGCCGAGCGCGAGGAGTGCGTCTGGAAAATCAGGGATGGCGCGGGAATGCAGGCCGAGTTCCTGTCCGATCTCCGGCCCGGTCATGCGGCGGTCGCTAAGCGTCGTGAAAAGTCCGAGTTCAACCGCGCTCAACAAGGTCTTTGAGGCCATGAAGCCCATACCGATTTCAGTAATGCGCGCAGGATTGAGATCCGTCATGTTCGGCTCCCTCAAATTGGTCAATAGCGATGCAGATATTGTGCAATTTACGCTATTTTTAAGGGGCTCGGTATGGCGAAATTTGCGTGGGCAGCCGGATTTGATGTGACCCTGTTTCTTGTTTTGACGATTTGCGGGCTTTCCCGTATAGTAACCGGGATTTGTGCTTAAATTTTAAGCAAATTCTGGATTGCCTAAAAAATGACCGAACATAAAAACCATTCCCTTGGGCCGATAACGGTCGGTCCGGTGACCATTTCCGATCCTGTCATTCTCGCCCCGATGTCAGGTGTGACGGACATGCCGTTCCGCAAGCTGGTGAAGCGCTATGGCGCCGGCTTGGTAGTATCGGAAATGATTGCCTCCGAGGCCATGATCCGGGCCAGCGAGAAATCGTTGAAAATGTCCACGAGCTGCGCCGAGGAAGGCGCCATGTCGGTCCAGCTTGCGGGTTGTCAGCCCCATGTGATGGGCGAGGCGGCGCGGCTGAATGAAGGTCGTGGGGCCTCCATCATCGATATCAATATGGGCTGCCCGGTTAAAAAGGTTGTGAGCGGCGATGCCGGGTCGGCGCTGATGCGCGATCTGCCGCTTGCGCAATCGCTGATCGAGGCCACGGTGAAGGCAGTCAATCTGCCGGTGACGCTGAAAATGCGCACGGGCTGGGACGATCGCAGCCGCAACGCCCCTGAACTCGCCCGCATTGCCGAGGATTGCGGCATTCAGATGCTGACCGTCCATGGCCGCACGCGGTGCCAGATGTATGCGGGCAGCGCGGATTGGAGCTTCGTGCGTCAGGTCAAGGATGCCGTCAAACTGCCGGTCATCGTCAATGGCGATATCAATACGATCGAGGATGTGGACGCCGCCCTGCAGCAATCCGGGGCGGATGGCGTCATGCTTGGGCGCGGCACCTATGGCAAGCCGTGGTTTCCGGCTCAGGTCATGCATTACCTGCAGACGGGGGAACGTTTGCCGGACCCGTCCCTTGAAGAACAATATACCGTGCTGATGGCCCATTACGACGACATGATGAGCCATTATGGCATCGAAAGCGGCGTGCGCATCGCCCGCAAGCATGTGTCCTGGTACACCAAGGGGCTGCATAGTTCGGGCGAGTTCCGCAACCGGGTCAATAAACTTGATGATCCAGAAGCGGTGCGTCAGGAAATCCGGGCCTTTTATGGTCCTTTGATTGATCTGGCTGCCTGATGACCCACGGGACCGCATCCTTGCCCGCCTCAAAGACACTGCAGATCGGGCTTGATGCTGTTATGAATTCCATGCCCGACGTGGTGCTTGTCATCACCGAGGACGGTGGCATCACCTATGCCAATATGGCGGCGGAAAGCTTTTTCGCCATGAGCGCCGTGAACCTGCAGCGGCTCAGGATCGCCGATATCATTGCCTTTGGCAGCCCGTTGCTGGCGCTTATCGAGCAGGTGGTGCGTGAGGGCGTCATCATCTCGGAATATGAGGTGGAGATCGGCAACCCCAAGCTGACCCTGCGCCCGGTGGATATTCAGGTTGCGCCGGTGATCGATCAGCCGGGACATTTGATTATCCTGATCCATGAACGTTCCATTGCCCAGAAAATTGACCGTCAGTTGACCCATCGCGGCGCGGCGCGGTCGGTCATGGGCATGGCGGCGGTGCTGGCCCATGAGATCAAGAATCCGCTCTCGGGTATTCGCGGTGCGGCCCAGATCCTGGAGCAGAGCGTGGATGATCGCGACCGCGAGCTGACCAATCTCATCCGCGACGAGGCTGACCGCATCTGCGCGCTGGTGGACCGCATGGAAACCTTTTCCGACCGGCGCCCGCTTGAGGCAGAGCCGGTCAATATCCATCAGGTGCTTGAACATGTGAAGCGGCTGGCGATCAGCGGCTTTGCCCGTGAATTCCGCTTTCACGAGATCTATGATCCATCCCTGCCGCCCGCCCATGGCAATAAGGATCAGTTGATTCAAGTCTTCCTCAATCTTGTGAAGAACGCGGCGGAAGCTATTGTTGGATCAAGCGGAGATATCACATTGACCACGGCTTACCGGCATGGCGTGCGGCTGACGGTGCCGGGCACTAAAAAGCGCGTGCATCTGCCGCTTGAGGTTTGCGTGATAGATAATGGTCCCGGTGTGCCCGAGGATTTGAGAGCCTATCTGTTCGATCCGTTCGTTACTACAAAAAGCCAGGGGACCGGGCTTGGGCTTGCGCTTGTGGCCAAGATCATCGGCGATCACGGTGGCATTGTTGAATGCGACAGCGAAGCTGGGCGCACCCTGTTTCGTGTCTTGTTGCCGGCCTTTGAGGGCCAGGCTGGAGAAGAGGCATGACCGACCTGTCGGGCGCTACGATCTTGATCGCGGATGACGATCGCGCCATTCGCACCGTGCTCAGTCAGGCGCTTGGCCGGGCAGGGTATGATGTGCGGACCACCGGCAATGCCTCCATGTTGTGGCGGTGGGTCTCCAACGGGGATGGTGACCTTGTTATCACCGATGTGATGATGCCGGATGAAAACGGGCTTGATCTGCTGCCGCGCATCAAACGCATCCGGGCGGATCTGCCGGTGATTGTCATGAGCGCGCAGAACACTTTGATGACTGCTGTTAAGGCGACTGAGCGCGGGGCTTATGAGTATCTGCCAAAACCATTTGATATCAATGAACTGAAGGCCGTTGTTCAGAGGGCCCTGAGCCGTGTCAAAGAACGTCCGACCCTGGAGGAGGGGGCGGCTCAAGACGGGGATGACATGCCGCTTGTGGGCCGCTCACCGGCCATGCAGGAAGTTTATCGGGTGCTGGCGCGGTTGATGCCCACCGATCTCACGGTGATGATCACGGGGGAATCCGGCACTGGGAAAGAACTGGTGTCGCGGGCGCTGCATGATTTTGGTAAGCGCCGTAACGCGCCTTTTGTGGCTGTCAATATGGCGGCCATCCCGCGTGAGCTGATTGAAAGCGAACTGTTCGGCCATGAAAAAGGGGCCTTTACCGGGGCCAGCGAACGCAGTTCCGGCCGCTTTGAACAGGCGCAGGGCGGCACCCTGTTTCTGGATGAAATCGGTGACATGCCCATCGAGGCCCAGACCCGGCTGTTGCGAGTGTTGCAGCAGGGCGAATATATGACGGTCGGTGGCCGCAATCCGATCAAGACCGATGTGCGCATCATCGCCGCTACTAATCAGGACCTGAAAAAGCTTATCAAGCAGGGCTTGTTCCGCGAGGATTTGTTCTATCGTCTCAATGTCGTGCCGATCCGTGTTCCTCCGTTGCGTGAACGGAGTGAGGATATCCCTGACCTGGTTCGTCACTTTCTGGCCAAGGTCGTCACTGAGGGATTGCCGGCCAAGATCATCGACAAATCGGCGCTGGATTGGATGAAGGGCTATTACTGGCCGGGCAATGTGCGCGAGCTTGAAAATCTGGTGCGCCGTCTTGGCGCGCTTTATGTCGAGGACGTGATTGGCGCCGATATCATTCAGGCGGAATTACAGGAGCCGGCTGAAAGCCGCGCAGAAAACACGATCAATCGCGATGACAATATGGTCGAGGCGGTGGAACGCCATCTCGATACTTATTTTGCCGCGCACAAGAACAGCCTGCCGCCGAGCGGACTTTATGATCGCCTCATACGTGAGGTTGAACGGCCGCTTATTCTGAAAAGCCTGGAAGCTACGCGCGGAAACCAGATTCGCGCTGCGGATCTCCTTGGTCTCAATCGCAATACGCTGCGGAAAAAGATCAAGGATCTGAACATTCAAGTGGTACGGGGCGCGAAGGATTGAGGCTCGGTGCCTGTGATTTCAAGGCTTTGAAACATGGCTGATGCTTTTCTGCCACAATGTGCTAAAGAGTAAGTTAGGAACCGGGATGTTTACCCGGCCAGATCAGAATGGATCAGCTTTCGGTGTTCAGTCTATCCAGGCCTTGGCATCGGTTTGTACTCTGGGCGCGCCGTGTCGGGCTCGTCAGCAAATTGGCAATTGCCTTGGTGTTCGCAGTGACCGTAGCGGCGCTGGCGACCTATACTCTGTTGACCCAGTCGGACCCGGCCAACCCGCGGCCGAAGACCCTTTATATCCTGTTGCTGGTCAATCTGGTGCTGGCGCTGCCCCTTGGGGCTTTGATCGCGCGCTTGCTGGTGCAGCTGTTTTCGGCGCGGCGGAGCGGACTTGCGGGGGCACGGCTCCATGGCCGCATGGTGGCGCTGTTCAGTCTGATCGCCATCACCCCGACCATCATTATGGCCGCCTTCACCCTGTTTTTCTTCGAAGAAGGGTTGCAGTCCTGGTTCAGCGATAAGGTCAAGACCGTGGTCGGCAATGCCACCAGCGTGGCCGAGGCCTATATCGAGGAACATCAAAAGGTCATCAAGGCCGATATTCTCGGCATGGCCAATGATTTGAATTCCGATGCCCTGATCCTGAACGAAAACCGCGCGCTTCTGGAACAGTCGCTCAACCTGCATGCGCGGCTTTTATCCTTGTCGGAAGCTATTATTTTCGATGGTTCCGGGCACCCCATCGTGCGTGCGAATGCCGATTTTTCATTGACGGGCGGGGACCCGTTCCCGCGGGACGCCTTGCAACGGGCGGCCGATGGGCGCGCCTTGGTGCTGGCCAGCCAAAACGATGACCGGGTACGTGCGCTCGTCAAACTCAACAGGTTTTTCGACGCTTATCTTTATGTGAGCCGCTATGTGGACCCGCGCGCTTTGGCGTTGGTCTATCAGACCCGCACGGCTACGACAGAATATGAGCTATTGAACGCAAACCTCTCAAATTACAGGCTTTTGTTCAACCTGACTTATATTGGGGTGTCGTTTATCATTCTGCTGGCGGCGATTTTGGCCGGGCTGTGGTTCGCGAACAAGCTGGCGACGCCGATTTCGAACCTTGTGCAGGCCTCGGAACGGGTGCGGCAGGGCGATTTTTCAACCCGGGTGCCGGTGCAGAATGCCTATGATGAACTTGGTATTCTGTCGCGGTCGTTCAATCGCATGACCGGGCAATTGAAGGCGCAGCGGGACGCGCTGGTGCAAACCAATTATCAGCTTGAGGACCGGCGTCGCTTTACCGAGGCGGTGCTGTCGGGGGTGAGTTCCGGGGTTCTTGGGTTGTCGCCATCCGGGGAGATCACCTTGCCGAACCGGTCCGCCTCCATGTTGCTGGAGGTGCCGGAAGAAGATCTTGTGGGGCATCATCTTTTGGAGATTCTGCCTGAAGTCGATGATCTGTTCGAGGAGGCGCGCGGCAACCCCGAAGGCCTCGTTCGCAACCATCTGACGGTCAAGCGCGGGGACAAGGTGCGGAACTTCCATGTGCGGGTGGCTGCGGAAATGGAAGATGGCAAGATCGAAGGCTATGTGGTGACATTTGACGACATCACGGAACAGGTCTCGGCCCAGCGCAATGCAGCCTGGTCCGATGTGGCGCGGCGCATTGCCCATGAGATCAAGAATCCGTTGACCCCCATTCAGTTGTCGGCCGAGCGGCTGCAGCGCAAATATGGCCGTGAAATCACGACCGAACCGCAAGTTTTCCAGCAATGCACCGACACGATTATTCGACAGGTCGGCGATTTGCGCACGATTGTTGATGAGTTTTCGGCCTTTGCCCGCATGCCCGCTGCGATATTCCAGCCTGCGAACCTGTTGGAAATCCTCCAGCATGCGGTATTCTTGCAGGAAGTGGCCCATCCCGGCGTTTCTTTCAATCTTCACAAACCCGATGGTCCGTTGATGCTGGTTTGTGACAATCGCTTATTGACGCAGGCTTTCACCAATCTTTTAAAGAATGCGGTTGAAGCGATTGAAGGGAAAGGAATTTCCGATGCAGAAGGTGGCCCGAAAGGGGCTATAGAAATCTTTATATCCGTGAATGAGGAGGGCACCTCGGTCACCATCCGTGATGATGGCCCGGGGTTCCCGGAAAATCTGCGTGATAGACTGACGGAACCCTATGTGACGACACGGGCCAAGGGCACCGGGCTTGGGCTCGCGATCGTCAAGAAAATCATGGAAGAACATGGTGCAGTGCTTGAACTCAGCAATTGGAGCGGCGGTGCGGAAGTGACTGTTGCCTTTAATCACGCACAGCTGGCGAAGCGGATTCCTGAAAATTCACCATCCGACCGCTTGGCCGGACCAGCAGTAACTAACCTCTAATGGGCTTTTTAAGGCAGAATGGATACGGACCATGGCTCTAGATATCCTGATCGTTGATGATGAAGCGGATATTCGCGATCTCGTTTCCGGCATTCTTGCGGATGAGGGATACGGGACGCGAACAGCCGGTGACAGCGATAAAACGCTTGAAGAGATCGAGGCGCGGCGGCCGTCGCTGGTCATTCTCGATATCTGGCTGCAGGGCAGCCGCATGGATGGGCTTGAACTGCTTGACGTCATCAAGTCCAAGCATCCCGATCTACCGGTCGTCATCATTTCAGGCCATGGCACCATCGAAACCGCGGTCGCCGCCATCAAGCGCGGGGCCTATGACTTCATCGGCAAGCCGTTCAAGGCCGATCAACTGCTGCTGATGGTCGAGCGTGCCACCGAAACCGACCGTCTGCGCCGGGAAAATGAAGAACTGCGCGAACGTGCCGGGTTTGAAAGCGAATTGACCGGCCGCTCCGTGGCGATCAACCTGGTGCGACAGACCATAGACAAGGTGGCCCCCACGGGCAGCCGGGTGTTGATCCTCGGACCGCCCGGATCGGGTAAGGAAGTGGTGGCGCGGCTCCTCCATGCCCAATCGCGGCGGGCCAATGGCCCCTTCATCGTGGTCAATGCCGCCTCCATGGAGCCGGACACGCTTGAAAGCGAGTTGTTCGGGGTGGAACGCGAGGGTAGCGTCTATAAGACCGGGGTGTTCGAACAGGCTCATGGCGGGACGCTTTTTCTGGATGAAGTGTCGGAAATGCCGCTCACGACCCAGGCCAAGATCCTGCGCGTGCTGGTCGATCAGACGTTCGAGCGGGTTGGCGGCTCCAAACGGGTTCAAGTGGACGTGCGGGTGGTTAGCGCTTCAAGTAAAGACCTGCGGGCCTTCATCGAAGCCGAACGTTTTCGTGAGGACCTTTACCATCGTTTGAATGTGGTGCCGATCCTCGTGCCATCCCTGACCGAGAGGCGGGAGGATGTACCGCTTTTGGCAGAGCATTTCATGCGTCGCATCGCCGCCGCCACCGGCAGACCGGAACGGAAATTCCGCGATGATGTGATGGCGCGGCTTCAGTCCTTTGACTGGCCGGGCAATGTCCGGCAGTTGCGCAACATGATCGAGCGCTTGCTGATCCTTGCCACTGATGACCGGACCGAGGTCTCGGTCGACATGTTGCCGACTGAATTGAGCGGAATTAGTCCGGATGTTGGCGGGCAGGGGATCGTGACCGAAGTCATGTCCGCCCCCTTGAAGGAAGCACGAGAAGCGTTTGAACGCGAGTATCTGAGATTGCAGATAGATCGATTTGGGGGAAATATCTCGCGGACAGCATCATTTGTCGGAATGGAGCGATCGGCGTTGCATAGAAAATTGAAAAGTCTGGGTATCTCCACATTCGAGCGTCCGGTTCGTCGCTAGCCGATTTGACAACTGAATTTAGGGTCAATTTCGATTTTCAATGACATATCCGACCGAAAAAAAAAAGAGCCCTTGCACCACTGAACAAGCTCCCTCATTTTAGGGTGGTCGATGGATCTATAAGATTCCGAACGGACAAAACCACAATTAGAAAATGGACAAAAAAATGTCGGAAAAAAACCATAACTTGCAGGACGTGTTTCTTAACCATGTGCGAAAGAATAAAACTTCGGTCACTGTGTTTCTAGTGAACGGTGTTAAACTTCAGGGTATCATTACATGGTTTGATAACTTTTGTGTTCTTCTGCGCCGCGATGGGCTGTCGCAACTGGTTTACAAACATGCCATATCAACAGTTATGCCAGCCGGTCCCATTCGTCTTTTTGAAGAAGATGATACGGGCGCTGACGCCAGCTAATTGCTAAGTAGGAGGTCAACACGGGCGTGAGACGATCTAAAACGCATCCTTCCGAGAGCGCGGACCCCGTGTCTGACAAGCTTCCCGCCAAATCACGGCATCAATCAGCCAACAAAAACGAATTGGAGTTTGAGCGTTCGGTCATCAGTGACCGGACGCCAACTCTGGTTGTGCATCCGCATGTGAAAGAGCGTCAGGGGCGCTCTGCCCTTGAGCGTGCAACGGTGGATGTGGCGACACGTCTGCCCGAAGCGCAGCTGGCCGAAGCGATTTCGCTGGCCGAAGCCATTGATCTTGATGTGCGTGAAGCCATCATCGTGGGCTTAAGCGGGCCGAAGCCATCGACATATCTTGGCAGCGGAAAGGTCGAGGAAGTCGGGGAGCTGATCGAAGCCCGCGAGATTGATCTTGTGGTTGTCGATTGCGAGCTGATGCCGCGTCAGCAGCGCAATCTTGAGAAGGCCTGGGGCGTCAAGGTGATCGACCGCACCGGGCTTATTCTGGAAATTTTTGGCGCACGGGCCCAGACCCGGGAGGGGCGGCTGCAGGTCGAGCTTGCCCATCTGACCTATCAAAAGAGCCGGCTGGTGCGGTCCTGGACCCATTTGGAACGGCAACGTGGCGGCACCGGCTTTCTGGGCGGCCCGGGGGAAACCCAGATCGAGGCTGACCGGCGCATGCTGGACGACCGGATCATCAAGCTGAAGAAGCAACTTGAAACCGTGGTGCGCACCCGGGGCCTGCATCGTCGGGCTCGGCAGAAGGTGCCCTATCCGGTTGTGGCGCTGGTTGGTTACACCAACGCCGGGAAATCGACCCTGTTTAATCGCCTGACCGCCGCCGATGTGATGGCTGAGGACATGCTGTTCGCGACGCTTGACCCGACCATGCGGCGGGTGCGGTTGCCGTCGGGTCGCCTTGTGATCCTGTCGGATACCGTCGGTTTCGTCTCGAACCTGCCGACCCATCTCGTGGCGGCGTTTCGGGCCACTTTGGAAGAAGTGGTCGAGGCGGATGTCATCGTTCATGTGCGCGATATCGCCCATCCCGAAAGCGATGCGCAGGCCCGTGATGTGACCATGATTCTCAAGGATCTTTCCGTTGAGGAGGATGCCGAGCATGTGATGATCGAGGGGTTGAATAAAACCGATCTCCTCGACGAGGATGCCCGCATGGAAGTTCTTGGTCGCACGGGGTATGGCAAAACGGCGGTTGCCTTGTCGGCCTTGACGGGAGCCGGCGTGGAAAGCCTGTTGCGTCTGGTTGAAGACCAACTGGCAAGCCGGGACGAAGAACGTGAAATTGTCATCGCCTCCGAGGACGGGGCGATGCTTGCCTGGATTTATGCCCATGGTCAGGTGCTGGACCGGATGGATGGCGAAGATGGCGTTCATCTCCATGTCCGTCTGGCCGCCGCCGATTGGGGCCGCTATGAAAAAGAACGCGGTGCTGTCAGCACCAAAAGGCCGCGTCAGAAACTTGCCTCATGATCGATCTGGATGCCGTCAGCCGTTTGATGCGTGACGTTGCGGGGGACGTTGTTCTGCCGCGCTGGAAGCAGCTTGCGCCGGGCGATGTCGAGGAAAAGGAACCGGGCGATCTCGTAACCATCGCCGATCGTGAGGCTGAGCTGCGCATTACGGACGGGCTTCGTGCGATTATGCCCGCTGTGCCGGTCATTGGGGAGGAGGCGGTCGCCGCCAACCCCCGCTTGATGGAGGATTTGCGCGCGCTGCCGGAACTTTGGTTCGTGGATCCGATTGATGGCACGCAGAACTTCGTGCGCGGTGAAGACCGGTTTGCCGTCATGGTGACCTATCTGCGCGGCGGGGAGACGACGGCAAGCTGGATCTATCTGCCGGTGCAGGATCTTCTGGCCGTGGCCGAGCGCGGATCGGGCACGGAAATAAACGGTCAACGGGTTGTGATGCCAGCGCCGCCGACCGATATCGCTGAGATTATCCCCGCAGCCCATATCAAGCGCATGACTGAGCCCCTGAAAGGGCAGATACAAACGCGGCTGTCCCGGTTCGCTGGCAATCGCCCGGCTTATTGCGCGGGTTATGATTATATTGCTCTCCTTGATGGGCGGCGGCATTTCCTGCTTTATAATCGGACGCTGCCCTGGGACCATGCGCCGGGCTGCTTGCTGGCCAGTGAAGCTGGGGGGCGAGCTGCGCGGTTAGATGGCAGTGCCTATGATCCCTTGGCGCTTGAGGAGACAGGGCTGCTGGTTGCGCCGAATGACAACGCCTGGGCCCGGGTACGTGAGGCGCTGATCAGCTAGCTATCCTTGGTTGTCCGGATGGGGTCTTCCGGATGGGGACGAGTATCGGGGGAGGTTTCGTGGATCGTTTCAGCAAAAAGCCGCAGTCTCAGCCACGCCCGAGTTTCGTCGAGCTTTTTACGCCCAAACTCGTGACTGTTTTGCGCGAAGGTTATCGGTTTGATGATTTTCGTGCGGACGTCATCGCTGGGCTGGTGGTGGCCATCGTGGCTTTGCCGCTATCCATGGCGATTGCCGTTGCGTCGGGAGCGACGCCGGATCGTGGGCTTTACACGGCGATTGTTGGTGGTTTTCTGATTTCCGTTTTGGGGGGCAGCCGGTTTCAGATCGGCGGTCCGGCCGGGGCTTTTATCATTCTGGTGGCGGCCACCGTGGACCGCCATGGCATTGACGGGCTTCTGTTGGCGACCATGATGGCGGGCGCCATTATGATGATCGGCGGTTATTTGCGCCTTGGCACTTATATCAAATTCATTCCCTATCCGGTCACGGTGGGTTTCACCGCCGGGATTGCCGTTATTATTTTCGTCAGCCAGCTCAAGGATTTTTTTGGCCTGAGCCTGCCGGGTAAGGAACCGGGCGCCATTATCCCGAAGCTTGAGATGCTGTGGGCGTCTTCTGATAGCGTCAATTCTGTGGCGCTTGCAGTGGCGCTTGGCACTATTGTTATTATTGCCGGGTTGAAAAAATGGCGTCCGAGCTGGCCCGGCATGCTGATTGCCGTGGTGCTGGCGGCGCTGGCCGGGGCTTTGCTGCAATTGCCGATTGATAGCATCGGCAGCCGTTTCGGCGGTATCCCGCAAGGGCTGCCGATGCCAAGGTTGCCGGAGTTTTCACTGGTCAAAATGCAGGCCTTGTTGCCCGATGCTGTTGCCTTCGCGCTACTCGGGTCGATTGAGTCCTTGCTGTCGGCGGTGGTCGCTGACGGCATGACCGGGCGGCGGCATCGGTCGAACTGTGAGCTTGTGGCACAGGGAGCGGCCAATATCGGCTCGGCCTTGTTTGGCGGGATTTGTGCAACCGGGACGATCGCCCGCACCGCCACCAATGTGCGCGCCGGGGGGCGCACGCCGATTGCCGGGATCCTGCATGCGGTTTTCCTATTGTCTTTCATCATAGTGGCGGCACCGCTTGCAAGCTATATCCCGCTTGCGGCGCTGGCTGGAATTCTGGTGGTTATCGCCTGGAACATGGCGGAGAAGCACGAGTTCATGACGCTGGCCCAATCCTCGCGCGGGGATCTGGTGGTGGTGCTGGTCACGTTCCTGTTGACCGTGTTCCGCGACCTGACCGAGGCCATCGTGGTCGGCTTTGCCTTGGGGGCGGTGCTGTTCATTCATCGCATGACACAAGTGGCGGCCATCGAGACGGAATTACCGCCCGCCCTCGATGATGTGGCAGATAGGGCGAGCGGGGACAGAAGTCACTATGACGGGCATCTTGCGACCGATCCCGATGTGGTGATTTATCGTATTTCCGGGGCGTTCTTTTTCGGCACGGCAGCGGCTATCGGCGCGGCACTCGACCGTATTGGCGATCAGCGCAATGCCGTTGTGATTGATTTTTCGGCGGTGCCGTTCGTGGATTCGACGGCCGCGAATACCATCGCCGGGGTGGCACGCTCAGCGCATAAGCACGGGGTGCCGATTTATATCACGACGGCCTCGCCGACGGTGCAGCAGCTGTTGATGCAACATGGTGTCAGCGGGCCGGGGATCAACTACCGCAAGTCCGTGGCTGAGGCTGTGGCCGAGGCGAAATCAGCGGTGCGGGAGCATGGGATCAGCGCGGCTCCAGCGCCTTGACGGCCGTCCATTCGGCGTCGAGTTGTTCCAGAGACTTTTGCTCCGGCCGCTCACCCTTTTCCCGAAGGCGTGATTCTATCGCTTTGAAGCGGCGTTCGAATTTGGCGTTCGCATTGCGCAGGGCAGTTTCCGGTTCAAGGTCGAGATGGCGGGCCAGATTGGCCATGACGAACAGAAGATCGCCGAATTCTTCCTCGACTTTTGCCTTTGGGGCGTTGCTGTCGATTTCGGCCTGAAGTTCGGCGATTTCTTCGCGCATTTTATCCATGACCGGGGCGATACTGCCCCAATCAAATCCAACCCGGGCCGCACGTTTCTGAAGCTTGACCGCGCGAGTGAGGGCAGGGAGTCCAAGGGCCACGCCATCAAGTGCGCTTGGAGCCCCGGTTGCCTTTTCCGCGCGTTCGGCGGCTTTGAGAACTTCCCAGGCGGCGGTTTGGGCTGCGGCGTCCTTGACCTCCGCATCACCGAATACATGGGGATGGCGGCGGATCATTTTCTTGGAAATGCCATCGACCACATCCGAGAAATCGAAATGGTTGGCCTCGCGGGCCATTTCGGCGTGATAGACCACTTGCAACAGCAGGTCGCCGAGCTCGTCAGCCAGGGACGGCATGTCGTTATGAGCGATGGCCTCGGCCACTTCATAGGCTTCTTCGATGGTATAGGGAGCGATCGAGGCGAAATCCTGCTCGATATCCCATGGGCAGCCGCCATTCGGGTCACGCAGACGGGCCATGATGGTCAGAAGATCGTCCATACTGGCTTTGCTCACGGGGCGGACTCCTTCAGAAATTAAACGACAGATTGATGGATCCGAACTGGTCGGTGCTTTGCTGACCGTCGAATTCCTTGCTACGGAGAATATGGGTATAGGACAGCCGGAAGGGTGGCAAGAGCCCACGGTCCGGCCCGATAAGGGCCAGGCCAAGTTGTAGGTCTGCAACGAATGGCTTTTTGTGGACGCTATGGCTGTGACGGAATGTGTTTCCATCAAGAAAAATATTTCGCGCCACGGCACGACCTTCGACCCCGGCAAAAGCATAGAAGCCGAATTTGTGATTTTTGGGGGTGAAGTAATCGGAGCCTGGCAGACTTGGGCGGATGCGCGGCGGACCATAATCATCCGGCAGATTGGCGCCAATGCGAATGCGGGCGCCGGCAGCGGCATGGGTATAGATATTCCCGACCGCTGCCCCGATGGCGGGGGCAAATTCAGTTTCAAGGCCGGGAATGAGGCGGGCCTTGCGCTTATACTGCCAGACTCGTTCATAGGTGAGAACAAGGCCGGGTTCGTTGCCGAGCTGATGCTCCCAGCCGCGCGGGGGATCGAAATTGAAAAGCTTGTGCCAGGTTTTTTGGGTCAGTTCGGCCGCTGACCAGGGCCCGACCATGCCAATGTTCAATTCGAAGTTGTCTATCTTATTAAAGGTTTTATCCGGTGATCTTCGATAGCTGTCACGGGTCACGAAACCGAACCCTGCATAAAGCCAGCCGGCATAGGGGCGGTCATTGGCGATGAGGTTGGGGTTCGAGATATCAGTGGGCGTATACATGTTCTGGCCGATGGCATAGGAAACGCGACGTTCCTCCCCCCGACCAAAGCCTGGGACCAGCGATGACATCTTGCGCAAAGCCCCGGTCAGGCAGTGACGGCCAGTCTCGCAAGGTTCCGCCTTTGTCAAATAGGAGAGCCGGAGGCCGTTTGTATAATGGCGGTCGTCATCGCTTGCGAACATGTCGTTTTCAATCTGGAGGTTCCAGGTTGTACGATCAAGTCGGTCTGGTTGGGGGTGGGCGGGCTCGGGCAGGTCAAGCGGTGCTGCCCGCGATGGGGTTATGAAAAGCCCGCATAAGATTGCCATCCCAATGAGATTTCGCCGCACAGTTCCATCCTTTTTTCTATTGTCGCACTATAGAAAAACTGGCGGCAATAGCAAACGGCCCCGAAGATTGCTCTTCGGGGCCGTGCAAGACGATACGGCTCGGATGAGCCCTAAAGACTAGAAGTGGTAAGCAACGCCAACCTGGAACGAGCTGTTCTTCGGCTCGAAATCGTTCTTCTTTTCGTAGTCGCTGTAAGCATATTCAGCGCGCAGCGAGACATTCTGAGCGACGAGAGTTTCGAGACCAACGCCGAGCTTCCAGCCATTGAGATGCTGGCTGTTTACTTCAAGGAAGTCTTTGGATTTGAAGCGGGTGTTCACCCAACCGCCATGAACGTAAGCGAGCGTGTTGTCACCAACGAGCGCACCAACGCGAGCGGTGATGCCATAGCTTTCACGAGCCTTGGTGGTGATATCGTCGCCACCGAAATCGATTTTGTTCTTGGCATTGCTCAGGCCAAGCTGACCTTCAAGACCCAGAACCATCGAGTTCACGCGATAGTTGTAGCCGGCAAAGATGCCGCCTTCAACGCCCTGGCCAGCAAGCTGAAACGGGCCGAAATCGTTCTTATAGCTGTCGTAACCAACCTGGCCGCCGAAATACAGGCCGTTGAAAGCAGCGTCATTCGACTGAGCCATAGCAGCAGTCGAAAGGCCAGCAACGAGAGCGGCAGCAGCGAGAACTGTGGTACGCATGAGATTGTCCTTTCTACAGTGACTTTCTATTGAATGCGTCATGATATTGCGCATCCATGCTGGCCATCATGGTCAAATCACTGAGGCTGTCTATGCGTGAAACGTTGTCTTAGGGGTATCAATGTTAACTGTTGCCATTTGGTCACGGAGTATGACCAGAATATGACGCTCGCCTTAGGGTTGTGGCAGGAATGTGGCTGCTAAGGGACAAGATTAAGATAGAATATTTAGGTTTATCAATGAAATATAGAATCAAGCTCGCGTTGCGGGAGGTTGTTTTGCGATTCGAGTGAGGGTGAGTCAGGCCGACCAGATTCTATGCAGAAATACCACAGCCCGGGGGCAATGAAAGCTGTGTTAAGGTTTTAAGGCATAAAAATGGGCGGATCTGCTGCTCTCGGAGGGATGATGTTTTCACTAACTGGCAAGGTGGCGGTTGTAACGGGAGCAGGGCGTGGGCTTGGGCGCGAGATGGCGCAGAGCTTGGCCCGGGCAGGGGCCTATGTGCTGTTGCACGGTCGAAACCCCGATCCACTTGAGGACGTCGTGCGAGAGATAGAAAGCGCTGGCGGCAAGGCAGCATCCCTCCTGTTTGACCTGACAGACGAGGCGGCCATGGCCAAAGCACTTGAGGCCGCTGTTCAGGAGCATGGCGCCATCGACATCCTAGTGAATAATGCCGGGCACCGCGATCGGCGTGGGCTTTATCAGCTGGAGCTTGGCGCTGTGCGTGAACTTCTGGAAATTGATCTCGTGGCGCCTTTTGAACTCGCGCGGCAAGTGGCGCGGCATATGCCGGACAATGGCCGCATCATCAATATCACCTCCATCGCGGGGCATGTGGCGCGTGCCAATGATCCCGCATATACCGCGGCGAAAGCCGGGCTTACCGGACTTACGCGGGCGCTGGCTGCCGATTTCGGGCCGCGCGGCATTACGGTGAATGCGGTTGCTCCGGGGTATTTCGCCACGGAAGCCAATGCTGATATGGCTGCTAAGCCAGAGGTGGCTGATTGGCTCAAGCAGCGCACGTCGCTTGGACGCTGGGGGCGGCCGGAGGAAATCTCAGGTGCTGTGCTGTTTCTGGCGTCGCCGGCAGCGTCTTATATTACTGGCCATGTTCTGGTCGTGGATGGTGGCTTTCTTTCCCATTTTTAGACGGCTTATCTTGTGCCGCTGAAGGAATTACATGTAATTGACGTCGTGAATGATCACGCCGCCACATGCACCAAGATCCTGTGTCCAGGGCGCCAGTTTGATGACCTTGCAGACGTCGGCATACCCATTCTGCCAGCGTGAGGTTATGCTGTCTTCGCAGAAATCGATGTCTTTGTTGACGTCATCGCCCTCAAGAGGGTTCGCAAGCAGCCGGATGATATGCATATGTGTCGGGCAGCCGAAATTTGCCAGCTCCTGAATTTCTGGTTTGGCCAGTTCGGAGGGCGGAAGCTTTGACACCAGCTCAGAGATTGTGTGGCGTAACCGATGGGTTTGTTGTTGGCGTGTCACATAGTTGTCGGTGCTGCTCGAATAGGAAATGTCTTTTTGTCTGTTGAGAACCTGCCAGATGGATTGCGGTTCGGCTCCTTCCGGAGGCCATAAATTCACGGAAAAAATAACGGAATCCTTGCGCGCGGTATCATCGAATACGGCATCTATGGGGCTGTTGGAATATACGCCGCCGTCCCAAAAAGGTTGGCCGTTGATGCGAACGGCGGGAAATGCCGGGGGTAGGGAGCAGGACGCTATCACATGATCGAGGGTTAGGCCCTGATTATGGTTGTCAAAATAATAGAGATTGCCACTGGTGACGCTTACCGCACCCAGTGTCATGCGAATTCTGTCCACGTTCAGGCGATCGAAATCGATCAGTTCTTTGAGCGTGTTCCGCAAGGGGTCGGTGGTGTAAAAAGAAGCGTTTTCAGCCCCGACAGGCGCGAAGATCCCGGCTGTTGCGTAAATGTTCGGGTCAAAAAATCCTGGCAGACCGGTGCTCAATGTGCTGAATTTGGCCATGCTCATGTCAAGCCAGGGCATTAAATGGGTCGATGACAGAGGCTCGGCTCGTTCAATCCGCCGCCAGAACTCACGCAATCTATCCAGACGGTCTTCTCGTTTATTGCCGACAATAATGGCGCCGTTGATGGCGCCGATGGATGTGCCGATGACCCAGTCCGGTTCAATGCCGGCTTCATGCAACGCTGCATAAACGCCGCCTTGATAGGCACCAAGCGCGCCTCCGCCTTGAAAAACGAGGACGACCTGACTTTTTATTTTGGATCCGTCCCTGGTTATACGGAACAAGCTGTTCGTGAGAGCATCCTTGTCTGCAGGCGTCATCGGTGGTTCCTTGAAATTAGGACGGGCAGCACCAACAGATCCGCAACAGGCTTACAAAAATTGACTGTGAACCTTAACCATAAGGAGTTTTAAGATAACACAGATGATCCGGAGGATCATAAGATTAAGGTTCGGAGGCTTGAGGTGGGGAGCGCCTATGAGAGAGCTTTGACGAGTGACATCGAATAATCACATAATTTATATTATGGAAAATTAATGAAGGCCGCGCATAAGGCTAACTGGGTTTGATCCTTCTTACCGCCCCCTGGAATGCAAGATCAGAGGAATGGAGACATTACTTTATTCATACCTCTGGTTGGTGATTCATGTTAAAAATCATCAAGTGGTTGTCATTCGGGGGGATGTAAAAACCAGTTGGAAAACCATTTTGATTCATCGCGTATTATCAAGACGAAGCTGACCCCTTTTTTCCGGGTCAAAGGCTATATTCGCCGTGCGCACTTATTCGAGCGCCTTCAGAAAGCTTTGGATCACCAGCTGACCATTATTGCAGCCGCTGCGGGTTACGGAAAAACCAGTCTGCTCGCTGATTTCTTTACATCGCTGCAGGACCAAGGCGTGCGGTCGGCTTGGTTGACATTGGATGAGGAGGATGCGTCCCCTACCCAATTTCTGTCTTATCTTTTTGCCGCCCTTCAGACTGCCGATGTTAACTTGCCTGAATATAATCCGCTGGCGGAACGCTCCTTTCAGGATGCTCCGTTCCGGTCGGTTATGGCTTCCATTTTCAAGGCTATCGAGGCGATTGATGAGCCGGTTGTACTTATTATTGACGATTATCATCGGGCCGAAGGCAAAGAGCTGAACAGCCTTTTTGAATGGCTGGTCCGGTTTTCGCCGCCGCAACTTCATATCGTCGTTGCCTCCCGAGACCACCCGCAGATCACCCGGGAAAATTTGCGGGTACAAGGTGAACTTCTGGAATTCACTAATGCCGATCTCGCCTTTGTGGCGGACGATGTCAAACGGGCCTTTGAAGCCAATGGCGGACAGGAAATCGATGCGGCGGAAATCGTCCGGCTGACGGATCGCACGGAAGGCTGGCCGCTGGCCATTGAGCTAGCTTTGAAATGGAGCTTGGGTGAACCGGAGAAGGCCAGAAAGATCAGTGAATTTTCTGGCCGCACCCATGATCTTGCAAGATATCTGTCGGAACAATTGCTGTCAGGTCTCCCCGCCGACACCCAGGCCTTTCTGCTGCAGACGTCCATTCTGCCGCGCATCAGCGGCGATCTGGCCAGCCATGTCACCGGACGGGCTGATGGCTGGTTGCTGCTGGAAAAGCTTGAACAGCAGAATATTTTTCTGCTGCGCACGGATATTGAAGGCAAATGGTTTCGATATCATCCGCTGGTGGCAGAATTTCTCGTCGATCGCCTGCTGCGTCTTCGTGACCATGATGTCAAACGCCTGCATCAACTGGCTGCGGGTTGGTTCGGAGATAACGGGTATCTTGGAGAAGCGTTGTCGCATGCGGCGCAATCATCCGACGGCGAAATGATCGCGACGTTATTGGAACAAGCTGGTGGCTGGCGACTTATTCTGGATGGCCGCATGTCGTTCATTCAGCATTATTTGCCGGAACCCTCCTCCCCTCACCTTGCAGACCGCCCACGCATTCAGCTGGCTCAGGCATTTCTATTGATTAAATGCGGAAAAATTGAGGAGGCATCGGCTTATCTCGCGTCGATACGCCCGGCTTTCGAGACCACAGGTCTGCCAATAAATGTGCGTCTTGAAGTGCAGATGGTCAGTGACATCATATCCGATTATGAAGATATTCCGGTCACGGAAGCGGATATAGACATCAGTGTGCAGCTGATTTCTGCCCTGCCAGCCCATGACAATATCCTGCAGGCAATAGCGGGTGAATCTCTCGCCAGCAAATATTATTATTGTGGGTTTCTGGAGAAGTCCTTTGATGCAGTATCGCGCGCGTCACGGAGCTATGAAAAAATAGGTTCCTTTTATGGCATGACCTTTACGCTGTTTCACAAAAGCCGCGTGAAGTTTGCGCAAGGAAAACTGAAAGAAGCGGAGAAAATTCTGGATGATCTGATTGACGCTGTGCATAGCAATTTTGGTGCTGCATCTGATCTTGCCGCAAATCTGGCGGCGTTCCGCAGTGAATATCTTTATGAGAAAAATGATATTCCGGCGGCTTCTGCGCTTTTATCCTGGGCGCTTCCTCATATGGAGGCGTCGGATGGCTGGTTTGATGTCTATGAGGCAGGCTATCTCACGGCGGCGCGCTGCGCATATCGCATCACGGGATTGGATGCAGCCCTGGATATTCTGGAACGTGCGCGGGGGACCGCCAAACATCGCCGCCTGAAAAGATTGAAGTTTGCCGCCGATCTCTGTGAGATCGAGCTTGCCATTGAAATCGGTGATCTTGAACGGGCACAAACATTGGCGAATTCAATCGAACTTTCGAACCATATCACCAGGCTTGGTCAGGATAGTTTGCTGTCCCGTCACCAGGACTATCGCATGGGGATCGTTGCCGCCCGCTTGAATATAGCCTTGGGACAATCTCCGGATCATTTGGCCGGACTTGAAAACCTTGCACAGTCGGAAAGCTGGGGACGCCAGCTTATAGAGATCCGAATTTTGCGGGCCATTGCGAGCTTCTCAGCCGGGGAGCAGAAGCAAGCGGCAAGTTATTTTGATAAGGCTGTTTCGTCAGCGCTTTTCGAAGGCAGCGTCAGGGTTCTGGTCAAGGAAGGTGCAGCGCTTTTGCCGCTCATACAATATATCGAAAGCAGCGAGAGCCCCTTGCCGACGGATCGTTTCCGAAATGCCTTTGTGAAAGAGATCCATCGGCTTATCAAGATTGAAAATCGCCTGTCGCAACAGGTGACTTCTGGAATTCTTTTGCCCAAAGGCGAGCTTGAGACTTTGCGTATTCTGGATACCGGTCTGACAAACAAAGAAATCGCGATCAAGCTTGATGTCTCTCCCAGCACGGTGAAATATCGGCTGAAGTCGCTATTTGTGAAGCTTGGCGTTTCATCGCGTCGGGAGGCCGTCAAATTGGCGCGTGATAAAGGCTGGCTCCATACGGATATCCTATCCTGACCTGGATCAGAAGTTGTGGCCCCCCTGCCCCTTTTGGTCAGGGGTTTTTGTGCGCAAACGCCTCTAAAACATTGACGGTATTGACGCCAAGATCTTCCACGGCATAGCCGCCTTCCATGACAAAAAGCGTTGGCAAATCCAGTCGCGCCAAGCGGTCGCCCATTTTCAGGAAGTCTTCGGATTTCAGTTTGAAATAGGAGATGGGGTCCCCTTCATAAGTATCCACGCCGAGGGATATGACCAGGGCATCCGGTTGATAGCGTTGAACGCCCGCGCAGGCGATCTCCAAAGCTTCAAACCATGTCTCGGCACTGGTGCCTGCGGCCAGCGGATAGTTGGCATTGCAGCCTTCGCCAGGGCCACGGCCTGTTTCATCGCCATAGCCCAGAAAAAAGGGATAACTGGTGGCAGGGTCGCCATGTACCGAGGCGAAATACACATCAGACCGATCATAGAAGATGCTTTGTGTACCATTGCCATGGTGATAGTCGACGTCGAGAATGGCAACCCGTGCCGCCCCCGCATCGCGAAATCCCTGTGCGGCGATGGCGGCATTGTTGAGGAAACAATAGCCACCGTAATAGTCCGAAGAGGCATGATGTCCGGGCGGGCGGCAAAGTGCAAAAGCACTCCGTGCCCCCTTTGTGATGAGGTTTTGCGCGGTGAGTGCTACGTCCGCAGCGGTTTTGGCTGCCGTCCATGTGCCTGATGTGATTGGGGCCGTGGTGTCAAAAGAAAAATAGGAAACCCTGCCATGAATATTCTGTGGAATCCGATCCGATCGCATGTCGCGTGCGGGAGTGCAGATCGGCAGAATGTCCGTGGTCTCGCCAATGGCTGTCCAATCGGCCCAGGCCTGTTCCAGAAAATCAACATAGGCGGGACGATGCACGCGTTCGATGCGGGTTCTGTCAAAATTTTGCGGGACCAAAATCTCGCCAAGATTTCGTTTTTTGACTTCGGCAAAAATCATGTCCGCGCGGGACGGCATCTCAAAACAAGGGACAAGCTTGCCGGCAAATAATTCAGCCTGACCATGGTGCAGATGATGTTTGTCGGAATAGACGGTTTTCATAAGCTTGCCTCAAGAATTTGCAGCCAAAAACCTATAGCGATGCCGGATTATAAAAATCAGGGAAAACATATCCTTGGATGAATTTGTTTTTATGTGGTGTCGGATATGCGCGCTTGCTGTGACATAAGCCTTCGAGTACGAGGGCCGACATTAACCGTATGGTAAGCGGCATGGGATCAATCACGGGCACATGCAATCCATCTGCGGCGAGCGCATCGGATACGGCTTGCGCGCAGCCGTAAAATCCGGTGCAGTTCAGGACCAACACATCGGCTTGATCCTGGCGCACGGCTTTTTGTGCTTCGGAAATCAGAGCATTATTGGTGGCGGTCATATCCGTACTGATTTGTTCGGGTTGGATATTGACACTGCGAAACGAGGCGAATTTTTCGGTCAGGCCATAGATCGCCATGAGATTTTTGACCGAAGTCCGGGCGTCATCGGTCACGTCGAGGATGCCAAAGCGGCTGCCCAAACTGGCGGCAATGTGAAAACTTGATTCCGCAGTGCCCACGACCGGGATCGATAGAGCTTCCCGTAAGGCGCGCACTCCCGGATCAGCCATGCAGGCCATCACGACACCATGGAACCCTTCGGCTTGGGCCTCAAGTCCAACTCGCAGAATATCGGGAATGGCGAGTGCATCATCAATTTCGGATTCGATCGAGGACGGGCCGTTCTTCAGACAGCGCGCCTCAACTGAAATGTGATTTGGGACATCAAAAGATTTCAGGTATTCGCTCATCTCATCATTGTTGTAGCTGGCGCTTTCGATGATGGGAGCAATGACACATATTCTTTTCATGGCTTTCTTTCTGACGCTCAATACCTGCGAACAAGCTGGCTTTCCAGACGGCTGCGGCGCGCATTGAGCATATATTCAAGCGGCATATAAAGTATCACCGATGTGATGAGGGCATCGCAAGATGGAATGGTTGTGAGCGTAAAGAAATCAAAAGCGGTTGCCGTCGCCACCGCGACGCCAATGCCCCATGCGGTGAACGCCGGAATACTGGTGCCGGGCAGCTTGGAAATCTCGGATACATCTTTCATTTTGTCGGGATAAAGAATGTAAAAGGCCACGTAAATTCCGGCGACGGGCGGGATTAGAATGCCAAGGAACAGCAGGAACGGAATGAAATGATTGACGATCCCGAGCATGGCGATGGCCATGCCCGCGAGCCCTGCCCCAATCATGAGTTTCCATTGCGGGATCCTGATAAAGGTCGCGGCGAGCCCGAGGCCTGCACCATAAAGATTTGAGGCGTTGGCAGTCCAGGTCGATAACACCAACACGAGCAAGGCCGGAACGCCAAATCCAAGACCCATGAGTATTTTGAGCAAATCCGACTCACCCGTCACCAGGCTGGGTACTGCTGCCGCAGTCAGGATCAAGGGGGCGGCAAGCGTGAAGGAAATGAACATCGCGAGAACTGCCTGTCCCTTGCCGGAAATATAACGTGCGACATCGGGCATGGCTGCAACCATGACCATATTCCCGCCGGCCGTCGCGGATACGGCAAGACCGAAGGACATTGTACCTTGATGCGTGGCGAGCAACACACCGGGCTCAGCTTTGGTAAAAGAGATGACAAGAACAGTGATCAGAATGAAAAGCAGAATCGGCACCGCGACCAATGCCAATTTATCCAGTGCCTTGAAGCCGAAGATTGTGGTGGCAACCATAAGGACGCTGCCGATGATGATATAAATATTATAGCTGAAGTGAAAGCCGGTCAGATTCCAGATCATCGATTGGCAGGCCTCGGCAAACATGAAAGCATTGACGCCAAACCAGCCAAACATTGTCGTTGCCAGCACCATGTTCACAAACTTGCCCCCCACAGGCCCAAACGCGAACTGTGCCAGCATATAGGTTGTCAATCGGGTCTTGGCGCTGACGATGGCCGTGCAGCTGCCAAGGAATGTGAGCAGAAGACCGGCGATCAGAAATGCCAGTACAGCATCAGGCAGCCCCAATGCCGTACCAATTTTGACCCCGTTCAGAAATCCCGGCAAGGCAATGCCGCAACCTACAACGACCAGGGCAAGCCGCAAGCCATTGACCGTTTTTCCCTCCGGTACGGGCGTGGTCGAATAGTCTTCGACAAGGTCATTGAAATTGCTCACATGTCACCCATGTCACGAGTTAAAGCCGGGAGGGAACCTGAGCCCCTCTTGCGAGAGGCTCAAGCGGACTGATTACATATTGATCGAGAAGGTTGCGCCAAATTCACGCGGGCGCCCCCAGAAGGCCATGGCGTGAGAGTCGCCAATTGCGATCAGATCCTGACCCCAGGTCATGTAATGTTTGTTGGTCAGGTTTTTGCCCCAGAATTTAAGCTGCCACCGGGTATTTTCGGGCTCGACAATAAGATGGGCATCAAAAATACCGAAACCGCCCTGTTTCACCCGAGGGGAATTTCCAGTATCCGCGAAATACGCACTGCGGTAGCTGTAGTTGCCGCCGATCATGACGGAGCCAAAGCTGTCGAGCGGCAAGGTCAGATCGCCACCGGCGATCACGGTCCAATGAGAGAACATGGGCAGGCGGGATTTTTTGCTCACCGTCGGGAACGGACTTGGATAAATGCTTGTCCATTTTTCATCGGCATAGCCAAGATTGGCATAGACGTTCAACATTTCAATGGGACGTGCCAGAAGCTCAGCTTCAAACCCTTTTATGTTCAGATTTCCAGCGTTGGTCGTCGGAAAATAAAGATTCCCGAATGCATCGGTCGCACCGGATACAAGCTGGATGCCTTTATAATGGGTCAAGAATGCGGCGGCGTTCGCTCGCAAGCGATTATCGAACCACTGAGTTTTGAATCCCCCTTCCCAGGCAATAACTTTCTCGGGATCATAGGGTTGAAACTTTCCGGCATCGAACTGACGGTCGACACGTCCATTGAAACTGCCGCTTTTGAAGCCGCCGGTATAGGTTGCATATAACAGAGCTTCTTCCGTAGCCTGGTATTCGATGCCAAGACGAGGATTGACCGCAGACCAGTGGTGACCGCCGCTATTGTTAAAGGCGCTGAGAGTCCCGAGGCCAATGGGTGAAATAATATCGGTGCTCTTTTTTTCATAGGTCCAGCGCAGACCGGCCGTTAGGCTCAGCTCCGGGGTGATCTTATAACTGCCTTGACCGTAAGCGGCGAAGTTATTCGTTTTGAGTTCCGTGTGGCTGAGCGGACCATCTCCATAGGGAGCGACCAGCCAGAAGACGTAGAAATTATTCTGAATGGATTCCTCGTTGTGCTCATTGAAATAATAAGCACCCAAGACCCATTTTAGTTTTTCTGACTGGTGGGAAAGCTGGAATTCCTGGCTGAACTGATGTTGCTTGTCTTGAACCAACTGGTCATTATAAACTACCGGCTGTCCATCAAAATCGGTAGCTGTATCGGCGTCAAGCTTGCGATAGGCCGTGATCGATTTCAGAGTGACGGGACCAAAGTCCTTATTGACCGTCAGTGATGTTCCAAAAATATTGAGCTTGTCTGTCGGGCGTACTCCCGAGGTGCTGTATTTCCAGGGCTCCGCGGCGGGAGGGTAATTTGCGATATCAAGACCAGTCAGCTCTAGGAACAGCTCGCGCCCTCCGCCGACGGTTGCAACTTCGGTCAGACCTTGTGCGGCAATATGAGCGCGACGTTTTGTAACGTCCGCGGCGAGGATGATATCAAAATCGGCCGCAGGCGCGTATCGTATCTGGATGCCGCCGCTGATGGTATTGTCATCGCCGAGCTTGATGCCGTCGATCAGACGAGTTTGAAAGCCGTCATTATGGCGGGCCGAGCCAGTGATTTTCACAAACAGTTGATCGGTGATCGGCACATTGGCCATGAATCGACCATCGGTGCGGCCGAGATTGCCGACGGTGATTTCCGCCATGACCTTCAGATTTTCATCCGGCTTTTTGGTGATGATGTTGATGGCGCCGCCGATGGTGTTCTTACCGAACAGCGTGCCTTGCGGACCTTTCAACACTTCGATCTGTGCAATGTCTGCAGTATCAAGCGCCCCGCCCACAGTGCGGGCCATGTAAACACCGTCAACAAAAACGCCCACCCCGGGATCGGACGTTGCCACAAAATCCAGCTGGCCGATGCCGCGAATGAAGAAGTTGGCACCAGCCGAGCTGCCGGAGAAACCCTGACTGAACTGAACGTTCGGCGCCAGACGCTCGACCTCACCGATGTTCGTGATGCTCAATGTATCGATCATTTTTTCCGAAACAACGGTCACGGAAACGGGCGTGCGCTGCAGATTTTCGGACAGCTTTCGTGCGGTGACCGTGATTTCTTCGAGCATCGCGCCGCTTGCTGCCGGGGTTTCGGCGGCTGTTGCCACATAGGGGCACAGACCGTAAACCATGGCGACCGTGCCGAGGAGATGTTTTATTGTCTGTGTCATGGAACGTTTCATTGTAACCTCCAACTTGCTATTTTTTAAAAAGCTCGTAGCCACCAGAGCTTTGATGGCGAAGAGCATTTTTTGGATTTAATTTCTCAGATCCAGTTGTTTAATTGTTCGATTGGGCAATAAATTTCTGGAAATCCAAAGGCCAAGGGCCCGAGAATTGCCAGAGCTTCCGGAGTTCGCAGAATGGGTGGAACGCTTGTGCCCACCAGTTTGACGCGTTGGCCGTATTTCAATTTTTCCGTGGTGATCGTGTCCGCGGTTTCCCGATCAAGGACGGAGATGATGTCCGGCACGGTTGCCAGAAGTTGGCCGCCCTTATAAGCTTTCAAATTCTCATTCTGGAATTCGACCTTTACGGTCTCGCCGCTGTCGCCAAAGGCTTCGATAGTCAGCGATCCGATTGAGAACCCCCCGACTGTGTTGCGCTGCAAGTCGACAATGCGGCCATCAAACAGAATGCCGGCATGATTGTAATAGCCGGTCGACCGCAGGCAGGAAAACAGCGCTTCGAACGGGTCCCGTTGCGACGCCTTGGCTTCCCGGATCGCTCGTCCGATATTGACGGCCAGCGACACCGTACCGCGAACGGCATATTGTTTGATCTCATATCCGGAGGCGGCAAAATCAAACACATGACAGGCCCCTCCCATCATAACGGCGATCTGGCGACCGATGCGCTCCCCTTCGGCGGCATTGACTGCTTCCATGGCTAGACAATTGCCGTTTGAATCCGAAAAGACCACGGGGTTGGGAGATAGCCCATAAATATTATAAGTCACCATCTGAGCTTCGGGAAAGGCGCGCCCCATGCCGTCGCCGTCGACCACTGGCAAGCCCTCAGCCGCAGCGAGAACCATGGCGGCGAGGCCATTGCTGCCGCCAATTTCACTGGCAATCAGCGCGTCGACCTTGCGACCTTTCAGATGTTCCAGCATGCGCAGACCTGCCACGGGTTCGCGACCATTTGGCAGTTTTTCTTCCCCTACCGTGGGTGCTCCCATCCAACCACAGGGCGCGACCAAAGCGTCATGGGGAAGATCGGCCATATTGATAAGACGGATCTGGCCGCTCTTTTGCAGAATATCCAGAAGTTGCAACACAACAGCATGAGGATCGCCGCCGCCGCCAGATCCCAGAAACGCCGTCCCTCTTGCAAGATCGCGTATATCCTGTTCGACCAAAAGAACACCCGTGTCCATCGTCGCTATCTTGCTCCCGCTTATATTCTGGTGCCTGATCATGATCATGAAAAGGCCAGGTCGCCGGTCGCTTTCGCCCGCACCCGAACTGTTTGTCCGGGAAGATAGGACATGGCGACCTCGTCGATTTCGATCACTTTGGCGGTTGCTTCTATTCCACCGGCTTCAACCACCCTGCGGATGGCTTCGCCTTTGGCAAGCGCCAGGGCCTGATCACGGCCAAGGCTGTCATAGGAAAACAACTTGTCGACTTCGGCGCCGACCTGCGCGATGGCGGCTCCGATGGCATTGGCCACAGAGGCCAAGGCAGGACGTATGATCTCGGATGCTCCGCGAAGCTTGCGGTTGACAATAATATTGCCGCCGCCAACCAGAATGACGGGCACGTCCGCCGGGCTGGTCTTGACACGGTCCAGCGCGTCTTCAAGCATGAGATGGATCTGTTCGTTCAACTGATCGCATACGCTTTCCGATAACCGCGGCGCCTTGTTGCTGTCGCCGATACTCGCCTGCCCTCTCGCCACGGCAAGATCGGTGACGGTCAGGGTTTCACCGCCGAAGACAAAGGCATCTTTGGTCAGCCGATAGCCCACGGAATCTGGCCCGATGGCAATATCGCCGATCTGGTCGGCAGGACCTGTAAAGTTGGCAGGGTTGAGATGAATGCGTGTACCGCCGCCAAGACCGATAGCCAGAATATCCGGCATACGAAAATTGGTCCGAACTCCACCGATGTCTGCTTCGACCGATGACTCACGAGGAAATCCCCCCTGCAATACGCCGACGTCCGAGGTCGTGCCGCCAATATCGATGACCACCGCATCGGCAAGGCCGGATAGATAAGCTGCGCCGCGCATGCTGTTGGTGGGGCCGGATGCAATGGTCAGGACCGGATAGCGCGCAACATAGCTGGCACTCATCAAAGTGCCGTCATTCTGGCTGATATAAAACGGGGCTTCGATGTTGAGGCGGCGAATGGCTTGTTCGAGCGACTGCACCACATGCAAGGAAAGCTGGCTGAGCGCCGCGTTCATGATGGCGGCATTTTCACGCTCCAGAAAACCAAGTCGGCCGATATCTTTGGAAAGACTGATGCTGATGCCGGGATTTTCGCGGGCCACAATCTCGGCCGCATGATTTTCCATATGATCGTTGACCGGGGCGAAGACACTGGAGATGGCTACTGCCTTTAAGTCGCGAGCGCGGATTTCACGGGCTGCTTGCGTCACCGCCGTTTTATCGAAAGGCGCAATTTCCCGGCCATCGAATTCATAACCGCCGGGCACAAGAAAACTATGCTCGCCAACCGCGCGCCGCAAGGACTGGGGCCAACCGATTTTGGGTTTCAACGCCTCGCCCGATGGGCTCGCCAAACGAATGACGCCGACTTCAAGTAGCCCACGACATTCCACCAGTGCATTGGTGAAATGGGTCGTGCCGATCATAACCGATTGAATGCGGCTGGTCGGGACGCCGGACTCCGCGATCAAGGAGCGTAGAACAGCTTCAATGCCCTCACCGACGTCCATAGTGGTTGGTGCCTTGACCCAGGCCACGACGTCAGACCCGTTCATCAGAACGGCATCTGTATTCGTTCCACCGACATCGATACCAACCCGCATTCCCCGCTCCCAGTCCGATGCTCTTGTGAGCAATTTTCCTTAACCACCTGATAAAGCTATCCCAAGGAGGACAGTTTTCTAACTGTGGAAATAGGATAAACGGAGATATTACGGGCCAGAATTACAGGGCGCAGGGCAATGTATAATTGTCTTTTTCAGGGTGTCGGGTAGGTGCTTTTTTTAAGTGGGTAGTTCAAATAAAAAAATGGGCAGTTTGAGAAATTCATCGGGTAAACAGGCCGTGCTGAAAATCCCTGTCCCTTTGAGCGTCGTCTTCGCCATATAATAAAAAGTGACGGCCAGCACCTTGGTACTGACCGTCACTAGGATCTAAAGGCCGATGTTACTTGAGTATTATAATCGCCTCGCTTCCGATTTCCTGCTCAGACGGGATTGTGAGCGGGGCGAGTTCGAAGTTCTTGTAGATATCGAGATGATAGGTCGAGGTTGTTTGTCCACGATCTTCCGGCCCACCCATGGGATTGGCGAACCCGGCCTTCTGTAGTTTGCCGTCTTCTCCGTATTGCACCTGAAGATTGATAGCGCCACGGTTGGCATAAAGGCCAGAGTCCACCTTACTTTTAAGCAAAGCCATGGGAATGCGATTGGCATTGCTCGGGAAATACCGCTGGATGGATGTTTTCTCACGCCATTCAGACATCTCCTTGCCGCTGTTCTTACTGGCAAGTTCCTTGGTCGCTTCGATCAGCGCCTGACGCACGATGTCGAGCGCGTTCTGACCTTGGAAGAAATCATAATTATTCGGGACATGACCTTTATTGGTGGCGGCCAATAGCGCGCGATAGGTAGCAAGAACGCCGCCTGATGGATGTTCTTCAAGACGCGCGAGCGTCGGTTGCAATACATAATTGACGTAATATGCGCCAGATTTCGAGTCACCCAAGGTCGGTTGCATAGTTTCGGTGACGATTTTTTTCAGCCAGGCATCAAACAATGTGAGGCCGGCGTGATCAAACATACCATCTCCCTTGGTATCGGTACGCAGACCATTCCAGTCGAGAATGAGCGCCGCCGCATGAGCTGCCGGGCTGTTTTTTTCCAGCCCCGGCGCGGCGTCGGCGATGAATTGACGCATGATGAACCAATTGACGTCGGTATGGGAGACCACTCGATTGATTGCCCAGATGTCATCCCAGCCGATCGGGCCGTTCAACTTGTCCAATTCCCGTTTGATAATTTCCGCCTGGTTGCCGCGGCTCCATTGTTCCCAATAGATGCCGCTGTTCTTGATTGCTGCCGCTGGCCGGTTATTGAAATTGAACATGACGCCATCGGTTAAATGAATGAAATTCAGAGACTTGGCCGGCCCGGTATATTCTTGATCGCCACGTCCTGAGAGCGGCAGACGGATATCCGTGCCGTCTGGGCGCTAGGGGAACAAGCCGGTATGGGCAAAGCCTACGCGGCCTTTGTTATCCGAATAGAACCAGTTGTAATTGAAGGCAAAGCCCTTGACCCGCTCGCGCCATTGCCCTTCCGATTGAGCCGTCACCGCCCGCAACCATGAAAAGAGCGAGCTTGCTTCATGCCCGCGCCAGGTCAAGGCCTGGGCATAGGCAACATTATTGACCTTGTCTTCTTGGGTGACGGGGCCGTGAACGGTTCTCTTGAACACAACGGTTTGGGTATCAGCACCTTTGACGGCGATATGCTCTTCCCGGGTTTCAAATGAGTGCCATTCGTCTTTATAGAAATAGGTGCCGCCATCCTCGGAATTCAGTTGTTCCTGAAAGATATCGGCCTGCATGTTAAGCCCTGCCGTCATACCCTAGGCATAATGCCGGTTCACGCCGACTTGAAATGGCAGAAGCCCTTCGGCCGCCATGCCGACGAAATCGAAATCACCGCCATGAAGACCGACGGTATAATAATAGGATGGATGGTGCCAGCCGGTCTGCGGACCGTTCAGGAAAATGGATTTGGCATTTTTGGCACGGGCGGCTCCGACGGCCCAGCTCATGTTGGTACGACGTGGTTCGTCACGTTCGGCATCAAACGATTTATTCCAGCTCAGTTGCATATCCTTGGGCAGAACCAGTCCATTCGGCATTTTGGCTGGTGCCGCACAGCCCCGTGCCGGTGCAAGTTTGATAGCATTATCATCTTTTGATTCATCTCCGACGGAAGTCACCGCCAACGGATCATAGGTCCATAAAAGTTGATCAAAGATGTCGTCGCAATCTTGCGGTTTGCGGCGGATGAGGTCGGTATAAAGCGCAAAGTTATCAAGCTGAAACGCATAGTTCGAGTAATAGGCAAGAATATCCGATGCCGTCACCAGCACAGCAAGCGGTGTCCAGGGTTCAGGCGAAAATCCGTAGTGCTGGAACGTCTTGGGAAGCTTGGTTTCAGGCTGCTTTAGTGCTTCTTCAATGGCTCTATTGAGCCCCTCGGTGAAAGCGACGAGGATTTCGCGGTCCGTTTTGGGGAGATCTTCAAGCTGCTTTTCGAATGAAGACAGATTAAGGTCACGCCGGGTATCCGTATCTTTTTCAATATATTTTGTCGGCCAGTTCTTATCACCGGCACCGAAGACTTCGGCGCTGCGTCCATAGGCCTGACGCTTGCGTACTTCGATCTGGAACAGGCGCTCCTGCCCGATGAGATAACCGTAAGCGCGGAACAACTCGACGTTTGAATCCGCGTAAATATGCGGCACACCTGCATTATCACGGTAGATCCGGGCCGAAGCCGAGGCGAGCGAAATCATGCCTGCCATGACAAACGTGGCCGTGATAATCGCTTTGAAAAGGAATCTGATCTTCAAGCTCATAATCCTGGTGAATAAATCATTCTGGCCCTCCCCGGCAATTCCACGGAAGACGATTTCGACTACATCCACCAAGACGGCTATGTCAGAATGATGTGATCCGTTTGGCATTTTTGTTGAAAAGGGATTGGCCTCCTCATAAGGTCAGAAATTATGCCTGTGCTTGGAAAAACATCAGAGAAGGACGATCGTCCTGCTATTGAAAGAGGGTTGCTTGTTTCTTTTAGGTGATTAAGAGGGGCACCAAAGATATGGCACTAATCCGCGTTATCACGCCTCTTTGTTCGATGTCGGACGAAATGGCCAAGGACACCATGAATGAAGTCAACTGTTTGAGCGATATTCAGTTTTCGTTCGACAACGTGGTTCTTGGCGTCGGTCCGGCAAGTATCGAAAATAGCTTCGACGAAGCCTATACCGCCCCACTTGTCGCCATAAAGGCCATGGAAGCGGAACAAGATGGTTGTCAGGCAGTCATTATTGATTGCATGGGCGACCCCGGCATGCATGCCGCCCGTGAAGCCGTCAGCATCCCGGTTATCGGTCCAGGCGAATGTGCCATGCATATGGCGGCGACTTTGGGGCATCAATTCAGCTGTGTTTCCATTCTTGACAGCGTGAGACCGATTTTCTTCGATCATGCCCGTATTTATGGAATCGGTCATAAGCTGGCATCGGTCCGCACCATCGGCGTCGGGGTGACCGAGCTTGAGAAATACGGGGCCGAACAAATTAATGCCATGCTGCTGGAGCAGTCTTTAAAATGTATTCAGGAGGATCATGCAGATAGCATAATCCTTGGTTGTACAGGCTTTGTCGGCGTGGCCGAATGGCTGCAACAGGAACTCGAAAAGCAAGGCTTTGCAGTCCCTGTCATAAACCCTTTGCCAACCGCAGCCTTACAGGCAATCGCCATGATCCGCGGCAAGATCCGGCACAGCAAACGTGCTTACAAAAAACCTAATCTGCAAAAGTATGAAGGCGTCAAGTTTCCCAGTCCAGATACCACTAAACGATAATATCCAAGATAATCTTAAACCCGTCGTGCTTGATTGCGGCGGCTTTTGTACATAAAAAGGGCCCTGGATGCATAATCCGGGGCCCTAAAAAATCTCAAAAAATAGAGAATTACTGTTCCATTGATTTTGCGTTTATAAGCTCTTATTTAGGCTACAGACTCATAAAATCTGAACCATATGCACATTGAAGGCAAAGCTGTTCTTGCGGTTCTTCGCAAAGGCGCGGATGGCCGCTCGGTTAGTGTTTGGCTGCTCCCTCCGATCCGATGCCGGTTTCGGCACGGATGGTCTGACGACGATAGGCGGCGTCATGGGCGGCATCCTGCCCTGCCCTGTCGGTGATTGAAAATAGCCAACAGAGGACAAAGGTCAGTGGCATTGCCACCAGAGTCGGGAAATCGAGCGGAAATAACGGGTCCGAGTAATGGAGAACATCAACCCAGACTTTCGGCCCCATGACAGCAAGGGCTATGGCGACGACAAGCCCGATCATGCCTCCCCAGAATGCGCCGCGGGTGGTCAGGGGCTTCCAGTAAATGGCCAGCAACAGCACCGGGAATGTGGAGCTACCGGCGATAGCCAGGGACTCGATCACGATGACGGCGATGTTCTGGTCCTTGAACAGGAGCCCAAACCAGATGGCCAGCGCACCGACGACGAATGGCACGATGCGGGAAACCCGCAAGATCTGTTTTTCCGTGACATTGCTGCGATTGAACACATGGCCGTATAGATCATAGGCCACCGTCGCCGCCGCCGACAGGGTCAGGCCCGAGACCACGGCGACAATGGTGGCAAAGGCTACGGCTGAGACAAAGCCCATGAGCGCGCCATCGCCGACCACATGGGCGACATGTACGGCGGACATGTTATTACCGCCGATGAGATTGCCGTCAGCGGTAAAATATGTGGGATCGCCATGGGGGATAAGTGCTGTCGCACCAAAACCGATGACAAACACCAGAAGGAAGAAATAGCCAATAAAGCCCGTGGCCCAGAAAACGGATTTCCGTGCCTCTTTCGCGTTGGGCACGGTGAAAAATCGCATCAGGATATGCGGCAAGCCGAGCGGTCCGAAACAGAGAGCAAGCCCAAGCGACAGCGTTTGCCAGGGTGAGGTCATGAGCGTGCCCGGTTTCATGATCGCCTCGCCGAGCGGGCTCTTCTCGGTCGCCGCACCGAAAAGCTTGCCGAAATCGAAATCGAATTGCGCCATGATCAAAAGGGCCATGAGCGTGCCGCCAATCAACAATAAAACCGCCTTGATGATTTGCACCCAGGTGGTGGCGATCATGCCGCCGAAGCTGACATAAAGCACCATCAACACGCCAATGAGGATAATGGCATATTCGTAAGGCAGCCCGAACAACACCTGAATAAGCTTGCCTGCCCCGACCATCTGGCCGATCAGATAAAACATGATGGCGACAAGCGATGCACAGGCGGCATAGGAGCGCATGGGGCGCTCTCCCAGCCGGAACGAACAAATATCGGCAAAACTGTATTTGCCAAGATTGCGCAACGGCTCGGCAATCAGGAAAAGCAGGATCGGCCAGCCGAGCAGCGCACCGATCACATACAGCAATCCATCATAGCCGTAAGCGTAAATCAGTGCCGAAATGCCCAGGAATGTCGAGGCCGAGATAAAGTCTCCGGTGATGGCAAGCCCGTTCTGGAAGCCGGTGATGCCGCGGCTCGCAGCATAAAAATCGCTGGCCGTGCGGGTGCGCCGCGCGGCCCACCATGTGATGACAAGGGTCCCACTCAGTACGGCAAGGAACATGCCGACCGATGTCCAATTCACTGCGGTTTCGGTCATTTATAGAGATCCCGTTTGATGGCTTCGATCAACGGGTCAAAACGCCGGTTGGCCCACCATGTATAGATGCCGGTGATGATAAAGGCGAAGACCAGCAACCCCGCGCCAATAGGTATGCCGATGCTGGTGACTTTATCCGGGGATATGCGTTGACCGAGCCAGTCGGGGGCCAGGCCCATGGCCAGCAAATAGGCCACATAAACGCAGGTCACGATGGCGGCCAGAATCCAGTCCAGCCGCCGCCGCGCTCGCCGCAATTCCGCATAGCGCGGATCGGCTTCGATTTTTTCGTCAAGATCTGTCATCGTCCCCCCCAGGCGATAGTCTTATCTTCTTTCTGACAGTCTATGAAGGCATTGGCTGGTCGTCAATCCGGGCTTAGGGTTGTTTTTTGACGGGCTTTGCTGCGGGATGGGCGGCGGCCCAGTCGCGCACGGCCTTCAGGCTGTTTTCTACATGGGGGAGCGGATCCATGCCGCTATGGGTGAAGATCACCCTGCCCTCCGGCGAAATCACATAGGATACGCGGTCGGCATAGGCTGGCTTGCGCAGCAGGACGGCGTCATAAGCCTTGATGACTTTTTGCTCAGGGTCAGCAGCGACGGCGAATTTGTTTCGGCATTCCGAGATCGAGAATTTATTCAACTTGGCGATCTCATCAGCCGAGACGCCGATCACGGTTGCACCCAGGGCCTTGAAGTTATCACTCGCCTCGGCGAACTCATGGGCTTCTGCAGTGCAGCCGGGGGTAAAGGCCGCAGGAAAGAAATAGAGCACCACCGGCCCACGGGCCAGAGCCTCTTTCAATACAAAGGTGAATTCCTTGCCGCCGAGCGTGGCCTCCGTTGAAAAGTCAGGGGCTTTGTCCCCTATTTTCAAGGCAGCCATGGCGGGGGCGCTGGCGAAGATCAAAGCAGCGCTCAGGATAATGGGAAGAGCTTTCATAGAGGGTGTTCCCTTTTCGGTTACGGCAGTGAGGAAATCCTAGCCGGCCTTGAGCACGCTGTCGATTGGAGGATTATGGATCCGGGGATGGAGCCGTCACCGGCCCAGCCCCGGATCTTATCAATATGTTTTTACTGACTATTTTACTGGCTTTGCACCCGGGGTGCCGCATTTTACGAAGGTGCCCTTGTCATTCCGGCAATGGGCCGGGGCCTTTGGGGCAACCGTTGCGCATTTTATGAACTTGCCTTTGCTGTCGCGGCAATGTTCCGCATAAGCAGGCGACGCAACAAAACTTAAAGAAGTGGCCAACACAACAACTGTTACAAGGAGTTCTTGAAACATTCTCATATTGCACCTCAGCATTTGGGTTGAAGGGATACCACAAATACTGTTGGCAGTATGAGCCTGAGGTCGCCGTGCTGTAAACAGGCTCTCTTCAGTGAGCCCGGCGCATATAAGGGAGTGTTATTCCTTTTTCCCGGTCAGGGACGATTCAAGTTGATGGCGATCGTAATATTCGCGCCATTCCTTGATCTTGCCGCCTTCGACTTTGAGGACACCGACGACCGGAACCCGGCCATGGTTACCGTTAAAGACAAAATCATCGACCCGTTCGACAAACACAAGGCCGTTGATGATGCCCATATTCTTGACCTGTAGCTGAAGTTTTTCAGTTCCTTTGGCCAATATATGGAGACGCTCGGCGATGGCCTTGCGGCCGTTGATGGGATCCTGCATCACTGAATGAAGAACGCCGTCCTCAGCGAACATATTGATCGCCCGCTCCCAATCGAGCTTGTTCCAGGCGTCGAACATTTGCTTAACAGCGTCGATCTTCTGCGCGTCGGTGTCGGCCATGGCAGCTCCCCCTGAAAATGAAAACAGACTGGCACAGAAAAATATGGTCGCGAGAAGCTTGCTTAGTGTCTTGCTCATTCGGCTCTCCCATTATAGAGTTCTATTATGCAAGTTATTAGGCATTGACTCGACCGGGCTGTCAATATGAGATCAAACATCCCGCCCGGCAGTTGCATTCGATGGGGGTATCATGTTCAAAGGCAAAGTCGGCATCATCACCGGGGCGGGCAAAGGGCTTGGCCGCGCTTATGCACTTTACATCGGGCGGCGCGGCGGCCGGGTTGTTGTCAACAACCGGGCGCGGAATGGAGAGGACAGCGCCCAGACGGTGGTTGACAAGATCATTGCCGCAGGCGGACAGGCCATCGTCAATCATGATCCCGTCGAGGCGGAGGGCGCAGGCGAACGCATGGTGGCGGCGGCGCTGGATCATTACGGACAGCTTGATTTTGTCATCAATAATGCCGGCGTCAGCGAAGCGACCATGTTCCACAAGCAATCGCTTGCGGCTTTCAAGAACATCATGGACATCAATCTGATGGGCAGCATCGCTCTGTCCCATGCCGCCTATAAGGTGATGAGGGAGGCGGGAGCTGGACGGATCATTCTGTCCATGTCGTCCGCAGGGCTTTTCGGCAACCACGGCGGTGCGGCCTATTCGGCGAGCAAGGCCGGGCTTTACGGGTTCATGCGGGCTTTGCATGTGGAGGCCGCCTCGCGTGGGGTCTATACCAATGCCATCAGTCCCTATGGCGCGACACCTATGACGGCCGCCTATTTGCCTCCAGACCTCTGTGACAGGATGAGCCCCGATCTGGTGGCCCCTCTGGTAGCTTGGCTTGCGAGCGATCATTGCATGGTCTCGGGCGAGGTATTTGTGAGTGGTTGCGGACGTCTGCGACATGCCCGCATGGAGACATCCCTGGTGCGGGACTTTCCGTCTGATGATCCCTCCCCTACGGAAATGACAGAGCTCATACGGGCGGTCATGGCCAGCGATTGCACAGCACGTTTTGAAAATGCTCAGGAGGACTTCGCAAATTTCATCCGCTCATGAGGGAGCTTCGCAATGGCGTCTCTGGCTGATCCTGGCCGTAAAAAGATCACCAAGCACTCTGCCACCTGGGCTCTGGCCGAAATTGGCGACCGCTGGAGCTTCATCATCATCAGCGTGGCCTTTATCGGGACGCGGCGGTTCGAGGATTTTCTGAAACGCACAGGCTCGGCCCGAAGTACGCTTACGACCCGGCTACGCAGACTGGAAGCCTGTGGCATCCTGAAACGGCGTCCCTATCAGCAGGCGCCACTCCGAGAAGAATATTTTCTAACCCAGAAAGGGCTGGAGCTCTATCCGCAGGTCATGATGAGCTGGGTATGGGAGCGTAAATGGGGCGTGCCCTATGAGGCCATAGCCAGCGAGCTTGTTCACAAGACATGCGGTCATGCCTTTACACCACGCCTTGAATGCGGCCATTGCCATCAGGATGTGACAGCCAGTACTTGCCGCATATTGCCGGGGCCCGGAGCGGGCACGGAGGATGCCCCGCAGACCCGGATAATGCGTCGGCTCAATAATAATTCCACCGCCATGCCGAAAGATGGCATTCCGTCGCAAATTGCCGATATCGTCGGCGACCGCTGGACCGCGTTGACGATCTCGACGCAATTTTATGGTCTGCATAAATTCGCGGAAATCCAGAACGCCATTGGCATTGCCGCCAATATCCTCACCGACCGGCTGAAGATCCTTGAAGCTAATGATGTTCTGGAACGCAAGCCCTATCAAAGCCATCCGCCGCGCTATGACTATCGGCTGACGGAGAAGGGCAAGGATATTTTCCCGATCAGCGTAACCGTCACCCATTGGGCCGATCGCTGGATTGCTGTGCCGGGGATGCCTCCACATATTTTACATCACAAGACATGTGGGCACGAACTCAAGCCACAACTGATCTGTAATGTCTGCAAGACCACACTGCACCCAAAGGACGTTGAGTTCAAAACCATCAATGCATTGAGTCTATTAAAGAAATAATAAGGTTGCATTAGAATACCAATGACATTGACAGCCATGAATTCACGCAGTATCGTTTAATCAATTGCATAACGAAACTGACAAACCGGGATGCTTTCACAAAGCCCGGATGTAACAAAGATATAGGGACCTCTATCTTGGGACGATGATGCCTGCGCTGCAGGATCATCCTGGCGACTACTGGGAGCCTTTCGTCATGACTGAACAGGCTATAACGCTGCCGCCTTATCGCAAGGTCAGCTTTCCGTCCGCCGCAATGAATGCGGAGTGGCGGGAGGACGGTACGATTATCGTGTCCCCGGTGACGTCTTTGGAGGCTTTTGTTCCAAGCATTTCCTCTGGTCTACAAAGGCGTGCCGCGCACGAGCCGGAGCGGATGTTTCTTGCTCAGCGCAAAGGTCTGGATCGGCAGTGGCAGTTTAAAACCAATGCCGACATCAAACGTGAAACAGATGCTGTGGCGCAATGGCTGTTGAATCTCAGCATTGAGGGGCAGCGTCCTATGCTGATCCTGTCCGCCAACAGTATCGAACATGCGGTAATGCGCTTTGGGGCAATGAGTGCGGGGGTTCCGATCTGCCCCGTGAGCGTCAATTATGCGCGGATCAAGGGCAGTTATGAACGGCTTCGCCATGTGGTCGAGCTTATTCGTCCCGCGGTTGTCTTTGCCGATGACACTGCATTTTATAAAGACGCACTTGAAAGCATCGACTTTGCAGATGCGCTGATCGTTACACAGCATCCTGAAAGTTTGTCGGTGCCTGCTGTCAGTTATGAAGCTGTGCTGTCAACGCCTGTGCAGGCTGGTTTGGATGACCATATCAAGGCGCTCGATCCCGATGCGCCGGCGGCTTATATGCTGACGTCGGGATCTACCGGTAAACCCAAAGCCGTGATCCAGACCCAGCGCATGATGGCGACCAATATCCAGCAGGCTTTGCAGGTCATGCGGGAGGCTAATGGTTGGGCGGATCTGGTGCTTGACTGGATGCCCTGGAGCCATGTGGCAGGGACCTCGAACCTGCTTGGGACTTTGATGGGGGGCGGCAGTTTCTATATCGATGACGGCAAGCCCCTGCCCGGTCTTTTTGAGGAATCGATCCGCAATCTCAAGGAAATTCCAGTCCGCTATTTCAGCAATGTACCCGCGGGCTACGCCATGCTGGCCGATGCGCTTGAACGGGATGACGATTTGCGGCGGATTTTTTTCAGCCAGTTGCGTCTGTTCCTCTATGGCGGCGCGGGTCTGTCGCAACCGCTCTATGATCGCCTGCAACGCATGGCTATCGAGAGCACGGGCGAACGCATTTTCTTCACCACCGGTTATGGCGCGACCGAAACCACGTCCGGCAGCATGTCGATTTATTATCACAGCGAAGAAGTTGGCATCGGTCTGCCGCTTCCCGGCACCACCGTCAAACTTGTGCCTTACGGGGACCGTTATGAAGTGCGCATGAAGGGCGATGTCGTGACGCCCGGCTATCTCAATATGCCGGAAAAGAATGCCGAGATTTTTGACGACGAGGGCTTCTATAAACTGGGTGATGCCGCACGCTTCATCGATCCCGATAATCTTCAGCGTGGCTTTGCCTTTGCCGGGCGGCTTGCTGAGGAATTCAAACTCGATACCGGGACCTGGGTCTCCGGCGGCGTTGTGCGGGCGGAAGCTCTGAAGGCGCTCGACCCGCTTGCCCGTGAAGCTTTGGTATGCGGCGAACGGCGGGCCTATATCGCTTTGTTGATTTGGCCGAGCGAAGCGACCATCGGCGATATCCCGGCATTCGTGCGGGAGCGGCTCCGGAGCTATAACGCAACTCATGGCCAGAAAAGTATGAGGATTGAACGGGTGATGTTCCTGAGCGAACCGCCCAGTGTCGATGCCCATGAAGTTTCTGAAAAAGGATCCATCAATCAGCTGTTGGCGCTGCAACGACGCGCGGCCGATGTGGAGCGACTCTATGCCGATCATCCCGATGATAGCGTGATTGTCATTTGAAAATAAAATAAGGAGGAAGGTCCATGTCCCTATCGTCATCGCGTGATCCAGAAATACAGGCGCTGCTTGATAAGCAAGCCATTCAGGAAGTTCTCGTACGTTACCTGCGTGGTGCTGACCGGGCCGATGCCGATCTGATACGGCGTTGCTATCACCCGGATGCGACGGAAGACCATGGCGGTACTTATAGCGGCACGGCATCCGATTATGTGGATATGATCACCCCGAATATCGGTAAGGCAAAGGTTCTCAGTCACGCCATCAGCAATATTCTGATCGAACTTGAAAGCGATAGTCTCGCCTTTTCGGAATGCTATATCACGACCTTTGGGCGCTGCAAAAAAGATGGTGAGTATTTCGACACCTTGACCCTCGCTCGTGCGTTCGATCGGTTTGAAAGACGCAATAGTGAATGGCGGATCGCCGCCCGCCGCATGGCCTGGGAATGGAACCATGAAATGCCGGTGACGGAAAATTGGGGCCGTGGCCTGATCGCCCCGGATCCAAGCGTTCTCGTGCGCGGTGCAAAAAAACCGCTTGATATCATTTACCAGCGCTGATCGCTGTCCGGGAGTATGCGTGATGACGGAAACCTTGGAAATTCTGGTCTTGAATTTCGCGATCATTGTCGGTTGCATGGTTTTGTTGTGGCTGATCAGTATTCCGTTAAAGGACGTAAGTTTTATTGACAGCTTCTGGGCGCTTGGTTGTGTGCTGCTTGCGGTCTCGACTTATTTTCTGTCATCCGGCACGCCGGATCGCAAACTTCTGATTTTGGCTCTGACGGCGGCTTGGGGTTTGCGCCTTGGCGGATATATTTTCTGGCGCTGGCAGCATGAAGGTGCTGATGGGCGCTATGTGGCGCTGCTGAAAAAAGCTCAGGGTAATGTGAATCTATTCAGTCTGCGTAAGGTTTTTTTACTACAGGCTCCGCTGTTATGGATCACATCCCTGCCCGCCCAGATGGGTCAGATCCCGGCTGAGCCTGTGTCGCTTGGTGTTCTGGCTGCGATCGGTACGGCACTTGCGCTTGTCGGCATTTTCTTTGAAACCGTGGGTGACTGGCAACTTGCTCGTTTCAAGAATGATCCGGACAACCACGGAAAAGTTATGGATCGCGGACTTTGGCGATATACTCGGCATCCGAATTATTTTGGCGATGCCTGCGTTTGGTGGGGTATTTTTCTCGTCGCGGCAGAAACAAAATTTGGGTTTCTGTCTATTTTCGGTCCGCTTTTTCTCACCTTCACGCTGGTGAAATGGAGTGGCGCCGCCCTGCTTGAGCGACGCATGAAACGCTCTCGTCCGGGGTATGAGGATTATGTGCGCCGCACCAGCGGATTCCTTCCCTGGCCGCCGAAAAAGGCTTGACCATGACGATTTACAAAGCCCCTCACGAAGAACAGTTTTTCATTCTTGAGCATCTGCTTGGCCTTGATCATTTCAAATCCATGCCGCGATACGCCGATCTGTCTGATGATCTGATTGAATCCGTCCTGACGGAAACAGCCAAGCTTTTTGAGAATATCTGGCATCCGCTCAACCAGAAAGCCGATATGTCAGGCGGCTGCAAATTGACCGCTGATGGCGTAAAAGTCCCTGAAGACTTTCATGCTGCGCATAAGGCCTATGTGGATGGTGGCTGGATCGCGCTTGCCATGGATCCGGCTTATGGCGGGCAAGGATTGCCGGAAACACTGGCCTTTTCCATGCTTGAGCAGGCCGTGTCCGCCAACACAAGCCTCTGTGGATTTTACGGTTGCAAGTCCGCCGCCACCACCATTCTCACCCATGGTAATGCCGAACAAAAAGCCACCTATGTGGAAAATCTCGCGACCGGCCAATGGGGCGGCACCATGTGTCTGACCGAGCCCCATTGCGGCAGCGATCTCGGCCTATTGCGCACGCGGGCCGAGCCGCAGGGGAATGGCACTTATAAAATCACCGGGCAGAAAATTTTCATCACCGGCGGTGATCATGATCTGACGGACAATATCATCCATCTGGTGTTGGCCCGCCTGCCCGACGCGCCGCCTGGGGTCAAAGGTATCAGTCTGTTCATCGTGCCGAAAATCATGGCGGATGGATCACGCAACAGCCTCTCATGTACAGCTGTTGAAAAGAAAATGGGTCTGACCGCCAGCGCCACCTGCGCCATGGAATTCGAAGCGGCCATAGGCTTTCTTTTGGGAGCGGAGCATCGTGGCCTGAACGCCATGTTCACCATGATCAACGAGTCCCGCCTGAGCGTCTCCATGCAGGCTTATGCGCTGGCCGAGATTGCAACCCAGAACGCCGTCGCCTATGCCCATGATCGGTTGCAGGGCCGTTATATCGGCGGTGCACGCGACGAAGGTGCGGTGGCCGATCCGATCATTGTGCATCCCGATGTACAGCGCCTGCTGATCCTTAATCGCGCCTATATCGAAGCGGCGCGGGCGGCCATTTACTGGTCAGTTATGCAGATGGATATTTCGCGTCATCATCCGGACGACGAAACGCGACGCGCTGCGGAGGACATTTTGTCCTTCATGACTCCGGTGCTCAAGGGCTATCTGACTGAAGAAGGGTTTGAGGCCACGAGTCGGGCGCTCCAATGTTTCGGTGGTCATGGCTATATCCGCGACACCGGTGTCGAACAGTTTTTGCGCGATACACGCATCACCATGATTTATGAAGGTACCACAGGCATTCAGGCGCTTGATCTTCTGGGCCGCAAGATGAAATTCTATCCGGCGTTTCTGAAATATCTGAAAGATTTTACAGACGGCAGCGATTTTCCAGATGATCTCAGAGCCTATAGAGACGCACTCAAATCCGCGATCGAGGTGATGGAGCAAGCGCGGGCCATCGTGATGGCGCTCGCGTCCGACAATCCTCATGCCTATGCCGGCGTTTCTGTTTATTTCCTGCGCATCGTGGCGCTTTTGACCATGGGCTATTTCTGGGGTTTGATGGTGCAAGCCGCCATGCAATCCAAAGATTCGCGCTTTGGCGAAGATTTCCGGGCCCGGAAAAAGCTGACGGCCGATGCCTATTTTGCGCTGGTGATGCCGGAGATTCACGCGCTTCATCATAAGATCAAGGCGGGAGCCAATTCATTCCCTGATCTTCGTTCCGTTTTCGCTTAATTTCTGTACGGGAGACCCTCATGGTCGAGATTGCCATTGTTTCAACAGCGCGCACTCCCATAGGCCGGGCTTACAAGGGGGCATTCAATGACACCTCAGGCGCGGCTTTGGCTGGTCATTGCGTGCGGCATGTGGTGGCGCGGGCCGGTGTCGCATCGGATGAAGTTGAAGATGTCATCCTCGGTTGTGGTATTCCCGAAGGCACCACAGGCATGAACATTGCCCGACAATCGGTGTTCACTGGTGGCCTTCCGGTCAGCACGGCGGGCGCCACCGTCAACCGTGCCTGCGCGTCGGGTTTGCAAGCCATTTCCATCGCTGCTCAGCGCATTGCCATGGATGGCGTGCGGGTGGCCATCGGCGGCGGTGTCGAGTCTGTGTCGCTAGTGCAGAACGAGCATATGAACATGTATCGGGTGGCCGCGCGCGAAGTGCTGAAGATTGCCCCCGCCGCCTATATGCCCATGTTGAACACCGCCGAAGTGGTGGCCAAGCGCTATGGCATCACCCGTGAGCAACAGGACGAATATGCTTTCCAAAGCCAGATGCGCACAGCGGCAGCGCAGGCGCGTGGTGCATTCGACGCTGAAATCGTACCGCTCACCACTCAGAAGCTCATCAAAGATCCGAATTCGGGAGAGATGGTGAGGCAGGAAGTCACCCTGTTGCAAGACGAAGGTAACCGTGCCGACACCACCCTCGCCGGTCTCTCCAGTCTAAAGCCTGTGGTCGATGAGGCGGGGTCTGTGACAGCGGGGAATTCATCGCAATTGTCGGACGGAGCCTCGGCCTGTCTTCTGATGGATGCAAAACTTGCCGAACAGCGCAACATACAGCCGCTCGGTCTTTATCGTGGTTTGTCAGTGGTGGGCTGCGAGCCCGATGAAATGGGGATCGGACCCGTGTTCGCCATTCCGCCTCTTTTGAAGCGCCATGGTCTCACCATGGATGATATCGGTCTGTGGGAACTGAACGAGGCCTTCGCGGTCCAAGTCATTTATTGCCGCGACCGTTTGGGGATTCCGAATGATCGTCTCAATGTGAATGGCGGTTCGATTTCAATCGGTCATCCTTACGGCGTCACTGGATCGCGTCTCACTGGGCATGCGCTCATTGAAGGCAAGCGCCGGGGCGTGCGTTATGCTGTGGTTACCATGTGCGTTGGCATGGGCATGGGGGCCGCGGCGCTGTTTGAGATCGTCTAGGGAGAGACGGAATGCTGAAGACAATTCCTAAAGATCAGCTCACCGATTATGTCGGTAAGGAACTTGGGATATCGGATTGGTTTCTGGTCGATCAGGATAGGGTCAACCGTTTCGCCGATGTGACGCTGGACCATCAATTCATTCATGTGGACCCGGAGCGGGCCGCCAAGGAGACCATGCTTGGCGGCACTATTGCCCATGGTTTTCTGACGCTCTCGCTGCTGCCGCATCTGATTGAAAATCTGATCATCGTGCCTGAAGGCATGACCTGGGGCATGAATTACGGGTTTGAAAAAATCCGATTTCTCGCACCCCTGCGTGTCGGGTCGGAAATCCGTGCCCGCCTGACCTTACGCAATCTGACCGAACGTAATCGCGGACAGTATCAGTTCACCTTCGATGTCTCGGTCGAGGTCAAGGGATCGGACAAACCGATCCTTGTAGCCGAATGGCTCAGCCTGATTTTTGCCGAGTGAGGACAGAGCAATGACCCCTATTCGTTTTGACAATCGTGTGGCCATCGTCACCGGCGCAGGCCTTGGTCTTGGCCGTGCCCATGCGTTGGCGCTTGCGGCGCGCGGCGCAAAGGTCGTCGTCAATGATTTCGGCGGCAGCCTGAGTGGTGAAGGCGGATCGGAAGGCCCGGCTGAGAAAATCGTCGCCGAAATCCGCGCAGCAGGTGGTGAGGCCATCGCGAATACCGCCGACGTCACCAATTTCAACGCAGTGACCGCCATGGTTCTGCAAGCCATGGACAAATGGGGGCGGGTCGACATTCTCGTCAATAATGCCGGTGTGTTGCGGGACAAATCCTTCAACAAAATGACCGTCGAAGATTTCAGCTTTGTGGTTGGCGTGCATCTCATGGGATCGGTCCATTGCAGCAAGGCGGTTTGGGACATCATGCGCGACCAGAATTATGGCCGCATTTGCATGACCTCATCTCCGTCGGGGCTTTATGGCAATTACGGCCAGTCGAATTACAGTGCCGCCAAAATGGCTGTGATCGGACTGATGAACACGCTGCATATCGAAGGGGCAAAACACGATATCCGCGTCAATACACTGGTGCCCGCCGCCGCCACCCGCATGACGGAAGGGCTGATGCCGGATAATCTCGCAGCCCTTCTTCGGCCCGAGGCGGCGACGGCAGGCATGCTGACTCTGGTCGATGAAAACGCGCCCAATCATTATATTCTGAGCGCGGCGGGCGGTGGTTATGCACGCTGCCAGCTTTATGAAACCGATGGCATTTTCCTTGCGGCCGAAGATCAAACTCCGGAAAACATCCGCGCAGCTTTTGCCGCGATCAATGACCCGACAGGACAAAAAGTCTTCGAGAACGGTATGGAACAGGCCATGAAACTGATGGCTAAGGCGGCCAAGGTTATTTAGGCGGTTCTCTGCTGTTTTTGGCTTACGGTAAAACCTAGGATCAACAGTAAAAGCGCGAGAGCTGTGCATATGGTCGTTACAGCCACCGCCTGCCAGCCAATACCCTCGATCAAAATACCGGCCAGCAGGGATGTGATGGCGGATGCTCCGAACAACAGACATTCATTGACGGCCTGCACCTTGGCTTTTTCATTGGGCCGATAGCTGTCGGCCAGCATGCTGGTTCCGGCGGTATAAAGAAAGTTCCAGCCGACAGCCACAAACAGCAACGAAAAACGGAAATTTGCAAACTCAAGCCCGGACCAGGCGGTCACCCCCGCAGCCATAAATAAAAATGTGCCGAGGACCATTACCGGCACCACGCCAACCCGTGCAATCAATGGGCCGCTCGCGAAGGATGGCAAGAACATGCCCAGAATATGCCATTGGATGGCACTGGCCGCCGTAGCCACGGTAAAGCCGCAGCCGATGATGGCCAAGGGCGCACCAGTCATCATCAGCACCATGATGCCGAACCCTGTGGCTGCGGCTGCGGCGGCCATGATGAACACAGGCTGGCGCATGATGACACTCAATGGACGCGGCGGTGTGCTGTGATGATCCTCCACCACAGGACGCGGAAAAGGAATGGTCGATAAAACCGCCATGGCCAGCACACCCAACAGAATGAGCGTGATATAGGCACCGGCAAAGGTCAGCGGCTCAAAGAGGGCATTGGCCTTGGCGAACAAGGTGGGCCCGAGAATGGGGGCCAGAACCCCGCCGCCCAACACATAGGCAACCGCGCGGCTGCGGTAATGATCCGGGGCAAGTTCCATGGCGGCGAAACGGTAGAACTGTCCACCTGCCTGATAGATGCCCTGCAGAAAAGCGGCGCAACAGAATAACGGAAAAGACCGTTCTGCCAGGGCCAGATAGCCAAGGGCGCCACAACCGATTCCGGCCAGCACCGCAACCAGGAAACCTGCTTTGCGGCCATGACGGCGCATGAAATGCGATAAGGGAAAGGCCGCGATCAGCGTGCCGAGGATCATGATCGAAATTGGCAGAGTGGCGAGGCCCACTGTCGGTGCGAGCATCAGTCCGGCAAGACCGGTATAGACCCCGTGGGCAAAGCCGGTCAGGGTAAACAAGCATTGCGCGAGGCTGAGAAGTGCGATGTTTCGGTGATAGATCTCCATTGCCCAGCCGCCCTTTTGGCTTAAAATTCGATCGTCATGCCGTCATAAGCTGGCTCTACCCCGGCAGGCAGCCTGGCGCGGAGTTCTTCGTAATCCATATCCCAGGTCATATGAGTCAGGATCGCGCGACGCGGCTTCACGCGGGCGATCCATTCGAGCGTGAGATCAAGATGCGGATGAGTCGGATGCGGATCATATCGGAGCGCGTCGACGATCCAGGTATCAACCCCCTCCAGCGCCGCGAAAGCCGCGTCGGGCATGACATTGACATCGGTCGAATAGGCGATGGGTCCAAACCGGAAACCCAGTGTTGTCATGTCACCATGAAGCTGTTCAAACGGCAGGATATCGATATTTCCAACACGAAACGGGCCCTTGATTTCATGGGCATTGCAAATGGCCGGATAGCCCATTTTGCTCTCAAACACGTAATCGAAACGCCTTTGCAAAACATCAAGGGTTTCTCTGTTGCTATAGACATCGATCATGCCCCCCATGGTCTGGCTCAGCCCGCGCAGGTCGTCGATGCCATGGGTATGGTCGGCGTGATCATGGGTATAAAGTACCGCGTCAAGATGCCGGACATCGGCGTCCAAGCATTGTTCGCGAAGATCGGGCGAGGTATCCACCAGAACGCTCGTGCCCCCATGCTCCACAAGGATCGAGACACGGCGGCGGCGATTTTTGGGGTTTGCCGGATCGCAACGGCCCCAGACATTGCCGATCCTCGGCACGCCGCCCGATGTACCGCAGCCGAGGATGGTTGTTTTCACGCAGCAGTCTCCGCCGGTGGTGTGGCCTTTGAAAACAGACGAAAAAAATTCTCGGTGGTGATGCGGCCAAGTTCGCGCACATCAAGGCCCCGGAGTTCGGCGACCTTGGCTGCCGTATAGGCGACAAACGCCGGTTCATTCGGCCTGCCGCGATGGGGAATGGGGGCGAGGAACGGCGCATCGGTTTCAATCAAAAGCCGATCGAGCGGAATGATTTTCACGGTTTCACGCAAATCCTCAGCCGCCTTGAAGGTGACGATGCCCGAGATCGAGATATAAAAACCGAGTTCAAGCGCCACTTCGGCAAAGGCACGGCTCGCGGTGAAGCAATGGATGACGCCGGGGAAGCTCCCCTTCCCCATTTCCTCACGCAGGATAGCCGCGCAATCGTCATCAGCGTCGCGGGTATGGATCACAATGGGCAGCTGGGTTGCGCGTGAGGCTTCGATATGACGGCGGAAGCCGATCTGTTGCAGCTCACGCGGGCTGTTGTCGTAGAAATAATCAAGCCCGGTTTCCCCGATGCCAACCACCAGCGGATCATGGGTGCGTTCGATGATCGCCTCGACACTCGCCTGATCGGTTTCGGCCTCGTGAGGATGAACGCCCACAGTGCAGAAAATGCCCGGATGGCTGTGGGCGATGGCGAGAACTTCATCAAATTCACGGAGCTTGGTGTTGATGGTCAGCATGGTGCCGACGCCGGCCGCCCGCGCACGTGCTACCGCGCCGGGGATATCATCCCGCAGCCCGTCATAATTCAGATGGCAATGGCTATCGACAAACATGGATATTCCTTGGTCACCGTCAGAAATTATAACGTTTCTTCGACTTGAATACGCGGGAAAATGCCCTGCGGCGCAGGAAGCGGCCTTCCGGACTGCAAGCGGCCAGCCTCGCCGATCTGGTCGAAGCCGCGTGCATCCTCGGCCACGCCCAGTTGATCGAGCAGTTTGGCGGATTTCTCAGGCATGATCGGCTGGGTGAGCAAACCGACATTGCGGAGGATTTCCGCCGTCATATAAAGCACGCTGCCCATACGCTCAGGATCGGATTTCTTGAGCGCCCAGGGTTCCGACGCGGCGAAGAAGCCGTTCGCGTCGCTCACCACGCGCCAGATAGCTTCGAGCGCGAGATGGATTTCCTGACGGTCCATATGCTTGCGCACTGTCTCAAGCAAATCGGCGCTCGCCGCCTTGAGGATGGCAAGGTCGGCCTCGGTGAAGGCGCCATGCTCCGGCACCTTGGCGTCGCAGTTCTTCGCGATCATGCTCAGGGAGCGTTGCGCCAGATTGCCAAGGTCGTTTGCAAGATCGGCATTGATGCGATTCACAACCGAGCGCTTGGAAAAATCGCCGTCCTGTCCAAACGGCACTTCACGCATGAGGAAATAGCGGACGGGGTCCAAACCATATTCCTCAACGATGGCAAAGGGATCAATGACGTTGCCGACCGATTTCGAGATTTTCTGGCCTTCGTTGGTCCACCAGCCATGGGCGAAAACACGTTTCGGGGTGGTGAGATCGGCAGCCATCAGAAAGGCCGGCCAATAGACCGCATGGAAGCGCAGGATATCCTTGCCCACCACATGCATGGCATTGGGCCAGAACTTCTGGAACTGCTCACTGTCCGTCGCGGGGTAGCCAAGCTCGGTGATATAGTTCGTCAGTGCGTCGATCCACACATACATGATATGGCGATCGTTACCCGGTACTGGCACGCCCCAGGTGAAGCTTGTGCGGGAAACCGAAAGATCGCGCAGGCCGCTTTTGATGAAGCTCAGAACTTCATTGCGGCGCGACGCCGGGAGAATGGCATCCGGATTTGCCGCGTAATGTTCCAGAAGCCGATCACCCCAGGCGGACAGGCGGAAGAAATAGCTTTCCTCCTCAACCCATTCCACAGGCGCACCGGTGGGTGCGAGCTTTTCGCCGTTCGGGCCTTGCTGAAGTTCGCCCTCGGTATAGAAAGCCTCGTCCCGGACCGAATACCAACCGGCATATTTGTCGAGATAGATTTCGCCCTTTTCCTCAAGCTTGCGCCACAGAGCCTGACAGGCTTCGATATGACGCGTCTCGGTGGTGCGAATGAAGTTATTGTTGGAAAAATTCATCACCTCGGCCAGATCGCGGAACCGGGCCGATACCTTGTCACAAAAGCTGATCGGGGTCATGCCGGCGGCTGCGGCGGATTTTTCGACCTTCTGGCCATGTTCATCGGTACCGGTCAGGAACCAGACGTCAAAGCCGTCAAGCCGCTTGAAGCGGGCCATGACATCGCAGGCAAGTGTCGTATAGGCATGACCGATATGGGGCACGTCATTGACGTAATAAATCGGGGTCGTGATGTAGAATGAAGGCTTGGCAGTCATGCCCCGGAATTCCTTTATGGCTCAGTCGGTCAGAACCGGGTGACGGCGGCGATCTCGTTCAAGATCACGATAACGCTCTGTTTCCGGTCGAGATTGATAGCGTCAGTACGCTGAATCAGGCTGGTGCTCTTTTCCCACACCTCGATCCAGGGATCAAGGCCGGCCATACCGGCGAGCCGGGCGAGCACCTCGGCTTCTTCAGGAATGGCGGTGATCATGGCTCCGCTCGCCGCCCGGGCGATCCGGCCAAGTAATCCGCCGAGCAAAAGCCCGAAGATCGCATAATTTTCGTCATTGCCCTTGCCGGTGACAAGCTCCGCAAGCTCAAGCACGGCGCGTGGCGCCACCTGCGGCATACCGCCAAGGTAATCCAATAGCTTGCGATAGAGCGTCAAGCCGTTCGCCGCCGCAAGCCGAAGGGCCAGGCCGGGGCTGCCTTCCGCAAGACGGGTCAGCAGCAGCCGGTCGCGTTCGGGCAGATCCGGACGACGCAGCGCCAGAAAGGCATTGACCGAGGATTCCTCAAGCGGCCGCAACACCAGGCGGCGGCAGCGTGACTGGATCGTTGGCAGCACCCGCCCCGACGCATGGGCCAGCAGGATCAGAACGGCGTTGGCCGGGGGTTCTTCGAGCACCTTCAGAAGCGCGTTGGCGGCGTTGCGGTTGAGTTCGTCGGCACTGTCGACGATGGCCACCCGCCAGCCGCCCTCGGCCGAGGTTTTCGAGAAGAAATTGACCAGTTTCCGCACATCATCGACAACGATTTCCGTGCGCATGGCACCCTTGTCGTTCTCGCTGCAGGCCACGGACATGAGGTCGCCATGGCTTCCGGCGGCGATGCGCTGAAAAACAGGATGATCGGGCGAGAGATCAAGATTTGTCGGCAATGTGGGGGGCAATATGTCACCAAACAGCCCGCCGTCAGCATCCACCGGGGGATTAGCCAGCAGAAACCGCGCCATACGAAAGGCCAGAGTCGCCTTCCCTACCCCTCGCGGGCCGGAAATGAGCCAGGCATGATGCAGCCGACCGCTCGCATGAGCAGACAGAAAAGACGTTTCGGCTTCGTAATGACCGAGCAGATCGCTCGATTTTTGCGGTAAACCGGCGCCGATTTCTATGCTGGCAGTGTCGACTATGGTCGTTATCCTTCTGAGTTAAGACAGCAGCGCCTGACGCGTTTCATCCCACAGCCGCTCTGCCACCAGCTCGATAGATGGGGCTGCGTCTATGATCCGGCAACGGTCGGGTTCGCCAAGCGCTATATCCAAGAACGCCTGACGCAGCCGCTCGTGAAAAGCATGGCCCATGCGTTCGTAGCGATCCTCATTACCGGGACGGGTCTGGGCACGTGGTAAGGCGGCTGCAACCGGTAGGTCGAGCACAAACGTAAGGTCAGGGAGAAAGTCGCCAATCGCTAGCCGGGTCAGATCATCAATAAGCGGAACCCCAAGCCCCTGCCCGATCCCCTGATAAGCGCGGGAACTGTCAATAAAGCGATCCGACAGCACCCAGATGCCGCGTTCAAGAGCGGGTTCGATAAAGCGCTTTACATGTTCCGCCCGAGCCGCCGTATGCATCAGCGCTTCGGTCACCGGTAACCAGCGATCGGTCGCGCCTGTCACCAGCAGCGACCGAATGGCTTCGCCCGACGGGGTGCCACCGGGTTCGCGGGTGACAAAGACTTCAATGCCGTACTGTTCCAACCGGTCGGCGAGCAAGCGGATCTGGGTCGATTTCCCCGTCCCCTCGCCGCCTTCAAAGGTAATGAAACAGCCGCGTTCGACAATTCTGGTCATATCAGTGGGCTGGTTTGGCAGCAGTGGATTTGGCCGGGCCCCAGATGAGCTGGCTGATGGCTGCGCTGACACGGCCAAAACCGCTCAATTCTCCGATGGCGGCACCGGCCACCAGGGGGAATTCCTGATTGGCATGGTCAGGAACCGAGACGACGATTTTGCCGACAACCTGACCTTCTTTGAGCGGCGCGGCCACCGGGCTGTCATAGACAACCTTGACCTTGAGGTCCGAACGGTCAAGCCGTCCCATCAGCACTTTCACATCGCGGTCGGCCACAAGCGGCACGGTGTCCTGATCGCCAAGCCAAAGCGGAGCTTCCTCAACCATCTGGCCACGTTCAAAGAGCTTGTAGCTTTTGAAATTGTTGAAGCCGTAATTGAGCACGCGCTCTGATTCCTTGGCCCGTTCGCTCATAGAGGACATCCCGGCAATGACCGCGACAATGCGGCGGCCGTTCTGGATGGCCGACAGCGTCACGCCGTAACCGGCTTCATCGGAATGGCCGGTTTTGAGACCGTCCGCACCCGGAACAACACCCAACGTTGGGTTCCGGTTGCCTTGCTTGACACCCGAATAGACGAAGCTCTCTTCCTTGAAATAATGATAATATTCAGGGAAATCGCGGATAATGCGTTCCGACAGGGTCGCGAGATCGCGCACTGTCACCACATGCTCGGGGTTAGGCCAGCCGCTCGCATTGACGAAATGGCTGCCTTTGAGGCCGAGTTCCTTGGCTTTCTTGTTAAGCCAGACCGCGAATCCTTCTTCCGACCCACCAAGACCTTCGGCGATAACGTCGCAGGCATCGTTCCCGGATTGAATGACGATACCGCGCACCAGATCTTCAATGGTCGGACGGTCGCCGACATTGAGGAACATGGTCGACCCCTTGTTGGCCCGCCATTTGCGCCAGATTTCCTCACTCACCGGCAGGGTGTCGGTCAGCTTGAGCGCGCCCTTTTTCAACTGCTCGAACACGATATAGGTGGTCATGAGCTTGCTCATGGACGCCGGATGGATCTGCACGTCGGCGTCTTTTTCAAACAGCACCGTGCCCGTATCCATATCGATCAGGATCGCGTTCTTGGCCGTGGTTTGATAAGGCGGCGCAGCCAAAGCCGGCACAGAAGTGGCGGCTAATAAAGCAACGGTCAGGCTAAAGGCGGCGCGGCGAAATATATATAGCGACATGAGCGCAGATGATCCTGTCATAAGCGGCGAAAATGGGCGTCAAGTGACCCAAGGGAGAATAACCAATTGAAACAGATCAGTCGACAACGATCCGGGCATTGCCATGACCGCGCGCGACAACTTGACTGAGAACCGCGTCGGCCTCGTCCATGGAACTCAGCGGGCCGAGGCGCACACGATACAGCGTCTGCCCGTCAGCCCGGTTCACGGGCACAGTCTCGACCGCGCTGATGACCTGCAGCAAAGCAGCAAGGCGTTGGGCGTTTTCAGCGGCGGCGAAGGCTCCGGCCTGGACGAAAATATGCTCGCCCTTCTTGATCGGCACCGGGGTCTGTGATGGCTGCATGATTTCGATCGCAGCAGTCGGCTGCTGGATACTGGCCTGAGAATAAGTGGTGGCAGGCGGCGGATCGAGCGGTTTGGCCTCGATTGTCGCCACGGCAATCTCGTCCCGCGGCACGGCCACCACATCGGGACCGATTTGCTTTTCCTGGGCCTTGGCCTGCATGATTTCGGGTGAATTCTGGTCAGGCGCGATCACCTGCACCCGCACCTGTGTGGTGCCGGTGCCGTGGAAGCCAAGCAACTGGGCAGCGCGACGCGACACGTCAATGATGCGGTCCTTGGCAAACGGACCGCGATCATTGATGCGTAAGATAAGAGACCGCCCGTTCTCAAGATTGGTGACGCGGACATAGGTCGGCAGAGGCAAAGTCGTGTGGGCTGCGGTCAGGGCATTCTGGTCATAGTTCTCGCCATTGGCGGTCGACTTGCCATGAAAGCCCGGACCATACCAGGAGGCCACGCCAGTTCTGTCATAATCCGGCTCGGCCTTTGGATAGTACCAGCGACCATTGATCTGATAGGGCTTGCCGATCTTTGCTCCCGACAGGTCAGGAGCCTGCGACTTTTGTGGTGTTGTAGCGCAGGCTGCCAACAGAGCAGCGATCGGCAAAACGCCGCCGATCAGACGAATGATAGCCCAACCCATGGTTCCGTATGTCCCCTAAGCCTACTGGATCTAGTCGAGATCCTTGAACTGGTCGGACAGCAATCCGACCGCAATCGCGTAATAATCCGAACAGTTATAGCGCAAGAAAACGCGGTAGTTGGCGTAGGCGAGAAATGCCCGGCCGTCAACCCCGTCCGGTTGTGCGAGGCTGGCGGGAACCTTGGCGCGCGGCAGCTCCTTGCCATCGCCATCAGCGACGCCATACTGGCCCCATTCCGTTACGGTCATGTTGCCCTGATGGTTCTTGACGCCGCAACTACGGGCAGGTGGCTGCAACTTGCTGGCGACGAGCTTGTCCTTGATGGGCTTGGACAGAATGACTTCACGGCCCCAGTTCTGACCATTCGCCCAGCCGGTGGACTGGAAGTAATTGGAGATGGAGGCAAAAACATCGACCGGAGTGTTCCAGATGTCTCGGCGACCGTCTTTATTGAAGTCGACGGCATAAACAAGGAAGCTTGACGGCATGAACTGCGGCTGGCCAAGCGCCCCGGCCCAGGATCCGGTCATCTGTTCCGGTTTGATATGGTTGTCGTTCGCGATCTTCAGCGCATTGAACAGCTCGTTACGAAAATACTCCTTGCGGCGCGAGTCATAGGCGAGCGTCGACAATGACTGGAAGACATTCTGACCGCCGGTGAAGCTGCCATAATTGGTCTCGATCCCCCAGATGGCGACGATGAAGCGCGGCGGCACACCGTAAACGCGGGACACCTGCTGCAATTCCTTGCGGTAGGTCTTCATCATCTCCCGCCCCTTGGCGATCTGCGCGGGGGTTATGCGTTTTGACAGATAAGTGTCAAGCGTCTGCTTGACCTCTGGCTGATTCTGGTCGGACTTGACGACGGTATCGTCGAACTTGACGTTGGCGAAGGCAGCCTCGACGATTTGCGGACGAACACCGTCAGCAAGTGCTTCGGCCTTGACCTCCTTAAGCCAGTCGGCAAAGGCCTGACGCGGCGGAGCCAGGGGCGCTGCGGGAGTCGCCGGGGCGGCAACGGGCCCGGCAACTTTTTTCGGGGCTTCGGTCGCGCACCCGGCCAACACGGCCAGTGTCAAAACAGAAATCGCAATGCGAACGAAGGGTAAGCGGGAGGTTGGGCGCATTAATGGGACCATATATTGGGGGCTACATCTAGATATAAATGCGGCCAATAATCATAAGGATTGTACTATTCTGGCTATTCCTAACGGAAAGTCCAGTATTTGCTGAGGCGTTCGCAGCCTATCTTATTTCACCTCCCTAAGACCAGCATTCACCACGTCGTCATAAATTAGTCACAGCTAGGAAAGCTCAAGCAAACCGACAGATTTAACATGTATCACCCAAGGTTTTTTGCTAGAATACCGACGCATTTCATATGAACCGATGACATGGGGTCATCCCCTGCCAGTCCTTTTTAAAGGAGGCGGCAATGAGTATGCGTAGCGCTTCAACAATAGCTTTATCAACAGCTCTCGCGTTGCTTGTGGTGGCATCCAGCGAACGGCCGTTACGTCTTGCTCCGGTTCCGGAGTTCCTAAATCCTGCTTATCTGGCCCTGACCGCTTGCGGCAAACGACCGGAAACACAAAGCATATTTCTGCGGAAAGACTTCCGCCTGGCCCTCATGGCCTCGGCTTCGGCTGACCCGGCCTTGAAGACACTGGATAGCGACCCACCTCTCGATTCTAATTACGGCAAGGCCCATTTCCCCATATCGAGCCCTGAGGCTTATACCCAGGCGTTTTTCGATCAAGGGCTCAGGCTGGTTTATGGGTTCAACCATTGGGAAGCCGAACGTGCCTTCCGCGCCGCTACCCGCTGGGATCCGAACTGCGCCATCTGCTATTGGGGACAGGCCCTTGTCCTTGGTCCCCATATCAATGCACCGATGGACCCGGCGAGCCTTGCTGACACTCTTGCAGCGCTTGGAAAGGCGAAATCACTGATCGCCACCGCCTCTCCTATTGAAAAAGCCCTGATCAGCGCGCTCGACAAGCGGTATACAGCGGATCCAACCAAAACCCGCGCGGAGCTTGATCAGGCATATGCAAGCGCCATGGCGGCCGTTTATGCGGCCTATCCGAAGAATCCCCATATTGCTATTCTCTATGCCGAGGCGGTGATGGACACGAGCCCCTGGGACTATTGGGAAGCTGACGCCACGACCCCGAAACCAGCCATGCTACCGGCCATCAAGGCCGTTGAGGCCGTCATGGCGGCTCACCCCGATCATGCAGGGGCCAATCATCTTTATATCCATCTGATGGAAGCGTCGCGTATGCCAGATAGGGCCGAAGGGGCGGCGGACCGGCTCGCGACGGAAGCTCCCATGGCCGGGCATCTTGTTCATATGCCGGGACATATCTATTTCCGTGTCGGCCGTTATCAGGATGCGCTCACCGCCAACCGGCAGGCCGTGGCTGTCGATGAACGGTATCTCAGTGGCAATCAGGGCAGCGCTGTTTATCGCTATGGGTATTACCCTCATAATGTCCATTTCCTGCTGGCCTCGGCAGGAATGGCGGGTGATGGCGGGACAGCGCTTGAGGCGGCGGCAAAGCTCGATCGCATCGTTCCGACCCCGGTTCTTGACGCCGTGCCTTGGCTCAGTCATCCGGTCAAAGCCTCAGTCTATTTTGCCGAGGCGCAATTCGGCGAACCATCCACTGTTCTGCAAATACCCATGCCGCCCGCCCAATATCCTTACCTACAGGCCATGTGGCATTACGCCCGGGGCATCGCCTTGGCCGAATCAGGGCAAGGCAGGCCTGCGTTGGCCGAGGCTGACGCCATCGCCACGCTGATCAAAACCGCCGATCTCAAGATCCTGACAGACAATCACATGCCCGCTCGGGATATCATGACCTTGGCCGAACTCGTTCTACGTGGCAAGGCGCAGGCATCCATGGGAAATCTGAACGATGCCCTCATAATCATGCAACAAGCCGCGGCCAAACAACGCAGCATTCCATATACGGAGCCGCCCTATTGGTATTACCCGGTCGAACAATCGGTGGGCGCCATCCTGTTGCGTCTGAACCGGCCGACAGAAGCCATAGATGCCTTTAACCGCAGTCTGATGTCTCATCCGAACAATGCCTGGTCGCTTTATGGATTGTGGCTGGCTCGGCAAAAGACCAATGATCCGGCAACGATGGCGACCGAAGCACTCTACCGCAAGGCGATAGTTCCGGCCGATGTACCGCCACCCGCGCTTGAACGCCTTTAACCGCATATTCAAATTTTAGGGAGATATTGCTAAGCTCTCTACCAAATGCATGTGTGGTCGTTTTCAAGGGGATGTCATGACGGGCTTTCGCACACTTATTCTGGTTGTTTTCTCGGTCCTGACATCTGCTGTTTCCGTTCCAGCACGCGCCGCGCCGGACGCCCTCGCCTCTTGGAACGACGGCTCGGTCAAAAAAGCCATTGTCGGCTATGTGACCAGCGTCAGCCAGTCAGGCAGCCCGCAGCTTATTGCACCCGCTGACCGCATCGCCGTCTTTGATATCGACGGCACCATCTGGCCCGAACAGCCGGTGGCTGAAGTCGCCTTTATGCTGAGCCGGGTCAAGGATATGGTAGTGCGCAACCCGGACCTGCGCAGCCAGCCGCCTTATGACAGTCTTTTCGCCAAGGGGGCCGAAATCCTACCGAGCCTGCCTCAGGCGGATATCCTGAAAATCTTCGTGGATACCCACAGCGGTATGACCGAGGATGATTTCACAACCCAGGTTCGTGAATTCTTCTATACCGCCAAACATCCCCTTTTCGGCGTGCCTTATGCCCGGACGGTCTACCAGCCCATGCTGGAGCTGATCGCCTATCTGCGTGCGAACGGATTTAAGATTTTTCTCAGCACGAATGGCGATATCGCTTTCGCGCGTGCCATCTCCGCTGATTATTTCGGTGTTCCGGCCGAAAATGTCATCGGCACCTATTTTACCGAAACAGTCGAAGAGAATGGCGGCCGCCTGCGGGTCGTGCGCCAGCCGAAACTGGGTGCCTATAGTGATCGTGAAGGCAAAATCGGGGCCATTGCCCGTCATATTGGCAAACGGCCGGTGTTCGTCGCCGGCAATGTCGGAAGCGGCGGCGACGCCCATATGGCGCGGTTTTCCATGGAAGGGCTAAAGCCATCCCTGCAAATTCTGATCAACCATGACGATGCCGCCCGTGAACGAGCCTATGGCAGCGACGATCGGCTTTCACTTGATTGGGCCAAAAGTTATGGCTGGCAACTGGTCAGCATGAAATCCGACTGGAAACGTATTTTCGGGGCGAACAGCCAGTAAGTCCGGCAAATCCTGGATATTCTCAAGATCTGGTTGTCTCCGGACAGAAAAATCTTGCCCTCTTCGTGTCTTGCGCTAAAAAGGGTGCCGATCGCAATTGAGCGTCAGGAAGAGTGGCCGAGTGGTTTAAGGCACTGGTCTTGAAAACCAGCGTGGGTGCAAGCTCACCGTGGGTTCGAATCCCACCTCTTCCGCCAGCGGCTATAACATTTCAATCACTTAGTGGGTTCGTGACGTGCCGTGTTCGTCACGGTAACTTCCACTAAACGGAACATCGTTAGTCTCGGTAATTGCGTCATCTAACTGCCGGGTAGCGGGATTGGTGTTATTTGAGCCATCAAGTATCCCGGCCCCTCGGTGCAAATGTGTGACCATTAGATGGATGTATAGGTCAGCCGTGATCTTGATATCCGATTGGCCTAACCAGTCCTGCAACGCCACCAAATCCATCCCGCTTTCAGCCAGCCGGGTAGCACAGGTATGCCGAAGGTGTGTAGCTCGTCCGACAAGCCGAAGCCCTTGAGTACCAAATCGCCCCTGATGTTATCCCAAAGATACCAAGGACCGCTTGAACCGGAAGCCCACGGGAACCAGCAGCCATTCACGGCTTGCTCATTAAGGTGGTCGATAGCGTCCACCATGCGCCGGGTCAGGGGCTGTCGTTCTTCGTCATGTAACGGAAGGTCCCAGTTTTGGCCTTCCCTGTCTGGGAGGCCAGCCAGGGCTTAACTTGACGCTCCTTTGACCAACCTGCATGGTTTCCCCAGGCGCAAGTCGGTGTCCAAGCGTCGTCGGCATCTATTTCATGCCGTTCTTCAAGGTCGAGGCGCGGCCGACCGCGGCCGACGTGGTGAACCATGTTGAACACGCGACCAATGTCTGCGGCGAAGACCATGTCGGCATCGGCACCGATGGTTCGGTCACCCAGATCGACAATATCAAGCTCTACGAGGACGCGCTCCGCGAAGAAGTCGAGGCACGGCGGAAAGCCGGAATCGGGGCCAAGGGCGAACGCGCTGCCACCTACCCCCCTATTCTCGACCTTCGCGGTTCCCGCAATTCCAAAAGCTCGCCGACCTCTTGAGTGCACGTGGCCATAAGTCGGCCCGCATAGAGAAAATCCTCGGCCATAACATCCTGCGCCTGACGAAGGATGTTGGTCCGCCTGATCGCGGGGGCGGCGCGTGGCAGCCCCCTGCCCGCGCCGCCACGCGTTTTTATACGATTTCGTATCTGCCGCCCGAATGACCGAGCGCTATTGGGCGCTGAACACCTTACCGCCGGCCATGACAAAGGTCACATGCTGAAGGGCGCCCACGTCGACCAGCGGATTGGCGGCGGTGGCGATAATGTCGGCGCGCTTACCAACCTCCAGAGTGCCGATGTCGGCGTCAAGGCCGAGAAGCTTAGCCCCATTGACCGTGGCCGTGCGGAGAACATCCTCGGCGGTCATGCCAATTTTTTTGTACCATAAAAATTCGACGGCGTTTTGACCGTGCGGGGTGATCCCGGCGTCGGTTCCAAAGGCAACGGGAACGCCAGCGGCATAAGCGAGCCCGACATTTTTCGGCATGTTATCGAGAAAGGCCCGGGTGACGGCCTGGGCTGCAGGGCCTTCCTGGTCATAGCGCGCCTCAAGTTTAGTCAAGACGGCCATAGTCGGCACCAGATAGGCGCCGCTTTTCTTGAAGAGGCTTATCGAGTCCTTATTCAGGAAGCCGCCATGCTCGATCGAATCGACACCAGCAGCAAGGGCAGCGTTAATCCCGGCGGTGCCATGGGCATGAGCCGCCACCTTACGTCCCGCCGAGTGCGCTGCCGAAACGGCAGCGACAATCTCATCATCCATCATTTCCGGCGGTGGTGTCGCGGTGCGTGGGTCACCGCCACCTCTCGTCGTTGCGGTCTTGATCACGTCGGCGCCACTGCGCATCTGGGTGCGGACCGCTTTTCGGCACTCATAAGGTCCATCGCAAACGCCTGAAGAATGGAACAGCTCAAGAATATTCTCTGGATAGCCGCCCATATCGCCATGCCCTTCGGTCACCGAGACCATGCGGCCGGCGGCCAGAATTCGCGGACCGGCAAAGCGCCCGGCGGCGATGGCGTCACGGACCGTGAAAATAGCCTCCGTCGGCGCTCCGAGATCACGAACGGTGGTAAAGCCAGCAGCCAGAGTCTTTCGGGCGTTTTCGAGCGCGGTCAAGGTATATTCCGCCTCATTGAGCGCTAGGCGACCAGCCGGCGGCCGCTCCCCCAGCGTCAGATGGACATGGGCGTCGATCAGCCCCGGCAACACCGTCGCTTGCGACAGATCGATCACCGTCGCCGCCGTCGCACCAATGTCGGCGGCATTGAGGAAACCGGGCTTGATCGCCTCGATCCGACCGTTGCGAACGATGACCGACTGCTCCCGCGCCGGGGGCTGCCCCGGAATGGCAATCAGCAAACCGGCATGAATAATGGTCGGCGCGGCAGCGTCCGTATGCGCTTGCCCCACGTCCTTGGCCCCGGCCGACAGGGCCAAAAGACCAACACTCGCAGCCAGCACTAGGCCGACATATTTCCCGATCATTCAGCGCTCCCCATTATGCTGTGTTGGATAAACTGGATCCTGGTGCGGTGCGAGATTTTTCATCTCCCCCAAAAGTAATTCAACCGCTTTTAGCAATTGCCTATCCGTTCCAGCATAAAGCACGGATGGATCATTCTCAATTTCCACATGAGGCACGACGCCGTGATTGCCGGCGGCCCAATTGCCGGCGCGGTCATAGACCCGGCTGTTCGGCGCCGACATCAAGCCGCCGCTGATCAGCGGCAACGGAAATTGCGGGCCGATTAAGCCGCCCCAGGTCCGAGTGCCGATCAAGGTTCCGGCTTGCGCCTCCTTGAACAAGAACGGAAAACCATCACCGCCGGAATAGCTCCAGCCGTTGATCAAAAGCGCCTTCGGTCCATTATGCGCCAGTTCCGGCAACGGATTATGCGCCATATTGCGCCCGGCAAAATACGCAAGCGCCGGGCGTTTCAAGAGCTCGACCAGTCGATCGCCAAGGGCCCCGCCCCGGTTGAACCGCTCATCGATAATCAGGGCGTCTTTGCCGAACTCGGCCCGGTATTGGCTCATCAGTTCATCCTGACCGTTCCGCGACGTATCAGGCACATAAATATAGCCAATTCGCCCACCGCTTCGCTCAAGGACCAGCGCGCGGTTGGCTTCGACCCAGGTGCGTTCCCGGAGCTTCAACTCATCGGCGGGCGATAGCGTGCGCACCAGAACCTGCCGCGCGCCTGTCTGGCTTGGATTTTTATTGATGGTCAGGCGAACCACGGCGCCGCTTTCATGCTGAAGCGCCACCCAGGGATCCCGCGCCGGGTCGAGGGCCACGCCGTTAATCGCCAGCAAATAATCACCCTCGCTAACGTCAAGGCCGGGAGCCGCCAACGGTGAGCGTAGCTCGCCCGAACGTGGCCCCGCGCTGAGGATACGGCCAATACGGTAAGCCCCGTTTTCGATCCGGAGATCGGCCCCGAGGAGTCCCACTTCGCTGCTCGGTGCCAGCGTCGGGCGAAGGCCAGATGAGGCATAGACATGCCCCGCTGAGACTTCACCGCTAAGCTCGCGCAACAGAGCGGTCATGTCGCTGTCCGTGACGACAAACTCGACGAACGGGCGATATTTTTCGCCAACCTGCTGCCAGTCCAAACCATGGTGGTTGGGATCATAAAAGAAATCGCGCAAATAGCGCCAGCCGTCAGTAAATTGTTGGCGGTTCTCGGCGCGGACATCGAGTTCTACGGCAAGTTTGGCGACCGGAACGTTCGTTTCCGCGCCCTCCGCTGCAAGCTCCAGGACGGCATAGGTTTTATCACGACGGATGAGGCCCGCTTCCGCGCCCGCGGAGGTGATCAAGTCATCGACATCACGCGCCAGCACGGTGACGGTCTCGGTCGCCAGCTTGAACTCTTCGACAACGCCTTTCGAGCCATTGCGGGCGGCGTCGTCCAGCCGCCGATAAACGATCTTGCCGGGCAAAACCGCAAGATCGGTATAGGTCGCCGCCGGTAGGGCCAGTTTGACCAACCGCGCTTCGGCCCCGGCGAAATCGATCTCGCTGTCACCCTTCTTTGCGGCCGGAAACGGAACTTTGCCGGGGTCGAACGGCGACGGCACGCCAACCCGTAATGGAATGACCGAAATGCCCATGGAATCGCCATAGATCCAGGTCGAGTCGATGTCCCCGAAGCGCGGCGTCAGGCTGCGATAGGACAGGCTATAAAGATAATTGCCCGTGGGGTCGAACACCGGCGACACGTCGCTCGCATAGCCCGAGGTAAGCTGCCGCCGCACGTCGCCCTTCACGTCATAAATAAAGATCGCCTGATTGCCGCTGTCGGCGGTTCGCGCATAGGCGACCCAGCGCCCATCGGGCGACCAGGAGACGCGAAAGGTTGCCAGCGACGAATGCACGCGCATCCGGTCAGCGTCAATTTTCTTCAACCGGCCGTTCGCCACATCGACCAGATAGATCGCTTGCGCGTTGTCGATAAAGACGAGATGGCGGCCATCGGGCGACCATTGCGGCTTATAGCGGAAACCGTCGCTAAAGCTCGTCAACTTCCGCTGGCTGCCGCTGGCTGTATCCTTGATATAAAGTTGATACTCACCATCGGCATCAGAAAAATAAGCGAGCTTTGTGCCGTCGGGCGACAAGCTTGGATAGCGTTCCGCCGTCCCTGAGCTTTGGCTATGGTTGATGGCCAGATCAGGGGCGAGGCCCACGGTAAAAACATCGCCGCGCGCCGCGAAGACAACGGTTTTACCGTCGGCGGCAATGTCGGCATGTTCGATATAATCGGCGACCGGAACCCGCGTCGGCGCAAAGCTTGCGAAATCCGTCGCCACGGCGATCGGCACTTCTTTCGTCGTCTCGTCGGTCAGATCCAGACGATGAATTTTCCCGGCATATTCGAACGCGATCGTCCCAGCCCCAAGCGACGGATGGCGAATATCGAAATCGGTGAAATGGGTAATCTGGCGCTCTTCCCCACTATTCAGGTCATGAACCCAGATATTGCTTCGCTCATCCGCGCCTTGCTCTGACAGATAATAAATGCGCTCGCCGACCCACATCGGCATCGAATTGGGCGAGTCATTATTCGTCAGGCGCCGCGACGCGCCGGTCTTTAAGTCGAAATACCACAGGCTCGGCGCCCGCCCGCCGTGATAGCGCTTCCAGGTTTCCTTACCGTCCTGGAAATCCTTATAAAAGGTATAAACCAGCTTGCTGCCATCGGGAGAAAATGCCGCCGTCTCGCCATAAGCAAGCGGCAGCCGCTCCGGCAAGCCGCCCGTGGCCTTCACTTTCAGCAATTGATTATAGTTCTGCCTGTGACTGTACATACCACTGGCGATCAATAAATTCTGACCGTCCGGATACCAAGCCACAGGCTGATCGGCAGCCGGGTGATGCGTGACGCGAACGCTCACACCGCCCGCAACCGGCAACACGTAAGTATCCTGGTTGCCCTCTGCCGTCATGGCATAGGCGAGTTGTCGGCCATCGGGGGAGAAAACCAAGTTGGATTTGAGCTGACCATCGGCCGTCAAGCGCCGAGCGAGGCCGCCGGTCTCCGCCACCAACCAAATATCATCAGCATAGAGGAAGGCGATATTGCCGTTGGCGAGCACCGGGTAACGGGCCAATCGTGCTTCCGTCGCCGCCTCAGCCGTTTGGGGTGCAGTCATCAACAGCAAGCCGGATAGCACGCAACACATAATCCTGTAATCGATTATCATCCGGAACATCCCCTTAGATTTCCTGACCTGGCGATGGCAGGAATTCAACCCTAACCCACTGACGGTAAGCAACGGAGCCGCCGCCTTCGCTCTCGACAAGGTGCCGACGGAGGCAAGGTGAAAAGATTGCCTCCCCCGCTTCATACGGAGGAGGCAACCCGAACGTTAGAGATTAATCAGTTCGTTTTCCATGTTGCTTTCAGGAACCAAGTCCGCGGATGGACGTCGAGCATCACGCCGGCGTAACTGAAGGACTCGGCGGCTGTATAATATTTCGAGTCGAGCAGGTTTTCGATATTCAGCGCAAGGTTGACCCGTCCCCAGGTTTGCCCGAAGGCCAAATTGACAAGCCCGAAGGCCGGAATATTCGACGGGTACTGATTGTTGACCCGGCGAGCGATATCGAGGCTGCTCGCCGAGCGGTAACTCCACGAGGCCCGGGCAAAGGCTTCGCCCCCGGCGAGCGGGAAGTTATATTGAGTATTGGCACTGAGCGTCCATTTCGGTGCGCTACCGATCGGTTGTCCCGAAACATCTGCCGTGGTGCCGGCAACATTCGCGAGGAAGTCGACGAATTTGGCATTGAGATAACCGACCGAGCCACCAACCTGCCAGCCGTTCGTGATCATGCCTTGGGCGGACAGTTCGAAGCCTTTGGAGCGGGCTTTTTTAGCGTTCTGTATGCTATAGAGGGGCACACGCAAGCAGGTGTTGCCGACGGGCGCTGACGGGCCATCGATCGGGATCAAGACACCGCCGACATTGCAGTATTCCTCCGAAACGAGAACCTGCATGTCTTTCCAGTCCATGAGGAAGATGGCGCCACTTACGGTCATGCGGCGATCAAAGAGCGCAGCATTGAAGCCGGCTTCATAGTTCCACAACTGCTCTTTCTTGAAACGGCTGGTATGGTCGAAGCCCGAATCCGGATTAAGGCGTACCCCGTTTGGCTTGTAGCCCTTGGAAACGGTCACATAATAGGAACTGTTGTCGTTCGGCTTATAGTTCAGGGCAATGCGCGGTGAGAAATCCTTACCACTCGTCGATTGATAACCGGCACCAGCGGTTTGTGCCTTTCGGCCGCCACTTTGATAGACGGTGGTGCCATCCGATGCCAGGACCAAACGATCGAGCTGATCCGGCCGCAACGCGCAACCGGGAGCAAGCGGCGACCCATAAGGCACCTTCCCACAAGCGGCATAAACGTCAGTCCATTCGCTTGAGGAGTTATCGTGGGAGAAGCGGCCGCCAACGATCAAGGACAGCGGTTCGGTGATGTGCCATTCGAGGTTGGCGAATCCGGCCCAGCCATCGCGATCCGAGTGAATGACATTTTGGTTGGCCGTGTCGCCATTCATCCATGCGGCGAGGAAGTGCTTGATCAGGATCTGATTGGTCGCCTGAAACTTATCCTTGTAATAAATACCGCCGACCGTCCAGTCGATGGTCTTTTTGCCAACGGACTGCAGCCGTACCTCTTGGCTCCAATTCGTGGCGTCGAACAGGCCGAAACGATCGATACCGTCAACGCCGGAATGATCGAGATCCATGAACTGAGTTTGATCGGATTTCGCCAGACCCGAGATTGAGGTAATCGAGAAATCTTCAAACTCGTGGTTGATGCGACCGATCATTGTCGTGGTCCGGTTTTCGGTGCGCTCCCTGGTGTTTTGGTAAAGGTTAAGACGATTTTTGTTCAAACTGTCATAGGTCATGCCGGCCGGAAGAACGACACGATCCGGGTTACCGGCAGGCAGGTTGATCCGCCGCAACAATTCGCCTTGCGGATCATAACAGCCAATATCGCCAAGCACTTTGCCATCGAAGGGATTGGCTCCAAACCGGGGCTTAACGCAGGTCGCAGCCTTTGGTGTATAATCCTGGTTATCGACGATATAGCCGATCTGCATATCGATCGTGGTGTTGGTCGTCGGCAGCCAGCGCACCTGACCACGCAGGGATAGATATTCATTCCCCGAATTTCCACCGGTCGGATGAAGGTTTTTCATCGGGCCGTCGCTTTTAGCCGACTGGACCGTCAGGCGGGTGAACAAGGTGTCGGTCACTGGAACGTTCGCAACCCCCGCCAGTTCATAACTATTGAAGCGACCGCCGCCGAAATCGACCTGACCATAGAGATCTTTGCTCGGCTTTTTGGTCATGATATTGATGGCGCCGCCTTCGGAATTTCGACCAAAGAAGGTGCCCTGGGGACCGCGAAGAACTTCAATCCGCTCGATATCATAGGTCGGCGGATTGGCTTGACCAGAGGCCAGCGTACCCTGACTGAATTCGTCGACATAAGTCGAAAAAGCACTGGACGTATCGATTTTCTCGGCATTTTTAATGTCAGAAATACCGCGGATGGCGATAACGATTTCCCGCGATCCATTTCGTCCGCCGACTTGATAGGACACGTTCGGCGTTTGTTGCAGATAGTCCTTGGCGCTTTGAATGTTTTGCTTCTCAATGGATTCGGCACTAAACAAAGTGACGCTAACCGGCACATCCAGAATCGATTGTTCGCGGCGTTGCGCGACAACGGTGATTTCCTCGATCTGCAGGCGATCGGCACGTTGATCTTGTGCCGCCGCTTCGCCAAAAAACGGCACTAAAGCAAGAAATGCCGTCGTCCCTAACAGTCCTCTCAACATAAGGTCTTCCCTCCCCTTTTCTAAAAACCACGCATATCTTTACAGTAGCTGCGAATATTTTTCTGAGTGAAGTTTGATAGAGATTTTATTATTCGCCGATAGATTTTCTTTAAACCACGCGCGCCATAGCTTCGGCAAGATATCGTCTCACGATGCCACCGCCCCGAGCAGAGATTTTTCCCTTTACTCGAGCGACTAGCGATCGTCGGGGCCAAACTATTCGCGGAATGATGTATGTTCGTGCTGCTCGGCCAGTAAAATCAGAGGCGTATCTGACCGAGAAGATGAAATTCTACAGCCTTCCATTTGAAACAGGGCCTAGTGAGTTCCATGTCGTCACGAGATTTTATAGCGTAACCTTAGTGGGCGATCTGAGAAATGGACAAACCATTTTAATTAATAATGTCTATGAGCTAATTTCATCGCAGGCACAGCACAATAGATTTGACCAATAGAAAGCAATGCTGTTTCGTAAGTAAGGCTCACTGTCATAGCGGCAGTTTTACATGCCACTGCATTCTTTTCTTCACCCATATGATTTCACGAGTACCGATAATGGATAAGGCTCATGGATAAGATTGTGCGTTTGCACATGGACGACAATGTCGCCATCGCCACCGAACCGCTGGGCATGGACGTGGTTTTAGATTCCGCTCGCAATCTCAAAACCGTGCAGTTCATTCCCGTCATGCATAAAGTCGCCCTGCGCGATATCGCAGTCGGCGATGCAATCGTCAAATATCGACAAGTGATCGGGCGCGCGGCTGCCTATATTCCCGCCGGTGCCCATGTTCACACCCATAATTGCATCATGAATACGCTTACCACCGATTATGATTTTTGCACCGCCACAACAGCAACCCAATATGTGCCGCTTGCGGACAGGCGGACGTTCCAGGGCTACCGCCGTCAGAATGGCAAAGTCGGGACACGCAATTATATCGGTATTCTGACCTCGGTTAATTGTTCGGCCACCGTGGCGCGGCACATCGCCGACGCCGCCAACCGGGCCAATCTCTTTGCGCCCTATCCGAATGTCGATGGCGTCGTCGCGCTGGTTCACGGCACCGGCTGCGGCATGCGCGGTTCGGGCGACGGCTACGAAAATTTAAAACGCGTGCTCCATGGCTATGCCAACCATCCGAATTTCGCCGGTATTTTGCTGGTCGGACTCGGCTGCGAAGTCATGCAAATAAAAGATCTGTTTGGCGACGGCCTCGACCGTTCGGAACGGGTCACCGCCTTCACAATCCAGGACGCGGGCGGGACGCGGAAAGCCGTGACCGCCGGCTTGGACGCACTGAAAGCGATGCTGCCCCAGGTCAACGCCTGCCAGCGCGAAACCGTGCTCGCCAGCGAATTGACTCTGGCCCTGCAATGCGGCGGCTCCGACGCCTATTCCGGCATCACCGCGAACCCGGCCCTCGGCGCTGCCGCCGACCTTTTGATCGAACAGGGCGGGACGGCCATTTTATCGGAAACGCCCGAGCTTTACGGCGCCGAACATTTGCTGATTCGCCGCGCCACCGACCGCTCCGTCGCCGAGGCGCTGATCGAGCGCATTCGCTGGTGGGAGCGCTATACCAAGGCTAATGGCGACGAACTCAACAACAACCCCTCACCCGGCAATAAGGCCGGCGGCCTGACAACCATCCTGGAGAAATCCTTGGGCGCCATGGCCAAAGGCGGCAGCACCAACCTGACAGGCGTGTTCCGCTATGCCGAGGCGATCACACGGAAGGGACTGGTGGTCATGGACAGCCCGGGTTTCGACCCAGCATCGGTGACAGGCCAAGTGGCGTCCGGCGCGAATATCATCTGCTTCACCACCGGGCGCGGCTCCGCCTTCGGTTTCAAACCGGTGCCGAGCATCAAACTCACGACCAATAGCGCGCTTTATGAAAATATGAGCGAAGATATGGATATCAACTGCGGCGACATCATCACCGGCGATAGCGACGTTCGCAGTAAGGGTGCGGAAATATTTGAGAGCATATTAGCCGTCGCCTCGGGACAACTAACAAAAAGCGAAGAGCTCGACTATGGCGACAATGAATTCACGCCCTGGCAAATCGGCTCGGTGATGTGATAGTGAACCAATGAAAACGGGGCCTATAAAAGGCCCCGTTTTGCAAGATTTCGCATTAACTCTGCCAAACCGAAGGTCCATGGTGGTGCCTCCGACGTGTAAGCGACTTTATTTAGCAAACAACCAAAGTCGGGAGAATATATTTCTACAATGTCACCAAGATGATGGGTGAAATTCTTTCCTTCGTGACCGCGAACCTGCACTGGCGCAAACAATGACCCAAGATAAAGAGTGAACCCATCAGGATATTGATGATCAGCACCGCAGGTTTGTGTAACCAGATCCTCCGGCGCACGGCTGATCAGGGTCATAGAATTGGTTGAGCGTAATGAAAATCCATCAGCGCCGGATATGGCCAAAGATACTTCCGCTGTACGAACCCGATCCATTGTAAAACTGTCATCCAGCAGACGAATGAACGGCCCCATACTGGCAGATGCGTTATTGTCCTTTCCTTTGCCGAGCAAAAGCGCGCTACGTCCTTCAAAATCACGCAGGTTGACATCATTTCCAAGTGTCACGCCGACAATTTTCGCTCGACTGTTGCAGATCAAAACGACTTCCGGCTCAGGATTCGTCCAGGATGAATCCTGACGGATACCCACGAGGTCACCCCAGCCAACCGCGGACAGGGTTGGAGCTTTGGTGAAAACTTCGGCATCAGGCCCGATCGCCACTTCGAGGTATTGCGACCAGAGGCCCTGCTCAATCAACCGCGCCTTAATGTCCTCAGCTTCTTTAGTACCCGGCTTTACGCGGGACAAAGCATCGCCAAAGGCGATTTCCAGCTCAGCACGTATCCGGGTGGCTGCTATCGGATCTCCCTTTGCCTGTTCCTCAATGATCCGTTCCTTGGCCGACACCGCAAAGGTGACACCACAGGCTTTGATACATTGCAGATCGACCGGAGCCAGTAATTTGACTTCCTGATCTTCAGCATCCCAGGATGGGGCGTTCATCACATCTTCAAGCTGCGCAATGATTGGCCCACGATGATTGCGCAATCGTTCCACGACATTCTCCAGTTCCAGAATTTGTGAAACTGTCGCTGCGATCGCACTCACATCCATCAAGGCATCACCCTGAACCAGAACCGGAACCGGGCCCTCCTCCCGGGCGCTCCATACCCGCCCAAGCAACAATGCCCTGTCAGCATCAAGTGGCAAGAAGTCCTTATAAGACTTTCTCTGATCCCTCTGCATCTCGCCCCTCACCCGATATAAGTTGTTTTCATGACGGTATAGAAATCTTTGGCATAACTCCCTTGTTCACGTGGACCATAACTTGATTCCTTCACGCCGCCGAAAGGCACATGAAAGTCCACGCCCGCCGTCGGCAAATTGATCATGACCATACCTGCCTTGATCCGTCGCTTGAAATCACGTGCCATAGCAAGCGAGGTCGTGCAGAGACCGGCAGACAAACCAAACGGCACATCATTGGCCACAGCCAAAGCTTCTTCATAATCACGGACACGCAGAATGCTCGCAATCGGCCCGAATATTTCCTCCTGATTGATCACCATGTCGGGGCGTGTGCCAAGCACCAGAGCCGGTCGCATATATAGATTTCCATTCTCAATTTCGACCGGCTCTCCGCCTACAACTATGGCACCATCTCGACGGGCACGCTCCAGGGCTTCCATGTTCTTGCGAAACTGACGATCATCCACCACCGGACCGATTTCACTTTTATCGTCAAGGGCATTGCCAACGGTTAATCCCACCATCTTTTTCGTCAAGGCGGCAACAAAGGCATCATGAATGCCATCTGTTACAATAAGTCTGGACGATGCCGTGCATCGTTGTCCGGTTGAAAAGAACGCGCCATTCAATGCTACCGAAACGGCCTTGTCGAGATCGGCATCATCAATGACAACCAGAGGATTCTTTCCTCCCATTTCCAGCTGAACGCGCTTTCCACTTTCCGCACATATGCGTCTGACCATACTTCCCGTAGTTTGCGACCCCGTAAAACTCACGGCATCCACGCCATCAGAAGCAATCAGTTTTGCACCGACCGAAGCGCCATCCCCCATCACCAGATTGAACACCCCCGCCGGTGCGCCACAATCTTGGATAATCCGGGCCAGAGACCATGCGCATCCTGGTGCCAACTCCGAAGGCTTCAAGATAACACAGTTACCATAAGCAAGAGCCGGCGCCACTTTCCATGCCGGAATGGCAATGGGAAAATTCCACGGGGTGATTGCGACGCAGACACCGATGGCCTCTCGGGTGATTTCCACATCAACCCCCGGCCGGACAGAATCAACAACTTCGCCCCGAATGCGCAAACATTCCCCGGCAAAGAATTTAAAAATCTGTGCGGCCCGCATGACCTCTGCCCGTGCTTCGGACAGAATTTTTCCTTCTTCCCGCGCGAGCTGCCGAGCTAGATCATCCTGACGTTCACTGATCTTGTCTGCGATTTTATCGAGCAGCGTGAAGCGTTCCATGAGAGGTGACCGTGACCAGGCCGGAAATGCCTTTCTCGCGGCGGATATCACCAAATGAACTTGTGGAAATGTCGCCTCTGCATAATGCCCCTCAATGTCTTTGGTATCTGACGGATTCATATTGGGGAGATAGTCTTCACCAGCGAGCCATTCCCCGTCGATGAGATTATTGCGTCGCAGAGTATCCATAGAATAGTTTCCCTTATAACAGTCATCAATGGGACAGGATCTGAGACAGGAACCGCTTTAAACGGTCTGTTCCTGGATTTTCGAAAAAATCATCCGGTTTGCGATCTTCAAGAATCTGCCCCTGATCCATGAACAAAATACGGTTAGCGACGCGACGAGCGAATGTCATTTCATGGGTTACGCACAGCATGGTCATGCCCGAATCGGCAAGTTCGATCATAGTATCGAGCACCTCGCCAATGGTCTCCGGATCAAGCGCCGACGTCGGTTCGTCAAACAGCATGATGCTTGGTTGCATGCAGAGTGCACGGGCTATCGCCACGCGCTGTTGCTGCCCTCCGGAAAGCTGCCCCGGATATCGACCGCAGTAATCAGCCAGCTTCACTTTCTTCAGATAATGCATGGCCCGTTCCACAGCGACGGCGTGGCTTACCTTTTTTAGCAACTTGGGGGCAAGAACCAGATTTTCTAAAACGGTCAAATGCGGAAAAAGATTGAATTGCTGAAACACCATACCCACAGTCTGGCGACTGGCATGTATTTTTCGGGCTGTATCCAAACGGTTGCCCTGAACGATCAGCGTACCGGACTGATGCGGTTCCAGTCCGTTGATACAACGGATCAAAGTTGACTTGCCCGATCCCGACGGGCCGCAAATCACCACTTTATCTCCGGCCTGAACAGACAATGCCACATCCTTCAAGACATGATTGCTGTCATACCATTTATTGAGGCCGGTTATTTCAATAACCGTGGATTCTGCATGATCATCGCTTTTATGAATATGTGCGCCACAATCCATATTCATTTACTCATTCCCAGCCGTCAGATCAGAACCCGAAACCCACCAACCGATCCCCGCAAGTCGCGTGATCATCTCCGTACGGTCCGCATCATTCAATGGTGTAAGTTCTCGGTCCATATGCAGCGCCTGCTGGCCCGCAAGATAGCGAAAGTCCGGCTTTGAATTTTTGGAAATTGTCATAATCAGCTGTGCAACCTCTAAGGGATCGCCGCCATTTGCACAGGACTCATGAACTTTTCCAGCCCGAAACTGCACCAAATCGGCATAGGGAGATGTGGTATAATTTTCAGGCATTTTGACATTCTGGGTAATGTTGGTTTTAAAGGCGCCTGGACAAACAACAGATACGTTGACGCCAAAACGCGCGACTTCATACCTCATCGCTTCGAAGGCGGTTTCCACGGCAGCCTTACTGGCACAATATATGCCATCCGTTGCCCGGCCGATGCGTGATCCGATAGACGACAAGGTGATGATATGTCCCCTTCCCCGCTCCCGCATTGACGGCAGCACAGCCCGTGCCAGATTGATGGCACCAAAGAAATTCGTCTCGAACAGCCGTCGGAAATCCGCGTCCGCCATATCCTCAACAGCAGCAAGCAAATGAATGCCGGCGTTATTGATCAGAACGTCAATCTGTCCAAACTCTTCAATAACCGAAGAAACGCAGCTTTCGATAGACGCCGGATTGCTTACATCCAGCGCCCGCATGTGAAGCGTTACATTCTTGTTGCGTGCCTGTTCCTGAAGCTCCCCGCTCCTGTCAAGGTTGCGCATCGTCGCCACGACCCGATCACCCGCAGCGGCAAACTCCAGCGCACATAAGGCCCCGAATCCTGAACTACAGCCGGAAATCAAAATCGTTCTCATGGCATTTCTTCCGCTTGGACCAGCACCCGTTACAAACCTATGTTATATTGGCAATAACTGATTTTGTTTCGGTATATTGCTCCATCCCTTCCCAGCCGTTTTCACGGCCCCAGCCGGATAGTTTATAACCGCCGAAGGCAACCGACGGATCAGAGACTGCATGGCAATTGATCCAGACCAGGCCCGCTTCAATCCGTGCGGCAAGGTTATGGGCCTTGCTGAGATTGCTGGTCCAGATGCTGGCTGCAAGGCCATAATCGGTATCATTGGCTTTTTCGACAATCTCCGCCATATCGTGGAATTTCATTGCGCAGAGCACAGGACCAAAGATTTCCTCGCGAACCAGGGTCATATCCTGTCTCATATCGCCGAGAACCGTCGGCTGGATAAAATAACCTTTGTCCCCGACGCGACCGCCACCAGCGAGCACGCGGGCACCTTCTTCACGCCCTTTTTCGATAAAGCCGAGAACCCGCTCAAACTGCTGGCGTGATATGACCGGGCCCATCTCCGTTTCCGAATCCAACCCGGGCCCTACGCGCATAGTGGTGGCAATCTTCGCAATGCCCTGCACCACCTGTTCATAAACAGGCGCTTCGACATAAAGCCGCGACCCGGCAATGCAGACTTGACCGGCATTAAAAAAGATTGCATTGGCCGCCGCCGGGATCGCCCGTTCAAGATCGGCATCGGCGAAAATGACCAATGGTGACTTACCGCCAAGTTCCAGGGACAATTTCTTAAAATTTCCACTGGAACTCTGGATAATATGACGTCCGACCTCGGTTGAACCCGTGAAAGAAACCTTGCGGATCCCCGGATGTGCCGTTATGGCCGCGCCGGCAATATGCCCATATCCTGGAACGATATTGACCACCCCTGCCGGAACCCCCGCTTCGAGGAGCAGCTGGCCAATGTAAAGCGACGTCAGGGGCGTTTCTTCGGCAGGTTTGAAAACAATGGTGCATCCGGCAGCAAGGGCCGGTGCAATTTTCCAGGACAAAGCAACGATCGGTCCATTCCAGGGAACAATCTGACCAACGACACCAATCGGCTCATGCCGCGTATAGGCATGGAAATTATCCGGCGCGGATGAAATCTGTGGTGTCTTGCCTTCGATCTTTGTGCACAATCCCGCATAGTGACGGAATGTTTTGGCTGCTGCGGGGACATCCCCCGCGCGTGATGCGCCAAGTGGTTTGCCATTTTCCAATGTATTCAAATAGGCGAGTTGCTCGATATTCTGCTCCAGTAATTCTGCAACACGCCATAGAATTTTACTTTTCTCATAGGGATTGATCATCGCCCAGACGCCAGATTCAAAAGCTATCTGAGCGGCTTTGACGGCAGCATCAATATCTGCCTCACCTGCCCCCGAAACTCTCGCAATCACAGCCTCTGTCGCCGGATTGACAACATCGAATTCATTTTCCGATGCTCCCCTTATCCAGTTGCCACCGATCAGCATCGGACGGGTTTGTGACAGAAATTCGACAAGCGATGCCGGAACAGTCATGGCTTTACTCCCGCTGATTTCTTTTGGGGCTTGCGGTATTTATTGCGCAGATAGCTGAATGAGAACGTCAGCATAAAACGCCAGGCCGCCCCACTACTCAGAACCACCTTGGCAATGGCCATGGCATCAGTCGGGTCGATAAAAACTTTCGTTGCCATCGACTTTGTCGGATCATTCAGAATGACGATTCCGTTTTTAGCTGATTGGATCCGGTCGACGTGGAATTCCAACTCCACAAGCTTGCTTACAACTCTCACGTTATTGTCCTTTCTCGGCGACCGGATCCGTATCTGTATCAGTCAAATTTGCGCAATGTTCCCTGAGCGTGGGCATGAGCCACACGCTTGTCGAGTTCAGCCGACATTTCTTCAGGTTTCATGCCATAAGGCGGCGTAAAGGTTCCGCGTTCATAAAGCACATCCAAAGCCTGCCTGGCACCGGCAATCTTTTGCGTCAGGCTGCGCGGCGGATGTCCCGGCGGAAACAGGTTCGACGGATAGATCGGATTTTCGTACATTTCCTTGAAGACCTCCGATCGAACGTCAACCCAGGTGTTATGGGAGACCCGCGACCGATGTTCCCGCAGGGCTTCGATATCAATCGGCCCGGCCAGGACCTGTTCCGCGGGGTAAGGTGCAATCCGGTTGACCACACCGATATAGTCGATGATGAAGGAATGGCCGGGACAGAATGCCTCTGGATAGTAATCATACTCACAGGTGCCCCAGTTCGACCCAAGCACATAACACATATTGTCATGGGCCCGCGCCCGGCGCGTGAAGACCCAGAAATCCCAGGGGTCACTGACGCCTTCAAAGGATTGATTCGCCGTCGGGTGGCAGATCACCTCGGCGCCGTTAAAGCCCAAAGCGCGCGAAATCTCCGGGGTCGCCCCGTCATGACAAGTCATGGTGCCGAGCTTGCCGATCTCCGTGTCCACAACCGGGAAACAGCTTTTGAGGTCACCGCCGAACAGCTTGGAATATTCTGTGAACATATCATGCGGGCTGGTGCCAAGACCGATATAAGCCGGCACATGCCATTTGTGATATTTAAGAATGACATTGCCACAAGGGCCGATAATAAAAGCGGTATTGAACCAGCGATCGGGAAACTCGGGCAGCTTCTCGATCACGCCACCGCCGGAAATGTAGATGCCATACTGCTTGGCTTTCTTGCCGAGGATTTCCATTTCCGGTCCGGGTATGGTGATGGCTTTTTTCATGAACCCTTCAAGGCCATCTTCACCTTTGCCGGGTGTGGTGACGCCTTGAAGGAAATATTCCGGCAGCACAACCAGCCTGGCCGGGAGCTCCCAATAATAGCCAACCCCAAAATCGATCATGTTACAAACCCGATTAAGGTTTTCCATGATGTCATCGCGGTTCTGCGCAATTTTTACCTTTGGCTGAATGACCAGAGCTGTATATGGCTTGATTCTACCTGACATTATTTGCCTCTATTCTTATGGAATTATCACAAACTCGTTTAGATGCCGAAGTCTTCCAGCATTTCATTGGCCGTCACCATGCCCATGGCGGTGATACCACCGCCTGGATGACAAGACGCTCCGGTTAAATAGAAATTTTTCAGGGGGCCGCGATATTGTGAATATCCCGGCATGGGTCTGAAATAACCGGTTTGCGAAAGCGTGCGTTCGCCACCCGTGCTCGTGCCGCCGACCAGACAGGCGTTTGCCCGTTCGATACTGAGCGGCGTATCCACATATTCACCGAGAATATTCTCTGGCCCCATATTGTCAGTATATTCACGGAGTTTGCTCAGAATGAGTGCCGCAAAGTCATGCTTGGCATCATCCCAGCTTTCGCCGCTGGCCAGAGTATGTGGTACGAATGTATCGATGATCAGCGTATGTTTTCCCTCCGGGGCGCGGCTCGGATCCTGAAGCGTCCAGCAGGCGGTCCAGATGAAGGGGTTCCTCGGCGGCACCCCCAAAGCGATATCCGCGTAATGTGCACGGGTGTCTTCGACCGAATAAAAAATCCGCTGGAAAGTCGTCTGGCTCATCTCATCGCCATTCTTGAAACGCGGCGCTTCATTGAGTGCATAATGGGAGCGGAACACCCCGATATTTCCGTAGGAGAAAGCCTTGGCCATCGTGATCACCGATGGATCAAGACAGTCACTGTCAATCAGTTTAAGAAATGTCTGACGCGGATCGAGAGAGCTTACCACTGCCTTGCTGGCATGAAGTTCACGCCCATCGCTCAGCCGCACACCGGTGGCGGTGCCGTCCGTGACCAATATCTGCTCAATCCCGGCGTCCGTCATAATTTTCGCACCGTGAGCACGCGAATAATTCGCCAGCGCCTCAGCCAGCATTTGACTGCCACCTTTGGGAATCGCCTGACCATACTCATGAACGCCGGGGATCATGATGTAGAACGTCTGGCCGACCGCTTCCTGATCCGGTGTGATCTGGGGCGCCAATGCCCAACCGAGAATAACGTTCCGCACTTCCGGATGTTCGAAATTCTCCTCGACGAAGGCACGCGCGCTCAAGTTATAATCACGCAGCATGCGCAGACCTGCGCGGCTGTTCTCCATCACTGCAGGCAGATAGCTCGGCGGTGACGGTGGCGAGAACATCCCCTTGATGAAACCGTCCTTGATTTCAACAAAACCATCATAAATTTCACGGTAGCGTTTGGCATCGGCTTCTGAATATTGCGCAATACTGGCGCAGGTCTTATCCACATCCTTATAGACGACGATGCCAGGGCCAGTCTTTGTGGGATGGCCGGTTACAAGATCTTTGGACCAGATATATTCAAGGCCATGTTCTTCCAGTTCGGGCAGAATTTCGCGGAAATAGGGATTAGCGTGAATCCACACATGGCTCGACCCATAAAGGTCATGTCGGAATCCCGGCAATGTGACTTCTTTGGTACCAGTCGCGCCCCCAAGCCAGCTATTACGCTCAACCAGGATCACGCTTAATCCAGCTTTGGTCAGCTGAGCGCAACAGGCCAGACCATTATGCCCGCCACCAATGATAATTACATCCGCATCAACCGTCATCTCAACATTTCCCGTTTCGTGAAAACTATTCCGGCGCGTTTTTTTATAAATCGCATATTCTTGTTTTTTAATGCGACGTAACTGGCACCCAATTCCTGAGGCTATCTTGTGGGTTCATATGCCGCAGGGTCAAATCAAAGTTTCTCATGCAGATCATGAAGTCATGAAGAGGTAGAGACAGGACGAAGTCACCACTCCGTGCATCAACGACGATGCATCGCAACACCGCTGCGTTCTAGATAAGAACTGTAGCGAGACATGCTAAAGCAGATACACCAATAGACGAAGGCCACGAATAAATAGCCGGTGGCACGTGCCGACGACAAATGCCAGCGAGAATCGCCTGATACCGCCTGTACGATACCAAGAAAATCGAACAGCCCAATCACCACAAGCAATGACGTTTCTTTAAAAAGACCGATAACAACATTTGTGATCTGCGGCGTTGCCATGGCAAGTGCTTGCGGCAGAATGATATGGGTCTGCGTCTTCCAATATCCAATTCCAAGCGCTGTAGCTGCTTCATACTGACCGGCTGGAATCGCCCTCAAGGCCCCCCGAATGGCTTCCGCCATATGACAGGACATAAGAATGGACAGCGCAACAAGCGCACGTAATAATTTATCGACCTCATACTGTGGCGGCAGAAAAAGCGGTAACATGATAACCGCGACAAACAGCACGACCAATGTCGGTACGCTTCGCCAGATCTCCACCCAGGTCCCGGCAAGAATGCGAATGGCCGGTATTTTCGACTCACGCCCAAGTGCCAGTAATATTCCCGTAGGCAAGGCAAAAGCAAAGGCGAAGACCCCCACCACCAGACTAAGAAAAAGTCCGCCCCACAGACTGGTTTGGATTTTTTCCAGACCGAATACGCCGCCGGAAAAAAGAATTACGGCGAGGATTGGATATACGCTTACGAAGAGCCCGACCCACAATGCCTTCGCACGTATTTTTGGCACCAGGATAGGTACCATTAAACAGAAGCCGATGAACAGACCGGTATTGACTCTCCAGCGTTCAGGAATGGGATAGACCCCATACATGAGTTGATCGAACCGTTCCCTGATAAAGGGCCAACAGGCACCGGTTTTGTCGGGACAGGCTTCGGGTCCGACGCCTACCCAATAGGCATCAATAAACGCCCACCTGACGAGCGGCCAGACAATCACTGCCAACAGTAAGATCCCAAGAATACTAAAGCCAATGCGCCAATTGCCCATGAAAGTCCTGGTAAGCTGCCCATGTGATAAACGTCTCTTGACCTTATCCATATTCTTACACCGGCTTGAAGCTATTGAACCGCCGATTCATCGCAGCCATTGCCCAAACCCCAAGCAAGGAAATCAGGGAATAAATACAAAAAATCAGGGTCATGATTTCCACAGGACGTCCGACCAGGTTATTGGTTGTCCCCACCATTACGGACACTATTTCCGGATATCCAACTGCAGCACCAAGTGACGTTGCCTTGAATATATTCAGATAGCAGTTGGTCATGGGCGGCAGGATCACGCGCATGGCCTGCGGAATGATCACATGTCGCATGGTTTTGAGCGGCCCAAAGCCCAATGACTTTGCGGCTTCCCACTGGCCCAGCGGCACAGACCGGAAACCGGCCCGGATGACCTCGGCCACATAGCTCGAATTATAAAAGGAGATACCAAGGAGAACGGCGCATAATTCCGGATTTATGACCCAATCAGAACGGTAGCCGAATTTGTCCATCACGGGGGCCTGCCACTCCACGGCGTAGAACGCCCAAACCACAAAGCCAACCAACCAGAAACCCATCATGCCGGCTCCCTTGACGGGAGATCCAGCGGGGGCGCGGTGCCGACGCAAAACCATCACGACAATAAAGACCAGTGCAATTGCCAACAGGGCAAGCCCCATGATCGACACAAACCCCGTCTGAAGACTCGAACTCGGCAAAAATAGGCCGCGATTATTCAGAAAAATGGACCCGAATATCTGATAACTATCATCAGAGGCTGGAAGCGCGCGCAGAACCACGAAATACCACAGGAATATCTGAAGCAAGGCAGGGATATTGCGAAACACCTCGACGAACCCGCAGCCAAGCCCGTTCAGAAACCAGTCGCCACTGATCCGGCATAAGGCAACCAGAAGACCCAGGATAGTTGATAAAATAATACAAAGCACTGCCAGCAACATGGTGTTGCAGACGGCCACGGCGAATGCCATATAAACTGGAGAGTCCGATGAGTATGGCAATAGTTTCTGGCTGATATCAAACCCGGCGCGTTGCCAGATAAAGTCAAAACCGGATTGGACACCAAGCCGGTCAAGATTGGCTAAAGTCGCGTTCGCAATAGCGATGATAACAGCCATTATTCCAGCCAGAATGGCCAGTTGAAGCGCCAATGACCTGACTGTGGCCCAGTTTAATTGCCAATCCTTCACAAGCTCTATCCCCAAAACTTAAGCCTTGCGCGCAACAGCCTCCCGAAGCTCATCAAAACCGCGCATAACTGATTTTTCCCCGCCAGCCTTTTCCCACCAATCACAAAAGACTTTATGGTCTGCAAAAGGATTCTGAGCCCCCTGAGCAGTCAGGAAAAGCTTCGTATAAAAATATGCCGGAGCCAATGCACAATCTGCCAGAGACAATTGTTCTCCGCAGACATAACCTTTGTCGCCACAAAGCTCTGCAAGTCTTGCGACGACCTGTTTGAGATCCTTAATTACCGCCGCGCGTGCTGATGCATCGGCAGAAGCCCCCATCCCGCGCAACGTAAACAGAAGTGGAAACAGATAAAGATCGACAGCACGGATAAAGGCCCGGATTCTGGCTGTCTCAAGCGCATCCCTGCCGCGCAAGGATGGCGTCGGATGGATATCCTCCAGATATTCCTGAATGGCGGAGGATTCAACAAGCGCCTGATCCCCGATCATAAGGATCGGAATTTTTCCAAATGGATTAAGCGCGTATAATTGTTCCGAACCAAAGCCGCCCGGTGGGTCAGTTATCTCAAGATCAAGGCCTTTTTCATAAGCCTGAATCTTGACCCGGGCCGCAAAGGGAGATGTTGGGACAGCGATCAGTCTGATATCTGCAGCCATCACGCCGCTCCCACATAACGCTCAATCACCTGAAGGAAGATTGCATTCTCCTCGGCACTGCCAACGGTGATGCGCAGGCAATCACCGGGTCCTGACACACCAGTCGGCCGCGGCAGAATGCCATTCTCGATCAGGTAAGCTGCTGCCTTGAGGGCATTCAGACCCTTTTCTTCCGGGAACTGAAGCAAAAGGAAATTGGTAACGCTCGGCACCACCATGAGACCAAGCTCACGCAAGCGCGCCGCCATGCGCTCGCGCCAGGTGATGGTATGGTCACGCACCATATCGGCAAAACCCATATCCCGCACCGCCGCTGTTGCCGCAGCCATGGCCGGGGAATTAGCATTAAAGGGTGTCCGGATTTTCTGAATGGCCGCCACAATTTCCGGTGCAGCATAAGCCCAGCCCACCCGCATGCCGGCCAGACCATAAATTTTAGAGAAAGTCCGGGTCATCATGCAGTTGGCCGACTGATGAACAATCCCGATACCGGATTCAAAATCATCGGCGACAACATAATCGGCATAGGCACCGTCAAGCATCAGCAGAACATTCGACGGAAGTCCCGCATGAAGACGTCGTATCTCGCTGGCCGGCAGATATGTTCCGGTGGGGTTGTTGGGGTTGGCCACGGCTACAATTTTAGTTTTCGGCGTTACTGCCTCCAGAATATTATCAACATTGACATGCCAATCCTTTTCCGCAGCGACAACGACCTCCGCCCCTTGCGCCAGAGCATGGATTCTGGTCATGACAAAGCCATTGTCACTGACGATGACCTGATCGCCGGGATCGACAAAGGCACGGATGGCAAGCAGGATCAGTTCTTCGCTGCCATTGCCGCCGATGATCTGATCTGCCTCTATTCCAAAACGCTCGGCAATGGCCGCCCGCAATGCGTTTTGCCCCCCATCTGGATAGCGGTGCACTGTTTCCAAGGCTTGAAGATAGGCTTCTTTCGCGCTCGGGCTCGGGCCAAACGGCGACTCATTGGAAGATAGCTTGATCGGATTTTTAATGCCTGCAATGGTACTTTTCCCTTGCACATAGGTTGGGCATTTTTTCAGGGATTCCCGAGGGCTCGGACTCCTCAAATCACATACTCCTGATTAGCGAAAAGGTAAGGCAAACATCAAGCCGCCATCTTTGAATAATCGATTGGGGCCACGCTCAAGTCCGATCGGAGCCAGGTTCCGGTTCCATATATCTTCATAATTCCCCACCAACCGAATGATGTCATAAGCCCATTCGTTCGAAAGACCGATGGCCTCTCCAAATTTCCCATAGCGTCCCAACATGCGCTGAACTTCGCGATTAGGAGAATTGCGGCGCATCTCCTCGACATTGGCCTGCGTGACGCCGTGTTCTTCAGCAGCCACCCGCACATTGAAGGCCCAGAGCACGATATCCCGCCAGCGCGCGTCACCCTGCCGCACCATCGGCCCCTGAGGCTCGTTGGAAATAACCTCTGCCAGAATGACGTGCTGATCGCGGTCATGCATGCCAGCACCGCGCGCCGCCAAAGCCGATCTGTGCATCGTTACGGCATCACAGCGATCGGCCTGATAGGCCTCAAGCGCCTTGTCTGTATCAGCAAAGGTAATAAGAGAATAACGGAGGGATTTCCCGTCGAAGTAATCGGCCAAGTTCTGTTCAAGCGTTGTGCCCTGCATCACACAGATCGTCGCGCCATCCAGATCCGCTACCTGTTTGACCCCGGTTTTCTTGCGAACCATAAAGCCCTGACCGTCGAGAAAATAAACCCCTGCGAAGTCGAGACCGAGTGAAGCATCGCGCAAGAACGACCATGTGGCTCCAGACGGAAACACATCGATCCCACCAGATTGAAGCAATGTAAAAGCCGTTTGTGGCGTGGCCATAATATAATCGACTTTAAATTTGCCAAATATTGCCGCAGCCAAGGTCTTGCAATGTTCAATTTCAAAACCGGCACGCTCCCCCTTAGCGTTGATATAACTGAATCCGGCTCCAGACTCAGTTATACCGCAGCGAAGATATCCACGCTGTTTAATTTCAGAAAGTGTATCTGCTTGTGCCGAAAAACAGAGGGCGGCTGCAGTGACGAAAAAAAACGCAACATATGCCGTTAACAATTGGCTTTTGATCATAACATCCCCCTCTCTTTTACAGCTGCCCTCGAATATAGTCTTATTCGTCATCAACGAGACCGAAATCTTTCAACATTTCCTGTGCCGTGATGACACCCATACCACTAATGCCGCCACCGGGATGGCAGGACGGTCCAGCCAGATACATGCGCTCAAGCGGCCCGCGATATTGCGAATATTCCGGGAATGGGCGGAAATAGCCCAACTGGGACAATGTCCGCTCCCCGCCCGATGGAACACCACCAACAAAACAGGGATTCATCGCCTCCATGTCTTCGGGCGAATGAGAAAAGCTTTCAATGATATTATCATCGGTCATATTCGTGGTATATTTTCTCAGAGTCTTGATCAGTTCCTGAGAATAGCTTTCCTTGATATCGGCCCAGTTGCCTTTCGCAAGCTTGCTCGGTACGAAGGTGTCGATCATGAAGGTATGCTTGCCTTCAGGTGCGCGGCTCGGATCGCGCAGGCTCCAGCAATGACCATGGATTGGCGGTTCTTTGGACGGGATACCCATGGACAATTCGGCAAAATGACGATCGATATCTGCAACGCTTGTGATCGTGCGTTGAAACGGTGCCTTGCTGATATTCCCGGAGCCCTTAAAAATCGGCGCTTCATGCAAGGCAAAATGGACCCGGAATGAAGCCACATCACCAAACACAAAGTTCTTGACCATGCGCCGGAAATCACTGTGGAGATGCTCTTTATCCATAAGCTTGAGGAATGTCTGTTGCGGCTCCAGAGCACTCACCACACCCTTTTTCGCAAGTATTTCAGTCCCGTCCTGCAGCCGGATGCCGCGAGCGACACCGTTATCAACGAGAATTTTCTCCACCGGGCTATTGGTCAGCACCTTGCCGCCATGGGCATTCACATATTTAGCCAGCGCATTCGGAAGCTCGATGCTGCCACCGCGCGGGATAGCCTGGCCATACACATGAATTGCCGGAATCATGATATAGAAAATCGAACCTGCGCCCTGCTGGGTCGGCTTGATATTCGGGCCCAGAGCCCAGCTGATCAGGAACGCTTGAATATGGGGGTTCTCGAAATTCTCCATCACAAAGGCGCGGGCGCTCAGATTGTAATTGCGTAACATACGCAGACCTTCGGGACTACGCTCCATCGCTGCAGGCATATAGCTCGGCGGAGTCGGCGGCGCGAACATATTCTTGATGAACCCGTCTTTGATCTCGACAAATCCATCATAAATCTCGCGATAGCGCGCGGCATCCTTTTTGGAATATTGGGCAATGCTGTCACAGGTTTTATCGAGATCACGATAAACAATCACGCCGGGGCCTTCGGTCATGGGATGCCCCATGATCTCGTCTTCACCCCATAGATATTCGAGACCATACTCCTTCAATTCAGGCATCATTTCCTGAATATGCGGATTGGCATGAATCCAAACATGGTTCGATCCGAACAGATCATGCTTGAACCCCGGCTGGGTCAGTTCACGCGTGACCGCCCCCCCACCGACCCAGTCATTGCGTTCGGCAACAAGGGTTTTAATACCATTTTTGCAAAGAACTGCAGCGCAGGCGAGCGCATTATGCCCACCACCAGCGATAACGACATCATATTCAGACATTGCATAAGTACCTTTAGATTGATCCAAGCTGATCAGCTGTTATTTGAACGTACTTTAGGCAGCAAAAGAAATTTCCAGGGGAAATCTGTCTTTCCGATCGGCATCTCAATGATGACCGGACCTTTCTGCTCAAACCCAAGCCGGATTTTTTCGCGCAGTTCCTCTATTGTGGTCGCCTTATAACCCGTAGCCCCAAAGGATTCCGCCATGGCCACAAAATCAGGATTTTTTAAATCTGTACCGATCACTCGCCCGTTATAACGGGTGTCCTGAGCACGGGCGACGTTGGTAAAGGCCCCGTCACTGAATATGATCGTAACAAGGTTGAGGCCATATTTGACAGCCGTCGCAAGCTCACCACAATGGAACATGAAACCGCCATCGCCGCAGATCGCAATCACCTTGCGGTCTGGATTGGCCACCTTGACACCGATTGCCGTGGGAAATCCATAACCAAGATTTCCAGCGTAGCCACTCGAGATAAAGGTTCGAGGCGCATAGACCGGGAAGCCATACCAGGAAGCGTAGCCTACCTGAGTTATCTCATCGACAAAAATACCATCATCTGGAAGCTCGGCACGTATGGCATGCAGGATTCCCATCTGCGGCTGCACATGCTCATCAAATTCCGCGCGCATCTCGGCTTTGAATTTCTCAAACTCTGCCTCACGGGATTCCCGTTTGCGATTGGTCTTGGCCAGTTCCGGGATCAGCGCCGCCACGGATTTTTTAGCATCACCGACGATACCCACATCCGGTGTCGAAATACGATTGATTTCGGTTGGATCAATATCAATATGAATGATCTTCAAATTAACATCCGTACCCCAGTGCATACGCGGATATTTGAAACGCGTACCAACCGCGATGACAACATCCACATCCGGCCACAAACGATGACCCGCCGGAAAACTATGGCTCAGATAATGGCGATCGCTCAGCACACCACGACCACCACGCTGCGAAATCACCGGCGCCTGCAACATTTCCGCCAGTTCACGTAGCTCTTCGCCGGCCTCAATCGCGCCGCTACCGATCATGATCATCGGGTTCTTTGAAGCGCCTAGAAGAGCCGCCGCCTTGACAATCAACTCAAGGTCTGCAGTAATCGGCTCTTGTTCCTGAACCGGCGACAACATGGTTACCTCGGCCGCCTGCGACATTATGTCAGGCGCCATTTCAAGGGCGACTGGACGCCGCCGTCCCGTAGTCAACTGATGAAACGCCTCACGGACCGCAGCCGGCGCGTGGGCTGGATGATCGATGCGCTTCGCCCATTTCGTCATCCGCTCCAGAACACCAAGCTGATCCGGAATATCGTGAAGATATCCTATGCCCTTGCCAATTCCAGTCGAAGGCACCTGGCCGGTCAAACAAAGCACCGGCGCATTGCAAGCGTAAGCCGTCGTAAGAGCCGCCCCCGTATTGAGAACACCTGGCCCCGGAACCACGGTGAATACACCGACCTTACCGGTCGAACGTGCATATCCAAAAGCCATATAGGCCGCGCCCTGCTCGCTTCGGCTGGTGATCAGGTTGATCTGGTTTCCCCGATCATAAAATGCATCAAACAGCTCATAAGTTTGCCCCCCGGGAATTCCGAATATGGTCTCGATCCCGTGCTCCAACACAGAATCCACGAGAACTTTTCCGCCCTTCATAGTGACCACCCGGAGTCTCCTCAATGCTGTCCTCAGCAGTCACGTATGAACTACTGATCACCCTGTTTTTTAAAAAGCTCTCCACAGCACATCTCGAAACCTTGACTGAAAGCTTTTTCTTCTGTGATCTAACTTATCGGGAAATAAAAACGCTCACAAATGAAAGATATTTATCGTGATCATTAGCTGCCCTCGAAGCCAACCGCCCCACCCAGCCCGAACCACTCAAGCTCGCCTTGACCCTTTTCACTAAACATGCAAAAGAAAATAGGCAGAAAACGGGGGGATTCATGCCAGTCAAACAAGCGTCAATTGGGATCCGGCTACTTCTGGGTATAAGTTTTTCTATCATGACGAGCATGGTCATGACACAAGCTGCTTCGAACATAATGCTACCCAAGAACGACAAAACAGAACGATCACGTTCAGCACAGCATCGCTTGAACAGATACAGAATGCCATAAATTCAGGTGCCCTCAGTAGCGTCGAATTCACCGTCCATTACCTGAAGCGCATCTTCGCCTATGACCGCAATGGGCCGGCAGCGTCGGAGCTCCTCCTTCCTCCCATGAGCATAATTACCATGGTGAAGGATGCAGCCAGGAACAGCGCAGAAATTTTATGGCCGAATAGGCCATAGTGCTACCTGTTCGTATCTCCCCACATGTGTCACCATGCATGCGCCGTATAAGATCTGTTCTTAAGAGAGTGGACATTGAGACATGAGTCAGACTCCCATAAACCCTCGTCGATTGCCTCCCCTGAATGCGATCAGAGCATTTGAAGCAGCAGCTCGGCATCGCAGCTTCACTCGCGCGGGAGAAGAACTTTTCGTTACTCAGGGTGCCGTTAGCCATCAGGTTAAACAATTGGAAGAATGGTTCGGCTTTCCATTGTTTGATCGCCATAAGCGCGAAGTTTTTCTGACGGAAAAAGGAGAGGTTTATCTGCCTTTTATACGGGGCATGCTGAACGAACTCTATGCCGTCACTCAAACACTCATGGATAAAGGCAGCGAACAGTTGTTATGCGTGTCCGCAGCAGAATCCTTTATGGTCAATTGGATGATCAATAGGCTCAAAGGCTTTTCCGAAACCCATCCTGACATCAATATTCGTGTAACCTCACAGAATCAAGTTGACGATCTTGGAAATATCGTCGGTGAAGAAGGGGTGCATTGGGTCGATCTTCGTATCCGATATGGTCGTGGAAAATGGCCTGGTCTTGAAGTCACCAAGCTGTTTGACGAAGATATATTTCCCGTCTGTCACCCTGAATTGATTACTTCAGGAAAACCACTGCGTGACCTCAATGATTTAAAGCATCACACTCTGATTCATGACGATATGCAGATGTCCTGGAGCAATTGGCTCAGCGCAGCCGGGTCAGCTCAGACAATCTCGCCACAGGGGCCGCGCTTCAGCCATTCCCATATGGCAATCCAGGCCGCACTCAATGGCCATGGTATAGCTCTGGGGCGCAGTGTCCTGGTTTTAGACCTTGTTCGTAAGGGACAATTGATCCGCCCTTTTCCACTGACTGTTCCGTCCCAGCATGCCTATTACCTGCTCTGTCAAGAGAGATCAATCAACAAGCCCAAAATCAAAACGTTTAAAAATTGGCTGCTGAGTGAGGCGAAGAATTTCATATCACAGGATGATTTAACACTGCAGGAAACATGATTTATAAAGCCCTAGGGTCAGGACTCATTGATCAGATCCAGAAGATGACGGTTGCAGCGATGCAGATTGCGGACATGAAGGTGTGTGCGCATCGGTCGTAGCGGGTGTGGATGCGTCGTCAGTCCTTGAGTTTGGCGAACATGTTCTCGATTTTGTGGCGCTGGCGGTGGAGCATTTTGTCGTACGGGATGGATAGCTTGCGGTTGGTCCTCGACGGGATGCAGGCGGCGATGCCTTGATTGTCGAGGGCCTTGCGAAACCAGTCCGCGTCATACCCCTTGTCGCCGAGCAAGACCTTGGCCGTCGGAAAGGCGTCGAGCATCAGCGCCGCCCCTTTGTAATCGCTCATCTGGCCTTCGCTCAGCAGCAGGATCAGCGGCCGCCCCTGGCCATCGCAC